>JBGURX010000026.1:0-95939 GCA_045132235.1 Bacteroidales bacterium
TAGTTTCTTCTTCTGTCGTTCTTGAAGTCGGAGACGGGCACCATCGGGATTTTACCCACGCTGTCGCGGTCTTCCACCATGCCGGAACCATCGTCCAACAGTTTCATGGTCTCATAGTAGTTGCCTCTGAAGGGGTTGAACTCGTACACCTCGTCGTGAGAGGTCTGACGATAGACGTCCATCACCCATTCTGCGACGTTGCCACCCATGTTGTAGAGGCCGAAGTCGTTGGGCCAGTAGGAGTTGACGGGTGCTGGTATATCGGAAGCATCGTTGAGGTAGCCGGCCACACCCATGAGGTCGCCGCGGCCGCGGCGGGTGTTGGCCACAAAGTCGCCATAGTAGCGCTTGTCGTCGGTACGGGTGTAGTGACCGTTCCACGGGTAGAGCTTTCTCTCCAACACACGCTCGTTGAGGGTGTTGCCGATGAGGGCGTAGGCGGCGTACTCCCACTCAGCCTCGGTGGGGAGGCGGTAGCGGGGCAGCAGGATGCCGTCCTCCATCTTCACGTTGCGGTAGTCGCCGGTGGAGATGTTGGTGAGACGGTTGTCGGTTTCCATCTCGTATGAATCATATACCAAATATGCATCGGTGGTGAAGTAGAGCTCCGGTGACGGGTCGGGATTCCAGTCGATGAAACCGAGGTCCACGAGGATCTGCTCGTTGACGCGGTCGGTACGCCAAGCGGCGTAGTTGGTGGCCTGCAGCCAGTTCACACCCACAACCGGATAGTGGTTGTAGGCGGGGTAGCGGAAATAGTATTCCACCTGCGGCTCGGCGTAAGCCAGCTTCTCGCGCCAAACATTCTCATCCGGACGAGCCTCATCGACGATGGTCTTGAGGTCGGCGGGCAGGAACACGCGTTCAAGCCAGTGGAGATATTCGCGGTAGTCGAGGTTGCTGATTTCACACTCATCCATGTAGAAGGAGGAGATGGTGACACGGCGCGGGTTGTTGCCCCATTCGTACATGACATCCTCTTCCACGCGGCCGAAGGTGAAAGTACCGCCTTCGATCAGCACGAGGCCGGGACCGGTAGCTTGTTCCACAAAGGGATACACCTCAAAGCCGCCGTTCTCTGCGTTGTTGTATTCCCAGCCTGTAGTGGGGGAGTACTCCTTCTTACAGGAACTGAACAGCAGGGCCGTGGCAGCCAGCAGCAGTAAACCGGAAATTTTGCTCATCTTCTTCATTGCTTCAAAAAATTTATAGTTCTAACGATGTTTTTTCAATATTATTATGGATGGACTTAGAAAGTGGGGCAGACCAAGTCTTTCATCACTCTCTTTCTCTCAGGACATGGCAGCAGCAGCTGGAGTGAAACCTCGTGGGCACCGCCGGAAAGGTTGGCCAACTTGGAGACCGTAAGGTCGTAGGAGTAGGCCACGCGGATGCGCTCGTGCTGCAGGCCGAACATGAAGATCACAGCATCGGGGTTGCGGAAGCTCTGGCGATACCAGATACCGACAGCAAAGGGATAGTAGTTGAGGTAAAAACCATAGTTCAGCTGATGGAACTCCATCTGGTGCTGATAGATGATGTTCGGGCTGATGGAGACGTCGCCGAAGGAGCGGCTCTTGCGGCTGCGGCGTTTCAGATCAAAATAGCCACCCACATGGGCGGTCCACTTGACGGGCAGACGGCTCACCGAAATGAAGCCTTCGTACGGGCGGGTGACGTGGTTGACGGCCAAGCCGAAGTAGAAGTTCTTGGTGTAGCCGATGAAACCTGCGGAGAAGTCGGCGATGGCCTTCGACTGCTTGGCGGGAGCCGTCTCGTTGGTCTCATACACAAAACCGTATTTGGGGTCGATCATGTCGCCGAAGGTCAGCTTGTCCCAGTTGAGGGATTTCTGCTGGAAGGTGGCCTGCAAGGCGAAGCGCATGCTGAACTTGCGGGAAACTTTCAACTTGTAGGAATAGATGATACTGGCTGCGTAGGTGTTGATGGTGCCTTGTCCCTGATGGTCGCCCATGAACAGCACACCGATACCGCCCGCCAGCTTGTCGAAATGCTGGTCATACGAGGCAGAGTAGGTGAGGTAGGTGCCATGGATGTTGGGCCACTGGTCGCGGAAATGAGCCGTGATGCGCGGGCAGACATTCGTGCCGGCGAATGCGGGATTCAGATACAGCGGGTTGGCATAGAATTGGGAAAAGTGCGGATCTTGTGCCGAAACTTTCGTGCTGCTGAGCAATGCCAGCAACAGGAGCCCCATAACGCAGATGATCTTTTTCATATCCTTTGTTTTATTCTAATTCGATGTGTGTCGCTTAAATTTTGCCAGTATATATTAAAGGTCGCAAAATTACGAATTATTATGGACTTTACGCAGTTTTTTCTAAAAAGTTATCAACATTTTTTGATTTTTGCAATTTTACAGAGCCTCATTCGTTTATTTTGTGCATTCCTCGTAACATTATCAAACGTAATATGAAACATTTTTCTTGGGTTGTTTTGGGAATTTTTGGGTTGATTTTCTTTCAACTTATTGATATTCAGGCTCAAAAAATTCAAAAAAATATATCTATCCAATGGCTGAAGCCCATCACTTACCAGACTGCAAATGAGGGGACGGTGTCGTTTATCGTTTTTGAAGGCTCGGTGGATGATGAAGCCTATCCGGTGCTGCCCCGCTACTACGACCATTTTCCGGTGAGCGCTGACTTTTCCGACTATGAGGTTGTGGCTTCCAATGCCGTTTATGAACCCCTTTCCGAACAAGAAAAATCATTGGTTCCCAAAGATTTCCGTCAGAATGAGGTGGCTTATGAGGTGACCACTGTCTATGAGAAAAAGAAACCCTATGCGGCGGTCTCTTTCCTGCCCATCCGCGTGAACGGCGGCCGCTATGAAAAGTTGGTTTCAGTACATCTTTCCATTGAGGGAAAGGGGGTGAAAAAGTCGGGCAAAGCCACCCGGACCTATGCCGACCACTCGGTGCTGCGCAGTGGCAACTGGTATCGTGTCACAGTGGCCAAAACGGGCGTTTACAAAGTGACATACAATGACTTGTCGTCTTTGGGTATTCCTCTTTCCAACCTCTCTTCCGACAATATCTCCATCTTTGGCAACGGCGGCGGCATGCTGGCAGAGTCGAACGCGGTGCAGCGTCCCGACGACCTGCTGGAGCTGCCCATCGAGATGCACGACGGCGGCGACCACTCATTTGATGCCGGCGACTACTTCCTTTTCTACGCCGAAGGTCCGCACAGCTGGGAATACTCTTATCAGGGCTTCACTCATAATTTCAATCTGTATGCGACAAAGGCCTCCTATTTCATCAATGTGGACGCGGGCATCGGACAGAAACTGCGGGTGGAGACCGAGGACAACAGCGCGATGACTCCAACGACAACAGCTTCATCTTACACAGCATACGGTTTTTTTGAGGAGGATAAATTCAACCTTGGCGAAGGTGGACGGAATTGGTTCGGCGATAAGTTCGATGTGACCACCACGCGGCACTATACCCTTTCGCTGCCCTCCTCGCCGGTGGGCCCCATGCAGCTGAAAGTGGCAGTAGGTGCCAGCTGTGCGCGTGTCTCTTCATTCCAGCTGACGGTGAACGGGCAGTCGATAGGTTCGGTCTCTGTGCCGGTCACCCTCACCGGTTATCTCGCCTGGCTCAGCGACCGCACCTTCACTTTCACGGCGGCGGGCGGCAGCACCGATGTGGAACTCACCTACAACAAGCCTGTCTCATCGGCGGTGGGATTTCTCGACTACCTTGAGTGGCAGATGGACTGCCTGCTGCGGGCGGGAAGCGGCCAGACTCCTTTCTGTACGCCAAGTACCGTTGGCGCCAATGCCGTGACCCGTTATATGGTCGGCAACTTTTCGTCCGGCATGAAGGTGTGGGATGTGACGGTCATCAACCAGACCCGCAACATGGCGGGCTCGCTGTCGGCCGGCACATTCGGCTTCAATTCGCCCAGCGACACACTGCGCCATTTTGTGGCTTTTACCGACAATGCCTGCTACAGTGTGACTCCGGTGGGCAAGGTGTCCAATCAGGATCTGCATGGCACCAGCCGCGTGGACATGGTCATCGTGGCGCATCCCGACTTCTGGTCGCAGGCCGAACGGCTGGCCGATTTTCACCGCTCCAACGACGGTATGACGGTGAAGGTGGTGAGCCCGCAGCAGGTCTATAACGAGTTTTCCAGCGGCGAGCAGGATGTGTGCGCCATCCGCGACTATATGAAGATGATTTATGAGCAGACCTCCGCCGCTCAGCCCCAGTATCTGCTTCTTTTCGGAAGACCTTCGTATGATTATCGCGGAATTGAAGGAGATTGTCAAATATATGTTCCTAATTACCAATGTGTTTCTGATGTCAATGAGGAGCATTTCAAAGCCAATGACGACTTTTTCGGACTGTTGGATTTCGATGAGGGAAGCAATGGTACAGGCAAGACGGTGGATGTCGCGGTGGGGCGTTTCCCGGTGAGCACGGCTTCGCAGGCGAAGCTGGCGGTGGACAAGACCATTGAGTACGCCTCGCAGGTGGTGTTGGGAGAGAATACACCTACCAGCAATTTCGGTGACTGGAAAAATGTGGCGACCTTTGTGGGGGATGACGAAGAGGGCGGCGAGCATCTGGAGACAGCTGACGAGGCGGCACAGATAGCGGACACTGCTAATCGCAATCTCAATATCGAAAAGATATATTTGGATGCATATCAGCAGGTTACCTATTCCTCATCGGCACGCTACCCGGAGGTGACCACCGACATCAACAACCGGATGAACAAAGGCTGTCTGCTGTTCACCTACGTGGGGCACGGGGGCAAGAACGGTTGGGCGCACGAGCGCATCATCGAGCTGACCGACATCAGCCGTTGGGCCAACCGCTACAACCAGCCGTGGATGCTGACCATGACCTGCGAATTCGGATGGTGCGACCGGTCGTTGGTGTCGCCGGCCGAGATGGCATTCCTGAACAGCGGAGGCGGTGTGTCGGCCATGATTACCACATACCGTGTGGCCTATACGGGAGCCAACAAGACCTATATCACCCGTTGGTTTTCCAAACTTTTCCGCAACGGAATCAATGCGCCGCTCACCATCGGCGAGTGCAACCGGCAGGCCAAGAATGCGGGCAGCGGCAACGTTAGCGGATTCTATATGATATATGTGCTGGGCGACCCTGCCATGAAACTCGCCGTGCCGCGCTATACGGTGGTGACCGACTCCATCAACGGGGTGGCGGTGACCGACTTCGCCGACACGCTCAAGGCGCTTTCGCACGTGCGCATCAGCGGTCATGTGGAAGATGCAGAGGGACATCTCCTTCCCGATTTCTCGGGCGCGGTGTATCCTTCAGTTTATGACAAAAAAACGGTGAGCCACACCCTGCAAAACGATCCGCATAGCTCATACGAGGAATTTGAGGTGCAGAAAAATATCCTTTTCAAAGGAAATGTCACCGTGACGGATGGGAAGTTCGGCTTTTCATTCATTCTTCCCAAAGACATTAACTATGCGTATGGCAATGGTAAGCTGAGCTATTATGCCAGCAGCCGCACCGCCGACGCGGCAGGGGCATACAACGAGGTGCTGATCGGTGGCATGAGCGACGAGACCATCACCGACGACAACGGCCCCGAGATGGACCTGTACATGAACGACGAGCAGTTTGTGAACGGCGGCACGGTGAATCCCTCGCCCACGCTGTTGGTGAAGCTCAAAGACGAGTACGGCATCAACACCACGGGCAACGGTATCGGCCACGACTTGGTGGCCATGCTCGACGACGGCAACCAGATTGTGCTCAACAACTACTACGAGGCGGCCCGCGACAGTTTCAACTGCGGTACGGTTCGTTATCCATTAGAGAACCTTGCGCTCGGTACTCACAAAATGAAGGTGCGGGCATGGGACATCCTCAACAACGTGTCGGAGCGCGAGCTGGAGTTTGTGGTGGTGTCGGATGAAGGGCTGGTGCTCGACCATGTGCTCAACTACCCCAATCCCTTCACTACCCGCACGTCGTTCTACTTCGAGCACAACCGTCCGGGCGAGGTGTTGGACGTGATGGTGACGGTTTACACTATTTCGGGGAAGGTGGTGCGCACGCTCGAATCCACCCAGTGCACGCAGGGCTTCCGCAGCGATTCCATCGTGTGGGACGGCCTCGACGACTTCGGCGACAAGATTGGCAAAGGCACCTACCTCTACCGGCTGCGCGTGCGCACCGCCAGTGGCGAACAGGCCGAAAAAATCGAGAAGATTGTGATTTTGTAAAAAAATCATCTTTCTTCAAAATAATATGAAAGATTTTACGTTATTGGGGAGCGAAATTTTTATCCATTAATAAAAATAACAATGAAAAAAATCCTTGTAGTTGCTGTTGGCATTCTGTTGTTCTCTGTCACTTCCCTGAAAGCTCAGCTGAATCCTGTCGTGTTGAACGGACAGGAACTTAACACCATCACCACGGCTGTTCCCTTCCTGACGATTGCTCCCGACTCGCGCGCCGGTGCCATGGGCGATATGGGTGTGGCCACCTCCGCGGATGTCAATTCCCAACATCATAACCCTTCGAAATATGTTTTCAACCAGAATAAATTCGGTATCTCCTTCTCGTATAGTCCATGGCTGCGTAAGTTGGTGAACGACATTAACTTGCTTTATCTTTCCACCTACTATAAAGTTACGGATAATGATGCACTGTCGTTTTCGCTCCGCTATTTTTCGTTGGGTGACATTAACTTCACCGACAACGAGGGTAACGACATGGGTAGCCAGAAACCGAACGAGTTCGCCATCGACCTGAGCTATTCCAGAAAGCTGATTGACGAGCTTTCCATCGCCATCACGCCCCGCTTCATCTATTCCAACCTGACGGCTGGTCAGTATGTGGAGGGTGTGGAAACGAATGCCGGTATGGCCGGTGCCGCCGATGTCTCCCTGTTCTATCAGCAGGATTTCGGCTTCAAGGGCAACAACAAGATGAACAGCACGTTGCGTGCCGGTTTGAATATTTCCAACATCGGTAACAAGATGTCGTACTCTTCGGGTACGATGCGCCGCGACTTCCTGCCCACCAACCTCAAGCTGGGTGTGAGCTACACGCTCCAGTTTGATGAGTACAACAGCTTGATGGCGGGTGTGGAGTGCAACAAGCTGCTGGTGCCCACCAATCCGGTGTATGCACTGGATTCCAATGATCATATTGCATACGATGCTGCTGGCAAGCCCATCATTGCCGCAGGTAAAGATCCCGATGTGTCTGTGGCACAGGGTATTTTCCAGTCGTTCGGCGATGCTCCTGCCGGTTCCATCGAGGAGTTCCACGAGGTGAACTGGGCAGTGGGTCTGGAGTACTGCTACCGTGACCTGCTCTTTGTGCGTGCCGGTTATTTCTACGAGCACCCCACCAAGGGCAACCGTCAGTTCATCACGGTGGGCGCAGGCCTCCACTACAGCATCTTTGCGCTGGACGTGGCTTACCTGTTCACTGTTGACCAGCACCATCCGTTGGAGAACACCTTGCGTTTCACCCTTTCGTTTGACCTCAAATCGTTCGACAAGCAGGATATCAAGACGCAGGGCCGTCTCAACAAAAACTAATCGGATAACAGCTTTTTGCTGATGGAAGATTTCCGCGTAGGCTTCGGTTACGATTCCCACCGTTTGGCGGCGGGGTTGAAGCTCCGTTTGGGCGGGGTGGAGATTGAGTATGACCGGGGCTGTGTGGCGCATTCCGACGGCGACGCGGTGATCCACGCCTTGTGCGATGCCCTGCTGGGCGCAGCCGCCTTGGGCGACATCGGCACCCATTTTCCCGACAGTGATCCGGCCTACAAGGGCATCAGCAGCACCATTTTGTTGCAGAAGACGGTGGAACTGCTCCGTCAGGAGGGATGGGGGGTGAACAATGCCGATGTGACCATCGTGCTGGAGCGTCCCAAGTTGTTGGATTACAAGCCGCTGATGCAGGCGAGGCTGGCCGATTTGCTCGGCATCCCGGCGGCTGCGATGTCGGTGAAGGCGAAGAGCAACGAGGGGATGGGCTTCACAGGCCGTGGCGAAGGCGTGGCGGTGATGGCGGCCGTGACGGTGGTGAAATAATTGACCTCATAATTTCATACTATGCTTACACCTTTAAAATTCAGACCTCAATATTTTGAAAAGATTTGGGGTGGACAGAAGTTGCATACAATTTTGGGTAAAGATTTTGGCGCGCTGGCCAATTGTGGCGAGAGTTGGGAGGTGTCGGGCATCGCAGGCAAGGAGTCGGAGGTGGCGGCAGGTTTTCCGTTGGAGGGCAACACGCTGTCGGAACTGGTGGAGGTGTACATGGGCGATTTGGTAGGGGAGAAGGTGTACGACGAGTTTGGCAACGACTTTCCGCTGTTGGTGAAATTTATTGATGCACAGGATGTTTTGTCGGTGCAGGTGCATCCCGACGATGCACTGGCCGAGCGGCGGTACGGCACGCGCGGCAAGACCGAGATGTGGTATGTGCTGCAGGCCGATGCGGGCAGCGGACTCTATGTGGGTTTCAAGAAGGGGGTGACGAAGGAAGACTACCAGCGTGCGTTGGCCGAGGGCGGGGTGGAGAAGTTGCTGGAGTTCTATCCCGTTGCGGCGGGCGATGCGTTTTTCATTCCTGCCGGCACGGTTCATGCCATCGGCAAGGGCGTGCTGCTGGCGGAGGTGCAGCAGTCGTCGGACTGCACCTACCGCGTGTTCGACTGGAACCGGGTGGATGCCAACGGACAGCCGCGCGAGCTGCATGTGGCGGAGGCGTTGGAGGCGCTTCATTTCGACGATGAAGTTCAGCACCATATTCATTATACTTCCACGCTCAATCATACCGTGCCGCTGATTCGCTGCGACATGTTCAATATCAACCTCTTGCATTTCAAACAGCCTTTGGAGAAGGTGTATGCCGGCATCGATTCGTTTGTCATCTACATCTGTACCGAAGGGCGGGTGGTTTTTTTGTATGAAGAAGGCGAGTATCTGCTCAACAAGGGCGAAGTGCTGCTGATGCCTGCCATTGCCACCGATTCGAAGCTGCTGCCGTTGGAGGAGAGCACGCTGATGGAGGTGTTTTTGGGGAATTGAAAAATGTTTTCTTTCTTTTTTTGAAATTTTTAAGCAACATTTTTGTCATTATTTTGTATAATTATTGATTTTTTTCATCGAATTTTAAAAAGTGAAAAATTCAAATCAATGACAAAAAAGGCTGTTTTCTGGTGCTTTTTGACGATTTTATGTGTGCTTGCGAGTCCGTTGCATGCGCAGGTGGCGATTACGTCGTCGTCGGGACGCACTCCGGAGGATGTGGTGCGTACCATGCTGGTGGGCAACGGAGTACAGGTGTCGAATGTGCAGTTCAACAATGTCACTACGGCACTGAACGCGAACAATGGCGCGCAGTTGGGATTTTTCACTAACAATACGAATACCTTCCCCACTCTGGGATTCTCCAACGGACTGATCATCGCTACGGGCGATGTGTTGAATGCTGTGGGTCCTAACGACGACGACGGAGCTGAGATTTCTGTTTCCAACAGCGTGAACTGTCCTGAGCTTCAGGCGCTGGTGTATGACGATTTGTACTATCCCGCTGTTTTGGAGTTCGACTTTCTCACTACTGCCGACCAGGTGACTTTCAACTACATGTTCGCCTCGGAGGAGTATCCCGAATTTGTGGGTGCGGGTTACAATGACGTTTTCGGATTCTTTGTCACCGACCTTACCACGAACCAGACCACCAATGTGGCCCGTATTCCGAACACCAGTTTGCCGGTTTCCATCGACAATGTCAATGAGGACTCCTATTCGCAGTATTACCATGAAATATCCTACGGTTCTTCCTACATTCAGTATGATGCCTGTGTAGGACCGTTGTCGGCGACGTTTTCGGTTGTGCCTTGCCGTTGGTATCACATGAAACTGGCCATCTCAAATGCCGGTGACAATCTTTATGGTTCGGCAGTTTTTATTGAAGGACAGAGTTTTACAGCTGTCGGCATGGAGACTACGATTGTGTATGATGTGGCGAGTCTTCCCGTTGTTGTGCAGGACTGCAACACGGCTACGGTCACCTTCAACATACCGGAGGCTGTAAGCACGCCCACGGTCATCCCGCTGACCTATTCGGGCACGGCGGTCAATGGTGTGGATGTGCAGACGTTGCCCTCGTCGGTGACCATTCCCGCCGGCCAGACCTCCGTTACCATCAACATTGTGGCCATTGGCGACTATACGCCCGACACGCTGATACTGAACATCTACTATGAGACTATGTTGTGTGAGGAGGGCAGCACTGTGTCGATTATGGTTTGCAAGAACCAAGGTATTGAAATCGCGGCCAACAATGTGCTGTTCTGCGAGCCTGTGGACAGTCTGCACGTGGTGCTGGTGAGCGGTGCGTGCGGCGAGGTGGAGTGGTCGCCGTCGGATATGCTCACCGATCCGGATGCCCTGAATACGGGCTTCAACACTGAATACCTCACGCCGACCACCTTCACGGTGACGGCACACGACATTTTCCACTGCACCTCCAGCACGGTTACGTTCCAGTATGCGCATGGCGCCACGTTTAACGACACCATCCGTGCCACCATCTGCGACGGGGCGGCCTTCAACCAATACGGGTTCCATGAGTCGGAGACGGGTGTTTACACCCATACTGACCAGACTGCCTTCGGTTGCGACAGCATCACGACGCTGGTGCTGGAGTCGTACTCTGCCGATGCAGCCATTGAGGTGGGCGGCACCGACCTGTGCGAGGATGGCTATGTGGAATTGACCGCCGTGACCAGCAACGCCAATTTCCGATGGAGCAACGGGAGTACCGACCAAGTGCTCACGGTGACCCGTCCCGGCAACTACGTGCTGGATGCTTCCGACGGACCCTGCCACGCCCGCGACATGGTGGTCATTGCACCGTGTCCCGATGAGGAGATTTACATTCCCAATGCCATCACTCCCACCAACAGGGACGGCATCAACGACTATTTCCAAGTCTATATTCCTTCATCACTGGAGATTGTGGAGTTCGAGATTGCAATTTACGACCGTTGGGGACGGCTGGTGTTCAAGTCGGAAGACCCGAATTTCCGCTGGAACGGCAAGTCCAACGGGAAATTCCTTCCCTCCGCCACCGTGTTGACGTACCGTATCATGCTGAAAAGCAACTGGCATCCCCGGAAGGTGTATGTGGGAACGTTGACAATATTGTAAAGAAGTGATTATCTGAATTTTAGTTTATCCCCCAGCAAAGCATCAGCAGGTCTCGCCACGGGATTTGGAGGCGTTCGCCTGTCTCTTGGTGGGTGAGGATGCCCTTGTAGCAGTAGATGGCCTG
Source organism: Bacteroidales bacterium (assembly GCA_045132235.1). Lineage (GTDB taxonomy): Bacteria > Bacteroidota > Bacteroidia > Bacteroidales > WCHB1-69 > UBA1756. Next base: position 11,333 of record JBGURX010000026.1, read on the forward strand.
CATCAGCACCGGATTTTCCTGCAGGGCGTAGCGCATCTCGCTGTTGAAGATGAGGGGGAAAACAAGCGATAACACAAAGTCGCCCAGCGCGTTGCAGGCGGCGTAGATGCCTCCTTCCACTTGCAGGATGTCCTGCAGCAGCTCGCCGTCTTCTACATTGGTTACCATCTTCAAAGACAATGCGGTGATGTTTTTCTGGTGGAGGATGGCGAGGTGTTCGGGGGTGATGTCGTTGGGCGCGATGGGGGTGATGAGAATCTGGCTGTCTTTCAGTTGCTTGAGTTCTTCGGGTGTGAGGGGTTTCAGGCTGATGAGAATGTCGGACTTTTGGAACACGTAGCGTGCTTCGTCGTCGATGAGGGCGCCGGCATCGGCGTAGTCGAGGTCGATGAAGTCGGCGCCTTGGCCGATGCCGCGCTCGATGCGCACGGGCACGTGGTTTTCGACGAGGGTTTCGATGGAGTAGGGGGGGATGACCACCTCTTTGCGGGGGGTGAGAGAGTTGCCTTTGAGGATGCCGACGGCGAAACTGTGCTGGGCGGTGAGTTCATCTACCGCCTCCATCTGTGTCGCATGTTCGTATTCCTCAATCATGCTGGTGGTTTTCAGAGGGTTTCAAAAGTGCGGGACTGTGGTCCGCTGACGGTGATGCGCACTTTGACGAAGTCGGGCTGGATGAGTTCTTCCACGTTCTCCGGCCATTCGAGGAAGCAGTAGTTGCCGCTGTAGAGATAGTCTTCGGCGCCGATTTCGTAGGCGTCGGCGAGTTTCTCGATGCGGTAGAAGTCGAAGTGGTAGATGCTGTCATCTGCTTCGGTGAGGTACTCGTTCACGATGGCGAAGGTGGGGCTGGAGGTGGTGTCGGTGGCGCCGAGCTGTCGGCATATCTCCTTGATGAGGGTGGTTTTGCCGGCGCCCATCTCGCCGTAGAAGCAGAACACACGGTCGTTGGGGTGTTCTTGCAGCAAGGCTTGTGCCACAGCGGGCAGTTCTTCTTCGGAGTGGATGGTGATGTTCATGGTTTCGATAAAAATCGTGCAAAGATACAACTTTTTTTAAAAATTCTTTAAAAATACTTGAAAATCGCATGTCGGATGTAGTATCTTTGCAGCGAAATTTTAATTAACGTACTATGACAAAAAGAAGTGCCTTGCAACTATTTGAGCAGAGAAAAATTCGTACAGTATGGGATGATCAGGAAGAGAAATGGTATTTTTCCATAGTGGATGTTTGTGGTGTCCTTACAGATAGTAAGGATGCTCTGACAGCACGAAAGTATTGGAACAAGTTAAAACAACGTTTGAGAGAAGAGGGGAATGAAACGGTGACAAATTGTCACCAGTTAAAACTTCGTGCTGCGGATGGAAAAATGCGTTTAACGGATGTGGCTGATACTGAAAGCGTTTTTCGTGTTATACAGTCTATCCCATCATCAAAAGCAGAGCCTTTTAAGCAATGGATGGCGCAGGTGGCTAGTCAGCGCATCGACCAAATGCAGGACCCTGAATTGAGCATTAACCAGGCTATTGTTGACTATAAGCGAATGGGTTATTGTGATGCATGGATTAATCAACGTGTCAAGAGCATTGAGGTGCGCAAAGAATTAACCGATGAGTGGAAGCGGACAGGTGTTCATGAGGGTTTGGAATATGCTTCTCTAACTGACATCATCACCCAGGAGTGGAGCGGTTTAACTACTAAACAGTATAAGCGGGTTAAGGGATTGAAGAAGGAGAGTTTGCGTGACAATATGACGAATCTTGAAATTGCGTTGAACATTCTCGCCGAAGCCGCCGCTACAGAATTGTCCAAACAAAGCAGTCCTAGTGGTTTCTTGCAGCAGGCCCAAGTGGCCAAGGATGGTGGTAGCGTGGCAAAAGCTGCTCGCAACCAATTGGAAGGTAAGTTGGGACGAAGTGTTATTTCATCCAAACGGACAACCAAAGTATCGCTTCACAAATCGTCAACGGAAAAGTTGACAGAGGAAATGTCCGAAAATGAGATCTGACAATTTTTCAGATATTCTATGGTTTTGATAGGTTCATAAGAGGATTTTCAAGTCGCAATATTATGACAGACAAGCAGATAACAGGCCAATCGGGAGAAGTACTGGCCAGGCAGTTTTTACTGGATCATGGGTACACGATTTTGGAAACCAACTGGCGTTTCGGCCATTTGGAGGTGGATGTGATTGCGCTGAAGGATGACATGCTGGTGTTTGTGGAGGTGAAGACGCGGGCGGGTGGCAGTTTGTCCGCCCCCGAGCTGTCGGTGAACATGCAGAAGCAGCGCAACATCATCCGTGCCGCCAACAGCTATGTGGTGCGCAACCAGTACCCCTACGACGTGCGGTTCGACATCATCACGGTGGTGACCACCCCGCAGGGGCCGCAGCTGGAGCACATCGCCGATGCCTACAAGCCAAGATGGTGACCCAGAGAAGTACTGTGTGACAGCGTTTTTTTTGTGGGGAGGTTTTGTTTTTACAGAATTTCCATGTAATTTTGCAGCCATATTTTAACCCCATTATCCATTAAAATCCGTTGCCATGAGACCTAAAAATTTATTATTCGCAGCATTGACAGCTATTGCAGCGTTCATGTTCAACTTCGCTACTTTGAATGCCCAGTGCCGGTGGACTACCGAAATTTATCATCCCAATTCCCTGATTGAAAACCCAGAACCCGTCACCACTTGGGTCGTGGATGCTTATACTGAAGAACTTGTATTTATGGGAGAAGTCATCAATTCGGGAAGTGACACGGCATACGGACTCGTAAATTACCGCGTGTATATCACCAATGATGACAACGTACAGTATGAACTCCATCGGGAGACCATAGATCTGTCGCAGCTTTCGCCCGGTTATTTGGCGCCAGGTGAAGGCATTATGATCAGCTCATACTTTTGGGACAATGGCACCTTTTATATGACTTTGGATGATGTGAGTCAGATGTTTTTCTTCTATCCATACCAGATCTGCATCGAGGTGTTCGACCCGGAAATCTCCATGTCCACGGCGTGCGACAGGTCCTGCATGACCGTGACAGACTGCGACGGTAATAGTGATATATATATTGATGCCAATTTTTGTGAAGGACAATCTTACGATTTCTTCGGGCAGCAGATCACACAAGAGGGAACTTATTTTCATTATGATACTACTGAATATTGTGTTGTCAGGTATATCTTGAATGTCACTTGGGTGTTTCCTAATCCTAATATTATTCTTTCTGGCAATACCTATTTTTGTGAGGATGGAAGCACAGTTCTCACGGCTTCTTCTAATATGCTCTACCCAAGATTCGTATGGAGCGATGGCACCACTACTGCCAGTGTCAACATCCAGTCGCCTGGCGTATGGACTGTGACGGCGAGTTATGGGGCCTACAACTGTTCTTCCACCATGAGTGTCAATGTGGAGGAACTGCCGAAACCGGAGATACAGCTGGTGGGTGATTGGCAGCACTGCGATGGGACTCATGTGGAACTTTCGCTGCCTATGGATGGTATTGCTCAGGCATTTTGGTCAAATGGTGCGACAGGAGGTCTGTTTTCGACTGATCAGAGCGGTCACTACTCTGTAACGGCCGCTGGCGATAACGGATGCATCAGCACCGCGGAGTTCGATGTGGTGGTGGGACAGCCTTCGTCAGCGACATTGACCGTTACGGAAGACTATTACTATACCTTTAACGGGACGGTTTATACTTCCAGTGGCGAATATACTTGCATCATTCCCAATGCAACGGGTTGCGACAGTGTGATTACACTTCAGCTGACCATTCTCCACCCCGGATCCGCTATAGTGACCTACGACACCACATGTGTTGGGAAACGTTTTACCCAGTATGGGATGGATGAAGTCTTTGATGCAGCTGGGGATTATGCATTTAGCCTCTCATCCACGCATGCACTGCAGCTTCATGTTGTGGATTTTCATCCGTCCATCATCGCTTCCGAAAGTATGGACCCCTGTGAACACAATCCTGTTGTTTTGTCGGTTGATTGCGAGGCGGAGCATTATACTTGGAGTACAGGTCCGCTCACCTCCACCCTTACTGTTACGCAGCCTGGCTACTACGCGGTGACGGTGAGCAACCAGTATGGCTGTGAGGCTTCTACCGAATACGTGCAGGTGGGAGGTTCGGCATCGTTGTCATCCGGCCCTGATTTCTGTATGGTTTCGGTCACCTCCGCTGGCTATAGCATGATGAAATGGACTCCTAATAATGCTAATACCCGTGCGTACAACATTTACAGGATGGTGGATAACGATGGCGTTTATCGGCTGGCGGCCACGGTGGTGGGTGAAACTGTCTGGACCGACTATATTATCCATGCTAACCAGCATTTTCTTACCTATCGGATCAGTGCGGTGGATGCTTGCGGAGCTGAGAGTGCATGGAGCGAACCCTTTTCACCGATGCATCTGTATATTAGTCTCAACAGCGACAGTACTATACATTTGTCATGGACTGAATATCAAGGTCGTCCAGTCTCTGCTTACATTGTCAAGCATCAAGTGACAGCGCATTTGTATGAGGCAACCACTGAGGAAACATATTTTGATGTTCCAGCATATAGTCACTCCCCATATTCAGGCTATTACTACATTGAAGCTGTCACCAATTGTGGTTGTACCCTCCAAGATGGTGCAGTTACAGTGTCGGAGCCTCGCTCGAACCGCATCGACACCTCTTCTGTGGGTATAGCGGAGAATGTCCCTGTGCAGACTCCTGCTTTCAAAGTTTACCCCAATCCTGCCACTGACCTGCTCAACGTACAGGTTATGAACAATACTAGTGCATTGATCACTCTGGAGGTCTATGACCTTTACGGCCGCTTGGTGGAACGGGAAACTGGTACGGGTGACTATTTACAAATTAATACATCCACCTATCCATCAGGTATTTATATCGTCCGTGCATGGCATGATGGGGTTCTGTTGGGATTTGAGAAATTTGTGAAGCAGTAATTTTTCAGCCTTTTCGTGTTCTATTTGCCAATAATGTTGTATCTTTGCGCTCTTTTTTTGAAGGCAACAAAAATTTATAAGATATGACATTACAGGAATTCCAAAACGATCTGAGACAGGGCATTCCGGCAACTTTGCCCGCCCCGAAGCCGTACGACACCACCGTCAACCACGCGCCGAAACGCAAGGATATTCTGACCCCTGCGGAGAAAAAGCTGGCGCTCCGCAACGCGCTCCGCTACTTCGACCCGTCGCTGCACGCGGTGCTGGCCCCCGAATTTGCCGAGGAGCTGCACAAGTACGGCCGCATCTACATGTATCGTTTCCGTCCGGACTACGACATGTACGCCCGTCCGATTGAGGATTACCCGGCCCGCTGCAAACAGGCAGCCGCCATCATGCTGATGATTCAGAACAACCTCGATCCCGCGGTTGCCCAGCACCCGCACGAGCTTATCACTTACGGTGGCAACGGCGCCGTGTTCCAGAACTGGGCTCAGTACCGCCTTGTGATGAAATATCTTTCCGAGATGACCGACGAGCAGACCCTCGTGATGTACTCCGGTCACCCGCTGGGCTTGTTCCCCTCCCACAAGGACGCCCCCCGCGTGGTGGTTACCAACGGTATGGTCATCCCCAACTACTCGAAACCCGACCATTGGGAGAAGTTCAACGCGCTGGGCGTCAGCCAGTACGGCCAGATGACCGCAGGCTCCTACATGTATATCGGACCGCAGGGCATCGTGCACGGCACCACCATCACGGTGCTGAATGCTGCCCGTAAGATTGGTGGCGGCACCGCCGGCAAACTCTTCATCACCGCCGGTTTGGGCGGCATGTCGGGTGCCCAGCCGAAGGCCGGCGACATTGCTGGTGTGGTCTCCATCACCGCCGAAATCAACCCCGCCGCCACGCAGAAACGCTTCCAGCAGGGCTGGGTGGACGAGGTGCACGAAAACCTCGACGAGCTTTTCGCCGCCGTGAACGCCGCCCGCGCCCAGAAGATCGCCCGCTCGTTCGCCTATCAGGGCAACGTGGTGGACCTCTGGGAGTACTGCGCTGAAAAGGGTATCCAGGTGGACCTCGGCTCCGACCAGACCTCCCTCCACAACCCGTGGGCAGGTGGTTACTATCCTGTCGGACAGAGCTTTGAGGAGTCGAAGGCCATGATGGCCGACGATCCCGCCCGTTTCAAAGAGGCCGTGCAGGCCAGCTTGCGCCGCCATGTGGCCGCTATCAACAAGCTGACTGACAAGGGAATGTACTTCTTCGATTACGGCAACGCCTTCCTGTTGGAAAGCAGCCGCGCCGGTGCCGACGTGCTGAAAGCCGACGGTACTTTCCGCTATCCTTCCTACGTTCAGGATATTATGGGACCCATGTGCTTCGACTACGGCTTCGGCCCGTTCCGCTGGGTGTGCGCATCCGGCAAGGCCGAAGATCTCGCCGTTACCGACGAGCTGGCCCTGCAGGTGCTGCGTGACCTCAGCGCCCACGCGCCGGCAGAAATCCGTCAGCAGATGCAGGACAACATCACTTGGATTGAGGGCGCGCAGGCCAACCATCTGGTGGTGGGCTCGCAGGCTCGTATCCTCTACGCCGACGAGGCCGGCCGCGTGCATATCGCACTCGCCTTCAACAAGGCCATCCGCGAAGGCCGCCTGAGCGGACCAGTGGTGCTGGGCCGCGACCATCACGACGTGTCGGGTACCGACAGCCCGTTCCGTGAGACCTCCAACATCTACGACGGTTCGAGCTTCACGGCGGATATGGCCGTGCAGAACGTCATCGGCGACTCGTTCCGCGGCGCTACGTGGGTGAGCATCCACAATGGCGGCGGCGTTGGCTGGGGCGAGGTCATCAACGGCGGCTTCGGCATGGTGCTCGACGGCAGCGAAGATGCTGACCGCCGCATCCAGTCGATGCTCTACTGGGATGTCAACAACGGCATTTCGCGCCGCGCATGGGCCCGCAACGAGGGAGCCCTGTTCGCCATCAAGCGCGCTATGGCCCTGAATCCCAACCTCAAGGTCACCATCCCCAACTTTGCCGATGATGCGATTCTCGACAAAGCACTGGGCGAATAATCAAGCATTCTTAAACAACTTTATCATTTATCATGGCAAAATTAGCAGTGGTCGCTTTCGGAGGAAACGCATTATTGAGAAGCGGCCAAAAAGGAACTTATCAAGAACAGATTCAGAATGTTACGCAGACTTGCGAGTCTCTTTTGGGACTGTTGAAGCAGGATTATAATATTGTCATCGGTCACGGCAACGGTCCGCAGGTGGGCAACGTGATGTTGCAGCATGAGGCGGGCAACAAGAGCTTCGAGCTCCCCATCATGCCGATGGACTTTTGTGTGTCGGAGACGCAGGGCTCGATTGGTTATCTGATTGAGAAGGCGTTCCGTAACCTCTTCGTCAAGGAAAACATCCAGAAGAATGTGGTCACGTTGGTGACGCAGGTGGAGGTGAATGGCGAGGATCCGATGTTCAAGAACCCCACGAAGCCGGTGGGCCCGTACTACACGGAGGAAGAGGCGGAGGAGTATGCTGCCGAGACAGGCGCCATCTTCCGCGAGGACCCCAAGGGCAACGGATGGCGCAAAGTGGTGGCCTCCCCAAAGCCGCTGAAAGTGTGCAACATTGAGATCGTGAAGCAGTTGGCCGAAGCCGGCAACGTCGTGGTGACAGTGGGCGGCGGCGGCATCCCGGTGATTGTGAAAGACGGTCTTTTCCATGGTGTGGAGGCGGTGATTGACAAGGATTTGGCATCCGCACTCACGGCTGTGGAGATTGGCGCCGACGAGTTCTACATCCTCACCGATGTGCCGAAAGTTTATCTTAACTTCAAGAAGCCCAACGAGAAAGCCCTTGACACCATCACGGTGGCGGAGGCGAAACAATACTTGGAGGAGGGTCATTTCACCGAGGGTTCAATGGCTCCGAAAATCCGTGCGGCCATTTACTTCGTGGAGAGTGGCGGTGCCGAATGCATCATCACCGAAGCCGGACAGCTCGGGAATCCCGCTTGCGGTACAAGAATTGTGAGATAATCTTCCAAAAAAATCATCATTTTTCAGGGAGATAAAAGAGGTTATAATCTTTAATCGTTGATTATCAATCAATTAAAGATAAAAATAAAAAACACCAAGGAGTTGTAAATTCAAAATAAAGTTGTAATTTTGCAGCTCCAAAAACGGAGTCCCAGTAGCTCAGCAGGTAGAGCACATCCCTTTTAAGGATGGGGTCCTGGGTTCGAATCCCAGCTGAGACACATTAATCGCTCTGACACAATAAGTTAGAGCGATTTTTGTTTTTAGGGCGTGCCGGCTCCCTTCGGTCGCCGTCGGGCTTTCCGCTTTACTCACTGCCCACGCACCTCCCCGCCCACACGTTCGTGCACGCTCCAATCCCTCACGCGACAGAGATAGGTTCCTTTCGCGTCATTCGGTTAGGGGAGGGGGAAATCTCTTTACAGATGTTGTACCGGGAAGGTGAAGTAGGTGTCGGGGTAGGGCTCGTTTTTCAGGGTGAAGTGCCACCACTCCTCATCGTAGGGCTTGAAGCCGTGGCGCAGCATGGCGCGGCGCAGAATCATGCGGTTCTCGAACTGCTCGGCGGTGATGGTGCGGCCTTGCGTACTGTTGCATTTGCCGGTGTATTGCCCCGTCTCGGGGTCGCCGCCGAAGTCAGGATGGCTTTCCGGCCCAAACCAGTCGAAGGTGCCGCCCATGTCAATCTCCTTTTCGGTGTTCATGTCGAAGAGGGTGAGGTCCACGGTGGAGCCGCGTGAGTGACCGCTGCGGCGGGCAATGTAGCCGCGGTCGAACAGCACATCCTTGACGAGGTCCGGATAGAAGTAGCTCTTCATCAGCGTGTCGGCGAGGTCGGCACCCCAGCGCACGAAGTGGTCAACGGCCATCTGCGGACGGTAGGCATCGTAAATCTTCAGACGGTAGCCCTGCTCTTTCAGCTCGTCGCTGACGACGCGGAGGCTGTCGGCGGCCTCGCGGGTGAGCAGTGCGGTGGGTTCCAAGTAGCCGTCGATGCGGCTGCCGATGAAGTTATAGGTGCTGTAGTAACGGATTTCGAGAATGGCATCCGGCACTACATCGGTAATCACCACAAAACCACTGGCATCGTCGGTGGCAACTGCCTTCTTCTGAGCAGCATTCCCGCTCTCTTCCGAATGGGTGCAGGCCGCGAAAATTGTGCAGGCCATCACCCCAAAAATAAAGAATAAATTTCTGATTTTTAACATATTAAAAGAAATTGAATTCAATTGTCATGATGTTGCGAAGATACGATATTTTTATGTATTTTTGCCAATTGCTATCAACGATGTGTAACATTATTTAAAACAATGAAAACGATAAGATATCTTCTGTTTTTCCTTTTGGCTGCTCTTCTCGCTCCGGCCTACGCCGCCAACACTCCCGCCACCCTCAAGAGTCCTGACGGCCAGCTGGAACTGACGTTCACCGTGCAGGACGGCGTGCCGTACTATGCCCTCAACCGCAACGGAAAACCCGTGGTGCTGCCCTCCAAGATGGGCTTCACCCTCGAGTGGCGCGACGACCTCGCCCACGCCTTTGTGCTGAAAGAGACGAAATACAGCACCTTCGACGAGACATGGGAACCCGTGTGGGGCGAAGAGGCCCATATCCGCAACCACTACAACGAAATGCTGGTGACGCTGGAACAGCCCGTCGGCAGCGTGGAGAGCATGGACCATTCCACCGAAACCAAAGCCACCGTGATGCAGATCCGCTTCCGGCTCTATGACGACGGTTTGGGCTTCCGCTACGAATTCCCCATCAAGAACGCGCTGGTCTGTTTTTGGATCATGGAAGAACTGACCGAGTTCGCGATGGCGGGCGACCACACCGCATGGTGGATTCCCGGCGACTACGACACGCAGGAGTATAACTACACCCAGTCGAAGCTGTCGGAAATCCGCAACTTGTGGGATGCGGGTCACAAGAACGGCGGATGGCCCTGGACGGCCTTCTCGAAAACGGGCGTGCAGACCGCCCTGCAGATGAAAACCGCCGACGGCCTGTATATCAACATCCACGAGGCGGCCACCCTCGATTTCCCCACCATGCACCTCGACCTGAACGACACTACCATGACGTTCCGTGCATGGCTCTGTCCCGATGCCACCGGCTACAAAGGCCGCATACAGGCTCCTTGCACCACCCCGTGGCGTACCGTGATGGTGTGCGACAAAGCCACCGACGTGCTGGCCTCGCGCCTCATCCTCAACCTTAACGAGCCGTGCGCTTTGGAGGATGTCAGCTGGATTCATCCCGTGAAATATATGGGCGTGTGGTGGGAGATGATCTCCGGCAAGAGCACCTGGAACTACACCAACGACTTTCCCTCCGTGAAGATTGGCGAGACCGACTTTGAACACGCCACCCCCAACGGCACGCATGGCGCCAACAATGCCAACGTGCGTCGCTACATCGACTTCGCTGCGGCCAACGGCTTCGACGGCCTCCTCATCGAGGGCTGGAATGTGGGCTGGGAGGACTGGTACGGCAAACAAAAGGTGTTTGTCTTCGACTTCCTCACCCCATACCCCGACTTCGACCTCCCCGCGCTCAATCAATACGCCCACGAGAAGGGCATCCGCCTCATCATGCACCACGAAAGTTCCGCCTCCACCGGCAACTACGAGCGGTGGATGGAGAAGGCCTACACGCTGATGAACCAGTACGGCTATGATGCCGTGAAGGGCGGCTATGTGGGCACCATCGTTCCGTTTGGCGAGGGTCACTACAGTCAGCCCATCAACAACCACTACCACTATGCTATCGTGGAGGCGGCCAAGCACCACATCATGGTCAACTCGCACGAGGCGGTGCGCCCGACGGGGTTGTGCCGCACCTGGCCCAATATGATCGGCAACGAGAGCGCAATGGGCACCGAGTTCCGCGAGCGCATCCATCCCGGCCACACCACCATCCTGCCGTTCACGCGCCTGCAGGGCGGCCCCATGGACTACACCCCCGGCATCTTCGAACCCGATATGGGCAAAATCGTGTCGTGGGGCAAACGGATGAACCACACCATCTGCAACCAGCTGGGGCTTTACGTCACCTTCTATTCGCCGCTGCAGATGGCCGCCGACTTTCCCGAACATTACGAACCCTACATGGATGCCTTCCAGTTCATCAAGGATGTGGCGGTGGATTGGGACACCAGCATCTACCTCATGGCAGAACCCGGTGATTACATCGTGACGGCCCGCCACCCGAAGATTTCCACCCTGAACAAGGCCGCCGAAGGCGTCGGCACATTGTCTGACGGCAAGAAAGGCGTGATTTCCAACGCCACGCGGTTTGTGTATGCTATTCCCGATTCTGTAGAGACGATGTGTACATCGTCTCTACAACACCCCCGCGACGTCTGGTACGTAGGCGGCATCACCGACGAGAATGCCCGCGACGTGACGGTGAAATTGGATTTCCTGAAACCTGGCGTGAAATACGAGGCCATCATCTATGCCGATGGACCTGATGCGTGCGGGTTTGCCGGCGACTGTTTCGACGAAAGCGAGATGGCAGCGGGCCACTATCCCACCGGTGTTACCTACAATCCGTATGCCTACACCATCACGAAGAAGGTGGTGACGAGCAAGAGCGTGCTGAAGCTGCGCATGGCCTCGTGCGGGGGATTTGCGGTGTCAATCAGAGAGAAATAAAAATGTTGTAATTTTGCGACTCAAATTTTAATATCCAAAATGATGAAAAAACTGGCTGTTGTATTATTAGCGTTGTTATTGGCAACAACGCAAAATTTTGCGTCTTTACAGGCACAGGACTTAAACCATTACAAACAGGTAGTCAAGGAGCTGGCTTCCGAGAAATACCAAGGGCGCGGCTATGCTTTCGATGGTGCCAACAAGGCGGGCAGATACTTGGAAAAAGAGTATAAAAAAGCAGGCGCTGATGAGGTGGTCTGCCAGCCGTTCACCATCAATATCAATACGTTCCCCGGCAAGATGGAACTGTCGGTGGACGGGCGTGCGTTGACGCCGGGCGTGGATTTCTCCATGCGCGAGTACTCCCCGGGCGTGCACGGCACCTACAAGCTCTATTATGTTGACACCAACAATTTCGATGCCGAAAAGATGTTCGCCGACCTGTTGAAACCCGAGTACAAGGATTGCTTTGTGGTGTGCGATTTCTTCTTCTCATACAATCATTACCAAGACTTTAAGAAAATATGGGGCGGCGACAGCTACCCCAACGCGGGAATGATTCAGACATGGGAGCCGCTGCTGAAGTTCTACAAGGCTTACGGCGAGCGGGTGATGGGCAAACCTGTCATCTGGGCCACCTCCGATTTTCCGAAAGATGCCAAAAGCATTACCGTTGACATTGACAACAAAATGATGGAGAATGTCGAGCTTTTCAATGTCATCGCCAAGGTGGAAGGCAAGCGCCACGACAGCTGCTATGTCTTCACGGCGCACTACGACCATCTCGGCAACCTCGGCAAGGATGTCTATTATGCGGGCGCCAACGACAACGCCTCCGGCACCGCCGCCATCGTGACACTGGCCGCCTACTACGCTCAGAACCGTCCCGAGTACGACATGTACTTCCTCTCCTTCTCGGGCGAGGATGCCAACCTGCGCGGCTCCGAGTACTATGTGGAGCATCCCGTCGTGCCGCTGACGCAGATCAAGTACCTGTTCAACATTGACATGATTGGCGACAACAATCCGGTGCAGTACTGCGAGGTGAGCGACGAGGGACTGCGCGGCTACGACCTGATGGAGACCATCAACAAGGAAAAACGATATTTCAAGGGACTGAACCGCGGGGAGTTGGCCGGCAACAGCGACCACTATCCCTTTGCGTTACAGCATGTTCCGTGCATCCTCTTCGAGAACGAGGAGGGCGATGCATTCAAGTACTATCACACCACCTTCGACACTTACGAGAATTTCCTCATCGACTCCTACGAGCCGATTTTCAGGTTGATAAGGGATTTTGTGGAGAAATATTAAGAAACAGACGCATTCAGAACGGACGCATGCAATTCGTCCGTTACGGTTCGTCCACGAATGCCACGAATTTGTCGGCCTGGGCTTTCAGTGCGGCGCGTTGTTCGTTGGTGAGGATCATGCGGCCTTCGGTCCATGCCTCGGCATTGAGGGTGATGCCCGTTTGCGGGTCGGTCATTACATTGGCTTTGATGAAGATGAGCAACTCGGTGAGTTTTTCGCGGCATTTGCCGGTGGCCATTTGTCCGCCTGCCCCGCTCAGTGCCACCTTCTTGCCGTTGATGACGGTAGGCGTGGCATAGTCGTTCGCGACAACGGGGCGCGACAGCCAGTCGAGCACGTTCTTCAGGTGACCGGGGTAGCTGAAGTTGTATTCGGGGGTGAAGATCCAGATGCCGTTGGCCTGGGCCACCGTTTCGCGCAGTTGGGTTACGGCTGCCGGGGCGGGATGCTCAATGTCCTGATTGATAAAGGGTACATTCGTGTAATTCAGATAGGTTACGGATGCCTGTCCAGCCAAGTATTTCTCTGCCTCTGCGGCGAGCTGTCGGTTGAAAGAATCTTTTCTCAACGAGCCGACGATAAAAAGGATGTTTTTCATATTATATTATTTTTGATAGTTAAATTCTAAATTATTCCTCGGATTTGTCCTGTTGGGACGATTTCCTAATTTGTTCAAGCCCTTGGTCAAAGAACCAAAATAAAATGGTAATGATTACGCTGCCTACCACTCCTCCAATGATGGCTCTACGCAAACTGAGTCCCGAGATCAACCAATCTGCCAGAAAGTATGCCACAGCAAGGACGACAAACATGATGAGGTAAACCACCCAACTTCTTTTCTTAAAAATATTCATAACAACTATTATTTATGGATTGCAAAAATACGGAATAATTCCGATGAATTTTGGCTACAACTGTGCAAAAATGATGAGTTATAGACAAAAATAAATTATTCGGGACGTTTGTTGTGTGGCGGACGACAATTTTTTCTGACAATCCATGCCAACAGGCCAATAATCACGACATTGCTTATCAGCAGTGCTATTGCAAAACTGTTGATATGCATCCGGTAGTTTTGTTCGGTCAGTGCATATTGCCCGTCAAGTATTGCCGTAATCCACAATATCACTTCAAGGACGATGCCAGTGGCCAATATGGCAAACGCCAAGAACACAAATGATTTCGGGTGTTTCATTAGTTTGAGATTTTCTTTTAAAACGCTCTCAATGTGGATTATATTGCACGTCGCCCCTCTCCAGCCGCATCACCCGCACCGGGCGGTCGGAGCCGATCTGGAGACGGCTGCAGCGGTTGATTGTGCCGGTGTCGCGGAAGCCGCACTTCTCCATCACGCGGCCGGAGGCGGGGTTGTCGGGGAAGTAGTCGCTCCAGATGGTGCGAAAGCCTTTCTGGTTGAAGCAGTAGTCGATCAGCAGCTGCAGTGCCTCGGTGCAGATGCCTTGGTTCCAGTAGGGGCGGGCCACCCAGTAGCCCGCTTCGGCATCGTTCTCGCCGATGTCGATGTTGCTCTCTCTGCAGGTGTAGTAGCCGATGCAGCCGATGGCCTCGCCGGTTGTCTTGAGCTCGATGGCCCAGATGTGGTCGCTGTGGAACACCGTGCGGATGATTTCGCGGCTCTCTTCCACGCTTTGGTGGGGCGGCCAGCCCGCGCGGAGACCCACCTCGGGGTCGGAAGCATATTGGTACAAGGTCTCGGCGTCGCTTTCACGCCACGGCCGGAGCAGGATTCGGGAGGTTTGCATCATTGTTGGTTAGTTTGAGGATGCAAAGATACGATGTTCTTTTGGAAATAATTTATTCTAAAAGAACTATAATTGAATCATATTTTAATAATAACTTTTTCAAAAACTTTAACAACTTTTAACCAAAAAATTTTGGCGGTTCAATTTCTTCGTTGTACTTTTGCAGTCGAAAGTTATTGATAATCAAATTATTATTTTATTAAATTATAAAACTATTAAAAATTAGAGTTATGGAAAAACTGATTGAAATTTTGAAAGAATTTGACAAAAACCGTACAGCATCAATTAACTTAGGGAAAATATGGGATGAAGTAGAGGTTGGAAAATGTTTTCTCCCTTGTGCAAAGGAAATTCTATGTAATGGATATTTTCTTATTAACAATGAATACATTCTTGACCTTGGTTCCATTGAACTCTATTATCACGAAGAATATGACGGCGGCATAAAAGACGCAAAAATGTACCACACAAATGATAATTTACCCAAAAGTTATTGGGATAGAATTAAAAAGTATTCCCCTGAACAACTAACTTTGTTTTACAGGCTTATTATTGAAAACAAGGGATACCCTTATTTCAAAATTGGCAGCGTCAACCTTCACCAATCTGGAGTTGATGTCACTTTTGAGAAGAAGAAGCAATACAGAGCATCTTTCCTCATTCGCTCATACAGAATGATGAAAAAAGAGGATATTAAAAGCAATAATGTTTTGTACGATCCTTGTTCGTCTCACCTATATGACGATATGAATAATGCGGGACTATTGTCTTTGGCTAATGGAAACACAATCAAATGGGTGGAATATCCAAAGGGTGGAAATGTAATACAATGTCCTCGTCGGAATTTAGACGAAAAACCTTGGCAGTTTATGCTTGAGAACTTGAAAGAGATTAAGTAAACATCTTTTTTTTCTTATGCTCCCCGACTCCCTCACCAACACCGTTTTCCTCTCCGAATGGCTGCCGGAAGTGTGCCCCACGCTGTATCATAATCTTACAAAAGTACTGAAGGACAATGCCGTGTACTATCGGATTCTGGGCAATACCAACGACATCTGGTGCCGCGATTTTATGCCCATTCAGACCGATGAAAAACGATTCGTTTTCTATCAATACAATCCTGATTACCTGCAAGACAAGCATAAACGGCGATACATTACCAACGTAAACCGTGTGCAGAACATCGATTTCCTTCGTCAGGCCGAAACGGCAAATCTGGACCTAGTGCTCGATGGTGGCAACGTGGTGAAATGCGGCAACAAAGTGGTGATGACGGAAAAGGTGTTTGTGGAAAACAACAACCGGTCGCGCAACGAGGTGCAACGACTTCTGGAAGAGGCATTCCAGTGCGACATCGTTTTCCTGCCGTGGGACGAGAACGAGAAGTGCGGTCACAGCGATGGCATTATCCATTATGTGGGCGACAACCGCGTGCTGCTGACCAACTACGACGATCTCGACAAGACTTTTGCGCAGGCATTTCTGCGGATTTTGGAAAAGCATTTTGAAGTTATCCCACTGAAATACAATGTGAAACGGCAGCACGCCCGCAGTTGGGCATACATCAACTACTCGCAAGTGGACAATCTGGTGCTTGTCCCGCAGCTGGGCATTCCCGAGGATGAACATGCTTTGGAGCAAATCAGCAAAGCCCTGTCAAATTGTAAAGTCGTTGGCATCCCGGCCTTGGAAGCCGTTCGCAAAGGCGGAGCATTGAATTGCATATCGTGGAATATTAAATTGTAGAAAGATGGAAAGCAAAAAAACAAAGAACAACCTCTATTCGAAAATGACCATTAAAGAATTGAAAGTGCTGGCCGAACAAGGCGATGCAGAGGCACAATTCAAGCTTGGAAATCGTTATAAACAAGGTAAAGGTGTAGGAAAAAACTTTCGGCAGGCTGTGGAATGGCTCACTAAGGCAGCTGAGCAAGGACATTCAGGGGCTCAAAACAATCTTGGAGGATGCTATTTGTGCGGAAAGGGAGTGAAAAAGGACTATGCCAAAGCTGTTGAATGGTACACTCAATCAGCGGAACAGGGTGAAATGTTCGCCCAATTCAATTTGGCTGCTTGTTATTATAAAGGAACAGGAGTTGAGCAAGACTATAAAAAGGCCCTGGAGTGGCATTTCAAAGCGGCTGAACAAGGCGATTCGTGGTCGCAAAACGATATCGGAATGTGCTATTTGAATGGATATGGAGTTGAAAAAGACCTCCGGAAAGGCATTGAATGGCTTACCTTGTCTGCTAAACAAGGGTTTTCCACTGCACAATTCAACTTGGCTATTTGTTTCAAGGACGGTGATGGCGTGGAACAGGATATGAAGAAAGCGGTGGAATTATATAAAAAAGCAGCGAAGCAAGGGAATATGTGGGCCCAACACAATTTAGGGTGTTGCTACGAATATGGGGAAGGCGTTAGAAGGAACCACAAAAAGGCGGTGGAATGGTTCACGAAAGCGGCGGAACAAGGAAGCAAAAGGGCGAAAAGGATGCTCGGGAAATTTCACAAATAATTCACCACCCCGAACACACAGTGGCACACCGTGAAGCCGGCGGCCAGCACCACGGCCGGCAGGTTCTTGCGGTCGATGGCAAAAAGGTTGAACGCCAAACAGGGCGGCAGGGTCAGCAGGAAAAGCAGCAGCCCCCAAAAGTCGAAGCCGAAACGGTAGCGAGATGTGCGTATAGTATTCATTTTCAAATAAATATCTGAGAAAACGATGCAAAATCCAGAAAATTATGCTAATAGAATTATTTTAGTAGCATAATTTTATTGGTGGACTTTTTCCCCTGCACAATCATTCATTCACCGTCATAGAAACAGTCCGTTTCCCATTTCATCGGATTCTGTTCAATGTATAGGGCAATTCTGTTCATTTCGTTCCTGTTCCTAACAATGCGGTCGTAATACCGCGGTTGCCATGAAAAGGGAATTTGGTTTTCCCGTGCGAAACGTGTGACAGCGGATTTAATCCCACGAATTACCGCCCCCAAATTCCCCGATTGTGGGCCAAATTTCTGTAGGGACGCACCGCGTGCGTCCGAATCCGAATCACCGCGTGCGTCCGAATCCGAATCACCGCGTGCGTCAGGAATTAACGGGGACGCATTCAATGCGTCCCTACAGGGGGATATTCGATTGTGAAGGCACACAATCAGATGCACATGATTGGGCATGATGACATACAAGGGGATTGACGCGGTACCGTGACGTAGGTTTTCTGTGTTTTCAATCTCGCGTTTCAAGCATTCCCCCACCAATGTCAATTGGGTCTGACCATTGCGAACAGTACCGAAATAATGCAGCCAGTTTTTCGTGCAAATGGTCACAAAATATTCTGCGCCGTTGTAGTCGTGCCATTGGGCCCGTGGAGATTTTCTGTCGTGTAGTTTCATAATAGTTGGTTTAGCAAAGATTAAATATCATTCATCTAATAGGTTTTTGTGAGATCGCCGTTTGTTGGGCAACCGTTTGTGGAATTGCCCTTGTAGGGCTGCCATATTATGACAGCCCTATATTGTGTACCCCTACAATGCGGCAACCCTACGCTGCAACCGCTCCAAAAACCTCGCCGCGTCGCCGCCGTCCATCTGCACGTGGTGGAACTGGAACGACACGGGCAGCGTGGCCTTGAACCACCTTTTGCGGTACTTGCCCCACATCACCATCGGGTTGAGGAACTTGTCGGTGTATTGGTTCACCACGCAGTCGAGCTCGGTCTGGATCATGGCGGAGGTGCCGACAATCATGTAGCCGTCGAGGAAGCTGCTCTGGCACTCCTCCGCCACTCGGGTGGTCAGCGCCAGGTAGTCGCGGTTGAACTGCTGCAGGTCGGCAGAGAAGGGGATGTCGCATGAGTTGATGCCGCCCTTGCGGTTGCGCACCACCACGTTGATGGCTATCTGGTCGTAGCGGAACAGTTGGCCGCCCTCGGGCAGCAGGTATAGCTCCTCGGTTTCGGTGGCCGCCTTGCCGATGCACCAGCACATCAGCGTGTTGAACTTCACGCCGCTCTTCCGGCTGAGCCGCGCCAGACGGCTCACATCCATCGTTTTCACCAAGGTCACCATCGGCATCGGTGCATTCAGCCACATCTCGAAGGCTAATGCCCGCTTGGTCTCTTCAGGGTTGATTTGTTGTTTCATATCAATTGTTGAGTGAGGGGAAAATGTTGTTTATAGGGTTGCAATTGTTGTGTTTTAGTGAATATTATTTGGGAGGTTTCGATTCCCCCGTCTCCACCCGGTGGAACTCCCATGTGTCGGTGTGGCCGTCAGGATAAGTGTAACTCCATATTAACTCGCTCTCTGTCAGCTTGTCCAAGTGGAACTTGACCTCCCGCGCGATGCCACCGCGTACGTTCCCGATGATGGTGTTGGCCAGCTCAGTAGCACGATCAGGTTCAAAAAAGTAAACTCCAGCGTTCATTTCCACCACTTCCATGCGGAAACTCTCCTCTATGCCGGCAAAATAGAAGTCCTCGCCCTCCACGCGCCATCGACTGGGACTGACGTAGTTGAACAGGTATTTAACTTGTCCGCCCACATTCACCACATAAAACTGTTGTGCAGAATCCAGCGCCGTGCCGTCAGGGTAGAAATCCATCGTGCCGGTCTCGTATGCGGTGATGCGCCCCTCCTTAATGCTGTAGCTCCACCCATGTTCGTAGGTGTAGTGCCCCACCACCCTGTTGAATGTGTCTTGTGCGGAAAGGAAAAAGGTTGTTGTCAATAAGATGATTGTCAGAAAGATGCGATTCATGGATGGGTGTTGTTTTCGGGTTTTTATTTGTTTTAAGCCGAAATTATTTGTGGTTTTCTTCCTCCGTCCTTCTGAAAATCTTGTATCCAATAAAGGCAATGGTGATGGACATCAGCGGGGAGATGATGTTGAAGAAACAGTAGGGGAGGTACTCCAGCGTTGGGACTTTCAGCACCATCGACTGTGTCATGCCGCAGGTGTTCCACGGCACCAGCACGGAGGTGACGGTGGCGGAGTCTTCGGTAGAACGGCTCAGCAGGCGCCCTTCGTACCCTTTGTCTTTGTACAGCTGCTTGAAGATGTTGCCTGTCAGCACGATGCTGAGGTACTGGTCGCCAGTGGCCATGTTGGCAAAGATGCCCGTGCCCACTGTGGAGGTCACCAGCGAGCGGCGGCCGCTGATGCCGCGGGCCAGCGCCGCCGTGATGCTCCGCATCATGCCGCCGCCCGTCAGCGCACCGCCAAATGCGGAGGCGCAGAAGATGAGAAACACCGTGCTCAGCATTCCCTTCATGCCGCGGGTCTGCACGAGGCTGGTAAGCACGTCGTTGCCGGTGTCGATGGAGGTGCTGCTGTAGTAGGTGAGCATCAGCGCACGGAAGCTGTTGCCCTCGCCAATCTGCGCCACAATGCCGGGCTGCACCAGCAGCATGACAATGCCTGCCACCAGGGCCGACAGAAACAGGATGATGGCCGCCGGCAGCCGCAGCGCGATAAGCACCGCCGTGAAGAGCGGCACCAGCAGCAGCCACGGACTGATGACAAAGCTGTTTTGCAGCCCTTCGGCAAACGAGGCCGCCTGCGTGCTTCCACCGTTGGTGTGTAACAGGCTCGCCACAAGGAAGATGGTCAGGGCGATGACGAACGAGGGGATGGTGGTGATGAGCATGTAGCGGATGTGCGTGAACAGCGGTACCTCGCCCACCGACGAGGCCAGTACGGTGGTGTCGGAGAGCGGGGAGATCTTGTCGCCGAAGTAGGCGCCCGAGATGATGGCGCCGGCGGTCCAGCCCACTGAGAAGCCGTGTGCCGTGCCGATGCCGATGAGGGCGATGCCGACGGTGGCCACGGTGGTCCACGAGCTGCCCGTGACGAGCGACACCAGTGCGCAGATCAGGCAGGCCATGAAGAGGAACAGCGACGGCGTGATGATTTTCATGCCGTAGTAGATCATGGTGGGCACGATGCCGCTCATCATCCAGCTGCCCGAGATGGCGCCGATGAGGAACAGGATGAGCACGGCGGGACCGATGGTCTTGATGTTGTCGCCGATGGCCTCGTTGATGGTGGTCCACTTCACCTTGTAGCCGACCATGGCGATGGCCACGGCCACGGCGGCGGCGGCGAGCAGGGCGGTCTGGCTGGCACCGTCGATGGCGTCGGAGCCAAACTGCCGGATGACGAGCACCTGCAGCGCCACGAGCACGGCAAACGGCACAAGCGCGATGGTCCAGTGTATGCGGGGAGGGGTGGTGTTCATATTTCAGGGTTATTCGTTTTCGATTTTGGGTAAGAGGAACTGTTCTACCAGCTCCTTGATCCGTTCCTCCGTCAACTTCGAAGGTCCGGTTTCGGTTATCTCGTCGTGTTCCAGAGTGCCCTTGCGGATGATGTACTTCAACGCCTTGCCGTCGATGGTGGCAAGCAGGTGGTAGTTGCCCTTGAATTGCATCTCCACACGGGCATTTTCAATGCTGTGACCAGAAGCATCAACGTAGCCTGCTGCGACATCGGCTTCCCCCAGTCCCCATGCATTGAGGTTGTGAGCGAGCGTGTTCTCCACAGCGGAAATCCATCGTCCCAACACACCATTCCGTTCGGCAATGGGACGAAATTCCGAAACAGCATCGGCCACTTCATGAATGATGCTTTCTGCCTTGCGGATCCCGTTCTCAGCGGCCAGTTCCCGGACATCCTCAAGTGTAATGCTCGTGTATTTCCCGTGAATCATCAGGCAATGCTGCGTTTCAGGGAGGAAACCGCCCGTGTTGAAAATGTAGGTCAAATCGTAAGCAGGGGAAAGCCGCCAGCGCCCCTGTTCATCCATGATGAACGAGAAGTTCTTGTAATGGTCGTCGGTGTTGTTGGCCAAAATGTTGAATGCCATGCGGCGGAAGACTTCTTCGCAGTCGAGTTCAGAGAGCCGCATCTTGCGGCACACCCACAGCAGGCGCTCGTAGCTGTCGGCTTCGGGATAGAGGGCGCCCAAGGTCTGAAGATGCAATTTCTTTTCACCGTCACGGTCGAACCTTTGGGTCACGAAATGACGTTCACCTTCAACATCCATCATCCAACACGGCATCATTTTTATTCCCGCTTTCGTCGCCATTTCATAGTAGGTCATTTCGAGTTCGGCCGTTGAGCGCTCCTTGATGCCGAATTTCAGGATGCAGTAATCAAATCCTGTCAGTTCGCCCACCTGTCCGCTGCGGATTTCGCCTGTCTCTCGGTTAATGGCAATGATGGCTTTGGGCTGCCGTCCGCCCGCAGAGGTGCCGACCGCCATCAATGCCTGCATCGTGAGCGACTGGTCAGGGTCGATGTGCGCATTTTCGCGTTGCGTATAGATTTTGCCTGCCAGCTCAATCAAGGCTTTCAGATTGATGTTTTCTTTGGATAAAAAGTTGGAGGTTTCGGGAAAGAATTCCAGTGCTCCCATTGCCCGCCTTCCGATGAACGCCAGCTTGTCGAGCGGGGTAATCTCTCCCACCTTGATGCCTTGCTGTCTCCGCCATTGCTCAAAGAGCTCGTTTCCCCAAGCATCGGGCAGAGAGTCGGCCAAAAACGGAGGCAGATTTTGGTAAATCTTCGCCGAAGCGCCATATATCGGTCGCAAGTTCTGCGGCAGTTTGATGGATGCGTCAAGCGGTGAGATGTCGAGGCCTGTTTCTATCCAGTCGCGGTTGTACTCAAAATAGGGTCGTTTCCGGCGTGGGTCGATGCTCAACCGTCCAACCTCACGGCCCCACAGCATTACTTTCAGTATTTGTGTAGTCATGGCAGATTGAAGTTATTTGGATTTGGAAGAAGTATGTCGAATGCGTTGGACTTTTTCCCCACTTTCTTTAACAAGATAGGGGGATTCAGGAAGTTCCGGCATCATTTCATCAAGACTGTTGATGCAGCCGATGGCCTTCATCAGAAGCAGGAAAGTGCTGAGTGACAGATTCGGTACCCTGCCATTCTCAAATTTGTGGATGGTATTCACCGTCAGTCCCGATTGCTCCGCCACCTCCTTCTGCGTCATATTGGAACGCATGCGGTAATCCTTAAAACGGCTGCCCAGCATTTTCACCAACTCAGGAATCGAATATTCGTAGTAGTCCGCCATATTCTAATTTATTATAAATTATATGATTAGATAATTTAATAATAAAATTCAGCTATAAATTATCTTGTTATTGTATTTATCGCGGCAAAAATACAACTTTTTTTAAGAAAAAGCAATAGGGAGAAAAAACTAAAAAAATATTTGGATTCGTGGACTATCTCCGTTTGAACACCACCAACTCGGCATCTGCACCGTCCTTGCCGTATTCGCTCACGAGGATGCAGTGTTCGTCGCAAGCGATACCGTAGCAGCGACCGTTCGCACCCTGTTTTTCGACTTGATTGCCCCAATAAGTGGCATTGTCGTCGAGGAGTTTCACCTTGTTTCCGTTGATGACATACTCCATATTGACGAACGAGCCCTGCAGCACGAAGAGGTTGTCGATATGCGGCATATCCTTGATTCCCAACGTATTGACCTTATCAATAAGCTGCTGCTTGATGGGCGAGGTGGCGTGCGGCAGCTGGTCGGCGGGCAGTCGCCAGCGTTTCAGATTTGGGTAATACTGACGCAGGACGTCTTTGTACTCCTCGCGACTGAGGTTTTGACCGGTGTTTTTGTTGTACTCCTCCACAAATTGCGCGCAGAATTCCACCATCTCTTCCATGGTGAAGTCGCCGGTGAAGGCACCGTCTTTGTAGCAATAGATGCAGTATTCTTCGTTCTTGCTGCCG
Organism: Bacteroidales bacterium; assembly: GCA_045132235.1. Taxonomy (GTDB): domain Bacteria; phylum Bacteroidota; class Bacteroidia; order Bacteroidales; family WCHB1-69; genus UBA1756. Next base: position 34,877 of record JBGURX010000026.1, read on the forward strand.
TCGGCGTTCGTGCCGAGGATTTCCGGGGTAAGCGGCATGCCGCAGCTTTGACAAAATTTAGTTTCCATAGTATGAATTGTTTTTAGATAGCAAAAGTACGGACTTTTTGAAGAAATCACAAAGGAGGAAATTATTATTTTGTAATCATCACCACACATTGAATCATCTGCAGCATAGCGCAATGATTTTGGGAACGAAGATGATGAGACCGGTAATCAGAGCGGCCATGGCGCACACCAGGACGGCGGCGGCCCCGAGGTCTTTGATGTCACGTTTCCGGTCATCCCTTTCTGCCTTGACAAAATCGGCGGTGCGCTCTAGGGAGGAGTTGATGATCTCAGCCGAAAACACCATCCCGATGACGATGACAACCGCTATCCATTCCATCGGCGAGATGCGGAAGATGAATCCCATGGCGATGGCGAGCACCGCCGCCGTGGCGTGAATCCACGAGTTGTGCTCCTCGCGGAACAGCACCTTCAATCCCGCAAAGGCATAAGCGAAACTCTTTATCCGTTTCTTGATGGAGAACTTTTCGTTGTTCATGGTTCGTCTGTTTTCGTTCGTTTTAAAGTCATAAAATTAAAACCTCCTCGTTCTTCGGCAATAATCCTCGTACTCTTCGCCGAAGTCCCGGCGGAGGCGGCGCTCCTCGCTGATGACCTGCGTCATCATGATGGCGAAGAAGAGCACCCACACAAGCGCGGCCTGCCAGGTCCACAGCCACACGATGGCGCCGGCGAGGTAGGTGAGCGTGCCGGTGAGCATGGGGTTGCGGTTGAGGCGGTAGGGACCGTCGGTCATCAGGTGCTGTGTGCGGGGCGCCACCTCGTGCCCGAAAGCGTCCATCGGGTTGCCCTTGCCGCGCCGTTTCATATAGACGATGGTCCATACGCTCAGCGACAGTCCGCCCAGCATCAGCACGCCGGTGATGGAGGCCCTCAAGGCTCCGATGTGCTCCAGTTTCGGCATCCCCGATGCTAACCACATCACGGTCGGCATCAGTGCCACAAAAAGAAGTCCGCCAAGGACATAACCGATAATTTCACGCAGTAGTTTCATGGTATAAAAGGTTGAAAGTTACAAGTCTCTTTCATATGGTTTCCAATTCAGGCAGGATTACGGAGTCCGTGCTATCTTTCTGAAGGAACATACAATAGTAAACAGGCATATATGTCACACCTTTCTTCCGTAGCACACTCCTTTCGTTGGAGAAGACAAGGGCGCGATCAATGCCATATTCCGGCGTATCAAGGAATTTTGTCAAGGCACTGTGTTCAGTGTAGTCTTTACCCGACTTCACCTCTATCGGCAATACTTTCAAATGATTGTAATCGTCAATCAGAAAATCCACTTCGCCTTTCTGCTTGTTGTCATAATAATGGAGGTTGAATCCGTGGGCGTGCAACTCTTGTGCTACCACCGATTCATAAACCGTGCCTAGATTGATGCTTCTGAGATCTTGTAGCACAGCATTGACATTCAGACCATAAAGCAGATTTGTCAAAATTCCGACATCGTTCAGGTAAAGTTTGACCAAGCGTTTTTGCTCCGATTCTACCAGAGGGAAGTGTGGGTTGCTGATGGCCAAGACCTCCAATGCCACTCCCGAATTTGACAAGTATTCAAATTCATCTGCATAATCTGTGAAATGCTTGCCGGTCTTATTTTCTATCTTTTTATAGACCATCCGCTTTTTTTTGTTTTCCAAGTTGCTCGGTATCAAATCATAAATGCGGCGGATTTTCAGTTTGTGCTCCTCATCGTATTGCGAAGCGTCGATACGGTAGAGTTCGTGAATGTTGTTGTGGATGCCTCGGACACGCACCATATTCCTGTCCTCCAAATAGGTATTGACTGCCTCTGGAAGCCCACCCACTAACAAGTAATACTGAAAACGCTTCAACAAAAGATTGTGGGTGGCCTCATCAAGAGATTCTTCGCTTTGATAATGGTGACGGATATTCTCTATCCATTCTTTGTTGATGCCTGTCGCCCAAAGAAATTCCTCAAAATCAAGAGGATACATTTGCTTGATTTCTACACTGCCGATAGGCACAGATGGCGTTTGCGCCAAGGCTACTCCCAATTGTGAACCACTGGCAATAAAACGGTATCGCCCCTCCTGACAAAGAAATTTAAGCATCGTCAGGAGGTGCGGATAGCTCTGTATTTCATCCAAAAAGACCAATGTGTCGGATTTGTCTCCCAGGGGCTTTGAGTAATAGTTGCTCAAGCGCATATACAAATCGGTAGTCGAATGTACGGTTGAGAACACTCGTTCTCCCTCTTTGTCCTCTTTGAGATTGATTTCCACAAAATGGTCAAACAACCGGTTGCCCACATAACGGATCAGATAGGATTTTCCAACCTGTCTTGCCCCATTTACCAACAGAATTTTATTGTTCTCTTCTCGGAGAAACTGCTCAAGGTATTGAGTGAATTTGCGTTCCAGCATAAATTACTATTCTTGTAAAAACGGTGCAAAAATACAACTTTTTTCAGAGATTTCCACTTATTCCATATTTTCCACCCGTAAAAACACCACTTATTCCTATTGAGTGAGTCGCTTGCTAGTTCGGGGCCTTCTGGTCATGGTTTTCCTTAGCTGCCACTGGTTCTTCCCCACATGGTCGTAAATGCGAATCCTCACCCGTCCCGTGCCGGCAGGAAAGTATTGTGTAACACACTCTTTGGTGTAAAGGGTGCTTCGTTCGTTGTCCTTCAGCTCCTCAAACTCCACTTTCGCCATCCTATGCGATTTCAAATAACATTGAACTTTTATGTGGCACGGCTTCAGAACAGCGCTGGGCACTTTGCCGGGGTTCTCCAGTATGCACATGGGTTCAAGATTGACATCCAGTAAAACATCTGTGTTAGAAAATTCACAGTTCGCGATAATGATTGTTGTTTGATAGCTGATGTCATCATTGATATTGAAAGTGCCTGCTTTGTCTTGATTGAAACGGACAGCATATTGGCCAGAGCGGATGTCCTCAATCATATAGCGCCCCATGGTATCGGTTCGCGTGGTAGCAATCAATGTGGCCTTTTCGTCATCAAATCGGGAACTGCCGTCATCGGTGAAGAGTTCAACAGACACCTCGCTCAAAGGTTGTCCCCACGGATTGGCGACAATTCCGCTGAGTGTTCCCTGGGCGGAAAGGGAGCTTGTTACCATGAGAATCAGGATTATCAGTAATGAAAGGTTTCTGATGGATGGTAGGAAAGGACTTTTCATGTCTGCTGAGTTAAAATTCACATGCAACATGGGATTGATATTATTAGCTGCAAAAATACAACTATTTGGCAGAAATTTATCCCTTCACAGCAGAAATTTATCCCTTCACAGCAGAAATGTGAACCCTCACTATCTTTTTTTTCTTATTTTTGCATGTTCAAATTCAGGGTCACATGAAACGTATCTCACTTTTTCTTTTCGCTTTGTTTTGTGTTTTTTCAATGAAATCGGTAGCGCAAAACGAGAGCACCGTCATCCCGTTTGCGAACAGCGGTTTTGAAAACTGGTCCACGGGCAACGGCTACAATGTCACCGTGCTGTTTTTCTCGTTGCCTGTGTATGGCAGCTACACCTATCCGACAGACTGGAACTATCCGTCGTATCCCGTGAACGAGACCCTCGACTACAACGGCATGAGTGTCAATGTAAACACCAACCTCCCACTGCTGAAAGTGGAGGATGTGACCGATGCGGTGCAGGAGGGCTCCCATGCACTCAGGATGCAAAGTTTCATGCTCTCCGACATTATCAATTCCACCGTGTATGGCCTGGCCCAAGGCAATTTGGATTCATCGCTCACAACCATGGTCTTTCCCACGGTGTTGTCCACGGGGCAGGTGGACATTGACCAGCTGCTGCCCCTGTTGGAAGAATTTTCCGACAACCTCGACAGCCTCTCCCATCTGATGACCGTTTTCGAGGATATGGATCTCAATGTCTTGATTAACGGTGGCATTCCGTTGAATGGTGAGAATCCGGGACGGCTGACTGGATATTACAAATATACCTCCGCAGTCGGCGGCGACAACGGAGGTATTCTGATTCTGGGTTCCAAGTACAATCCCGCCACGCAGCGGCGCGAGGTGGTGGGCGGCGGCTATACCACGGCGCTGACGGATGTTTCCACTTATACTCCTTTTGAGTTGGAATACAGCCCCCTCTCCGAAATCGACACGACCCAACCCTACATAGAAGCTGATTCACTGATCGTGATGATATTCTCGTCGGCCAACGAGGAACCGCAACAGGGCTCGGCCCTCTACCTCGACAACCTTCAGCTGTGGACTGTCGGCACGCCTGTTATTGAGGACACCACGGCCACCGACACCACTGTTGTTGTGATAGATACCTGCAGTGCGATTTTCGATCTGACGGTCATCAGTGTGGACACCACCCACGCCACTCTGAGTTGGAACTACGAGGGCGCTCCAGACCATTTCGAGGCTGAGTTCGGGGAACAGGGCTTTGCGTTGGGCAGCGGCACTCCCGTCATCGCGGACGACCATACGCTCACCCTGTCGGACCTTGACCCCGACACCGATTACGATGTGTATGTGCGGTGCGTGTGCGACACCTCGCTCTGGGGCGAGTGGTCCATGGTGACTTTCCACACCGACACTCTGGTACCTCCTGTCATTGACGACACCACGTCCACCGACACCAATGGCATCCATGTCTATGCCGTTGCCAATTTGCGGGTTTATCCCAACCCCGCGCAGGGATATTGTGTGGTGCAGTTTGACCGCGAGCTGCCCAGCGTGGTTCGGCTTTATTCCATCAATGGAGTTCTGCTGATGGAGGCGATTCCCGACAAGGAGCGAATGGAACTGACACTGCCTGCCGAGGGTGTTTTCCTTGTTGTCTGTGAAATGAAAGAGGGAACAGCGGTGCGGAAAATCGTCAATCTGGGGCGATAATCTTGACTTTGTCTAAAACCTTACCGAAATAAGCACCACAGCTATCAGGGCGATGGCAAGCCCCAGATAGTTCTTCCATGTCAGTTTCTCTTTGAATAAAAGCCAGCCGATCAGGGCGGTGAGACTGACCACCCCGATGTTGTAGATGGGAAACAGCATCACGTTGCTGAAACAGCGCATGGCATGGAAAATGCAATAGGTGGAGAAAAAGTTGGTGACGCCCAGCACCACGCCGCCGATGATGCTCTTGGTCTGCCATTTTGATTTGCCGCGAAGGAGTTCGTAGGCCACAAGGATGATGCCAAACACCATGGCAATCAGATAGATGAAGGCAATCATGAAACTCATGTCATCAGCAGTGTTGCGCTGCTCGTTGAGTTTCATCAGAATGTCGCCCGTGCCGGTGCCGAAGAAAATCAGGAGTGGAAGCCACCAGCGGGTTCTTTTCTTGTTGGCAGATGCTGCGTTGCCGCCGCCCACCACCAGCACCAAGGCCACCAACGCCAAGATGATGCCGACGGCGACTTGCCAGCCTAACGTTTCGTGAAAGAGAAGCACCCCCGCCATGGTGGGCAGCACCACCGAGAGTTTGCTGGATAGCGAGGTGATAGTGACGCCCGATGACTGTGTGGAGGCCGTCATCAGCAAGTAGGTGAAGATGAACCAGAAGCCCGTCAGCAGCGACAGTCCGAACCACGACTCGCCGACCAATTCAGGAACGGTGTCAACGCGCCCGCACATCAGGAAACCGGTCACTGTGGCGAAGACGTAATTCCACATCAATGCTTGGTGATTGTCAAGGTCGAACCGCTTGAAGAAGCGCATGGTGACAAAGACACCGGCAGAAAATAGGATGGCTAAAACGAGGTAGAGCATGGTGAGGGAATGGTTCTGTGTTGAAATGCTGAAACCAGGTTGGTTGTCACAATTTCGCCATGAATTTGGCGCTCTCCACCACGAACCGCTCGTGGATGCCCTCGCCGATGAGGTTTTCTCCCTCGAAGCATCTCACTGCGAACACCAAGCGGCGGCGGTCCACCTCCGTGAGTTCGGCCTCGCACCGGATGGTGCTGCCCACGGGACTGGCTTTCAAGTGCTTGATGTTGACGGCGATGCCGACGGTGGTGTTGCCTTCGCCGATCTTGTCGCACACGCTCATGAGGCAGGTCTTTTCCATGAGGGCAATCATGGCGGGGGTGGCGAATACTTCCAATGCGCCGGAGCCATACACGGCGGCGGTGTCTTTGTGCTCCACCACCAGCTGCTCGCTGTGGCGGAGGCCTTTCAGGGTTGTAAATTCTGTCATGATGGTTATGGTTATTTCACTTTCATTCCCAAGTTGTACATGATGAAGCCGTAGATGTCGGCTTGCTCCTCCAGCACTTTGGTGAGGGGCTTGCCGCCGCCGTGTCCGGCCTTGGTGTCGATGCGGATGAGCACGGGGTTGCTGCCCTGATGACACTCCTGCAGGGTGGCCGCGAACTTGAACGAGTGGGCGGGCACCACGCGGTCGTCGTGGTCGGCGGTGGTGACGAGGGTGGCGGGATAGGCCGTGCCCGGCTTCAGGTTGTGGAGCGGCGAGTAGCCGTACAGGTACTCGAACATCTCCTTTGAATCCTCACTGGTGCCGTAGTCGGAGGCCCAGTTCCAGCCGATGGTGAACTTGTGGTAGCGCAGCATGTCCATCACGCCCACCTGCGGGATGGCCACACGGAACAGGTCGGGCCGCTGCGTCATGCACGCCCCGACAAGCAGTCCGCCGTTGGAGCCGCCCACGATGGCCATTTTCTCCTTGGAACTGTATCCTTCGCTGATGAGCCATTCCGCCGCGGCGATGAAGTCGTCGAAGACGTTCTGTTTCTGCATCTTGGTACCGGCGATGTGCCACTCTTCACCGTATTCGCTGCCGCCGCGCAGGTTGACCTGCGCGTAGATGCCGCCGTTCTCAAGGAAGGGGATGCGCATGGCCGAGAAGCCGGGAGGCAGCGAGATGTTGAATCCACCATAGCCGTACAGGAACACGGGATTGCTGCCATCGCGCTTCAGCCCTTTCTTGTAAGTCAGGAACATGGGGATGCGCGTGCCGTCCTTGCTCAGGAAGAAGACCTGCTCGCTGACATAGTCATCCTGCTTGAATTTGACGTTGGGGGCGGAGTAGAGCGTGCTCTCGTTGCGCTCCATGTCGTAGCGGTAGATGGTGCCGGGCTGGGTGAACGAGGTGAAGGTGTAGAAGCACTCAGGCTCTTTCTTGTCGCCCGTAAAGCCTACGCTGCCCACTGAAGGTAGTTTCACCTCGTGACGCAGTTTCCCGTCGAGGCCATAGACATACGCGTGGTCGGAGGCATCCTGCTGGTAGGTGAGGATGAACTGGCGGTTGATGACGCTGACACCGCTTAGGGGGTTCTGCTGCTCGGCCACCAGCACCTGCCAGTCGGTCACGCCCGGCCGGTGGATGTCGGCGGTCATGATGCATCCTTTGGGTGCACCGTAGTTGGTGTAGAGATAGAGCCTGTCGCCGTCGGTCAGCACGGGACTGTACTGGTAGTCCATGTCGGCGGTCATCTGGATGAACTGCGAGTTGGGCTGGCGCAAGTCGCGCACGTACAGGTTGTTGCCGGCTCCTGCACCGCTCTCGTAGAGGAACATCATGGTCTCTTCCTCGTTGACGCTCACCTCATAGAAGCACTTCGGGCGGGCAGGGTTCTGGTAAAACAGCACATCGGCCGACTGGGGGGTGCCGATTTTGTGGTAGTAGATTTTGTGGTTCTCGTTCACATTCGAAAACTCCTTGCCCTCCACAGGGGCGTCGTAGGCGCTGTAGTAGAAACCGTCGCCGCACCATTCCGCGCTGGAGAATTTGGCCCACTCGATATGGTCGTTGGTGAGCTGGCCGGTCTGTAGGTCAATGACATAGAACTCCTGCCAGTCGCTGCCCGACCGCGAGATGCTGTAGGCTGCCCAGCGGTTGTTGTGCGAGAAGAACACCCCCTGAAGTGCCACGGTGCCGTCGCTGCTCAGCGTGTTGGGGTCGAGAAACACGCGCGGGGTGCCGCCCAGCTGATCCGTCACATACAGCACGCTCTGGTTCTGCAGTCCGTTGTTTTTGTAGAAGTACCATTGTCCGTTGCGCTTGCGCGGGGCGCCGATCTTCTCGTAGTTGGCGAGCTCGGTCAGCCGTTTCAGCAGCTTCTGCCGGAAGGGAATCTTGGCGAGATAGGCGTTGGTGACCTTGTTCTCGGCTTCCACCCATGCGGCGGTCTGCGCGCTGGTGTCATTCTCCAGCCAGCGGTAGGGGTCGGCCACTACGGTGCCGAAATAGGTGTCGGTAGTGCCGTCTTTGACGGCTTTGGGATACTGGATGTTTTGTGCCATAAGAGTTGTCGTGGCCATGGAGACCATCATGAAAAGGATTGTTTTTTTCATTATTGTTTATGTATAAAATGGTGTTGTTCAGAATGGTTTTTTCATGCCTGCATCAGATTGGGCGTGCAAAGATACGACATTTTATCTTACAGGGAAGGGGAATGACGTTTTCAAAAAAAATGTGTATCTTTGCCATTTGAAAAATTTTTATCTTGATAATTTATAAATTATTGATAATGAAGAAAATATTCTTACCTATCTTATTGTTTACGGCAGTTTTAGGCCTTCGGGCACAAAACCAGAACGATGTTTTGGTGACGATTGGAAACGACAAGGTCACAGTGGAGGAATTTGCAAAGGCATACGGCAAGAACAACAACCTCGCCACCGCCACCGAGAAAGACCTCCGCGAGTATCTGGATCTGTTCATCAATTTCAAGATGAAGGTGAAGGAGGGCGAGCTGCTGCAACTCGACACTTCCCGCCAGTTTAAGATGGAGCTGAAGCAGTATCAGAACCAGTCGGCACAGCAATTCCTCATCGACAAGGAGGTGACCAAGGAGCTGGAGGATGAGGTGCTGACCCGTGCCATGAGCGACATCCGTGCTTCACATATCCTCGTGAACTGCAGCGAGATGGCCAAGCCGCAGGACACGCTGGCTGCTTACAACAAAATCATGTCCATCCGCAAGGAAATCATGTCGGGTGCTATCAGTTTTGCCGATGCGGCCGTCAAGTACTCCGACGACCCCTCCGCCCGCGACATGGTGAACCCGCAGACTCAGCGCCTGCATCCCGGCAACAAGGGCGACCTTGGCTATTTCACGGTCTTCGACCTGATCTATCCTTTCGAGACGGCCGCCTACAACACGCCGGTCGGTCAGGTGTCGCAGCCGGTGCGCACGCAGTTCGGCTACCACATCATCTACGTGCAGGACCGCATCGACGCCATTCAGGAGATCACCATCGAGCAGGTGTATGTGTCTGACTCGCTGGCGAAGAACGGCAACAAGCTGCCCACCACCACCTACAAGCTCACAGCCGCCCAGCAGGCCCTGCAAAGCGGCACGCCTTTCGGCGACGTGGCCCGCCAGTATTCAGAGGACAACGATGTGGCGGTGACCGGAGGCCTGCAGGAGCCTTTCGCCCCCAACCGCCGTCAGGGCGACTTCGTGAAGGCCATCCTCTCGCTTAAAGAGGGTGAGGTTTCGCAGCCCATCGCCTCCCAAAATGGCTGGCACATCATCCGCGTGGTCAACATCAAGCCGTTTGTGCTGGACGAGGACTCGCGTTACACGCTCATCAACCGCATCTCGCGCGACAGCCGTTCCCACAAGAGCAAAGGCGCGTTCATTGATAAGTTGAAACGTGAATACAACTACAAAGAGCCCGGCCGCGCCAAGGCCATGAAGGCTTTCTTGAAGAATATGCCCGCCGAGTTCTTCCAGAACAAAGAAGCCGACCTCTCCACCATCAAAGGCATCGAGAAATTCGCTCCCATGGCCACTTTCGCCGATGTGGAGATCACCGCCGAGGAGTTCGCCAAGTATATCAACCGCTTCAAGGGGATGCGCCTCACCCAAGATGAGTTTGCTCCCTTCCTCGAAGAGCGTTTCGACATGTTTGTCCAAGACAAGATGAACCGATACGAGAATGCGCATCTGTTGGAGAAATATGCCGACCTCCGCGACCTCGTGCAGGAGTTCCACGACGGCATGGTGCTGTACGAAATCAACACCTCCAAGGTGTGGGCCGCTGCCGTGCAGGATTCCACGGGTCTGGAGAAATTCTACGAGGAGAACAGTAGCCGCTACCTCGACCCCGCCACGCAGCAGCCCAAGCCGCTCGCCGAGATCCGTGCCATCGTCATCACCGACTTCCAGGAGTACCTCGACAAGCAGTGGATTCTCGAACTGCGTGAAAAGTACCAGCCGGTCATCAACGAAAAAGCTTTATCTACCCTCATTCAAAAATAACCGTGAAGCGCGCCTGCCTTCTTTTCCTGCTTTCGCTCTGTCTGTTGACCAGTTGCCGGCACAAAGACCGTGTGGTGGCCGAAGTGCACAACCACAAACTCTATGCCTCTGAGGTGGGACAGTTGGTTCCGTCAGGACTGAGTGCCGCCGACAGCGCCGACTATGCCAAGCACATCATCAACGACTGGATTATGGAGCAGGTGATTTTGGCGGAAGCTGATAAGAATTTGTCTGTCAAAGAGAAAGTGTTTGACAAAGAGTTGGAAGAGTATCGCAAGACGTTGCTCAAGAACCGCTATTTCGAGAAAATCACTTCCGACCCTGAGCAATTCAAGGTGAGCGATGCGGAGGTGAAGGAAATCATCAAGCAGAGCAAGGTCAGTCTCGTGCCCGACAAGGAGATTGTGAAGATCAACTATGTGAAGCTGCCCCGTCAGTCGGCGGTGCGCGAGGAGCTGAAGGAGATTCTTTTCGACGAGACCCGCCGTCTCACCGAGAAAGAGCGCGTGGCCGAGTTGTGCGCCGACTCCATCGAGTACTTCATCGCCGACGACCAGTGGCTCTTCTGGGAGGACATCCAGCTGGAAACCGGCATCACCCTCGATCGCAACTTGCAGGGACTGGACTTTCCCCTCACGATGGAAAAGGTGGTGAACGAAGATGAGTATCTGATGGTGGTCATTGACTTCCGGTCGGAATCCACCGGCGAGGAGTCGAAAGACTACTTCGAGAGCGTTCGCACCATGCTCATCCAGAAAAAGAAAAATGAATTCATCCAAAAAAAGATGAAAGAGTTATACCAAGAAGCAGATAAAAAAGGTAAAATCAACCAATAATCACCATGACATTATCCTATACTGCAGTTATTATTATCTCCATCATACAAGTCGTCGGCTTCCAGCTCGGTCTGTGGACCATCTTCAAGAAGGCAGGGCTGAAGGGGTGGCTTTCCATCATCCCGGTATATCGCACGTGGCTCTGGCTGCGCAAAGTCATCGACCGCCCCTGGTGGTGGATGATCTTCTGGGTCATGCCCTTCATCGGCGTGTTTATGGTGTATTATATGATTTGGGAGACGATAAGATGTTTTAACAAAAGAAGTTACCTCTATCTTATCCCGGGCACATTCTTCTATTTCTTTTATCTTCCTTATTTAGGATTTGCAAAAAAAGAGATTTATACCCCCAAGTCGGAGCAGCCGGAATACAAGAAATCGTGGGCACGCGGCTGGGGCGATGCCATTATCTTTGCGGTGGCCGCAGCCTTCATCGTGCGCTCCTTCATCTTCGAGCTTTACACCATCCCCTCCTCCTCCATGGAAGGCACCATGATGGTGGGCGACTACTTGGCGGTGAGCAAGCACCACTACGGACAGCGCATCCCGCAGACCGTTTTCGCACTGCCCTTCATGCATCATACGCTGGTGCTCACCAAGACCGTTCCCTCGTATGTGGACTGGATTGAGCTGCCCTACATGCGCATTCCGGGGACTTCTTCCGTGAAGAACAACGACCCCATCGTCTTCAACTATCCCGACGGCGACACGGTGGCCATTGAGAGACAAGACCGCAGCTATTACGCCATCGTGCGTGATTTCGATGAGGTTATGAATCCCAATGTTGATTTGGACAGGGCGAACAGTCTGGCCATGCGTTACGGCCGTAATTTGGACGCCGCCACTTTGCGCTCGCAGTATGCCGGGCAGTCGGGCCACGATGTGGTGGCTAAGCTGTTCACGGTGCGGTACCGTCCCACCGACAAGCGCGAGAACTATGTGAAGCGTTGCATTGCCATCCATGGCGACAAGTTGGAGGTGAAGAACGGCGTGGTGTATATCAATGGAAAGAAGGCACCGGTGCCCGAACGGCGCCAGTTCTGCTATCAGGTGCCCGGTGGCGGCATTTCCGCCCGTACCATCAAGAAGATGCGCATCAACGCACAGGATGTGGAGGAGATTGGCGGCGACCAGTATCTCTATCTCTCTGATGAGCAGGCTGCCACACTCCGCGATATGGGAAAAATCCTCAACTTGCAACTCGAGCCGAGAGGGGTTTATTCCTCCGAAATCTTCCCCCATGACCCGCGCTACAAGTGGAACAAGGACAATTTCGGTCCGATCGTTATCCCCGAAAAGGGGGCGACAGTTCAGCTCAACGACTCCACCATCGTGCTGTACGACAGGATTATCAAGAATTATGAGTTGAATGATTTGGAGGTGAAGAACGGCAAGATTTACATCAACGGGGAGGTGGCGACGAGCTACACCTTCAAGATGGACTACTATTTCATGATGGGCGACAACCGCCATAACTCCGCCGACTCGCGCTACTGGGGCTTTGTGCCGGAAGACCATATTGTTGGAAAGCCTGTGTTTGTGTGGATGTCGTTGGACAAAGACCGCACGTGGGGCGATGGCAAAGTGCGGTGGAACAGAATGTTCAAAATCTGTAAATAGAATATTGTTTTTCAATAAATTATAGATAGATGGCCTCCAAGTTCAAAATTCCGCACACCTTCACCATCGTGTTTTTCATTGTGGTGGCCTGTGCCATTCTGACTTGGGTGGTGCCGGGCGGCGAGTTCCAGCGCGATGCGGCCGGCAACGTGGTGGAAGGAACCTACCATCAGGTGGAGAGCCAGCCGCAGACTTGGCAGGTTTTCACCGCCTTCTTCGCCGGTTTCAAAAAAGCCGCCGACATCATCGTCTTCATCCTGATGATTGGCGGTGCCTTCTGGGTGCTCAACGAGACCAATGCCGTCACGCGGGGCATATACTCCTTCTTAGACTTTACGCAAAAGCTGCAGCGGTTCAAACCTTTTGAAAAGATGGGGGTGAACAATCTCGTCATCATTCTCATCATTCTGCTGTTCAGCTCCTTCGGGGCCATCTTTGGCATGAGTGAGGAGACGCTGGCCTTTGTGGCGATTTTCGTGCCGCTGGCCATCTCCATGGGTTACGATTCGGTGACGGGCGTGCTGATGTGTTATGTGGCGGCCCATGTGGGCTTTGCCGGCGCGCTGTTCAACCCGTTCACCATCGGCATTGCGCAGGGATTGTCGGGACTGCAGCCCTTTTCCGGCTTGGGCTACCGTTTGATTTGCTGGCTTCTGCTCACTTTGATAGCCATCCTCTTCACCTTGTGGTATGCGAACCGCGTGAAGCGCCATCCTGAAAAGTCGTTCATGCACGAGGCCGACTCGTACTGGCGCGACAAGGTGTTGCAGCAGCAGGATCAGGAGCATCACCGCTCGAACTATGCCACATGGATTGTCTTTGGTTTGGTAAGTGCTTTGTTGCTCTTCTTGTCGATACGTTTCCCCTTCACCGACATTACGTTAGGCGGGCACAAGAGCCATTTGCTCATCTTCCCCGTCATCGCGGTGCTGTTCACAGCATGGGGGGTGTTCGCAGCCATCCGGTCGGCGCACAGCTACATCATGTCACTGCTGTTCCTCACCATTGTGATGCTGGTGGTGGGTGTTCTGGGGTATGGATGGTATGTGAAGGAGATTGCCGCCCTCTTTTTCGCGATGGGCATTGCGGCGGGATTCGCCTACGGGCTTCGTTTCGACAAAATCATCCGCCAGTTCTTGGAGGGATGCAAGGATATGCTGAATGCGGCGTTGATTGTGGGCATGGCGGGTGGAATCATCATTATTTTGCAAGAGGGACATATTGTAGATACCCTGCTGTACGGCTCCTCCACGGCGGTGGCGAACAGCGGCAAGGAGGGCGCGTTGGGCGGTATGTATCTGATTCAGAACCTGCTCAACCTCATCATTCCGTCGGGCTCTGCCAAGGCTGCGCTCACCATTCCCATGATGGCTGAGTTCTCCGACCTTATCGGCATCTCGCGGCAGACCAATGTGCTGGCTTTCCAGTTCGGCGACGGCTTCACCAACATGATCACCCCGACCTCCGGCGTGCTCATCGGCGTGCTGGGCATCGCCCGCATTCCTTACGCCAAATGGGCGAAATTTATTTTTCCTTTTATCTTATTCCTGATAATTGTAGGATTTTTGTTACTTTTGCCGACCATTTATTTACCTTTAGACGGATTTTAACCAACCATGAAAAGATACGTATTTCTGATAGCCATTTTGTTGTTCACCACGGCTTATCGCGCTTATTCACAATATGATAATTATTACTTCTACCATGGCTTTGAAGCATGGGAAGGCGGATTGAATTTTGGTGTGAACTCTTTTTACGGAGACATCAATGACAACACCAACAAGATTTTTCCCGCCACACCTTTCCAGGCCTCGTTCTACAAGGACCGCCATTTTGTGGTGGGCGGCTATTTCGGCAAGCGCATGACCCCCTTCTGGACCCTTGCCTTGGACATGAAATTCGGGCGTGTTTCGGGAAAAACCAAATATGGCATTGATGAGCATTCTGCGGTGGCGTTTCGCACGTCGTGGAATACGGAAATGGTGATTTCCAATACGTTGGATATACTTTCCATGTGCAATCTCAACACCAACTGGTCGGTGTATCCCAAGATTGGCTTTGGGGTGTATGCCTTCCGTTCCACGTTGTGGGATGTGAACAGCGGGGAGGTGTTGGGGGCTTTTCCCGAGGAGGCCGTTTTCAACAGCAAACGCAACGAGTGGCTGGCCACGGGTTACCATGCGGTGTTTGCCATGCCGGTGATGATAGGCGCAAGTTTCCGTCCGCTGCCGGAGCTGCGTGTGTTTTTCGAGACCGGCATCACGTGGACCTGCACCGACATGCTGGACGCCTACCAGTCGAATGCGCGTGCCTTCGAGGGGGTGTGGAACACGATGATTGGGGTGAGCTATCAGTTTGATTTCCGTCCCTACATGCGGGGCAATCCGCGCAACAACACCGCCAACGATGCTTTGAAAGACGATGGCGTGACGAAGAAGTACAAGAAGATGCGTTACAAGTCGAACCTCGGCACGGGCAAGCCGCGCTACAGCAAGAGCAGCGCGATGAAGAAGCACCAGTAGGGCTTCATACATTGCAGGGTTGTGATAATATGGATGTAGGGCTGTCATACTATGGCAGTCCTACAAGGTGTTGGCAGCCCCACGAATGCGGGATTTGTGCGGTGGAAAATCGAAGGTCAGCGGCCTGCGGGCAAAAAAATATTAGTTAACAGTTCCATGCCGATTCCAGCCGAGGTAAATAAATTACAGATTTCTTGTCATCAAAAGATTTATCAATATAGCCATTTTTCTTTCCATATTTCAGAATGTTCTTATAAGCAAACGTTTTTAACGCTTCTCGTTTGTCTTTCTTGGTTTTTGACTCACCACATTGACCTTTCTTTGGTTTTGCATAATGGTACAGATAGAAAAAATAAAGTTGCACATCATCATTACTAACGATGCTAGTAATATCATATTTGAAAAAACTGAACTCCTTTTTTGTGATTATGTGATTCTTTTTTAAGTATAATATATACTCATAATACGAAAGGAACTGATCCATTTCGCCTTCCAGTTTGCTTTTGTGAAAGGACTCATCGTACCAATGTTTGTTATAATCTATCTTATACAACATACTCAATTGTCTTACATCTCTCCTGAGTACATTAATAAGATTTGACAGTTTCTCTGCCCTTTCCGACTGGACCTTTTTCCACCATTGATAGCATGAAAACACAAATCCGATGATTGCCACAACCATTGTGACACAGCCTATTATTTCATTTGAACTCACTTGTTTATAGTTTTTAAGTTCTCGCCGACTCTCTTACGGCTTTTCGGCTGCCGCCATTATTTATTATCTACTTGATATTTAATCTCTTATACAACGCACTGAACGCGCAGAAAAGTCCGTCAGAGATCCTGTGCTACTACTTTCAAAAACTATGGGTGAAGCATAATCAAAATAGAAATACTTACGATAACCATTCAACCAAAAAGAAGCACGTTTCCCAAAGTCAGCATAATTGGCTCCATGATTGGTGAAATTGTTATCGTCAACCCAGTAATAACTTCCTGAAGCTTTCGCATTGAAGCCTATAGCATTATTGTCAGAAGGAGTATTGCCTACTGCGCAGACAATATCGCTGGTAGTCCAGCTTGTTGTAGAAGCAAATGCTTTGGCAAAATATGTGCTATCGTTACCGCATATATAATCACTCTGGCTGCTTACATAATCAATGAGTTGTGAAAACTCTACAACACTGGGCAAATGCCATCCCGTTGGACAGACATAATTTTTTGCTGCTGAGCTATACAGAAGTCCAAATGTTGTTTTGTTGGAGGATTGGTTGTTCGGATAGTACCAATATCTGCCACCTGAAGGGTCGTTCGCATTCCCTTGAGAAATGGAAGTGCCATTAGCTTCCTTCGTGGTACGTAGGTTCTCTCTCATCCAGCACTGTGAGCCAATCTGCACAGCATGATAGATATTGCCGTCACAGTCAGTGACGGTAATATCATTACAATTTTCGTATACAAACGAAAATTGTTCACCATACGTAGTTCCTAAAGAGTTAGTGGCGTATGCTCTCACAAAATAAGTAACACCCGCTTCAAGACCTGTGAGGATTGCAGTGTACCCACCATTCCCCGTGCCTGCGGCTATGTAGCTGTCGAATACAGTGGGATTTGGGTAGGTGCTGTAGCAGAAACCTCGCTCCGTCACCTCCAAGCCGCCATCAGAAGCCACATTGCCCTGACAAAAGCCTAATTCAGTTGCACTTACAGTCATCACCACTGGCGCTGTGTTGGCCAGAGTGGTCACCTCCATCTGCTCGCTGTAGGCAATGCCCACGCTGTTGATAGCATAGGCCCGCACGTAGTAGGTGGTGTTGGGTGTGAGTTCGGAAAGCGTGGTGGAGAAACTGCCAATGCCGCTCCCCAATGCCACATACGAGTTGGAAATGGTGGGATTGGGTGTGGTGGCGTAGCAAAGACCACGGGCAGTTACTGCGTAGGTACCAGAGTCAGTTACATTGCCACCGCAAGTGAAAGAATAATAGGAAATGTTGGTAGCAGACACTGCCTCCACAGTGGGAACAAGGTATGGCAGTGTGGTAAAGGTGCGTTCCTCTCCATAGTCGGTGCCCACGCTGTTGGTAGCATATGCCCGTACATGGTATGTAGTATTGGAAAACAGACCTGTGAGTTCGCCTGTGAAAGCACCCACACCCGTGCCTCCTGCAATAATGTTGTCTTCAATGGTCGGATTCTCGGAAGTGCTGTAGCACAGTCCTTTCGCTGTTACCGCCGCACCGCCTGCGTAGGTCACTGCACCGCCGCAGGATGCACTGGTCTGTGTGATATTGGTTACGTTGTTGGTGGTCACGCCCGGAGGCGTGGTGGAAGAGGTGAAAGAAGTTTCTTCGCCATATACCGTACCCACGATGTTGGTGGCGTATGCCCGTACATAGTATGTGGTGGTAGGTGCCAGCGTGGTAACAGTGGACTCAAATACACCGGCAGTGGTGCCATCGTTAGTATGGTCACCCTCAACGGTAGGGTTGTGCGATGTGCCATAGCAGAAGCCACGGGCAGAGAGCATCGCGCCACCATTCGATACCACTTCACCATGGAAAGTGGCGGTGTGCGGCAGAATGTCAGTCACAGGACTGGTCGTGACAACGGGAGCAGTGGGAATCACGGTGGTGAAACTACGCACCTCGCCGTAAGAAGTGCCAAGCGCGTTGGTAGCGTAGGCACGCACATAGTAAGTGGTTACAGAATTTAGTCCGAGAATTGTGGTAATGAACTCGCCTGTACCCGTACCGTCTGTGGTCACATTGTCAGCTACTGTGGGAGTAGGGTTGGTGCTGCTGTAGCAGAGTCCGCGTGCCGTCACTGGCAGACCGCCATCGGTGAGCACATTGCCTCCACAAACGGCACTGCTGGCCAATACGTCACTCACAGCGGAAGTGGTTACTACGGGCATTTCGCTGGCGAGGGTGGTGAAGTTTACCACTGCACCATAAGCCGTACCCACTTCGGTGGTAACGTAAGCACGCACATAGTAAGTGGTACCAGCCGTCAGTCCCGAAAGCGTACTGGTGAAACTGCCGAGTGAATAACTGTCAGTGGTGACATTGTCAGCGATTGTGGGAACGCTGGTTATTCCGTAGCATACGCCAGCGGCCAAGATGCTGGAGCCACCATTGGCAACCACTTCGCCACTGCAAACAGCAGTAGTGTAAGATATTTCACTTGCCGTTCCAGTGGTTACCGTGCCAAGCGTGGGATTCAATTGGAGGTTCAGCTCTTCAATCACAGTCTGCAAACTGTCAATGGTATGGTATATTCCATTAAGGATATTCTGCAACTGTACATCCGTGATATAGCGAGCATCGTTTTCAAATGCAGACACTTGTGTCGGGATATTGGCCGCCTGCTGCACAGTGGCGGCGGTCAGGTAGCCCGCATCGTTCTGAAAGGAACTGACGGTGGTGGGTACA
This sequence comes from Bacteroidales bacterium, assembly GCA_045132235.1. Classification (GTDB taxonomy): domain Bacteria; phylum Bacteroidota; class Bacteroidia; order Bacteroidales; family WCHB1-69; genus UBA1756. Next base: position 53,562 of record JBGURX010000026.1, read on the forward strand.
GTTGGAATTGTAGGTTTGTTTAGAATTTGCGCCGTACCGCTGGTAGCATTCCAGTCGGCGTTCACCTGTGCGGGAACCTGTGCGGCAGTAATATAGTTGGCATCATTGTAAAAATAGCTCACGTTTGTGGGTATGGTCGGAATGGAACCGATGGTGGCATAGTTGGAAAGGGTGACATTCATTACCGACTGTGTCACATAGTTCATATCGTTTTGGAACGAACTGACCGTCGTGGGGATGTTAGGTATCGTAGGTTTGTTCATTATCTGCGCGACACCGCTGGTGGCATTCCAGTCGGCGTTCACCTGTGAAGGGACCTGTGCCAATGTAATGTATCCTGCATCGTTGGTGAATGCACTCACGTTAGTGGGGATGTCCGCCTCAGTCACGTAGTTATTGGTAATCAGGTCGTTTTGCGTGATATAGTTCTCGGTAGTCAGCGTGCTTTCCGTCACATAGCCAGCATCGTTCACGAAAGCACTCACGTTGGTCGGTACCGTCGGTATTTCAGGAATGGAATCCATCGTGATATATCCAGCGTCATTGGTAAAAGCCGAAACGATGGTGGGCACAGTCGGAATCTCCGGAATAGAGTCCATTGTGATGTACCCTGCATCATTATTGAAAGCACTTACATTTTCAGGAATCTGCGGAATATCGGGCTGGTCAGTCAAGTCGTTGTAGCTGCCGCTGAAACTGTTAGCGGCATGACCCGCATACAGCGCATACGGTACACTCAATAGTTGCTGTGTGCCCTCGATGGTGTAGTTGGTGCCACCATTCGGATCGGTCTCGGTTTTCAGAAAATACGGACCGGTCGCCCAGTCAATAGCTGCGAATTCACCGCTCAGCACGGTGCCACCGCCTACTTGCAGCGTCATCAATCCGTTGGCGTTGGTGGTCGTGGTGTGGGTTTCCATGTAAACCACATCGCCGTTCACCCCGCCCTGCAGGATGGAGATGCGTACGCCCACCACACCGCGCACGAGGGTGTTGCTTTCGTTGCGAACCACCGCCTGATAGGTGAATTTCTGCGGGGCTTGGGCGAAAGCCACCGCCAACATGCTGAAAAACAGCGTCAAAGTGATAAGGATTCTTTTCATGATTTATTGGATTTTTGATTATACGATTATGCGGGGATGCGGGGATGCGGTTATAATGGTATGCGGGGATGCGGTAATGCGGTTATACGGGGAGAGAGGATAGGATTATGCGAATACGCGTATTCCCTCATTCTCGTCATCATCTCGCCAACTTGATGACCTTGAATGTCTTCAGCACCTGCTGCCCCTGACAAACATTCACAAAGTACGCGCCTGCGGAAAGGTCTGACATCGGAATTTCGGTATTTTCTCCCTCTATCTTCTTCACAAACAAAAATTTACCATTCATATCAAACACTTTCACTTCCCCTTCCAATTGTTCATCGTTAATTGTCAATTGTACATTTCCAATCGTGGGATTCGGAAAAACTACAGCATTCAGCGTAATGCCCGGATAGTTGTCAATCCCGATAATCTGGATTTCATACGGCTGCTGCACTCCTTCATAGATGGTAGTGCTGCCGTCGCTATTGGCCTGCACGGCAACTTGTCCCACGGTGTACGAAACCGTGAAACCACCGTCAGTGGCATCACCGCCAAAAGGCACGATGACGGACTGGGCGGAAAGACCCATCACTGACAATATCATCAATGATAGAAAACTGTAAAAATTTTTCATGTATTTGTTTTTATGTTTGAATTACTTGAATTTCAATCTGTTGTAAACCGTTTCCGCTCTTCAGTCACAAACATAAAAAATCGTGAACTTCATTTTATTTGCATCAGAGGTTCTGCAATACCTGTATCACAAATAAAGAAAGCTCACGATAACTCGTGAGCATTTCCGTCCTTCTTTTTGTGATACATTTGAAATTTGCAGATTTCTGATGCACAAAGAAAAGCGAAAACGCTTTATTATAAATCTGTTGAGACAACGCATGCGGTATATTGTTGAGACAACGCATGCGTTGTCTGTACTTATTTTTATTCTATTCTATAGGCGGGTAGATTGGTGAATATTTTGTTGATTATTTCAAGTGGCAAATATACAAATAAATTGGAAATTGAAAAGTGAAAATGGGAATTTTTTGAGAAGGATGCTCCGTTACTTCCACTCGAACTTCACCGGCTCCACGGTGTACCCTTTCTTGCGGAGCAGCGCGATGACACCCTTTTCGCCGCCGAGATGCGCGGCCCCCACCACACAGAACAGCGTGTGCTCGAGGGCGATCTTCTCGAAGTTGTTGGCCATCCCCACATTGCGGTCCACCAAGAAAATTTTGTTGAACTTCTTCGGCATGGAGGGATCGTTGCTCATCACCAGCATGGTGTCCAAGTTGAACGACAGGTAGGCCTCCAGCAGCCCGTCTGTCATGCTCTCGCCCGAGTCGGTTGTGGTGGTGTCGTTGATGGCCTGCAGCAGCATGGACACTTGGTCTTTCAGCTTGATGGCATCGATGGCGCCCATCTGGGTTGAGTATTTCTCTACTCCATAGCAGAATTTGTTGGCCTCGCGGGCTTTCTTCAGAAAGAAAATGTCCAATGCATCCTCTTGATCCTGAGAAAATTCGGATTGCTGGAGCAGGCTCATCACAAAGAAGGGTTTGATGGTGTTGAGCAGATAGGCTGAGGTGTGGATTTTCTTCTTGCAAACGCTGTCCAGCTTGTGGAAATCGCTCTCCGACATCATCTTAGACAGCAATTTTCCCTTCGGCATATAGGTGAAGGCTTTCGCATCGGCGGCATCGATTTCGTCCATGAGAATCTCCATGGCGAAGGCATCGCACGAGTAGAGGGCTGTGAGCACGGTGGTGTCGAACGCGAACACGCGCTGGTCCTGTATGTGGATGCTGCCGTACAGGTAGGAGGGCTCTTTCAGGTCTTTGCCGGTCACTTTCCAGAGCAGCGACTGCGGGAAGGCGGTCAGGGAAAAAAGGAGAAGGATAAGGGAGAGGAACAATTTTTTCATAGTGGATTGAATTTTGCGTGGCAAAAATAGTAAAAAATCGCAAAAAATCTCGTATTTTTGCACTCTGAATTTTGAGGATTATCATTAAAGCGAATTTATGGCACAAGAGAAGATACCCGTCCGTCTGTTTTCCGAAATTGGTCGATTGAACGCCGTGCTGCTGCACACTCCCGGTCCCGAGATAGAGGCCATGACTCCGGAGAACGCTTCGGAGGCTCTTTACAGTGACATTCTGAATCATAACATTGTGACGGATGAGTACCGCTACTTCCGTGGCGTGTTCGAGAAATGCACCCGTGCCTATCAGGTCCGCGATCTGCTGGCGGAGGTGCTGTCCGACCCTGCGGTGGCCGAGCCGCTGGTGCGCCAGAGCTGTGCCATCGACGGCTGCGGCTTCCTTGCCGACGAGCTGCTGGATCATACTCCCGAAGTGTTGGCCGGCGAGCTGATTGAGGGCTTCCGCTATCGTGCCGGCGTGGATCCCCGTGAGTTCGAGCAGGGGCGTTTTCTGCTGAAACCGCTGTACAACCTCTTCTTCACCCGTGATGCTTCTTCGTGTGTGCACGACCGCGCCCTTATCCATACGATGGCCTTCCAGGTGCGCAAGCGCGAGTCGCTGATTTATCGCGCCATCTTCGAAAACTTCTTCGGGGCGCCGGTATATTGTGCGCAGGATGCCTGTCCGACCGCCCGTACCGAAGGCGGAGACGTGCAGATTGTGCGCGATGACCTGCTCTGCGTGGGCAACGGCATCCGCACCAACCGCGAGGGCATCGACTACCTCATGCAGGCACACGCCCACAAGGGAAAATTCGCCATCATCGCGCAGCAACTGCCCCACCATCCCGAGTCGTTCATCCACCTCGACATGGTGTTCACCTTCCTCGGCCCCCATACCTGCATGGCCTATGAACCGCTGCTGCGCAAGAGCGGCATCTTCAGCGGGATGGCTACCACGTTGATTACCAGCGACAACGGCAAGGTCTCTTGCCGCGAGTATCCCGATATCCTGAAGGCTCTGCAGTCACAGGGCGTTGATTTGGAACCGGTGATCTGCGGCGGCACCGACGAATGGATGCAGCAGCGTGAACAGTGGCACAGCGGAGCCAACTTCTTCGCATTGGGCGAGGATCATGTTATTGGCTATCGCCGCAACAGCCACACCATCGAGGCACTCGACAGGGCCGGTTTCACCATTATGAAGGCTGAGGATGTAGTGGACCGCGGTGTCAATCCGTTCGACTACCAGAAGTGTGTGGTCACCTTTGCCGCTTCGGAACTTCCGCGCGGCGGCGGCGGCGCCCGCTGCATGACCTGCCCCATCAACCGTGAGGACACCTGCTACCAGTAAATCTCATGGCAGTGCCCGCACCGCCGCTACTTCATCCTCTCATCCTCGTATCCTCTCATCCTCGTATCCTCGTATCCTCCATTCTCCATTCTCCATTCTCAATTCAAATCACCCCCTCCGCCAGAAAGCTGTAGCCGTTGGACTTGCTGATGATGACGTGGTCGCGTACCTCGATGTTGAACAGGCGGGCGGCTTTGCGGATGTTGAGGGTTAGCTCGATATCTTCTTTGCTGGGGCGCACATTGCCTGACGGGTGGTTGTGGCACAGTATCAGACTGACGGCTCCGAGGTCCAGTGCCTTCCTCACAATCTGGCGCACATCCACCTGCGTGGAGCTTAGTCCGCCGCTGCTGATGCACTGGATGTGCAGGATGAGCGAGGCGGTGTTCAGGAAGATGGTCCAGAACTGTTCGTGGGTGGCATCTGCCAGCCGGCTCTGCATCAGCTCGATGACATCCTCCATGCAGCTGATTCTCTTGCGCTGTTCCACGATGGCGGCCCGTCGCCGCCGGCCCAGCTCGAAGGCGGCCTGTAGCGTCACAGCCTTCACCTTGCCGATGCCGCGGATGCGCGTCAGCTCCTCGATGGTCATCTCCGCCAGCCGGTTCAGATCGTTGCCGGTGGCGGCGAGGATGCGTTTGGCGAGATCCACCGCCGACTCCTGCGCGGTGCCGGTGCGCAGCAGGATGGCCAGCAGCTCGGCATCGCCCACATGGTCGGCACCACGGGTAAGGTACTTTTCTCTCGGACGGTCGGAAACCGACCATTCAGGGATGGATAGATTGGTAGGAGGGTATTTTGCACACATGGCATTTTCTTCAATGTGTCATGGGGAAGAGGGTGTGAGTGGTGGAGTAGAAAAAGAAAGAGGGATGCTTAGTATGCTTTTTGGCGCTTCAGTACGTAGGGTAGCAGAATTTGGTCGAAGCCTTTGGTGATGTCGCAGGGTATCAGGTCGATCTGGTACTGCCCGCACTTCACCTTCAGCTCGTTGAAGTAGTCACCGATGGTGGCTTTGTAGTAGTCGCGGATTTGGTTGGCATGGATCTTCAGCTCGTCGCCCGACTCCATGTCGATGAATTTGTAGAGCCGGTTTTCCAATGCGAAATCAAACTCCAGCTTTTTGTGGTAGGTGTGGAAGAGAATCACCTCGTGCTTGTTGTGCTTGAGGTGCTGTAGGGCGAGCAGCAGTTCTTCGGTGTCGGCGCAGCTTTCCAGCATGTCGCTGAAGATGATGACCATGGAGCGGCGGTGGATCTGTTCGGCGATGCGGTGGAGGGTGTCGGTCACCATCGTCTTTCTCCGCACCTCGTTGGAGATGGGCCGCAGCAGTTTCTCCAGCTCGCGGTAGATCATCTTCTGGTGCATGTCGCCGCCCCGCGACTGGGTGTGCAGCTCGAGGGTGTCGGAGAAGACACTCAGTCCGACGGCATCGCGCTGGTTCTTCAGCATCTGCATGATGGCTGCCGCCGCATAGATGGAGAAGAAGATCTTGTTGGGCGAGGCCAGGGTGTAGCTGTTCTGCAGCGGAAAGTACATGGAGGAGGAGTTGTCGAGGATGAGGTGGCATCGCAGGTTGGTCTCCTCTTCGTAGCATTTGACAAAGAGCTTGTCGGTTTTGGCATACAGCTTCCAGTCGATGTGCTTGGTGGGCTCGCCGGCGTTGTACTGGCGGTGTTCGGCAAACTCCACCGAGAATCCGTGCATGGGACTCTTGTGGATGCCGGTGATGAAGCCCTCCACCACCTGTTTGGCCACGAACTCCAGATTGTCGTATTGCGTTACTTTCGAAAGGTCCAGCTTGTATTCCATAGTGTCTCTGTCAAGGGTTGTGCAAAAAGCGTGCAAAGGTACGATTATTTTATGAATTGGCGCTCATCGAAGAAAGCGGCTGATTTCATGGCGCGCTTCCGGCCGCACGGTGCTTTGTGTCGGGTCGTCGGGAAACAGCTGGCTGTCGGACAGCACCGTCGCGCTGCCCGTCGCCGTATCGATGAGCAGCACCAGCGGGTAGTGCGGATTCCCGAGAATCTGCTCGAACTTTTGGTCGTCGGCAGCGCGCACATACAGCGGGGTGAACGGTATGGTCAGCTGCCGGCGCACTTGTTGCCGCCGTTCCTGTTGGCACAACGGGTCGGGACATTTGCGTTCGGCGATGTACAGCGCACTGCCGTCCACCGCCAGACTGTTCAGGCAGGCGTAGAGTCCCTCCTCGCAGGCGTGGCACTGCGGCGGGCTGTTCACAACCAGCACGGTGCGACGGTGCGGCAGCGTGTCCCAGCGGAAAGGAGCACCTTTGCCGTCCACTATCGGCAGCTCGCGGCAGTCCACCTGCGGGAGGTCGGGTTTCATCCTCAGTACTCGTATCTTCATCACTGGCGGGTGGTCGGCGAAAAAACGCTGCTGCGCCTCCTCGTAGTCGCTTTGTGTACGGCCGGTATAGGGTTCGGGCGAGCTTTTTACCACCTGTACGATGCAGCGGTTGCCGCCGACCATCAGGGCGAGGGCGCGATGGGCGTAGTAGAAAGGGAACTCGTCTTCCGTGAGGAGGTGGTCTTTCTCAAATTCACTGGTCAGCTGCACATTCTCTGTTTCTCTTCCCGCTCTGTCGGTGCGCAGCAGAAGCAGCGGTGTCTTCAGAATGTCGGCCATGCTGTCGAATTGGTGGTAGGTGATGAGGAAGGTGGTGCCATCGAGCACGTACAGCTCCAACGGGAAGGAGTAGGGCGTGCTGGTCTGGAAGATGTGCATGGCTCGTGCCCCACTGTAGGGCATGGCTTGCACCTCCCGGATGTAGTCGTCGGGCAGGGGCTGCCAACCGGGCGGCTCCCATGAGGTTTCAGCCTGTTGCTTTCCTTGTGCATCGAGTTTTAGCAGTTGAGGCAGAGGCGTGGGGATGAAGAACAGCTGGTTACCATACGGCTTGAGCAGTGCGTTGGGACGGAACTGTAGCAGGAAAGGGGCGGGCAGCGGCAGGTGTGCCACCGAGTCCAGACGCCCGGCGGCCGGTTCCAGCAAAGTGAATCCGGCATCATTCACCTGCGCGACAGCCTTTACGCCGTGACTGTCGAAGTAGCCGAAGTCGGCATCGGGGAAGGAGTAGGCGTGCAGCAGCCTCGCGTCGCCGTTGCGCGCCAGCTCGTATTCCAGCAGCTGGTCGGAGGTGGTGAGCAGCAGCCGTTGGCCGTGCACTGCGATGGCATAGAGCCAGTAGCGGTTCTGCATCAGTGCGTGGCCTTTGCGCGGGGGCAGCGGCACCTTGTGGGTGGTGGCGGTCATGGTGGCAAGGTCCCAACGCTCCACGGTCGCCACACCGCCTTTCTTGCGGGTGCCGATGACTTCGGCATTGCAGAGGTACAGCGCATCCTCATCCATGCAGCCGATGAGCTTGCCGAGTTGTGCCGCACAGGAGCTCTCGGGCAGGTCGGTTTCGCTTTCCAAATAGAAGTAGTGCGAGAGGGGTTCTTGCGCACTCCCTCGCGAGGGCGCGAGCAGCAGCCATAGCAGGATTGTCAAGAAGAGAGGGTGGAGGAGTTTCGTTTTCATCGTGCAACAATGGGGTGTAAAAGGGCATGTCGATACATGCAGACGGTGACATGCCCTGTAACGTATTATTGATCAGAATGATTAGTGTGAACTGTCTTGAAGCATATTGTTGTCATCGGTCTCGATGGTGATGACAATTCTGCCTTCGGAGCAGTTGCGGGAGTTGTACTGCCAGCTGGCTTTGATGAAATACAGCGTGGACTTGCGGCCGTCGCTGATGGCCACCTTTTTGCTGGCGGTTCCACGATAGCTCGACTTCTGAATTTGTTGCTCCGACATTTCAATCAGGCTGTTGATGGCTCTGATGACAGTAGGGTTGGATAGTATGTCGTGGTTGGGAACTGCGTAGCAGGAGGAGCCGATCTCGCGGGAGGCACGGCACCAGTTGAAACCGCCGCCTTCGCAGTCTAACCGCACCTGCGTTACGCCATTCTCCACGCCGAGGAAGGAGGTGGTGACGCGCTGGTAGCAGTTGAACAGATTCTGCCACGACGAGCCTTCCTTGTTCACTTCAATCACGACAACTTTTTTGCCGAAAGAGGTGAACACGGCCATACATAAACAAAGGATAAGGATAATTCGTTTCATAAGATAGATTTTTAGTTGATAGTGAGTTTATTAACACTTTCGCAGTTGGCATCCTTCCGATGCTTATCCGCGTCAATCGTTGGATTGAAGTTCGGTTTCTGTTTTGGCTGTTTTGTTTTTGAGTTTTACATGATGAGCATTTTTAGATTTTGAGTGGCAGGGGTTGCCGGCCCCTGTTTTCGTTTCTGACATCGCAAAGATACTATGCACGGCAGGTCATTTTCAACCTTTTTTGAAAAATCTTTTAAAATTATTTTATTGAATATCAATATTTTATATATTATGCCAATTAATTTCATTGAAAAATCCCTGCTTTTTTCGGAGTTTTTGTTGTTAAAATTTTGTATTTTTGCAACTTCTTAATGGATGGATGCTTTTATATTGAGGGGCTTTTCTTATATAAATATTGTACGATGTTTGTCTTTTACTGCACTGAAATTCAAGGAAATACCATAACACTATCGGGTGATGACGCCCGCCATTGCGCCAAGGTGCTGCGCAAGCGTCCCGGCGACCCCATCCTGCTGACCGACGGACGTGGCACGCTGGCCAAAGCCTCCCTCACCCACGTGTCTCCTTCCGACTGCGTGGCGGAGGTGCTGGAACGCAACACGATACCGCCCCGCCGCATCGCTCTGCACCTCGCTGTCGCACCCACCAAGAACGCCGACCGCATGGAGTGGCTGACAGAAAAAGCCGTGGAATTGGGTGTGGAACGCATCACCTTCATCATCTGCGACCACTCCGAACGGCGCAAAATCGACCTTGACAGGATGCACCGCATCGCCATCGCCGCCCTCAAACAGTCGCAAACCGCCTGGCTGCCAGAACTGCAATGCGTTGACTTTCAGGATTTCATCAAACAAAACAAAGACATTCCCTGCCGCTACGTGGCTTGGTGCGACGAGCACAACACCGTGCAGTTCGCCGATGAGCAATGGTCGGAAGGAGAGATTCTCCTGCTCATCGGTCCCGAAGGCGACTTCTCCACAGAAGAAATCAACCTCTGCAAATCGCTCGGTTACAAGGAGGTTAAATTAGGAAGCCGCCGTCTCCGTACGGAAACAGCGGCTCTATTTGGCTGTTTTACAGTCGCTTTGCGCAATGCGTAGGGTTACATCATCTCCACGCTGCGCTTCACAAATTCGCTGAGTTTTTCGCCCGTCAACAGGTTCTGCGACAGCAAGGCCAAGTCGATGAGCTGATGCGTCATCTGCTCTTTCGCGGCTTCGTCCTGCTCGGCAAGGATTTTGGCCGCTAACGGATGGTTGCCGTTGACCACCAAGTTGTAGTGGTTGAAATCTCCGTAAAATCCCTGCTGGCCAGAGAGTTTCTGCATGTCTTTGAAACGGCGCATGAACTCGTTCTGCGTGATCATGATGGGCAGCTCGCTCTCGCTGAGGTTCGACACCATCACGGTGAACATTTCTTTGTCGGCGCATTTCTCAAAGGTCTCTTTCAGCGTTTTCTGCTCATCCTCAGAAAGTTTGGCAGGCATCACTTCGTCCTTCTCAATCAGTTTCTCCATCACGTCGGCATCCACCCGGGCGAAACGGCACTTCTCGATTTTCGGCTCCAACAGGTTGATGAAGTGGGTGTCGAGGAAACCGTCCATCAACAGCACATCGTAGCCGCGCTCCTTGGCCGACTGGATGTAAACGTGCTGTGTGGCAGTGTCGTGCGCGTACAGATAGACCACCACATCGTTCTTGTCTTTCTGTAAGGTCTCGATATGAGTACGGTATTCGTCCATCGTGAAGTATTTGCCATCCACATTCTTGAAGAGGATGAAACTCTTGGCACGATCGTAGAATTTCTCGTCTGTGAGACAACCGTATTCGATGAAAACTTTGAGGTCGTCCCACTTTTTCTCGAAGTCTTCGCGGTCGTTCTTGAACATCTCTTCCAGCTTGTCGGCCACCTTTTTGGTGATGTGTGAGGAGATTTTCTTCACGTTGGCATCCGATTGCAGGTACGAACGCGACACGTTCAGCGGAATGTCGGGCGAGTCGATGACGCCGTGCAGCAGCATCATGAATTCGGGAATCACGCCTTCCAGCTGGTCGGTGATAAACACCTGATTGCAATAGAGTTGCACTTTGTTTTTCTGGATTTCCAGCTGGTTGCGCACCTTCGGGAAGTAGAGGATGCCGGTGAGGTTGAAGGGGTAATCTACGTTGAGGTGGATCTGGAACAGCGGCTCCTCGAAGGTCATCGGGTAGAGTTCGCGGTAGAAGTTGAGGTACTCTTCGGGTTTGATGGTAGAGGGCGACTGCTTCCACAGCGGCTGCGTGTTGTTGATGATGCGGGGCACTTTCACCTCCACCTCTTTCACCTCTTCGCCCTCTTTGGGTTCCACGCCTTCGGGTTTCTCCCACTTGCTCTCCTCGCCGCACTGAATCGGGATGGGCAGGAAGCGGCAGTATTTGCGAAGCAAAGCTACAATCTTCTGTTCATCAACAAATTCCAAAGCATCTTCGGCAATGTGCAGCACAATGTCGGTGCCGCGATCTGCCTTCTCCGCCTCTTCCATCTCGTAGTCGGGCGAACCGTTGCAGCTCCACTTAACAGCTTTTGCATCAGGCTGGTAGGAGCGAGTGAGAATGTCCACGCGGTCGGAGACCATGAAGGCGGAGTAGAAACCGAGACCGAAGTGTCCGATGATATTGCCTTCCTCCATTTTGAATTTCTCCAAAAATTCCTCCGCACCCGAGAAAGCAATCTGGTTGATGTATTTGTCCACCTCTTCGGCAGTCATGCCGATGCCGCGGTCGCTCACGGTGATGGTTTTGGCCTCCTTGTCCACCTTCACTTGGATGGTCAGGTCGCCCAGCTCACCCTCGAATTTGCCCATCGTGGCAAGGGTTTTCAGCTTCTGTGTGGCATCCACTGCGTTGGAAATCAGCTCTCTGATGAAAATGTCATGTTCGGAATAGAGGAATTTTTTGATGACCGGAAAAATGTTCTCGGTCTGTACATTGATTTGTCCTTTGCTCATGGTTATTATTGTTTTTATTTCATTAATTATCAATAAATTATAAATAATAAATGATGGGAAAAGAATATTTTTCGCACATCGCCATTCCGATATGCAATTCCCGTGCCAAAATACAAATCTGACAAATTGTCAGCCTTATAATTCGGATGAATCAGTGGCGAAGAGGAAAAAGGAGTTGAAAAGAAGGAAAAGGTTGATGCCCGTGACGGTCTCGAGGGTGTCTTCGAACAGCATGGATACCAAAAGGCAGCACCAGAAGATGACGTACACGAGGGTGATTTTGCGTTTGCAAAGGAAAAACGGAAGGATAAGCACTGCGACAAAAACCAATGCCAGTGCTACGCCGCCGGCAAGAAGGTAGGTGAGGAACTGGTTGTGCGCCCCCATGTCATCCTTGAGGGTGGAGTTCTGCTCGTGCAGCACCCCGTTGATGGCTTTCTTGTTGTGCCCCAGCCCGTAACCCCGCCATGGATGCCTTCCGATGGCCTTGGAGCTGGCTTTCCACAGCTCCACTCTTTGCAGAAGTGAGGAACTGCTGGTGGTGCCGTTCAGCTGGTACAGCGAGAAGGTGAAGTAGCTGGGATACAGCATTTTCTTCAGTCCAAAAGGCTGCAGATAGGCTTTGTTGGCGATGCCGTTTTCGATGTGCTTCACATCCTCGTCGTCTAATTTCGACAAACCTTTGGCATCTTTGGTCTCGCCGATGGAGTTGAGATAGCGGATGAGGGTTTTCTGGATGCTGTCGTAGGGTTCGTCGCTGCGTTTGGGCCACTCTTCCTTCAACTCAGCTTCACAGAGATAGAGACCGATTTTATTTCCATTTTCAATAATTTGTCCGTCAGGGAGTTCCTTTGGAAGATGGGTATAGGGAGTGCCCTTTTCGGTGCAAGTGGGCAGATTGTTTTCAACAGTGCTGTCGTAGTGATAGTATTGGTAGGTGATGATGGAGAAAGCGGCGGCGATGACAATGCAGATCGTGCCGCTGATGGTGAGGATGAGGATGCGACCGCCTTTTTTTTCTCTTTTTATAAATAAATAGTAGAAGAAGATGATGAGGAAGGTGACGGCTAAAAGGAGGATGCCGGTGCCTATCTGCACGGCGAAGAGGTAGGCGAAAAGCCAGATGGCCATGAGCAGACAGCCCAATTGGATGGGGATGGAGTAGCTGCCGTTTTTGATAAGAAAATGAAGACAGAAAACAATCGACAGCACCGCGCAGATGCTGAACCGGATGTGCGAGATGAACAGTCCGTTGTCGCGGATGTCGTACACTCCTTTGGTCTGCATGATGATGACGCTGATGGCGGCGGCCACGGAGGTGGTGATGGCGAAAGCCAGCAGGAGAAAGCGCTGCCAGCGTATCTTCGGAGGCTCTGTAGAAGCCAGTATGACAGGGAAATAGAGAAATGGTGTTTTGGTGAGCCAGTCGCGCCAGCCGATAGCCGGATTTTCCGCACCGAAAATACTTATTGCCAAAAAGAAGAAAAAGAAGGCGAATGGAATGACGGCAGGATGCTGTTTCAGCCGTTCCCACTTCTGCTTCCAGTTCCACTCCAACAGCCAGTTGCCTACCAGCACGCCGCCCAGCACATTGGGCAACGCCACCGACACGGGTATCGAGATGGCCAGCAAAATCAGGGTGATGGTGTAGATGTAGCGGTGGGCTTTGCCGAGCATCGGGGTGCTATTTGAGGTTCAGGATGGATTTGTAGCGGTTCCGGTCGTGGAGAATTTCCTTGGCCGTAGCGATGTCAGGGTCGATGGAGAGGTCGTGGATAAGGCGACCCTTCTGATAGTAGTAGCGCACGGCAATCTCGGAGGCGAGGTATTCGCAAATCTCCTGTTTGTGCGTCTGCAGGTCGGCGGCCTTCTCGCGCTTCAGCTGCTCCTCCAGCTGCTGGTACAGCGGAGCAATCTTCTCATAATAACCGTCGTATTCGGCCGCCTCCTTGAGGTCCTTCATCACCTCCTCGCTCTCGGTGGTATAGGAGTACTCTTTGTTCTGCACAAACTTGACAAAATCATCAAAAGTGTCGTCGTCAATGGTGAACTGGTCGGCGGGCGGAATTGTGGTGTGCGTGGCATGGTACTGGTTGGCGAAGTCGAAGATGTGGTGGTTGAGGATGAGCGCGGTGAGCACGCTGCTGATGTAGTCCACGGGGGTGGCCACGTCGGGTTCGATGCCGCCCTTGTCATACACGGTGCGGCCGTTTTTGGTCTTGAAGGCCACGGCCAGCGAGTCGGGAATGACGTGCGCCTTGGTGGAGTCCTTGCTGAAGTATTCGATTTTCTGCACGCAGCGGCCGCTGGGGATGTAGTATTTCGAGACGGTGAGTTTCATCGAGCTGTTGAAGCTCAGCGGCACGATGTTCTGTACCAGACCCTTGCCGTAGCTCTTCTTGCCCACGATGACGCCGCGGTCGAGGTCCTGGAACGCACCCGACACGATCTCGGAGGCGGAGGCGCTGTTTTCATTCACCAGCACCACCACGGGAATCTCTTTGTCGATGGGCTGCGCCGGCGTGCGGAAAATGTGGTTCTGCTCCTCAATCTTGCCTTTGGTATAGACAATCACGGTGCCCTGTTCCACAAAGATGTTCATGATTTTCACCGCTTCCTGCAGCAGACCGCCGCCGTTGTTGCGGAGGTCGAGGATGAGGGCGCTCATGCCTTTGCCCTTGAGGTCGGTGAAGGCATCCTTCACCTCTTTGCCGGCCTTGTCGGTGAACTGGTCGAGTTTGATGTAACCTACTGATTCATCGAGCATTCCGTAGTAGGGGATGTTGGGCAGGGTAATCTCCTCGCGGGTGATGTTGAAGGTGAAGGTCTTGTTCTTGCTGGGACGGAACACCTCAAGGCTGACGGTGGTGCCGGGCTGCCCGCGCATCGCCGAACTTACATCGGTGGAGTTCTTGCCCGCCGTGGTTTTGCCGTCCACTTTGGTGATGATGTCGCCGGCCAGCAGACCGCTCTTCTGGGCGGGACAGTTCTCGTAGATTTCGGAGATGGCCACCTTGTCATCCGTGTACTGCTGGATGAGGGCGCCGATGCCGCCGTACTGTCCGGAGGTGATCATCTTCACGTCTTCAATCTCATTTTCAGTGTAATACACGGTGTAGGGGTCGAGACTTTCGAGCATGGCGTCGATGGCCGTGCGGGTGAGGTCGCCGGGCGTGATCTCGTCGGCATACTTGGCGTTCAGCTCGCGCAGCACCGAGATGAAGATATCCACATTCTTGGCAATCTCAAAGTCGTTCTGGGCACGGGCAGGCAAAATCATCGCACCGCACAAAACAACGACAGCTATAATGGTTTTAATTTTTTTCATTTATATAATTTTCAAATTTCACTCTAAACTCTTAACTATGGTACAGGATCGTACCCGCTTCCGCCCCACGGGTTGCACGACAGCACCCGTTTCAGTGTGAGCCATGAGCCCTTGAACGGACCGTGTTTTTTCAATGCCTCGATGCCGTAGTTGGAACAGGTGGGGGTGTATCGGCAGGCCCGTCCGATGAGCGGCGACAGCGTCCACTGATATATCTTGATAAAGAATATCAGGACGTAGGCTAATGCTTTCTTGAAAAATTCGTAAGCTTTTTTCACAGGCCTTCCGTTGGGTTTGCTATGGTTAAACGATGCAGGATTTCGATTATTTTGTCTTCCACCAATTTATAGGGGGAAATTTCGTTCGAAATATAGGTGATGAGCAGTTGTACGCGCTGTCCCCGCTCTCGCAGCACGGGATCGAGGATGTCGCGGTGGTGCAGCCGGAAAGCCTCGCGGATAAGGCGCTTCACGCGGTTGCGATCCACGGCATGCTTGAAGAAGCGCTTGGGTACACTGACAACAATCTGGCACACAGGTTCTTCCTCGGTGCAAGGCAGGAAAATGTAATGGCATTTAAGGGGATGGCAGAAAATTTTCTGCCGGTTGCGCAACAATGCAGCGATTTGTATTTCGGAGCAGAGGCGTTCCTTTTTGGAAAATGTAAGATGCTCGTTGTTAGCGTTTTCTGGTGGCATGTTCTTTCAAGAAGGCGTCCATGGCGGAGGTGATGGACTGGTGTTCCTTGGTGGGGGCTTGAACATGGAGGGTGAAGCCGGCGTTGGTGACGGCGGCGCAGGCGGGGGCTCCGAGAGCGCCCATGGCCACCTCGCCCTGCTCGAAATCAGGGTAGTTCTCCTTCAGCGAGGCGATTCCCGACGGACTGAAGAAGATGATCATGTCGTACTTGTTGATGTCGATGGAGGACTTCAGGTCGGCGGGCACGGTTTTGAAGATGACGGCCTGCGAGAACTGGATGTTGTGCTCTTGGAAGAAGTCGGCATACTGGGTGGCCATGGAGTCGGCACCGCAGGGAATCAAGTACTTGTATTCGGGATTCTTCAAAAACAGATCGAACACGCCTTTCGGGTTGTTGTTCTTGTTGAAGAAGATTTTGCGTTTGCGGAACTGGATGTATTTCTGGAGGTAGAAGGCCACCTGGTCGGTCGTGCAGAAATACTTCATCTCTTCCGGAAGTTCGCAGCGCAGCTCTTTCACCAGACTGAAGAAATAGTCCACGGTGGTCTTGCTGGAGAAGACGACCGCGCTATGGTCGAGAATGTTGATGTGGGCTTCCCTGAACTCGCGGGAAGGGATGCCTTCGATACGGAAGAACTTGAAGAAATCGATGTTGATGCTGTATTTCCGGGTCAGGTCGGCATAGGGCGACTTGTCGAATTCGGCGGGGGCGTTTTGGGAGATGAGGATGTTTTTTACTTTCATAAACCGCAAAATTGGTGTTTCAATATTGTGATGTAAATCCCTGACTATCTGAAAGAAATCATCATTTTAACGATGACCAGAAAAGGTAGAATTTCAATCGTGCAAAAGTACAAAAAAAATTCGAAGTAATTGAAGCGGGCTGATTTTAAATTGAGGGTCCTGAACCAAGCGAAACCGTAGCAGGCGAGGTAGAGGATGCCGTAGAGCAGCAGCCATGAGAGCTGGGCGGTGTAGGCGGCGGCGAGGGCGAGGGGAAGGAGGGCGAGCGAACAGCAGGTGGTGCAGAAGAAACGGTTCTGCTCGTGGGTGGCGCGGTCGTCGTCGCAGTCGAAGATGAAGGCGAGGAGGTACAAGTTGGCAGTCTTGAGGAAGTAGAAGGCGGCGGCAACGGCGGCGCAGGCAAGGAAGAGCAGGGGCGGGGAGAAGTGGGCGCTGATGGCAGGCAGGTAGGCCGACACCAGCAGGTAGAGTGTCATGCCGATCACGAGGAAGTCGTAGAGGAAGAGGAAGGCGTAAATCCACTCGGCGAGGGGCTTGCTCTCGCGCAAAAGCTGGTTGCGGCTGCGCGGCGAGAAAAGCGCCCGTACAATGTAAGTAAACTTGCGTCGGCCGTTCACAATGATGAGCGTCAGCAACACCAAAATGCCACAAAATGCCCATGTGGTCCAGTCGGCCACGCGCCCCATAGCCGGCATGGGCAGCGGCTCAATGTTGAGGGGTGTGTTGTAAAATGCTGACAATAAGCTCATTGTGAAAATTGTGCGACCGACTTTTTTGCGCTGCAAAATTACAAGAAAAAATTTTCTCTACAGGCTATGGGCATACGAAAAAATCATGTATTTTTGCACGCTCAAAAAAGCACCGATGCCCAGGTGGCGGAATTGGTAGACGCGTCGGTCTCAAAAACCGATGAGGTAACACTCGTGCCGGTTCGATCCCGGCCCCGGGTACTGGGGGGATCCCGATGATTTGGTTTTCAAATTGTCGGGATTTTTTTGTATTTTTGCCCCACTTAAAATTCCATAGTGATGAAAAAAATTCTGTTCATCGGGATAATGCTGATCCTGACAGGAGCGATCAGCGCCCAAAACGATTCCTACCTCCGTGTGCTGCAGCATGTACCCGACAGCTGCAACTCGGTAAAGATCCTCTATCTGGATTCTCTCGCCGAACAGTTGGAACTTAAGAAGTTGAACGACAACCACCTGATTGATGCCGTGAGTCAACTCTTGGGTAATAAATCCTTGAATGCAGGAATTAATGATTTGATTCACAGTTGGATAGAGAAAGACGACAAAATCGGCGTGGACTTCACTGCTGCTGCTGCACTTGTCAACGACGGTTTACTGTTCATCCCGCTCAACAATGAAAAGAATTTCGAAAAGGAACTTTTTAAGATTATTGGTAGAAAAATTCCCTGCCAAAACATCAAAAAGAAAGGCATCAAAATCTACAACCTGAGAAATACAAGCCTTCTCTGCATGGGCGATTGGGCTCTGCTGGATTTGGATGGTGTGTTTTTTGATGTGCCGCAGGAACAGATTCCCAATTTGGTTGCTCCCACCTGTTTTATGGAAAGCCAATACTACAAAACAATGGTGCAAAAAGGCATGACCAGCTGCTCCGTGTCTTTTTACGATGCGCTTTCCGTAGGCAAGTTAATGGATCAGTTTAGTGTGTTCGGCATGGCAGGATTCATTCCTGTCTATGAGTTCATGAATGATAGGGTCATCTTTGCGAGGACTGAGATGGGAAAAGAGAGGATACGCTATGTGCGCGAAATGTACCACAATGATGGCGCGATGACACCGATGACCTACGATGCATCGATCCTCCATCCCGAAAAGCTGGAGAAGCTGCTTCCTTACGTGACAGAGCATCCGAGGGGGGTGGTGAGCTCCTTCATCAGTAGCAATGTTCCTTCGAAAAGCACTCCTTATATTGATATTGCTATGCCTTCCTTTTATTTTCTCTCTACAAGACTTAGTGATCTGGTCGGGTATCAGCCATGGCTGGTGAATTATTGTGAGAATAATAAGTATCTGTTGGCCAGTATGGTGGAGGATTCTGTGGATTTTCCTCATTTTTTGGAAAATTTCGTTGAAAAGAACAACCGCTACATGGATTCCATTCATCATGTTGAAATCGAATATGATGGAGAGCCGGAGAGAGTCTCCTTGATAAATTTGGAAGATGGAACGGAGTGGATCAGTCAGGAGTATGGAACGGAATATGACGAGCAGGATGGAATGAAGCAGCTTGTTCGTGAACGGTATGGCGACTGGGATATGTATCTTATTATTACACAGAAAAAAGAGCTGAAAATGGATGGGGAGCTGTTGGGCGATTATTCCATGCGCTGGTCGCTGGAGCGCGATACGGCGTATGTGCTGTTGGAGGGCGACAAGTTCTTTTGCACCGACGATACGACCTGTTTCGAGCAGATCCGCCACCCGCGGATTCCGGAGTGGCTCCCTGTGGAGCGGATGCTGCACTCACCGGTTTACATGATAAATGATGTTAGGGCTTCAATCAAGGAGGATGTCGCCTTTTTTCCCGCTGAAAAGTTGGAGATTTATGTGCAGGATAACCGGATTATCTCTGACCTCCATGCCGCTGCCGGTCTGGAGAACAGTATTTGGTATGAAATAGTGAAGTGCTTCGCAGACAGGATTCTCAAGATGGGGTTCTGAGGTCAGAAGGCGGTCGCTACGTTTTTTCTTTACTGCTTCGTGAATTTCTTTACGACGACGCTGTCGCCGCTGATGATGCGGGCGAAGTAGATTCCGGATTCCCAGTCGCTCACGTTGATTTCCATCTTGTTAACTTCGGCATTGCTGCGGAAGACCACGCGGCCGGTGGCGTCGTAAACAGCCGCCTCCTTCATTGTGGCCCCGTTGCCGTCAGCCTGCAAGGTGACGGTGTGCGTGGCCGGATTCGGGAAGAGGAGGATGCCGCTTGCGTTGTCGTAGTCGCTCACCGCCGTGTTCACCTGAACCGTCGTGCTGGCCGTGCCGGTGCAGCCATGCTCGGTGGTGCCGGTCACGGAATAGGTGGTGTTGCTGGTGGGTGACACAGTGATGTCAGCCGTGGTTTCTCCCGTGCTCCATTCGTAGCTGTCGGCTCCGCTGGCCGTCAGTGTGGTGTTGCTGCCGACGGTGATCTGCGTGTTGCCAGTGATGGTGACATCGGGTACGGGATGGATGGTCAGGTGGAGCGTCACCACACTGTCGCAACCTGCTGCATTGGTGAGGGTTACGGTATGGTCGCCGCTGGTGGTGAAAGTCTGCCCCTCGTAGCTGTACGAGCCGCAAGCCTCGTCGGTGAGCTCGCCCTCGGTGGGCTGCAGCACCGTCAGGATGAGGGTGACCACACTGTCGCAATGGCAGCTGGTGGTGAAAGTCTGTGTGTAGGTTCCGCTCTCGCTGTAGGTGGAGTCGTTCCACGTGTAGGGACCGCAGTGGCTCAGCTCGACTACCGGTGCAATCGGCTCGCCGATGTTCACGATGAGGGTTAATGAACTGTCGCAGCCCTCCATTGTGGCGTGCGGAAAGTAGAACTCGTCGGAAACAGCCTCTTCGTCAAAGGTCACATTCTCAGCTTCGTAGGTGTACGGCAGTTCGGTGCGGCAGAGGTTGAGGGTTTCGGTGCGCGTATAGACGGGATGGATGGTGAGGTGCAGTGTCACGATGCTGTCGCAGCCGTTGGCAGCGATGAGGGTTTGTGTATAATCTCCAGATTCATCGTAAATTTCGTCGTTCCATGCATATTCACCGCAGGCCTCGGCGCTGAACTCGAAGGTGGAATGGAATTTTTTGGTCACATTCATGGTGATGACGCTGTCGCAACCGCCGCCGAAGGTGATGGTGACGATTTCGGTGCCCTCATCGTCGAAAGTCACGCCGTGCCATGTGAATGGGAAATCGTCTTCGCAGACTGCCGTGTCAAGCGTCAGCGCCACATCGTCGCAGGCATAGCCGGCAATGCAGATGTTGAATTTCATGTTGTTGCGAGTTCCCGGCACGTAGTAGTCGGGGGTGGAGAGGGTGGCGGCATTGAGGGCGGTGCTGCTCTCGGTGATGAGGCATTTGCGCCCGGTGGCACTGTGGCACACGAAGCATCCTTGCGAACCGCTGGTGGTCACTGCTGTGCCTGAGTTGTTGAGCACCGCCACAACGAGACTGGAGGTGCCGTCGTAGAAGAAGGGGTTCTGGAAGGTGATTTCATTCCATGTCATGTTGCCGCTGTGCAGCTGGATAGGACCGGAATAAACGAGGGTCATCTCATTGACAGGGATATAAGTATATACGAAAGTGTCAATCTGGGCGTGGCCGACATAGATGGAGATGTTATTAATGGTTTGATTGGCAAGTTGATAGCTTTGGAAGGAAACGGAGTTGATTTTGGCCGCCGCAGTGATGCCCAACGCATTCAGCTCGCTGCGTGAGAAAAGCTGCTGGGAATAAGAGTAGAGGTAGCTGCTGCTTGATAAGTCGATGGGGAAGTAGTAGGTTCCGCTGTTGCCTACGGTGCTGGTGACGGTGCGGTTGTTGTCGTCGTTGCAGCGGATGCGGGTGGAGAAGGAAGCCACCGACGACCAGCCGCTGAGGGTGTCTTCGCCGCACACGGCCTGCACATACACGTCGTAGGGATGTTCGGCGGTGAGGTTCTCGAAGGTGTATGGCGACTGCACATCCGTGAGGAGCGTGCCGGTGCCGGGGGTGAAGCCGGCAGGACCGTACTCAAGGTTGTAGCCTATCGGAGTGCCGCCCGAACTCCACGACAGGGTGGCTTCCTCCTCATCAATGTCGCTGATAGTCAGGTTGATGGGGTAGGGGCATTCGGAGCAGGCGTAGTTGACCGAGAAGAAGCGGCCGGGGGTGGGATTGCCGTCCACATAGTGCAGTGTGTCGTTGTCGGCGTTGCGGATGAGGATGCGGCACACGGCGTCGTTGCTGCCGGGGTACCATTCAAAGTGCAGGGAGTCCTCGCACACCCCGAAGGTGTAGGTGTTGCTGTGGAGGGTGGGCAGCAGGGTGATGCCCTTGATGGCCTTGTCGCCTTGATATACCACCATATAGCCTCCGTTCCAGCCGTTGCCGTTGCTGGTGTTGTTGGACACTTCGATGGTGATGGTGCAGCTTTCGCCGTCGCACACGGGCTTGTTGGGACGGATGCCGAAGATGGCGGCTTGGTAGGAGGTGTATTCGTGCACGCCGGTGCCGCTCACGGTGAAGAAGCCGTCGCCGCTGCCACCCCAGCCGAAGTTGAAGTGGAAGTAGTTGGTGTTGTCGTAGCCGTCGCAGAGGAAGGCATGGCCGCCTTCGCTGCTGGATCCGCTGTAGGAGAGCGGCAATCCTTGGTCGAGGTTGGCTTTCAGTATGTTATTCCACTGGTTGACAGAGTATTGTGAAAGGTATAGTATGCCGTCGCAAGAGTAGTCGAAATAGTTGGCGAATGCGTAGGGCAGGTCGCTGGAGAAGGCGCCGCTGCCATTGTAGCCGTACGACATGTCCACGGCCACGCCGCAGTGGTACGAGAGACGGGCCACCTGTGTGCGCATCAGCGAATGGGTGCCGGCGTCGATGGAGGTGGGCATGAGGTCGTAGAGGTAGATGGTGTTGCCGAAGTCGGCGGAGAGGGTGCCGAGGTCCACGGGGTTACTGTCCATTGAAATGGCTTGGTAGCTGTGCGAGCCGTTGCCGCGCACGGGCCATTCCCAGTAGCGGAAGAGCTGGGCGGTGGCGGTGGCCACGCAGCCGGTGACAGCCTGCACGGTATAGCCGCTGTACTGATACACAGGGCACATGCTGTTATAGTAGGGGTATTGGTTCCATGTAGTCTGGATGATGGGATCCACCACCACGGTACGGGTGCTGCGCTGTGGTTGGTCAATGGCAGCCCACTGTGCGGACACCTCGGCAGTGGCCGGGTGCTGCTGGCTGATAGCGCTGCCGATTTCGTGGCGGTAGCCTTCGAGTATGTCGTGCAGACCGGCGGGCACAGCGTCGGGGTTGAAGGCGCCTTCGGTGGAGTAGGCGAGCACGGGGAGGGCGCAGTCGTCGGCGGAGACGATCACATAGCCCTCGCTGCCCATGTTCATCACGTAGAAGCAGGTGACCTCCTGTGCGTGGGCATGGCGGGTAGCTGGCGTGGCCGTGTAGGTGGCCTGATAGGCAATGGCGGGCTGGGTGCCACGGAGCGGCTGCTGCGACACCGAGCTGTAGAAGTTCGCCGCCACGGCTTTGGCGCGGGCCGTGTCGATGGGGTTGGCGGTTGCGATAGAGAGGGTAGCCGTGAAGCAGAGCATCAGGGCGATAATGGCGTATAGGATTCTTTTCATTACTATATTATATTGTAAATATGTCGGGTGCAAAATTACGAAATTTGGCCTGATTTCATGGGGGTGTCTTGCTAATGTTTTTCTGCGAGTTGCTGAATATTTTTTTTCTTCGTGAAAAAAATATTTTTATTTTCAGTGAATTAATCAAATTATTTTGCTACTTTTGCAAATTATTCAGTGAAACGAAATTTATAATGAAAAAAATATTGTTAGGACTACTGCTCATTGTGCTTTTTATAATTGGATTGTTCAGTTGAAGTTGTTAGTAATTAGTGTTTTGGTTTCATGACGTGGAGGGCTCTTCGTGGGCCCTCCTGACATGATGGTTCAACCAACTCTTCCGGCGCAGAGTGCGTGTCAAGTGAAAAAATATTTACTATTGTTCCTTTTTTGATTTTTGTTCCCCATTGTTTCTTCCATTTTATTATTGGTAGAATGAAAGAAAAGTTGTATCTTTGCAACGGCAAAGTCGGGTGGAGGCTTCCATTAGGATTTTGTGGCATAACGACCGATAGGGAATGAAATACAATGACAGAAATTCCTGACGGACAGTGTATTAGTATGAATGCTGGAGCTAAAAGAAATGTTCCGGTCAGTTCCGTTTTTGCAAATGCCAAAGACGGGAAGTCGGTAGAGTATGCCCCCGCCGCGGCGCCTCTCCATTGGTTCCCCATCCGCGCCACCTACCACCGCGCACAGAAAGTCTATGACCGGCTGGTGGAACTCAACGACGGCCGCTACGAGCCCTACCTCCCCACACTTTGCAGCATCGAGTGCGCCGACGGCGGCAAAACCGGTCATCCGGAGCCGCAAGTCCGTACGGAGCCGCTCGACAAAGGACTGCTGTTCGTGCGCGCCTCGCTGCCCGACTACCGCCGGCTGTTGGAGACCGCATCGCAGGTGCCCGGACTGACACCCTATTACAACCACTTTGCCACCAACGAGTTCGGCCGCAACGAGCTGCTGATCGTTCCCGACCGCCAGATGGAGAGCTTCCGCATCATCGTCGAGTCACGCAACCATGACATCCTCGTTAACCAGACGCAGGTGCCGTCCCTCATCGAGGGCGACCATGTGGTGGTCACCGGCGGGGCCTTCGCCGGCGTGGAGGGCATCGTGATGAAATACCGCCACCAGAAACGCGTCTTCGTGCAGCTGCAGGGTGTCGGCACCTACGCCACCGCCTACATCCCCAGCGCCTTCTTGGAACGGAAAACGGAAAACTGAAAACGGAAAATGTAAAGACGCAGTGCACTGCGTCTCATAGAAAATCATGGGCCTTTACATCAACATAGGGAATGACGGCTTTCGCGCGGCGCGAAACGGTGAGTACATTGACAAGAGCGATTTGATTGAGCTTGTCAATGGTTCGCTGAATTCCGAGCGGCAGTTCATGTGCGTCAGCCGTGCCCGCCGTTTTGGCAAGTCGATGGCGGCAAAGATGCTGAACGCCTACTACGACCATTCGTGCCAATCCGAAGAGCTGTTCCGTGATTTGAAGATTGCCAAATGTCCTTCCTTCCCTCAGCATCTGAATAAATATCCTGTGCTGTATGTGGATATGACCAATTTCATCACCCGCTACAGGAATAGTGGTGATATGGTGCAACATATCCAGTCCGATATTCTGGCGGAGTTGAAAGAGGCCTATCCCAATGTGAAATACGGTACGAACGATGACTTGCTCTCGGCGTTGTATACCATTGTGCAACAGGCAGAACCGTCCAAGTTCATTATGATTGTGGATGAGTGGGACGCCATTCTGCGCGAACCCAACGCTGAATGTGATGAGGGCGAAAGGTATGTGGATTTTCTCCGTCTGCTTTTCAAATCGGGCAACTCGTTGTCGGTCTTTGCCGGGGTGTATATGACGGGAATTTTACCCATCAAGAAATACAAAACGCAGTCGGCGTTGAACAATTTTGAGGAATACACCATGATCTCGCCGGGTGAGATGGCGGCTTGTTTCGGCTTTACGGATGAGGAGGTTTCAGATTTGTGCAGTCGCCATAAGATTGACAAAGAGCAAATCAAACTATGGTATGACGGCTATCGGATCGGCGGTCAAGCATCAATCTACAATCCTTTGTCTGTGATCCGGGCGATTCGCCGTCGGTACTGTGAAAGTTACTGGTCCAATACAGGTACGTACGAAACGGTGTCGCATTACATCAAGATGAATTTCGAGGGGTTGAAGGATGATGTGATTAAGTTGCTGGCGGGGGAACGCTGTAACGTGAATACCAAGAATTTCCAGAATGACCTGAATGTCATCAACAGCAAGAACGACATTTTTACGGTGCTGATTCATTTAGGTTATCTTTCATACGACAGGGATACGAACGAGTGCTCCATCCCCAACAAGGAGATTGGCTTGGAGTTTGAAAATGCGGTGGAGGACACCGGATGGAATGTTATTTCGGATGCTTTGAAACAATCCGAGCAGTTGCTGCAATGGACGATTGCCGGCGATGCTGAACGGGTGGCCGATGCCATAGACCGCATCCATTCCGACAATACCGGCATCTTGCAGTACAATGATGAAAATTCGCTGGCGTGTGTGCTTGCTTTGGCGTATTATGCGGCGAAGAACAAATATGCAATCATTCGGGAACTGCCGACAGGCAAAGGTTTTGCGGATTTGGTGTTGGTTCCTCGCCGGGAAGTGGATATGCCTGCTATCGTCCTTGAATTGAAATACAATCATTCTTCCAAAACCGCCATTGACCAGATCAAGGACAAACGCTATACCGATTTGCTTATGGACTATGTGGGAGAGGTGGTTTTGGTAGGGGTGAACTATGACAAGCGAAGCAAGCGGCACCAGTGTAGCATTGAGAGGGTTGCAAAAGGATCCCAAAGCGTAGGTTGTAATGTCCCTGAAAATGTCCCTGAAAATGTCCCTGAAAAAAGACAAAGGATGATTATAGAAAAGATTCAATCTGATCCTTTCGTTACCATTCCAAAATTAGCTATGATTTGTTCTGTGAATGAAAAAACCATCAAAAGGGATATTCAACAACTCAAATCTCTCGGTCTTCTCACCCGCATCGGCCCGGCCAAGGGCGGCTGGTGGAAGGTGGAGAAGAATTGAAAATTGAAAACGGAAAATGTAGAGACGCGATTTATCGCGTCTCACGGAGAGACGAACGTAAAGACGTGCTGTAGCGCGTCTCATTGAAGAACGACGAACTGCGGAAGAAGTATGGCTCGACAGCGGCAAAACAATTGGCAGACCTAAAGAAGAAGAAGTTGGTTGAATACCGCGGTGCCAATAAGACCGGTGGATATTATGTGAAATAACCTGAACGTATGGCCGATAGGTATTGATTCCCCACCTCAGCCGATGTTATTCGCAACTTCCCCGTTGCGCAGTGAATGATAGCCAAAAATGTTGTATTTTGCAGAATTTAATTGAGTTATAAAGTGCAATGCTTTTAGATTTTGTTTAACGGACTTCGCAATGTCTGAAAGTATAACGTGAAAATATTAAAAATAGAAGTCGCCTAAATTATTTTTCTCCTCTTCTTTGTTATTTATTTATGGATAAGAAATATAAATGAAAGCACAAGAAGACTATATTTGTCCGTCCAAAACAAGTGTGGCAAACTTTCTGATATGGTAGATTAGACAACGATGAGAAAAAGACAACTCTATCACCAATTAGATGGAAAGATTCAAGAACCCATAGATGCATTCTATGAGTATAGCATATCAAAGTTATGTCCTTATCATGGAGGGAGAAGTCTTTTCAACTGGTTACATGTGATGTTTCAATTGGAATTGATTATATGTACAGTACTATCTTTGATATGGATTTTCAAGGAAATCTTGTAAAAATGAAAAAAACACATATCACTATTTCCACCTAAATTTTATGATAAAACCCTCTGAAAATTTGGACGATTAAAAATATTTAGCTATAAAAACAGTTCCCAGCATTGGCCAATCATCACATATGGCATTATTAACCAAGAAAGAGAAAGTTTAAACTCTTCTATTAACAGAACACCTACATATAAGATTGACAATGTGCCTCAGTTAAGATATGTTACAGAAAAAAATCCCCATGGGTTTGATGGTTTATGAGGCATTAACTAAAATGCTTGACAAAGACTGTTCAGTCTGCACTGAAATCATTGACATGCATAATATAAGGTTTAATGAAGATATTCGAGTTAAAGTCTCCAATTTAGTAGGTTTGATGCAGAACACATGAAGAATTTCCTGTTTAGAAAGTTGTGGAAAATGATTAAGAACATTTGGGAAAATATTGGAGAGTTCAGCTTGTATTTGTTTTGGACTCATTGGATGTATTTGATTTGTAATGAATGACACGCTCGTATGAAAAAACACTTCACAATCTTACACATTTCCGACTTACATAAGCCAAAGAATTGTAACCTTAAAAATCTGTTTTATTCTCTACAGACTGATTGTGAGGCTTATACAAAAGATGGCCTATCCAAACCGGAAATAGTAGTAATCAGCGGTGATATTGCCGAAGGATCAAAAGATGTTGGCTTCAAAGCCAAAGCCTCTATCAAATCCCAATATGCAGAAGCAAAAGTGTTCTTGGAAAAACTAACGGATTATTTTTTAGATGGCGACCGAAGCAGGTTAGTGATGGTGCCTGGCAATCATGATTATTGCTATAAGGATTCTAAAGAAAGCATGACACTTTCACCGGAGATAAATGCTAAAGACGACTTTAATAGATTTAAAACAGCAGACCCTGAGGTAAGATGGAATTGGGAGGATAAACATTTCTATCATATTACTAACAATGTACCTTATGAGGCTAGGTTCGATTTGTTCAAGGAATTTTATAATGACTTTTATGCTGGAATAAGAAAGCTGCCGGTGGATTTGGATAGGAATTCATATATCGTTGAGTTAAACAATTATCAGATTGCCTTTATATGTTTCAATAGTTGTCACCGTCTTGACCATCTTAACCCGATGGGATGTATTTGCCCTGATGCTATCGCTCAAGTTCATCCTAAATTGGTTAACCTAAAAAATATGGGATTCTTGTTGGTGGGAGTTTGGCATCATCATGTCTCAGGGTTACCTGTAGAGAACAACTACATGGACCATCGCATATTGGATGCGATGATGAGAGAGGATATCAAAATGGGGATGTTTGGCCATCAGCATGTCAGTACGGCCATCCAAGAGTATAGTGACATAACCTCGAAACGAAGCATTTTGTTGATTAGCAGCGGTAGCCTTTATGGCAATCGACATCAGTTGGTGACAGGTGTGCCACGGCAATACAATGTTGTCGGAGTTGAGTTCGACAACGAAGAGGTGACAGTACAATTAAATGTTAGAAAAGATAATAGCCAGTATGGTTATGACATCCCCCAATGGATGCAATCGCCCATCGGAATAAAGAACCTTCCCAACTACGAGCATAAGCTACGCATAGAAAAGCCAAAGATTGAGTATGTTGTTGAAGATATTGAGAAGATGGTAATGAACACCCAAAACTATGATTTGGCTTGTGTGCGGCTGAAAGGAACGGGGTTGGATAACGAACTGGTGCTGAAATATTTCGACAATTACATATCTAAGGTAAATGACAAAGCATTACTTAAGAAGCTTATCATTGAGCCAAGGACTTCTGTTCAATATTTGACAGCACTTGATACGGCTGTTTCAAATAAAGACAAGGAATGGACATTGGCGTTATTGAAACTTGTTGAGTTTCAAACAAATACTTCTCCTTATGTGAAAGAATTGTTGAAACAAGCCAAAAAACTTATTTGATATGGAAGAGAATTCAAAATTCAAGATACAACTCGACAGGGTGCTTGAGGTGCTGTGTAGTCAGATTTACGACTCGCCTCTGGCCTTGCTGCGTGAAAATGTCCAGAATGCATACGATGCCATTCTGATGCGACAGTATGTTGACAAGTCGGATACGTATAAGCCACAGATAATAATAACAATCGATGCCAATCAGCTATCTATTAGCGACAACGGAATAGGAATGAATTCGGAGTCGCTGAAAAAACATTTTTGGACTGCTGGATCAAGCGGTAAGAATAATAACGAGGCACGGGCAGCTGGTGTGGTTGGAACATTTGGAATTGGAGCTATGGCAAACTTTGGAGTTTGTTCAGAGTTAAAAGTGGTCAGTAGGGCATTTGGAGAGGAAACAACCTATACATCAAGCGTGAAGAAGTCGGAACTTTCATTAGAGAACGATTGCATCCATACAGTTGACTATCTGGAGAAGCGCGATGACTATGGTACAACAGTGACTGCTTTTCTGGCTGCAGGTTTTCACCTAAGTCTGCAAGACGCAAGAAACTATCTCACACCGTATGTCAAGTATATACCCATTCCCGTGATGATGAACGGGCAAAATTTGAGCCAGGACCCCATCGCATTAACGGATGGCAGTGATAAGGTAGTAAAAAGTCAGGGATTGGTCAACGAATCTGGTATTTCATTCGACTATCAACTTTCGTTTAACACTCACAGCAATATTTCTCCACAGATTTTTATTCAAAATATAGTTCTGAATAGTGTAGTACAAAAAGGGTTCGTCTGTTTGAAAGCATTAGAGCCTACGTTATATGGGTTGAGGAATTATTTTGGGTTGGCTCCAGTGCCAGTGTCATCGGTGTTTAATTTTGGAGGTATTGTCAACATGTCGTCGCTTACACCAACGGCGGGTAGGGAAGCTGTTAGTCGGTTCAGTATCAATACGGTTTCCATAATCGTCAGAAAGGCTGATGAGGTGGTGGCGAAAGCGATTGCTGCAAATGATATAGCTGACCAATGCCGCGAACTCATTGTTTTTATCAAGAACAACCGCCGGTATGAACTTGCCAATAATATACAAATAACTGTTTGTGGCAAGGATGAAAGAATGAAACTGGGAGATGTAGCCCCAATAGTGGATGGCAAAGAGGTGAGTTTTTATGAGGGTAGGGATAAACAAATACAAAGTAATCATTCAGACGAGAACCATATTCTTCTATTGCCTGCTGATGACAATATCCGTAGGCAGGTACAGATAGCCGTTTTGAATATGAAAGGTATAAAACCTATACCTGATACAATAGACATCAAGCCATTCAATACGTTGGAACTGTCCATACCGGAACTTTCAATAGCCACCAAGATCAAGACTGTGATGGCCGACGACTATCTGATGAATGATGTTACTGTAAGATTCGCCCAAATTTCACATAATTTGGCAAGCACGGTGCAGGTTGAAGATGGGAAGGTGGCGGTTTATCTTTCCAGACAATCGTCAGATATCAGCTATTTAAGTGATATATATACCAATAATTACTCGGTGTTTGAGCCGATGATTAAGGACTATGTGAGAACGAAACTATACACCAAGTTCTCGCAATATGTTCCCTCTTCGACCCGCGACGGGGCAGAAGCACTTTATAACATCTTGCAACGGAAAAGGGAATTATACACCATTGAGTATTCTGAACTTGGGGAGATGGAATCGGTGATGAAAGACTACCTCGATGGTAAGATCCCGTATAAGGAAGTGTTGAAGGCGGCAACTACCATCAAAAACAAGCAGACACAAACTGTGACGAACAAGCAGGTGGGTGATATTGGAGAAGTGATTTCAGGTGGGAGTAACACTGACAATGTGGCTCCACTCAAAGAAGATAATAGTGTAGGAGTAACTTTGGACGCTTTACCTCCGATGCTGCGTCTTGATATAGACACCAAGTACAAAGTGCTGCATACGGATGACAAGCAACACAGTTTGTCGGGATACAACACTTTTCTGGCTGTTTCAGACCGCATGTTCAGGGAATATTATGAATTTTTCCTCCAGCCCCATACCACGCGCATTATCTGGAGCATGCATAAAATTATTTACATTTTCACGCACGTTTCCAGTAATTTAACTCTTTATTACGACATTGATTTGATGCAAAAACTGGATGGAGATGCAACAGGTGGCAGAATGATACCCACATCGACAATCGTGACCAAGGAACGCATCTTCATCCCAGTAATCCCCGATATGGATGACTACTTTAACATCAAAGAGGGGCAATTGAAATTTTCTGTAAGGTTTGACTCCGTAACACAGTAAAATAAAATTATGGCAACAGCTAAAGAATACAAACAAGGGATAAAGAAATACCGTAGACTTGTAAAACTCTGGGATGAGTATTTGAACGACTCGTATGATAAGACTTTTTGGCATGAGGGAAAGTTGTTGGAATATATAGTGCTCCGTGGTTTTGAAATTGAGCGGAATGGTTGTGTGACTTATCCCTATAATGTAGAGGATGAAGACATGAAATATGGTGGCCCTATCGAGCAAATAGATGGTGCTGTGCATGTTGATGAATTGCATGCTCTGGTAGAGTGTAAGGATTATGATTCCACAAAGATAAAAGTAGAACCATTAGCCAAGATGCGAAATCAGCTTGCACGCAGGCATGCTTCAATCTTTGGAATGTTCTTTTCTGCTACTGAATTTACAATACCAGCTCAAATACAAGTGAAATTCATGGCACCACAATTAATCATTTTATGGTCAAAAGAAGATATTGATTATTGTATTCGGAATAATAGTTTTATTTCTTGTATGAAAGAAAAATATAGGCAAGCCGTTGAAAATTGCGAATACATATATCCTTATGGCCGTATTCAACAAGAAGATGTAAGCAACTATTTGGGTAAACCTTTGTTTTAACTTATGAAAAAAACGAGAGCATTATATATTATTGTTGAAGGGCAAACGGATGCCCAGATACTTCATACTCTTCTAGAGTGTTCTAATTTTGAGAATGTTTATCATATACCAACAGGTGGATATAGCAACTTGTCTTCAATGGTAAAAACCATAAGGTTGATGAGATCACCGGATGAAGCTAATGATAAAATATTGGTTGTTTTTGATTCTGATAGTGAAAAAAAAGAGGTGATAGAGGACAGATTGGCTACGATGCGCTATCTTATTAATGCAGATTACGACAAGCGCATTAAAGTGTTTTGTTTCGTGCCAACCATTGAAAGATATTTGTTTCCCACTCTAAAACTCAGACAGAAAGGAGTAAATGATAAACTAGTTGCTTATTTGAAAGAGAATATTGCTGTATTGCGTGGGAAGGAAGTCATAAGGGAAATGCAGGCGTTTATTGATGAATGATTGTATTTTTGTAGATTGTTTAGACAAAAAAACAGACTTCACCAACTGAATTTTTAATCCGATAATCAAAAGCTCCCCGAACCGCTTCTTCCTTTACTTTTGCAACTCTAAATCAAAACCGTTTCCAATAACCAACAAAAATATAACTGCCCCTAAAATTATTGGCGTGATTTTGTACGCCATCAATTAAGTTGATAAAATAACGATACCCCTCCCCCCGCACCTCCCCCAAAATACGCTACTGCCGAATTTGCCGGATGTTGCAACCCGCGATTAACTCCCCTCCAACAATAAACCCCACCCTTTCTCGTTCTTTCTCTAATGTATAAAATAACCAAAAGGTATTAATTGTGAGAATAAATAAAATATGAACTACCACCTAATTGACCTAGAAATTCACGGTGACCAAAGAGGGAAGCTAATCTCTCTGGAGAGCCTTAAAAACGTTCCCTTTGAGATCAAACGGATTTACTACATGTTTGACACGTTGCCGAATGAGGCACGGGGTTTTCATGCCCACAAAGAGTTGGAACAGATTGTGATTGCCATGGATGGCGCCTGCCGTTTTATTCTTGATGATGGGCAGAGACGGGAACAGGTACTGTTGAACCGCCCGGATGTTGGATTATACATCGGGAAAAATATGTGGAGGGAAATGCACGATTTTTCGTACGGTTGCAAACTTGTTGTATTAGCAAGTGAATACTATGACGAAAACGAGTACGTTAGAAATTACGACGAATTTTTGAAATCTTTAGCGGAAAAATGATTCACAAACTTTCTGATTGCAAATCAGTTAACATAGGGAAAAATACAAATATTTGGCAGTTTTGCGTTATATTTCCAGGGGCTAAAATTGGGAAAAACTGCAATATTTGTGCCAATGTTCTTGTGGAAAACGATGTTTCCATTGGTGATAATGTAACGGTTAAAAGTGGTGTCCAGCTATGGGATGGTGTTACGATTGAGGATAATGTTTTTATTGGGCCTAATGTAACTTTTACAAACGATCTGTTTCCCCGCTCAAAGAATTCAGATTGGGAATTGCAAAGGACAATTGTAAAAAAGGGAGCAAGCATTGGTGCAAATGCGACCATACTTGCAGGAATCACAATCGGCGAAAATGCAATGATTGGTGCGGGAAGCGTTGTGACGAAAAGTGTGCCCGATGGCGAAGTTTGGTATGGAAATCCTGCGAGATTTGCGAAAAAAATATAAGTTATGCAAATACCTTTCCTCTCCTTACAATCCGTCACTGCCGCGCACAGTGAGGAAATCAACGCCGCCGTTACTCGTGTCGTGAATAGCGGCTGGTATCTTCAAGGCGAAGAGAACAAACGCTTTGAAGAGAATTATGCGAAATATATAGGCACTGATTATTGTATCGGTTGCGCCAACGGCTTGGATGCTTTGATATGGATACTCAGAGCATACAAGGAACTTGGTGTGATGCAGGACGGTGACGAAATAATTGTACCTGCCAACACGTATATAGCAACTGTTTTGGCCATTACGGAAAACAATTTGAAACCTGTTTTGGTTGAGCCTCAGTTCGAAACTTTGGAAATTGACGACAACCTAATCGAGTCGCACATTACAAAGAGAACTAAAGCTGTGATGATTGTGCATCTGTATGGACGATGTGCCTATACAGAAAAAATCGGCGCTATTTGCAAAAAGTACGGCTTGAAACTCATTGAGGACAATGCCCAGGCACACGGTTGCCGTTTTGACAACAAGCGGACGGGCTCATTGGGTGATGCGGCTGGACACAGTTTCTATCCTGGCAAAAATCTCGGTGCTTTGGGTGATGGCGGCGCGGTGACAACTAACGACAAGGATTTGGCAGATACGGTAAGGGCTTTGGCCAACTATGGTTCGCAAAAAAAATATGTGTTCAAATACTGCGGACGCAATAGTCGTTTGGATGAGATTCAGGCTGCCGTTTTGGATATAAAACTCAAGTATTTGGACGAAGATAATGCCAAACGCCAGCAAGTCGCCAAGTACTATTACGACAATGTCACCAATCCGAAAATCCTTTTGCCCGAACAAATGGATGATCGAAACAACGTTTATCACCTGTTCCCTGTTTTTTGTAACCAGCGTGATGATTTTCAGCAATATCTGAAAGATAATGGCATCCAGACTTTGATTCATTACCCGATACCTCCACACAAACAAGAGTGTTACAAGGAATGGGGTGATATCTCGCTACGCATAACGGAAAAGATCCACGAACAAGAACTCAGTTTGCCGATAAGTCCGGTGATGTCAATGGAAGAAGCTGAATACGTAGTGAACGTGATAAACAGGTTTTAAAAAATATACTTTTCATGGCCGAACAAGAAAACCCAACTACTTCTTATCGGAAAATCTTTAAAGCGACGTCGCTATTCGGTGGAGTACAGGTTTATCAAATACTCATCGGCATAATTAGATCCAAATTTGTTGCAGTCCTGTTAGGCCCTGCCGGAATGGGTATTCAAGGTCTGTATCAATCTGCAATACAAATGGTTCAGAGTTTCTCTTCGTTGGGTTTGGCCTCCAGTGCAGTAAGAGATGTTTCTGAAGCCAATGGTAGCGGTGACGCCCATCGCATCGGCACTACCGTTGCGGTGGTTAAAAGGTTGGTATGGATTACGGGACTCATTGGCCTTGCCGCTACGATTGTCTTGTCGCCAGTGTTGAGCAAAACTACTTTCGGTAATTATGATTATGTCATACCGTTTATTTTTCTGTCTGTAACCCTGTTGATAGATCAACTCAGTGCTGGGCAGCGGGTGATATTGCAGGGAACGAGAAAGTTGCGATTCCTCGCAAGATCTACTGCAATAGGTTCTACGGTGGGGCTAGCTGTTTCTATCCCGCTGTATTATTGGTTTGGTGTTAAAGGCATCGTGCCGACGCTGATACTGAATTCTGTCACCATGTTGTGCCTCACATGGTATTTTTCAAAAAAAGTTAAAGTAGAGAAGGTAGAAGTAACCAATAAGGAGTCATTCCAGAAGGGAAAATCCATGCTGCGGATGGGTATCGCCATGAGTGTCAGTGCGATTATGGTCACGTTGACCTCCTATCTTCTTAGAGGTTATATCCGGCACATGGGAGGCCCGGAACAAGTGGGTTTGTTTACTGCAGGTTTTGTCATCATGAATACGTATGTCGGTATGGTTTTCAACGCCATGGGAACGGATTATTATCCGCGTTTGGCCGCAGTCAACAAGGATAATGACAAATGCCGTCGGGTGATTAACCAGCAGGGTGAGATAGCAACTCTGATTATTGCTCCGTTACTCGTTTCCTGTATGATTTTAATGCCGTTCATTATACGGATAATCTACACGGATAAGTTTTTACCGGCAGCAGATTACGTGCTATGGGCTGTTGTGGGCATGATGTTTAAAGTTTTTTCATGGGTGATATCATTTTGTTTTCTTGCCAAGGCAGAATCAAAGTTGTTTATTGTCAATGAAACCATTACCAATATTTATACGTTGGTTTTCAGCATTGTAGGGTATTATTTGTATGGTCTTACCGGCCTGGGTATTGCGTTTACACTATCCTTTTTCTTATATAGTGTCCAAGTATTTGTTATTGCAAAGATTAAATACGGTTTTGCTGTTGATTACTCATTCCGACGTATTTTCGTGTTTCTGTTTGTGATTGTCTGTGCCACATTTGCACTGATTCACACTTGGAAATCGGTTTGGGTATATGTTCCTGCAACGGTATTGTTCATCATTTGTTCCATCTACTCATTATGGGAGTTAAATAAGAGAATGGATGTGTGGAATGTGATTAAAAACAGGATAAGAAGATTCAACCAATAAAAATCGTATTTTTGCAAGCTAAAAATAGATACCTATGCTAAACAATAAAACAGTTTTGATTACCGGTGGTACCGGCTCTTTTGGAAAGAAATTTGTTGAGGTGATTTTGCGCGATTACCCCAATGTCAAGAAGATTATCATTTATTCGCGTGATGAACTGAAACAATATGAGTTAAAACTCAAATATCCAGAAGCCAAGTACCCGATGATGCGGTTTTTCATCGGCGATGTGCGTGATCTGGAGCGTCTCACTCGTGCATGTGAAGGTGTGGATGTGATTATTCATGCGGCCGCCATCAAGCAGGTGGATACTGCGGAATACAACCCCGAGGAGTGCATTAAAACCAATGTTCATGGTGCGCAAAATGTCATTAAAGCGGCATTGGCGTGCGGTGTTCATGATGTGGTGGCCCTCTCTACCGATAAGGCCTGTGCTCCCATTAATTTGTATGGCGCTACGAAACTGACATCGGACAAACTTTTCACTGCGGCCAATAACATTCGCGGCTCTAAAGATATTCGTTTCTCTGTGGTGCGTTATGGAAATGTCATGGGTTCCCGTGGCTCTGTGATACCGTTCTTCATCCGCAAGCGTGATGAGGGTGCTGCTGCAATTCCGATTACGGATATGCGCATGACACGTTTCAACATCTCTCTGGAAGCCGGTGTTGCCATGGTGATGTACGCTATTGGTCACCATCTGGGCGGAGAGATTTTTGTTCCGAAAATCCCGTCCTATCATATCAAGGACGTAGCCACCGCTATCGCACCGAATATTCCCCAAGTGGAGATAGGCATCCGTCCGGGCGAGAAGTTGCACGAGGAAATGATAACCGTAACCGATGCTTTGGACACCATTGATTTAGGCAAGTATTATGTGATTATGCCTTCCGTATCATTCAATCATACACGTGAAGAATACATCAAACACCACAACGCTGTTCCGGTTCCGGATGGATTCCATTACAGTTCCGACAGCAACACGGAATGGGAAACCGTGGAAACCATGCGGGAAAAGATACGGCAGTTTGTTGACCCCAATTTTGAAGTAAAATGATAGACCATCCAATATCATATGGCCACCAGTATATCAGCGATGAGGACATCCAAGCTGTGGTGGAAACCCTTAAATCCGACTACCTGACGCAAGGTCCGAAAATCGGGGAGTTTGAGCAAAACTTTGCGAACTATTTAGGATGCCAATACGCCTGTATGGTGAGCAATGGTACAGCCGCTCTCCATCTTTGCGCGATGGCTTTGGATATCCAGCCCGGTGACAAGGTCATTACTACTCCCATTACCTTTGTGGCCTCTGCCAATGGCTTCCGTTACCAAGGGGCGGAGATTGTCTTCTGCGACATTGATGCGAAGACATTTCTCATGGATTTGGATAAGCTGGAGCAGATTCTCAAAGCTTCGCCAAAGGGTACTTATAAAGCCGTTGTGCCAGTGGATTTTGCCGGTTATCCCATCGATGAAGAACGCTTGAGAAGGCTTGCGGATGAGTATGGTTTCTCCATCGTGGTGGATGCTTGCCATGCACCAGGAGGCAGTTATATCGACAGCAAAGGAGTAAAGCAGATGGTGGGCAATTGCCATTATGCCGACCTTACCTGTTTCTCTTTCCATCCTGTGAAGCACATTGCTACAGGTGAGGGCGGTGCTGTGACCACCAATCGCAAGGATTTGTATGAAAAGGTGGCTTTATACCGCACGCACGGCATCACCAAGAATCCTGATTTGTTGACGCAGAATGATGGTGGTTGGTATTATGAAATGCAGGATTTGGGCTATAATTACCGCATCACGGATTTTCAGGCTGCATTGGGTGTTTCCCAACTCAAGCGTCTGGACTGGAGTATCCAACGCAGAAATGAAATAGCCCAGAAATATGATGAGGCATTCAAAGGAACGTCCGTTAAGACTCCTTATCGCGATGAAAACATCACTCATGCATTTCATCTGTACATTATTCAGGTGGATTCCGACAAACGCAAAGGCCTGTTTGATTACCTGCGCGCCAACAAGATTTTTGTACAGGTGCTTTACATCCCAGCGCATACCATGCCCTACTACAAGCAATTGGGATGGAAAGTTGGCGATATGCCGGTGGCAGAAGAATACTATCGCCACTGCCTTGCACTGCCCATGTACCCGACCTTAACGGAAGAGGAGCAGGAATATGTGATTGAAAAAGTAAAGGAATACATGTTGTCATGAAAAACCTTTGCATTATTCCGGCCCGTGGCGGCAGCAAACGCATCCCGAGGAAAAACATCAAACCTTTTCTTGGCAAGCCGATTATTGCCTATTCCATTGAGGCTGCTCTGAAATCGGGATTGTTCGCGGAGGTGATGGTTTCCACTGATGACGAAGAGATTGCCGATGTAGCTAAACAATATGGTGCAAAAGTGCCTTTCATGCGTTCTGCGGAAACTGCCAACGATTTTGCTTCCACGGCAGACGTGTTGAAAGAAGTGATCTCCAAATATCAAGAACTGGGACAGGAGTTTGATAACTTCTGTTGTTTCTATGCTACGGCTCCGTTGGTGCAGAGTAAGGATGTCGTGTCTGCTTATGAGCGCTTGCAAAGTTCGGATTTTACGTGCGTGTATCCCGTAGTGCAGTTCTCGTACCCGATATGGCGTTGTCTGGACATTGCTGATGATGGCACCATGACCCGCCATTGGCCAGAGTATGAAAACAGCCGCAGTCAGGATTTGCCAAAGGAGTTTCACGATAGTGGCACCTTTTACTGGTACAAGACAAAAGAATGGTTGTCTGGCAAGAATAAAATCGGTGGTATCATTGTAGATGAGTTGGCGGTGCAAGATATTGATAATGAAACCGATTGGAAGTTGGCAGAGATGAAGTATGAATTATTGAAGAAATAATAATGGTTCATTACAATTGTCTAAAAAAACAAGAATTCTCATTCGGCGACTATTCGCTGGTCCCCATCCGCTACGAAGACCGCTTTCTCATCATGAAGTGGCGCAACGAGCAGATATACCATCTGCGCCAAGCACGTCCGCTTACGGAGGAAGACCAGCAGCGCTATTTCGATAATGTGGTGGCTGAACTGTACGACAATCCCAAGCCAGATCAGATACTATTCTCTTACTTGGAAAACGGTACTTGTATCGGTTATGGCGGCTTGGTCCATATCAACTGGATAGACAACAATGCCGAAATATCATTCATTATGGATACTCGGCTTGAAAAAGAACATTTTGCCGAGAATTGGAGCAACTATCTTACCATGTTGAAAGTAGTGGCATTCAAAGACCTCGCACTGCATAAGATTTATACCTACGCTTTTGATTTGCGTCCGCACTTGTACACCATGCTTGAAGACAATGGTTTTGTAAGAGAGGCCACGCTGAAAGAGCATTGTTTGTTTGAGGGCAAATATAAAGACGTAGTCATGCACTCATATTTCAACCCCAATGTATGACATTATAAACTATACCGATTGCACCCGTGAGCAGCTTCTGGAGATTCTTAATTTGAGAAACATGGATGATGTGCGTGTGTGGATGGTGAATCCGGAGGTGATTCCCGAAGAGAATCATTTTCGTTTTGTGGAGAGCCTTAAAGGAAACCCTAACCGACTATACTTCGCCATTTATAGAGATGGATTACTGGTTGGGACTTATAACCTGACCAAAGAGAAGGAGGGAGTCTGGGAACGGGGCATTATAGCCAATCCATTAACTCAAGGGAAAGGTGAGACTGCTAAATGGGAGCGCCAGATATTGACAGACCTTCCTAGTCATGGTATCATGACTGTCACGGCTAAGGTGAAACAGAATAACCCGCGGTCTATCAGGTATCACGAAAAATTGGAATACCAAGAACAATCAAGAGATAACGAGTACATATACTATATACTTCGATTAAAATGAACAAGACTTTCATAGTGGCAGAACTTTCTGCCAATCATGGACATAAACTAGAAGTTGCCTTAGAGTCTGTAAGAGCTGCAAAAAAGGCTGGAGCGGATGCCATTAAAATACAGACTTATACGGCTGACACCATAACTCTGAATTGCGATGCTGACGACTTCCGTGTGAAAGGAACTCTCTGGAATGGTCGCACCTTGTACGACCTCTATCAAGAAGCCTACACTCCTTGGGAGTGGCACCAATCCATTTTTGATGAGGCAAAGAAATGTGGCATGGTTTGTTTCTCTACACCATTTGACAAGACTGCTGTCGACTTTTTGGAGAATTTGGGCAATCCTATTTGCAAGATAGCCAGTTTTGAGATAACAGATATTCCTCTGATTGAATATGCAGCCCAAAAAGGTAAGCCAATGGTAATTTCAACCGGGATAGCTATGCCCGAGGATATTGAATTCGCTGTTGAAACCTGTCGCAAAGTTGGTAATAACGATATCACCTTACTCAAATGCACCTCATCGTATCCAGCACCTATTGAGGACGCCAATTTAATGACCATGGTGGACATGAAGCAACGTTATGGAGTAAAAGTTGGCTTGTCAGACCACACTATGGGTTATGATGTGGCAGTTGCTGCAGTCGCACTCGGTGCCACAATGGTGGAAAAACATTTTATACTTGACCGCTCAATTGGTGGACCCGATGCAGCATTCTCAATGGAGGTAAAAGAGTTCGCCGCTATGGTGAAGTCTATCCGTAATGTAGAAAAAGCATTAGGTGAGGTTAAATATCCGACCGACCCTTCGCAAATAAAAGGGCGAGAGTTTTCCAGATCTCTTTATGTGGCACAACACATTAAGAAGGGAGATGTAATTACGGGAGAAAACGTACGTTCTGTGCGACCGGGATACGGCATGCATCCAAAGTATTTATCGGAACTTATTGGACGTAAAGTTAACCGTGATTTGAATGTAGGTGATAGAATGTGTTGGGATATCGTGAATAATTGATTTTTAAAATGAGAAATATGTCAAATCCTTTAGTATCTGTTGTTATTGTTTCATACAATGCTTCCAGAACCATTGTTGAGACATTAGATAGCATAAAAGCACAAACGTACTCTCCTTTGGAATTGATTATTGCAGATGATCATTCCATGGATGACACTGCAAATAAGTGCGTGGAATGGTTGGCTGAAAATCACAGTAGATTTGTCAATAGCAGACTTATTGTCAATGAGCGAAATCTTGGGGTTTCTGCCAATATAAATGTTGGGGTGCGTGCTTCTTCTGGCGAATGGATTAAGGCTCTGGGTGATGATGTACTGTTACCTGATGCAATTGAAAAAAATATAGATTTTGCGAAAAAAAACAATAGCGATTTTGTGGTTTCAAGGGTTCAACCTTTTGTGGAAGAAACAGGTGAGAGATTGAATATAGCACCTGTACTAGATTTTGTATTCCCTGTATCTAATCATGATCAGTATATTGCGCTTATTCGAGATGAACTTATTTTCCCATCCCCAACGTGGTTCTTTTCGAGAGAATTATATAATAGTGTGGGAGGGTACGACGAGAGATATCGTTTGTCGGACGATATCCCATTTGCTTATAGAATTCTAATGTCTGGTTTCTGTTTTTCTTTTTTGCCAGAGGTCACTGTATTATATAGAGTCAAAGTCGGTTCGCTTTCTCATAGTAAGAATTTGCCATTTGAACAAAAACGACCTTATTTTGAGAGTTCTTCAAAGGTATATTATGAATTGCAAGCACCCGCATTAAGAAAGAATAGGTTTTATGGCATCTTAATTCGTAAGAATTTGTGGTATTTTTTTTATAGAAAAAAAATCTATTCGCAAGAAAATTCTTTAGCTCGTTATTTTTATGCTGCATTGTGTAAGCTACTATAGCTATATACTAGTCATTGTCAATGAACAAACACTTTACCATATAAATGCACTATTAATGAAAAACAGGAAGATTATTTTTATTCACGAGGGAGCCATTACAAACACTATCGAACGAATGTATGTTTTGGATAAACTCATATCGCACGGATTTGATGTTGAGCTATGGAGTTTGCGGTTTTTGCGAGTATTATGGAACTC
This sequence comes from Bacteroidales bacterium, assembly GCA_045132235.1. Taxonomy (GTDB): domain Bacteria; phylum Bacteroidota; class Bacteroidia; order Bacteroidales; family WCHB1-69; genus UBA1756. Next base: position 95,172 of record JBGURX010000026.1, read on the forward strand.
ACTGCCGGGTGAAATTGATTATGATAATTATTACAAAATTGAATCATTCAAGGAATTTAAAGAAAAGATTAGGGAACAAGACAGGTCTCATACAATTATCATATCTTCTGTTGCAGATAATTTTGCAAATAGGCACATTTATTTTTTACTCCACAAAGAGAAATTTGTATATGTGTTTTTGAATCCCTACGGTGACGTTATTATTAATAAGGGTCATAAGTGGAGAGATCGGTTGCAATTAGCTATTTCATCAAATATTTTTCGTAAACTTCTTCCTGAAATAAAAAAAAATATATACAATCGTATATTAAAACCGATTCATCATCTTGATTTTGAAAAGCATATTATTGCCTGTCGAGAACCAAGAATTTTGGCAATCAATAGTAATGAGTATGAGATGTATTTAGCATTGGAGAGAGAAAATGAGAGAGTGTTTCAGGGGAAATATATTCTATTTATAGATGTGAGTTATCCTAACCATCCAGATCTTCCTTATTTTTACGGACTTAGTAATTTGGATGAAAAACCGTATCTGTCTATCATGAATGTTTTTTTTGATTTAATAGAAAAAAAATACAAATTGCCAGTTATTATTGCCTTGCATCCGAAATCTGCTTATTCTAGTGATGATTTCGGTGGTAGATACACGGTTAAATATAAAACTCATGCGCTGATAAAAGGGGCGGAGGTGATTTTAACTCATTTTAGTTCAAGTACTACTTTAGCGGTTTTATATAATAAACCCACTTTGTTTTTTTATTCTCAATA
>JBGURX010000027.1:0-33022 GCA_045132235.1 Bacteroidales bacterium
AGTGAGCAACGGAACCTCCAATCATCATCATTGTAAAATCATCGCTCCACCATTCCGTTGCGAACGCAGTGAGCAACGGAACCTCCACTACTGTCCTTTCTTTAACTCACTTATAACCCTTTTCACCTTATCCTCCCATGATTCTGGCACTTCGCAGAAACCATTCTCCGTCACCAATTCTCTCCACTCAGGATTTCGTGCATTGATAAGGGCTATTTTTTCAGCTCGCCGCATATTTTTCATTTGATTTTCTCTATGGATAGCAGAATTATAATCAGGGAACGATTCATAATAGACACAGTACTCGCAATTGTATCGGTCAGTAAAAGATCCTTTATAAAAATGTCGTTTGTGCTGTGCCACACGCTTGATAATGTCAACTGTACAGCCTACATAGAGTACGTTATGGTACTTGTTTGTCATAATGTAAGTGAATCCAGATTTCATAGCATACAACAGTTAAAATTAAGACTGCAAAGATACTACGAAATCTCAAAATGATGTGAAAATTCCTATTAATAAATAATTAGACACTCCCATTTACCCCAATATTGTCTCCACTCAAGGAACTCCGACTTCGCATTATATGGCTTATAGTCAGGGTTGGGGACATACCAGTGGGACTCGGAAAAGAATTTCTGCAATTTTTTATCTTTTTTATCCTCGAAAATATAACCGCGGTAGGCCAACGGGAGATTCTTCACAACGCTTTTTTCAAATTCGTCAAGAGAACTCAGCCCAATGTACAGGAGTATATTACTTAAAGCTTCCTCATCCAATGGGAAATACTCCCACTGAAGTCCTTCCAGCCAGTTCACATTGCGCTGTATTTCGTAGTGGTTCCAGAACCACTGAATCAAATGTGGACTCCGAATGTGCAATTCCCCATCGGGATGAAAGTTCTCTTTGTGGAATCGTACACTTCCCGACTGAACATGAAAAAAATAGTAGTCATTCGAAAACAGTCTTACAGAATCCTTTCTGCCGGCACCTGTAAACGACCATTCATCACAATTTTTGAAAAAAGTAGGTTGTATGGCAAACGATTCGCAGTCGCCCATGTTAATATCCAACGTGAAATCGTCAATCTGGTGGTTCGCCCAGCGGTTGGCAGCCGTCAGAATGTAGTCGAACCAATAGTTGTCACCAACAAACACAGACAGCTCGAAATGGTAAGTGTGCCGGATAATGTTCAGTCCTTTATTGAAATGCGCTTTGAAATGATACACATAGTGGAACGGGCATGTCAATCCCTCGTTGTTGTGAGCCATATCTTCGCATTGTTGGCGGGTCAGCGATTGGATTTTCCCATTTTGAAAATAGGCATGAGTAACATCTTCATCCCCAGTTTTAGGTTCATAGAATGTGCCATCAGCAGTGGTAAGAGATTGAACATGAGCAATCTCGTAGGGAAGAATTTCGCCATTCATCATCACCACAAAATCAGATATGTAGGTTTGCTGGGGAAAATTTTGAAGAAAGTCTGCATCATACGGCCCCGGAGCCTCGAAGCCCACCAGCAGATCCTTTGCGTCCACAGGATTAAAGAACTCGTAGTAAACGGTCACCTCCAGATGGTTGCCGACACGGTTGATGGTCAGGATTTCCTTCTGCACACGGATGTCGCTCTCGTTAATCGGAATGAGCTGGTTCCCAGCGGCGTGGAACGCACCATCGTTGGCAGAAAGGAGGGTCAACGACAAAAGGAAAAGAAGGGAACAGAATGATTTTTTCATGGTAAAGGCAATAGCTGTTTAATCATATCGGGGGCAAAAGTACACATATTTTTTGAAAATTTATTCCCTCACAACAGAAATGTGAACCCTCACAGAAAAAAATTGTACTTTTGCACGCTAAAAAAACTAAGACTGCTATGCCTCAAATCTGCTCATTCTATGGAATTATCATCTTTATGAACTATAACGATCATGCTCCTGCCCATTTTCACGCTTGGTATGGAGAGTACAAGGTGTCGGTAAACATCGCCGATGGATTAGTCAAAGGAGAGATGCCTAAACGCGCACTGCATCTGATTTTTGAATGGCTTGAACTACATAAGGATGAATTGTTATCTGACTGGAACAAAGCAAAATGTGGTAGAAAACTGGATACCATAGAACCCTTAAAATAATATATGAAATGTTTCTCGAAATCAACAGAGCAAAATATCTCGAAGAATATAAAATCCGAATGTGGTTCAACAATGGTGAGGTGCGTGACGTTGATCTCGCCCATTCACTAAAGGGTGAAGTGTTTGAGCCGCTGCGTGACAAAAAACAATTTCAGCATTTCAGCATACGGTTCAATACCATAGAATGGGAAAACGGGGCCGATCTCGCCCCGGAATACCTTTACGAGAACAGCGTGCCCGCCTATGACACATCCGAAGTTGCACCACCGATTGTGGCAGAAGCACAAACACCCTACCATTCTTCAAAATGAGCAAGACTTTCTCCATCCATACTTTGGGCTGCAAGCTGAACTTCAGCGAGTCGTCGGAAATCGCCAGACGGCTGCAGGAGAGCGGCTTTGCCCTGTCGGACCAGCCCGACACCATCATCGTGAACAGCTGCGCCGTGACGGCAGTGGCCGAGAAGAAAGTGCGGAATCTGGTGGCGCATTTGCACCGGCAGTCGCCCGACGCACAGATTGTGGTGGTCGGCTGTCAAGCGGCCCTCCGCGCCGACGAGATGATGCAATGGCCCGGCGTGACGGCCACTTTCGGCAATGAAGACAAGATGAACATCCTGCCCTTCCTGCAGGGTGAACCGCTGCCGGAAAAACCACGCTTCTACTCCGCCTTCTCCTCCAACGACCGCACCCGCTCGTTCCTCAAGATACAGGACGGCTGCGACTACCACTGCACCTACTGCACCGTGTGGAAAGCCCGTGGCGAGAGCCGCAGCGACAGCGTAGCAGGCGTTCTGGAACAGATGGAGCGAATCGTTGGTTTGGGCATCAAAGAGGTCAGCCTGACGGGGGTGAACCTCGGCGACTTCGGCCGGAAGGACGGCCATTCGCTGTACGAGCTGCTCTGCGCCATCGAGGAGCGGCAGTTCCCCGTGCGGCTGCGCATCTCCTCCATCGAGCCCAACCTGCTCACCGACGAGATTATCGCGCTGGCCGCGCAGTCGGAAATCATCATGCCGCACTTCCACATTCCGCTGCAGTCGGCCTGCAACCGCGTGCTGGGCGACATGCACCGCCGCTATCAGCGGGAGCTGTATGCCGAAAAAGTGTACCGCATCAAAGAGAAGATGCCGCACGCCTGCATCGCCATGGACATCATCGCGGGCTTCCCCGGCGAGACCGATGCGGAGTTTGCCGACGGGTTGGAGTTCCTGAGGGGACTGCCCATCAGCTACTGCCATGTTTTCACTTACTCGCGCCGTCCGGGCACACCGGCAGCCGACATGCCGCATCAAGTGCCGCCACCCGTGAAACGCGACCGCACCAACCAGCTGATCGACCTTTCAGAACAAAAGAAAAACATCTTCTACCGCCAGCATATCGGTGAACGCCGTCCCGTACTCCTCGAAGCAGAAGAAAAGGGCGACATGATGTTCGGTTTCACCGACAATTACATCAAAATTCAGATACCCTATCGGGAAGAATTTATCAATACCATAAAAGTAATTGAAATACAGGAAGATAATTTATCCATCACCCATAATTTAGTGTAACAAAAGCAGCATGATTTCGTAATAGACACGAATAATAATACAACAATGCCTATCCGACTCTATATCAACCGTTTTCTTAAATCGCTCAAAATCGTGAGCAGTGCATGGGTACTGTTGGTGGATGCGCTGTGCATCTTTGGAGCCACACTCTTCGCCATGCTGCTCCGCTCCGATTTCCTCGTTTACAGCAAGGCCTCCTTCACCACACGGGAGTACATCCTGATACCGCTGATGTTCACCATCTTGCGTATCCTCTGCTTCCTTGGATTCAAGACCTATAAAAGCATCGTACGCTACACCAACACCACCGACATCTTCCGCATTCTTTTGGCAAACCTCTCAGGATCAGCGGCATTGGTCGTTATCAACCTGATATCCTACGGTATCAAAGGGAGCTTCATCGTGCCCCACGCCGTAGTGGTGATGGAGTTCACCATCACTACCCTTATTTTAGTATTTTACAGACTGACATTCAAGGTTTTGTATTTGGAAACCATCAATCCGGTACGCAAGAAACGCGATGTGGTGATTGTGGGGGCTGGAGCCTCCGGCGTCATCACCAAGCGCGCCCTTGACCGTGACATCCGCACCAAATACAACGTGCTCGCCTTCTTCGACCGGGATGACAAAAAAATCGGCAAGAAAATCGAGAATGTCAATGTTTACGATGCCAACGAGCTGGCCTCTTTTCTGGCGCAGCACAACATCAACTTCCTGATTGTGGCCATCCAGAAGATGCCGCCCGCGCAGCTGAACGAAATCACCGAGATAGGCCTGCAGCACAACGCCAAGGTGCTGGTGGTGCCACCCGTGGTGAAATGGATCAACGGGGAGCTGAGTTTCAAGCAGATCAAGAAGGTGAAGATTGAAGACTTGCTGGAGCGCGGCGAGATCGTGCTTGATACAGAATTGATTACCAAAGATTTGTGTGGAAAGGTAATTCTGATTACCGGTGCTGCCGGCTCCATCGGCAGCGAGATTGTACGCCAAGTGATGAAGTACCAGTACAAGCGGCTCATTTTGGTGGACAACGCCGAGACGCCGGTTTTCTACCTGCACAACGAGTGTTATGTAACCAACGGGTTGCGCAACATCGACATCGAGATTGCCGACATCCGCGACGTGGTGAAGATGGAGGAGATCATCTCCCGCGAGAAACCCGACCTCATTTACCATGCAGCGGCCTACAAACACGTGCCCATCATGGAGGAGAACGCCAACGAGGCGGTGAAAAACAACGTGCAGGGCACCAAGCTGCTGGCCGACCTCGCCGTCAAGTACGGGGTGAAAAAGTTCGTGATGGTCTCCACCGACAAGGCCGTCAACCCCACCAACGTGATGGGTTGCACCAAGCGCATCGCGGAGATATACGTGCAGTCGCTGAACTTCCATCAGGACACCACCAAGTTCATCACCACCCGGTTCGGCAACGTGCTGGGCACCAACGGTTCTGTCATCCCGATTTTCAGGCAACAGATTGAAAGCGGCGGTCCCGTAACGGTCACCGACCGCGAAATCACGCGTTTCTTCATGACCATACCCGAGGCATGCCAGCTGGTGATCAACGCCGGCGCCATGGGCAATGGCGGCGAAATTTTCATCTTCGACATGGGACAGCCCGTGCGCATCTACGACCTCGCCGTCAAGATGATACGCCTTTCCGGCCTCACCCTCGGCAAGGACATCCAGATCGCCTTCACAGGCCTCCGTCCAGGCGAGAAACTCTATGAAGAGCTTTTGGCCAACAAGGAGAACACCACCGAAACGCCCAACCCCAAGATCATGATCGCCAAGGTGCGCACCTACAATTATGAAGAGGTGTCTAAAGAAATCGACCAACTCATCGCCCTCAAATACGAATCACCCTTCGTCATCGTGAAGAAAATGAAGGAAATCGTGCCGGAGTACATCAGCAAGAACTCCGAATTCGAGGTGCTGAACCAGTAAGTTGAGAGTTGAGAGTTAAGAGTTGAGAATTAAGAGTGTGGAGGATAGGAGATAGGGAGTGAAGGAGTTAAGAAGTGAAGAAGTGAAGAAGTGAAGAAGTGAAGGAGTGAAGAGTAGAAAGAAGAAAGCAGAAAGTGGAGTATTGGAAAGTAAAAGCTTAAAATAAAAAAGCCCGGCAAGAAGTTGTCGGGCTTTCATTTTAAGGGAGGGAATCTCCTGTTATTTCACAACAGTCTCTTCTGAATTTTTCACCATTTCGAACTTGTCCTCGTTGTCGCACAACATCTTGTTAAGCTTGTTGTACTTGACAATCATGTAGCACTCATAGCCCAGATAGACGATCCAACCGATGAGGTAGAAGGCCAAAACGATGGTATGAGGTCTGAGGTAGAAGAAGAGGCCGGTATTGCCGAAATAGGTGCCGAAGCCAAGCAGACCGAGGCTGTTGGCGGCCACATCCATATCAGCGGCTCCCACGAGGGTGAAGAGCCACACGTTGAGACAAAGTGTCAAACCACCGATGAAGAGCGGCATGATCATCTTGGCGAAAATCATCGAGCCCCACCAGAGGGAGATGGACTCCATGTGGTTGGAATCTTTCGCATCAGTGATGATGGACTTGTCACGAAGCACATACTTGGTTTCGGAGATGAGGTTGGAGAACAAGGCGCAAGGTTTGAAAAGATTGTAAATCGGGATAAGCCATGCGACAATGTTCATCACATCGTTGCCTTTCTTCCACCACGGTGAAACACGACGGATGTTTTTGGTATTCAGCATCATCCAGAAACCGAAGCATATCATCTTGATGACCAACAAAATGGAAGTGATGATAATCACGATGTTGAAACCGCCGAGCGTGGGGGAAGCATCCTTCACTGCGGCATCATACTTGTCAGACCATGGTTTGAGACCTGCCTTCGCATATTTCACTGTATCTTTGTAAAGGCTGACCTCGGTATTGAGACGGGTGATGTTTTCAGTATAATCATTCAGGTGAGTGGTATCGCTGTAGTATTTGTTCTGAAGGGAATCGTTTTCCGGATTTTCAGCAAGCGACTGGCGAACTTGCTCAGCGGAGACTTTCGTATCCTCGAACAACTTCGTATAGCCTTCCAAACTGTTCTGCTTCTTGCCGAGGGCTTCTTCCGAATATTTCACGGAATCCATCCAGTAAGAATAGGTAGGCATAATGGAATCCTGCAGATAGATGTTTTTCTTGTCGTAGCTGCCCAGTTGAACAGCTGAAACCACCACCATGCACAGGATCACAAGATTCAGAATCATGGAAATCACACCCCAGAGAGCATTGTTTGTAAATTTCTTCATACTAAAAATGTTTTATATAACATTGATATTTAATTAATTACAATTAAAAAAGGACATACCTTTTACAAGATGCAAATTTACATGATTTTTTAATTGATGCTACAAAAAACAAAAAAAACTTATCAATGTATTTGTGCGGCTCACGAGGGGTTGACCCGAACGACAAAGAGACGCATGACAAACTCCAGCAAAAGGCAGAAAATGGCGAGCAGGAGGAAGGGCAGAAAATGGTCGTTGGCCCAGCTCACCACGCTCTTTTCCTCACGCTTGGTGGTCTCGAGCTTGTCGATTTCGCTATACACCTCCCGCAGTTTTTTCTCGTTGCCGGCCGAGAAGTACCTGCCGCCCGTGCTGGCGGCAATCTCCTTCAGCAACGCCTCGTCGAGCACGGTTTTGCTCTGCACCACACCGTGTCCGGGCACTCTGATGCCAGCCATGCGGCCGTTGGTGCCGCAGCTGATGGTATATACTTTAATATTGTACTCCTTTGCCATGGAAGCCGCCGTGCGCGGGTCGATGAAGCCGGCGTTGTTCACACCGTCGGAGAGCAGAATCACCACCTTGCTCTTCGCCTTGCTGTCTTTCAAGTGGCTGACCGCAAGTCCGAGACCGTCGCCGATGGCGGTGCCGTCCACCAGCGGCTCGCGCTTCACACTCTTGAGCAGTTCGAGGAAGTAGGCATGGTCGGTGGTGGGCGGGCTGAGCGTGTAGGCCTCGCCGGCGTACAGTACCAGTCCCACATTATCGTTCTCGCGTTTCTCCACAAACTCGGCGGCGATCTGCTTGCACGCTTCCAAGCGGGTGGGCTTGAAGTCCATCATGTCCATACTGCCCGACACGTCGAGTGCCATAATGACATCGATACCCTCCTTGATGGTCTTGCCGTTGACTTGGCTGTCGGCGGTCTGGGGCCGTGCGATGGCCAGCACAAGGAAAGCGATGGCGAGGCAGCGGAAGATGACCGGCAGGTGGCGCAAGTAGTATCGGAAGGTGCGCTGGCCGAGTGGGGCCGTCGTGCTGGCAGTGGTCGCCACATGCTGCCGCCGCCGTTTCCAGATGTACCATGCCACATAGAGCGGAATCACCAGCATCAGCCACAGCAGATGCGGATTCGCAAACTTCATCTCACCTAACAAACTGAAAAATCCTTCAAACACATTCATCTTGCACTCCTCCCTTATTTTCGTTGTGCGGCCTGCTGTACCCTGCGCTGCTGCTCCTGCTGGTCGGTGTCGCGCACAAACTGTGTCACATTGTCCATCTGCAAGGCGTTGTCCTCCATCGGGGGCTGCTTGCGGGCGTATTTCACCAAATCGGAAAGCTGCAGAAATGACAGGATTTCAAGTCTTTGCTGTTCTGTCACCTCCAGCGATGCCAAAGCCGTCATGATTTCATCGGTCACCATCTCCATCGCGTTCACATCCCACTGGTCATCGAGATAGGTGCGCAGGATGACACTCAGCTCCGAATAGTGTTCCTTGGCCATACCCTTCTGGCACAGCTCTTTTGCTTTCAATTCACGGATATGTCCCAACGCGATGGCTCCTGAACTCTGCCGGCGTTTTTCGCGCTGCTGGATGGCCCGTTTCTTTTTCAGTTTGGGCAACCACACGACAAAGAACACCACCACAAGGGCGATAAGCGCAAGTACCAAACCCGTCAGCAGCAGCCAGAGCCATAGGCGGCTGCGTGCTTTCGTCACCTGCTCCAAGCCGCCCAGCGGCAGCTTGATGTCGCGGAAGGCCGCCGACGTGTCCACAAACACCGGGAGGGTGTCCACGTAGAAGAAGAGCGTGTCGGTACAAGCCACCAAAGCAGTGTCGGCCCATACCTGTATGGGGGCGATGACCGCGCGGCCCGTGTCGAAGGCGGTCACGACAAAGTCCTGACGGCAGGTGACTTTGCCCGATTTTTCCGTGTGATGCAGTTCGGAAACATCCAGCACCTCGCAGTTCATCATCCGCCACTCCTCCTTCGACTGGAAGGAGAGGTCAGCGGTGCCAGTCGTCTGGGCAGAGAGTTGCAGCCGGAGGTGGTCGCCGACAAGGATATGGGACGTGTCGAACCGTGCCGTCACGGTCACTCCCTCCTGCTGGGCGACACATGGCAATGCCACGCACAACAGCATCATCCACAAGAGATTCCTGAACTTCAACATGGTCTCGGAACGTTTACGGTTTGGGTTGGCGGACATAGTGCGGCATTTCGGCGGGCAGTACCATCGACAGCTCAATATAGCCGCCGAACTGCTGCTGGTCGTCGTACCACGGCATCTGGTAGATCATTTTCTTCACGCCGTTTTTCTCTATGGTATAGACGTTGACGTCGTGATTTTGGAGCAAGCCCAGCAGCTTCGAGCGGGCCGGCTCCGGATGGCAATCGAGCAGAGAGCGCCCCACCAGCGACTGTCCGTCCTTGGTGAAAGTGGCTATCGATTTATCATTCATCTCCAATATCTTACCCTCCTTATCGCAGATGGTGACGGAGATGGGTACGTGCTGAAAGTAGTTCAACATGGCATTATGGTTTAGTGGTCATTTCCTGATTTTCATTCAAAACCGCCTCCTGCTCCTTCTTTTTCTTGCGCTTGCGCTCTTTTTTCTGCTTGTTCTCCTTATCTTTTTTATTTCGGGTGAAAGAAGCGATTAAATCCTTCCTGTTATTGAAGTCCTGCTTGTAAATCAATGCGATGCCCTGCGCGTAGGGACTGTTGCGGGTGGCATTTCTCAACTCATCCTGATTGGTGACATTGAACACCTTGAGCCGCCATGTGCCCAGTTCGTTCAGTTTCTGTTCCACGCTGAAGTCTCCGATGAACTGGTTGCTGAAACCACTCGTTTTGTCATCCTTGTAGCCGACGTAGGTCTCGATGACGGTGCGGTCGTTGAAAAGGGATGTAGAAGCGCCCACAGCGTATTCCGCCGCATTGTCGGCAGTGGCATTCTGGTAGTTGAGGTTCACATCCACATATTTCAACTGATTGGATATGAAGTTGCTAAGGGTGCTCGTGAGGACGCCGATACCTGTACTTTCCAAATCAATATCTGCAACAGAGGCTTGCTGAGAGGCAAATTTCCCCAGCATCACCAAGGAGAAGAACTGCTCGGTCTTCTGCTGCATATTCGTAGTGTCGATGGTGCTGTAGAAAAGGTTTTTCATGTCGGCAGTGGCATTGGGAAGGTCGAAAGAGAAGTCGATGGCGGCGGGGTCGTTGAGGTTTCCGTTAAAGTTGAGATAGGCCTTGACCGGCATTCTACGCACATTGGTGGATTCCGAGGAAAAAAGGTCTGCGAGTGAAGCCACCGTGGAATATGCCGCCCGGACATCAATATTGATGTCGTAGATGGAACCCGGGAACGACACCACGCCGCCCGGCAGAAGCTCAAATTTCTTGTTCAGCAGCTGGGCGAAAGTCATCATGAACGAACCCGACTGCAACACCACATCGCCCAAAATGACAATCTTGTCTTTCTTCGTATTATAAGTAAAATGCAGCTGTCCATCACCCTTGGTTTTGATCTTTCCGCCGAAGGCCGCCAAGTCGAGGTCGAGTTTGATGTCGGCAGCGGGCGTGACATTGAAGATGAAGTCGAAATCCATCTCCATCGAACTTTCCGGCTGCACTTCCTCCTCCACCGGATGTTTCACATCCTCGGCCACCACGAAGGTAATCACATCCGACGAATAGGCCTTGTCGGCGAAGCTGATGGGCAGACAGAACACCGTACCGCTCTGTGTGCTGAGGTCATCGCCATGGAACGACAACTTGTTCATATCGCCCTCAATGGTGATATTTCCCGACACAAAACCATCGCCATAGAAAGGCACATCGGCCTGCTGCTTGGTATTCAGCACGAAGATTTTCTGGGTGGAGATTTTCAATTGAAGATTGAAGTCGTTGAAATTGTGATGATTGACATAGCCGTCCATCGTGGCTTCGTTGCCAAACTGGTCAGTCAGCACCATCTTGTCAAAAGTAAAGCCGCTCTTTGTAAACTTCACCGGCTGATGATGAATATAATAATATGTATTGAGCGGAGCGATGCCGATCTGTGCCTCTCGCACATCCGCCAGCCCCTCGAAATACATGGAGTCCTTGTTGAAGATGAAGTCGATTTTGCCAGAGGCGTTCCCTTCAAACTTATGGCTGAAGGATGAGAGCATCGGCTCCAGAAAGCCCAACGGCAGGGTGTCGATGTCGGCGGTCACCTTCAGCTGCTTCAGATCCGAATCGAAGATGCCGTTCAGACGGGTGTTCACCCCTTCCTGCTTTAAGAAATCCTCATTGTACTTATAATTGTACACGGTGGCACTGTCGGGGAAATATTCGGCATCGATGAGACCTCCACGGAAACGGATGTTTTTGTCGGATGGAAGGATGGCGTTGGCATACAGGTGTCCGAACTGCTCCCCGTTGAACTCGAAGTCGCGGATGATGGCCGTACCGAACAGCACGTTGTTGCCTCTGAGCTCCGACATCTGCACGTTGGCCGACAGCGCACCGCCCAGCCGCATCTTGTCAGTCTTGATGAACTGGTTCAGCACCGCCACGTCCAAATTGTCGATGGTGCCCACCAGACTGTCTCTCGATTTGCCCACATGCCCGTTGACCATCAACTGGCTCTCCTTGGAGGTGAGAATCAGATTGTCAATTTTCACATCGCCCTGCTTGATGGTCACCAAATGGTCTTTGTTGAAGGAGAATGGGAATTCCTTGAAATAGACCTCCGACTCCTCGACTTTTGTCACGATGGAACCATCGTCGATGAAATCCACCACACCCGACAGCAACGACTTGTGAGCCGAGATGACAGCAGGATTCTTCCAATTGAGCCGGTACTTCAGGGTCTGCGGACCCATATTCGCATTCAGGTCGATGTTCTCCAAAGAGAAATTGCCTTTTTCCCCAATCACCAGAGAACGAACAGAAGCATTGATACCCAGATTTTTCACATCCTCCTGATAGGATGAAATCTGAGCATTGTTCACCACAATGCCGTTGCCGATGCGGATGCCCGGAGAGAAGAACTGCAGTTGGTCGGCGGAATGCGAATCGTTGGTTTTCACCGACAGCGTGGTGTTGTTATCCACCTGTATCTTCGGCACGAACATGTCGAGAATGGGAGTGATGTTGTAGGCATCCACCTTCAGCGACAGCGAATGGTCGATACCATCATCATAGTTGAACTCTGTGGCGGTCTTACGCTCCGCAAAAAGGTTGCCGCAGTAGGTATAGACCAGATTCAGCAATGCTTTCGGCACGTCGGCAAGCTCGTAAGTGGTGATCATCGACACATTCACGAGGTTGGAAGAGAGGCGCATCAGCTGCTGCCCATCGGCGGCGAGACTTACAAAACGGAGTCGGTCGAAGTCCAAGGATTTTCCATCCTGTGTATATAACAAACTGTCAACAAACAGATTACCATTCAACGTACTCAAGCTGTTACCGGCAATGTCACATGACAAATTACCCATTGACAAGGTTACTTCGGGATGGCACTGCACATAGCGCACCAGCTTGTCAAAGCCGTTGGTCACCGTGCTGTCCATCATCGGCAGATGGGCGAACAAAGCACTGGCATTCAATTTGTTGATATTCCCTTCAGCATGATATTCGGAAGTCTGCCCCGAAAAATCCATCGTGCCATTCAAAGCGAGATTGCAGTTGGGGTCGCGCAGCGACACATCCGCGTCGAGGCACTTCCCTGAATATTTCCCTTTGGCTTTCAGGTTGCGCAGCGGGTAGCCCTTGATAGAAACATGGGCGATGTCGGCATCCATGTCGGCAGAGACGGTCTCGGCCAGACGGTTGAGGTCGCCCACCGTGCCTTTCGCACTGACGGTGCCCGTAACGCCGCCAATCATTGTCACCTTGGGCAGCAGTTTCTGTACGGCGAGGCGATTGGCATCTACCTTGACAGAATAGTCCAAGCCATCGTCGGCCTCGTGGCAGCGGGTGGAGAATTTCGCATCCACGTCGCCGGCATCGGTGAGCAAGGAGGCGTCCACATCGAACTTGTCGGAAATCACCCCGCCATATTCCACATCAAGGGTCACCACCCCTAAGGAGGCCACCTGATCCGGAATCGGAATGGTTTTGCCACCCGGCAGTTTGAACTGCTGAATCTCATGCAAATCCACCGTATTCTGCACCAACTTGGCACGGATGTCGGCATTGAAAAAGTCGGTCAGGTTGACCATCTCCACATCGCCAGCCAAATGGGTATTGTCCGCAAATCTCGCATCCAAATCCTTAACATCCAAATGGTTGATAGGTCCTTTCACATGGGCAGAAAAGACCAGTGTGTTGTCCATCCCCTTCGTCTTCGGCGCGAAATAGCGGATGTCACGCATATCAAACGTGGAGGTCTTGGCTAAAACATTGAATTTTATCTTGTTAAGAAAATCTCCATAATCTTTCCAACTTCCATACTCGAAGGCAAAGTCCATAAACAAACGGCTCGTCTGGGTGGCCACAGTGGCATTCTTGAGTTCCAGCCCTTTCGGACCGATATGGAACTTTCCCGACAGGTTGCGGAGGATGAATCCCGTATATTGCGTAAAGGCCAGATGCTCAATATCGGCAGAGATGTCGGAGCCCACAATGGTAAATTTATCGAGGCGGGCATCGATGTTTTTCAGTTCAAAATATCCGAAGTCAATGTCTCCTTTGTCCTTCGTACTGCAGGTAAGGTCGTTATGATAAATGAAATAGGCGTTTTTCAAGATGATGGATGAGGCGGTCATCTCGAAGGGCTTGGGATTTTTTTTCTTTTTTTGGAAATTTTTAGCCCAGATGGAGATGTTGACGGCATCATCGCCTTTGTATTTGCGGATATTCACCCGTATTTTATCGGATTCTATATCAGAAAAACCAAGTTTGAACGGGGAGAATTTCAGCTTGGTGATGCGGCTTTCCAGCTGGCCGGCGGCAATCATGGAGTTGTCGTGATGGTCACGGATGACGAGGTCTTCCACCGTCAGTTTCAGGGTGGGACTCAGGTAGATATGTCCGATGGTGATGCGGGAGTTCCATTTTTCGGAAAGGGTTTCCGCCACCACACCGACCACTTTTTCCTGAATGGGCGGCACAAAAAGCAATCCCACCAGCAGAAGGTCGAGGGCGATAAAACTGCCCAAGACAATCAGCGTGATTTTTATGATTTTTTTCGTACTTTTGCGTGCCAAAATTCAGCGATTATGTCGGTTTACATTCTTGGTGTAGAATCCTCTTGTGATGACACTTCCGCAGCGGTGGTGGAGGGCACTTCGATATTGTCGAATGTCATTGCCTCTCAACGAGTTCACTCCGAATACGGAGGGGTTGTTCCCGAGCTCGCTTCGCGCGCACACCAGCAGAATATCATCCCGGTTGTGGACACTGCACTTAAGCGTGCAAAGATACACAAAAATCAAATATCTGCGATAGCTTATACAAATGGTCCCGGACTTTTGGGTTCATTGCTTGTAGGGAGTTCATTTTCTAAGGCGATGGCCTTCAGTTTGGGGGTTCCGCTCATCGAGGTGGACCACCTTCAGGCGCATGTCTTGGCCAATTTTTTGGAGAAAAAAGATGAGGTGAAGGAAAAACCTGAATTTCCGTTCCTGTGCCTGACGGTTTCGGGCGGCCACACACTCCTGTTGAAGGTGAACGACTATTTCGACATGGAGATCATCGGGCGGACGATTGACGACGCGGCAGGCGAGGCCTTCGACAAGGCCGCAAAGATTCTCGGTCTCCCCTACCCCGGCGGTCCCGTCATCGACAAGCTGGCACAGACCGGCGACCCGAAACGGTTCAGCTTCGCCATCGCCCACCTCCCCGGCCTCGACTATAGCTTCAGCGGCCTCAAAACCTCTTTCCTCTACTTCGTGCGCGACCAGCTCAAGGTGAACGAGCATTTCATTGAAGAGAACCTTGCCGACCTCGCCGCCTCGATGCAATATGCCATCATCAAGTCGCTGAGCAACAAGGTGGAAAAGGCTGTCAAGGAGCTGCGC
This sequence comes from Bacteroidales bacterium, assembly GCA_045132235.1. Taxonomy (GTDB): domain Bacteria; phylum Bacteroidota; class Bacteroidia; order Bacteroidales; family WCHB1-69; genus UBA1756. Next base: position 14,961 of record JBGURX010000027.1, read on the forward strand.
TGCCGCGACCTCGTCATCGCCGGCGGCGTGTCGGCCAACAGCGGACTCAAAGCCGCCATGCAAAAGATCGCCGACAAGTACCACCGCCGCCTCTTCGTGCCCACCATCGACCTCACCACCGACAACGCCGCCATGATTGCCGTATGCGGCTACTTCAAATACCTACAGAACGACTTCTCCACCATCCACGCCGCCCCCTACTCCACCGCCGGACTCACCCTCAAAACACTCACCGAACTTCCCAAATAATCTTCCCCCACACTTCCCATTTCTCCATTTTCACCTCTCACCTTTCAATTTTCAATTTCTATGAAGAGCACCTACAAAGAAATCCTCAAACAGCTGCAGCAGAGACAGTTCGCCAATGTCTATTTCCTTGCCGGAGAAGAGCCGCTGTTCATCGACAAAATCTCCGACTACATTGAAGAAAACGTGATGGACGAAGCCGACCGCGACTTCAACCAGTCGGTGTATTACGCCAAAGAGACCAACCCGGCGGAGGTCATCGCACAGGCCCGCGAGTTTCCGTTCGGCGTGGATCAGCGGGTGGTCATCGTGAAAGAGGCCAAAGAGTGGCGCTCCCTCGACCTCATCATGGCTTACTGTGCCAATCCCACCACCACCACCATCCTCGTCATCTGCTACAAATACGGCAAACTTCCCACCAACAAGTCGCTCAGCAACGCCGTGACTTTCGACTCCGCAAAAGTATCCGACTGGAAATTAGGCGAATGGGTGGAAAACTGCGCCAAAGAGCACTCTTTCCAAATCTCCAGAGATTCAGCCAACCTCATCGCAGAACACATCGGCAACGACCTGTCGCGCATCGACAACGAGTTCACCAAACTGCGCATCACCTTCCCCGAAGGCACCAACATCACCCCTGAAATCATCGACCGGCACATCGGCATCAGCAACCAGTACAACCTGTACGCCCTGCGCGATGCTCTCTGCGACCGCAACGAGACCAAGGCTTACACCATCGTGAACGCCTTCTGCCAGAATCTGAAAGCCAACCCGTTGCAGGCCGCCATCGGCAGTCTGTACTACCTCTACAGCGGAATGCTCAAGTACCAGCTCGCCCCCACCAAAAACATTGAGGAGCAACGTCTCTGCTTCGGCCCGCGCCGCTCTGACGCCCAGCTGCGCCGCGATGTGGCCATCACCTCCGGATTCTCCAAACAGACCCTCATTCGCAACATTGAACTTTTACGCGAATTTGATGTAAAATCAAAAGGAGTGGACTGCAACACCACCGAAGAAGAATTGTACAAAGAATTGATTTACAAACTTTTACACTAATATTTATGAATATAGACAGCAAAGTAGAGCATATCGAAGCCAGCAGTCAGAAGGTGTATGGGATGCTGTGCGACTGCCACAACTTTGAAGAGATGGCCACGCAGCAACAGATTCAGAACTGGCATGCCGAAGAGGACTTCTGCGAATTTGAGGTGCCCGGCATCGCCAAGATCACCCTGCGCATTCAGGAGAAACAGCCCTACAGCCGCATCACCTACACGGTGGGCAACGACAAGGGCATTCCCGCCTCCTGTACCTTTGACATCACAGGCGATGAGACAGGCTGCGACCTCGCCCTCACCATGAACTTGGACATTCCTGTCTTTCTTGCCCCCATGGTCAAACCGTACATGCAGCGATTTGCCGACACCCTCACCAACGCCATCAAGATGGCAGCCACCAAATAATAAGCCATGGAAGAGAACACCCACATCATCCGAACGGAAAAGTTAGTGAAGAAATACCACTCCCGCACTGTGGTCAACGAGGCGAGCCTCAACGTGCGCCAGGGCGAGATTGTGGGACTGCTCGGTCCCAACGGGGCGGGCAAGACCACCTCATTCTACATGATTGTCGGATTGATTCGTCCGCTGTCGGGGCACATCTACCTTGACAATGAAGACATCACCGGCATGGCCATGTACAAGCGCGCCCAGTTAGGCATTTCATACTTGCCGCAGGAGGCTTCCGTGTTTCGCGACATGACCGTTGAGAAGAACATTCTGTCCATCCTGCAGTTCAGCGGCCGCAGTCGTGCCGAGCAGAAGGAGCGGATGGAGAGCCTGCTGACGGAATTCAACCTGCACAAAGTGAGGAAGAACCTCGGCAAGAACCTCTCCGGCGGGGAGCGACGCCGTACCGAGATCGCCCGCTGCCTTGCCGCCGACCCGAAGTTCATCCTCCTCGACGAGCCCTTCGCCGGCGTGGACCCCATCGCCGTGGAAGACATCCAAGAGATTGTGGCCAAACTCAAGACCAAGAACATCGGCATTCTCATCACCGACCACAACGTGCACGAAACCTTGGCCATCACCGACCGCGCCTACATCCTGCACGAAGGCACCGTGCTGCGCACCGGCACCGCCCAGGAGCTCGCCGACGACGAGTTTGTGCGGAAAGTCTATCTGGGCAAGAATTTCGAGCTCCGCAAAACCGATCGCTAACCATACCCTAAAAACGCTGTCCGATGACCACCTCCACATCCCCCACACCCCACAAAGGACTCCGATTTCTACAACGAGCCGGCCTCGCCCTTCTCTCCGGCATCCTGCTTTGGCTCTCGTGGCCGCCCCACGGCCTCGCCTTCCTCAGCTTCTTCGCCCTTGTGCCCCTGCTGATGGTGAGCCAGTCTATCGCCAACGAAGACGCACGGCTGCCGTTCCTCAAAGGGATGGGCTATTCGTACCTGACCTTTGTCATCTGGAATATCCTCACCACCTGGTGGGTAAAGAACAGCACCCTTGAAGGCTGTATCGCCATGGTGGTGCTCAACTCGCTGTTCATGTCGATAGTGTTCGGCGGCTGGCAACGCTTCCGCAAACTGCGCCTGCCGTTCTGGGTGGATGCGCTCTGCTTCACCTCTTTTTGGTGCGCATGGGAGTTCCTCCACCTCAACTGGGACCTCACATGGCCGTGGCTCAACCTTGGAAATTTGTTCTCTTCCTGCACCGAGTTCGTGCAGTGGTACGAAATCACCGGAGCGTTCGGCGGCACCATTTGGATTCTCGCCGCCAACTTCCTCGCCGTGGCACTGCTCCTGTCGCTGCGACAGACGGGCAAACGGCGCATCATCGTCGGCAGCGTGTTGCTGGGTTGGCTCATCGTGCCGGCAGTCCTATCGCTTATCCGTTTCTACACCTACCCCATGCCGACAGACGAAAACCGCCGTTCCATAGAAGCTGTTGTAGTACAGCAAAATACAGACCCATGGGTGGAAGAGTACATGATGTCGAACAAAGAGCACGCTGCACGCATTTTGGAAGTGGCCCGGCCGCTCATCACCGACCAAACCGACGTAGTGGTATGCTCCGAATCAGCCATTGCCAACACCATGAAATACGACATTTTTGTTAACGGGCAGGGACGGAGCAGCGAAATATACAACGGTCTTGACCTTTTCGACACCACCATTCTCACCCACACCGATCTCAACTTCGTTTTCGGCACCTCCACTGTGCAATATTACGACCACAAAGCCACCGAGACTGCCCATCCGGCAGCGGGCATCGGACAATTATACTATGACTATTGCAACACCTCGGTCTGCTACAACCGTTTTGGCGTTACCGGCACCTACTTCAAGAGCAAGTTAGTGCCGGGCGTGGAGAAGATGCCCTATCCGCAAGTATTTGGTTTTCTGGAAGATTTAGCCATCGACTTGGGCGGTACGTCGGGATCGTTAGGCGAGGATGTCGAGCAGCGCGCTTTCCTGATGCCTGACTGCCGGGTACGTATCGGCGTGCCCATCTGCTACGAGTCGGCGTACGGCGAGCATTTCGGTGAGTTTGTGCGCAACGGCGCGGAGGTGATGGCGGTCATCACCAACGACGCATGGTGGGGCGAAACGCCAGGTCACACCCAGCACTTCCTGATGTCGAAGATGCGCGCGGTGGAGACGCGCCGCAGCATCATGCGGGCGGCCAATACCGGCACGTCGGCCTTCATCGACGAGCGCGGCACTGCCCACCAGACCACCGAATACGGCAAGCGCACGGCCATCCGCCAGAAAGTCTTTATCAACGACAAAATCACCTTCTACACCCGCCACGGCGACTACCTCGCACGGTTTTTCACCGCCCTTGGAGGCGCACTGCTCGTGTTCGGCATTACCTTGGGAATACTGAGAAAAATACGTCGGCGCAAAGCCAATAAAACCGCCGTCACTTCAGCGTAGTGACCGCCGTGGGAGTCCACTTTCTAAAAAAATCCTCCACTTTTTTCGCATCATATCCTTGTCCTTCTTCCAGATAGGAACTGTCTTGGATATGGATGACATTCCCCTTTTCATCCAAAATCACCAAAACCGGAAATCCGAAGCGGGCCGGATTGCCCAACATCTTCATCGCCTCCGGATTCTTGTTGGTTTTGGAATAATGGACATGGATGTAGATAAAATTTTCTTTAATTATCTGATTGATAGTGTCATTAGCGGTAATAAAATCCGAAAAGCGGATGCACCACGGACACCAGTTGCCGCCCACCTGACACACCACATACTTTCCCTCATCGGAAGCCTGTTTCACCGCAGTCTGAATCTGTGCCACGGCATCAGCCTTCTCATCGTAAAGCGGTTTCACTTCTTGAGGAAAACAGTTATAAGTCAATATTACACAAAGACTTAAAAATAAAAACCTCTTCATCATTTTATTATTTTTCAATATAAACAAGCATACCTTTCAAATAACTTCCCTCGGGGTGGAAAATGTCAACCGGGTGGTCGGGACCGGCCTCGAGGTGGCGCAGCACGCGGATGCGTTTGCCCTCCATGGCAGCAGCGGAGAAAACGATGGTCTGGAAGTCGTCTTGCGAGACGGCCTGCGAACACGAGAAGGTGAACAGGAAACCGCCGGGCTTCACCTTCTGCATCGCCTTGCGGTTGAGGTTGCGATAGCCCTTCACGCCCTGCTCCTTCACCTTGTGGTGCTTGGCAAACGCGGGCGGGTCGAGCACAATCACATCGTAGCTCTGGTCGGGGGTGTGCTCGAAAAAGTCGAAGACATTTTCAGCGTAAGAGGTGTGCTTGGAAAGATATTCATTGCCCAACTCGGCGATATTGCGCTCCACAAACTCGATGGCTTTCTTGGAAATATCCACCGAATCGACCTGCGTGGCGCCGTTGGCCAGTGCGTAGGCGGAGAAACCGCCCGTATAGCAAAACAGGTTCAGCACCTTACGGCCGTGCGAGTACTCCCCTACCAGCTTGCGGTTTTCGCGCTGGTCGAGGAAAAAGCCCGTCTTCTGTCCATTCACAATGTCAATAAAATAAGGAATGCCATTCTCACGCACCAGCACGTCGTCGAAACTGCCGTACAGGCACTCATCCACCGGCTCGAAGCCTGCAATTTCCGGCAGTGTAGCCACGCTCTTGTCGTAGATGGAATGCACTTTTTCGCCAAAAAGGTCAAGGAAGATTTTGACCAAAAGGTCGCGCATCAAATACATGCCATACGAGTGAAACTGCAGCACGATGTTGCCGTCGAACCAGTCCACAATCAGTCCCGGCAGGTAGTCGCCCTCGCCGTTCACGAGACGAAAACAGGTGGTCTGCGGGTTGTCAATCAGTCCCAGCTGCCGGCGCAAAGCCACCGCTTGGCGAATCTTCTCGCGCCAAAAATCCTCGTCGGGAGTCACCTCCTCGAAGCTGAATATCTTGACACAGGTGGAGCTGTTGTGGTAATGCCCCATCGCCATGAACTGACCTTCAAAATTATAAACGCCCACCACATCGCCGTCGGCCAGCGACTTGTCCTTCTTGGCCACCGCACCGGAGAACACCCACGGGTGGAAACGCTGCAGCGATTTCTCTTTTCCTTTTTGCAGGATTATTTTTTTCATTATTCAATAATTTTCTATAAAAGACTACTCTTCATCCTCCTCCAACTGTTTATGTTTCGCATAGTTGCGCCATTTTTCCACCACCTCCGCCATGTCAGCAGGAAGTTCCGAATCAAACAGCATGAACTTTCCTGTCACAGGATGCTCAAAGCCCAGCGATTTGGCGTGAAGGGCCTGTCGTGGAAGCGTTTTGAAACAGTTGTTGATAAACTGCTTATATTTGGTGAAAGTAGTACCTTTCAAGATTTCGTTGCCACCATAAGTTTCGTCGTTGAAGAGCGGGTGGCCGATATGTTTCATGTGGACACGGATCTGGTGGGTGCGGCCGGTTTCGAGGCGGCACTCCACCATGGTGACGTAGCCGAAGCGCTCCACCACCTTGTAGTGGGTGACGGCGTGTTTGCCCTGCTCGCTGTCTTCTGGGAAGACGGTCATCACAAGGCGGTTTTTCGGGTCACGGCCCACGTTGCCCACCACAGTGCCTTCATCATCGGGGAAGTCGCCCCACACGAGGGCGCGGTACCGCCGTTCGATGCTGTGCTCGAAGAAGTTGGCGGCCAGTTTCATCTGGGCAATCTCCGACTTGGCCACAATCATGATGCCGGAGGTGTTCTTGTCGATGCGGTGCACCAGCAGCGGCTTCACATCATTGCCGTCGGCGTCCTTCTGGCCTTGGAAGTGCCACAGCAGCGCATTGACGAGCGTGCCCGTGAAATTGCCCACAGCGGGATGCACTACCATGCCGGCCGGCTTGTTGATGATGATCACATCAGCATCCTCATACACAATGTCGAGCGGAATATCCTCAGGGATAAGCTCAAACACATGCACGGGACGAGGCAGCAGGATGCTGATGACATCGCGGGGATGGACACGGTAGTTCGACTTGACGGGCTTGCCGTTCACCAAGATACAGTCAGCCTTCGCGGCCTGCTGGATGCGGTTGCGCGAAGTATGCGCCATCAAGTTGGTGAGGTAACGGTCGAGCCGGATGATTTCCGTGCCGGGGTCCACAACGAAACGAAAATGTTCGAACAATTCCTCTTTTTCGCTGCTGGCTTCCTCTAAAATTTCATCATTTTCCATCACAATAATTTAAGGCGCAAAAATACAAAAATGTTGGCAATAAATTTGTAATTTTGCATCCCAAAACCGCAACCATGAACGGAGACCCGAAATTATACCAGCTTTTAGACGAACTGAACATCCCCTTTGAGTATCTGGAGCATCCCGCCGCCCCCACCATCGAGATTGCCAAGCAGTATTGGGCGGGGCATGATGCCAAGCACTGCAAAAACCTCTTCTTCCGCAACCACAAGGGCAACCAGCACTACTTGGTGTGCCTCGACTGCGACCGCGTGATGGACATCCACGACATCGAGAAGAAGTTACATCAGGGCAAGCTGAGCTTCGCCTCCGAGCAGCGGCTGATGAAATACTTGGGGGTAACGCCCGGATCGGTCACACCGTTCGGCCTCATCAACGATGTGGAGCACCACGTCATCGTGTTCTTGGACAGCAACTTGCTGCAAGCCGAGAAGGTCAGCTTCCATCCCTGCATCAACACGGCTTCTCTCATCATCAAGCGCGAAGACCTGGTGAAATTCATCGAGCACCAAGGCAACCGCTACGAGTGGATGGAGGTGTACTAAACATCTACTATCAGCCCCACTTCACGAGGCAGAGGTCCATGTCATGAGGCAGTAATGGATGCTGCGGGGTGAGACGGAGCGCACAGTTCCACACGCCCGCCACCTTTGCGGCCAACGGACACACAAAACGTGCCACACCATTGTCGTAACTATCTAATTTGAAGGCATATTTGCTGAAAAGACGCATCCTCCCGTCTTTGTTGCGGGTGAACACAATCTCCAACTTCACCTCCTCGGGTTTCAGGTTGCCCAGCTCCACCTCGGCCCACAGCTCGCGGGTGGCGCCCAAGTAGAAGGTGCTGTCGGGATCGGCGGGCAGATTGTTTTTGAGGAAACGCACATTGCCCCATGCCGAAAGCATCCGGTTTTTCCACTGCACGATCTCCACCAAATTCTCACCGTCGCTGGCTACCAGCAACTCGCTGCGCTGCTGCAACTTGCTGTAAAATTTCTGGTAATAGTCGTCGAGCTGGCGCTTCATGGTGAAATGGGGCGAGATTTTCGCGAAGCAGTTCTTCATCATGCCGGTCCACTCCGTCGGGATGCCGTCGGTGCGGCGATAGAAAGCAGGCGCAATCTGCTCCTCAAAGATGGCGTATATGTTGGCTGCATCGAGCTCGTCCTGACGATGCACATCCGCATACGTAATCTGCTCATCCACAGCCCATCCCGCGCCCTGCACGTAACCTTCCGCCCACCAGCCGTCCAGCACACTGAAGTTGAGCACGCCGTTCATCACGGCCTTCTCGCCGCTGGTGCCACTGGCCTCCAACGGACGGGTAGGTGTGTTGAGCCACACATCGCAGCCCGATATCAACTTCTTGGCCAGCACCATGTCGTAATTCTCCACAAAGATAATCTTGCCGATATACTCCGGTCTTCTCGAAAAGTCGATGATGCGACGAATGAGGTCCTGTCCCGCCTTGTCATGCGGATGCGCCTTGCCAGCGAAGATGAACTGCATCGGCTGCGCTGGATTGTTAAGCAGTGCATGCAGCTTCTCCTCATTGGTGAAAAGCAGATGGGCGCGCTTATAGGTGGCGAAACGGCGGGCAAAGCCCACGGTGAGCACATCGTCGCGGATGGCCTTCACGGTCTTCATGATCAGTGCCGGCGGGTCGTTGCGGCGACGCATCTGCATCTCTACCAATGCTTTAACATGTCCTATCATCTCCTTCCTCAGAGCCTCTTTAATTCCCCAAATCTCTTTGTCAGAAGCGTTATAAATCTTGCTCCACAGCTCGTCATTGGAGATGTCCTGCTTGAAATTGTCGCCCAGCAGCTGTTTGTGAAACTGCTGCCAACGCTTATGCGCCCATGTGGGATAATGCACGCCGTTGGTGACATAGCCGATGTGCAGTTCGTCGGCGAAACGGCCGTCGTACAGGTACTCGAACATGTCGCGGGTGACGCGGCCGTGGATGCAGCTCACGCCATTCACCTCCTGACAGAAACGGCACGCAAGGATGCTCATCGAGAACTTCTCGTTCGCATCGGAGGCGTGCTTGCGCCCCAGTCCCATGAACTGCTGCCAGCTGATGTTGAACACCTCGGGCAGGCGCGAGAAATAGACGCGCATCATGTCCTCGCTGAAGGCATCGTGGCCGGCGGGCACGGGCGTGTGGGTGGTGAACAGCGAAGAGGCACGCACCAGCTCCATCGCCGACGGGAACGAGAGATGACGTTGCTCCATCAGCATGCGGGTACGCTCCAGCGACAGGAAGGAGGCATGGCCTTCGTTGAGGTGGAAAATCTCGGGTTTCTCCCCTACTGCCTCCAACAAACGCACGCCGCCAATGCCCAACAGGAACTCCTGCTTCAATCGGTTTTCCCAGTCGCCACCATACAGGTTGGCCGTAATCTTACGGTCATCTGCATTATTCTTATCTAAATCTGTATCAAGGAGATAAAGTTTAATACGTCCCACATCGACACGCCATATTCTGGCATACAGCTGACGGCCGGGCAGTGCCATCGTCACCGTCATCCAGTTGCCTTCCGCATCGCGTACGGGATGGATGGGCAGCTTCGAGAAGCTCTGCTGCGGGTAGAGGTTGATCTGCTCGCCGTTGGGGGAAATCTGCTGCACGAAATAGCCGCAGCGGTACAGCAGGCCCACCGCCACCATGTTCACGTTGCAGTCGCTGGCTTCCTTGAGATAATCACCCGCCAGCATACCCAAACCGCCCGAATAAATCTTCAGCTCGTTGCTGATGCCGAACTCCATGCTGAAATAGGCCACCTTCTTCTCCGTACGCCGACTGGGCTCATTCATATAATCCTGAAAATCAGCATAAACTTTATCCAGCTTCTGCACAAACTGCTGGTTGGCACTGAATTTTTTCAGCACATCCAACGGCAGCATCTGCAGCATGTGGACGGGATTTTCGTTATACTCCGCCCAGCATTCGGGGCCGGCGATTTCCTCAAACAGCTCGCGAGCCTCGTAGTTCCAACTCCACCAAAGGTTGTTGGCCAACGCCTCCAGCTTCTGCAAGTTGTCGGGGAGGTTGGACTTGATGGTGACACGTTTCCAGTTGGGTTGTTCGGGCTGTTCGGGTTCGGTATTCAATGCGAAATGGGACATTTTATCTTTATAAAAATCAAATCTTAAAGCACTCTTTTCCAATGCTTTATTATAAATATTCTGATAATTTTCATACAAATTGCACCACAAAGCCTTTGCAGCGATGGCCTTGGCATCAGCAGCGGCCTGCTCTTTCTCTTCGGCACTCAGGTTGGAGTATTGCAGCACCACCTCCACCATCCGGCGGCAAACGTCCTCTTCGTTGTTGTCGGTGCGGGGGCAGACGGTCACTCCCTGCTGCTGCTTGAAGTTGGCATTCACCCATGCACCGAAGCCAGCCAGCGAGGTGGTGACAGTGGGAATGCCGAAGGCCACGCTCTCCAACGGCGTGTAGCCCCACGGCTCGTAGTACGAGGGGAACAGCGTCATGTCGAAGCCGATGAGCGTGTCGTAGTAGGAAAGGTTGAGCACGCCGTCGCGGCCATCGAGATATACAGGCACAAACACCACCTTCACCTTGGAGGCAGGGGCATTGTCCATATTGAGTCTGTTCAACTCTTTGATAATCGGATCGTTGTAGGGGTCGTGCAGCGGGTGGGTGGAGTAGTCGCGCAGGGCTGCATGGCTGTCGTCGTCGATGGAAGCTTTTTCTTCCATACGTTTAATCAGCTCGGTGCGCAAGCCGCTGGTGCCGGCGGGCACCATGATGAAGGCGAGGATGTCGCGTTGCGGATGTTTCTCCTCCAACTCTGCCAAACTTCTGACAAACAAGTCGATACCTTTGTTGTGAAATTCGTATCGTCCGCTGTTGAGCAGCAGCAGGGCATCGTTGGCGATGGGCTGTTGCAGCAGGCAGGAGGCCACTTGCAGCAGTTTGGCGCGGGCGGCGGCACGCTTGCGGGTGTACGCTTCGCCCTGCGGCACGAAGTCGTTCTCGAAACCATTGATGGTGATGACATCGGCGGGCTTGCAGAAGAAAGCGGCGCACTCCTTGTCGGTGATTTCGCTCACAGTGCTGTAGGCATCGGCATGCTGTGCGGAGAGCGACTCCAATGAGAACTTCGACTGCACGCCGAAGCGGTTGGCGGTGCCTTGCGGGTCGTACTGACGGATGTCGCCGTAGAGCGGCAGTCCGTTGCCCGCGATGCAGCGTCCCAATACGGTGGCGTGGGTGGTGAACACGGTGGCCACCTGCGGGCAGGCCTGCTTGAGGTACAGGATGCCGCCGCCGGTCATCCACTCGTGGAAGTGGGCCACAATGCCGTCCATGGCGGAGCAGTGGTACTGATAAAAACTCTCAATGACCTTGCCGGCGGCGTAGCCGAACAGCAGCGGTTCCACGTAGTCCCACTGGCCGCTGATAGAGTCGAGTTTGTAGTTGAGCCAGAAATCGGTGAGAATTTCGTTTTTCTTTTCGAAGAAAGGGGTGAAATCCACCAGCACCACGACGGGACTGCCGGCCACGCGCCAGCGGCCCACGCGGATGCGGAGACCGGAGCGGACGGCGGTCTCGCGCCATGCACGGTACAGCTCCGGCGACTCCTCGAAGTCGCTGTTGCCGCCCGACTCGTGCAAAATGTCGGGTCCGATGCAGATATAGTTGTTGTGGTAATGGCTGACGGCGGTCAGCGCTTTGGTGGACAAAACGGTGTAGATACCACCCACTTTGTTACAGATTTCCCAGCTGGTTTCAAATACGTAATCGGCTCGCTTCATAATATGCAAAATGAGGCGGCAAATTTACGAAAAATTTGAAAATTGTGAATTGAAAATTGAAAGGTTTTTGAGGATTTTGGAGGATGGATTATCCCGCAATGATCTGCGCCAGCTGTTCATTCACGCGCTCCCAGTTGTAGTTGGATTTCACAAACTGGTAGCCGTTTTCAGAAATCTTTTCGTACACCTCAGGATTTTCGAGCAGGGTTTTCACCGCCTCGGCGAAGCCGGTGGTGGTGTTGCAGATGAGAATTTCCTTGCCGTTCTCTACACCTTTGAGGGGCTTGCCGGCGAGGGTGGTGGTGACGCAGGGCAATTTCATCGACATAGCTTCCAACAGCTTGTTCTGCAGGCCGGTACCAAGGTGCATAGGGGCGATGAACACCCGTGACTGCGCATAGTAGCTGGCCATGCTGTCCACCCAGCCGGTGACGATGACGCGGCGGCTCTGGAGAGTGCGAACGGCAGGGGCGGGCGAGGCACCGCAAAGGGCCACCGTGAGGTCGGGATAGTCCTGCCACAGCAGCGGCATCACCTCCTTCACCAGATACTGCGCCGCCTCCACATTGGGCGCGTAGCTCATATTCCCCGCAAAAATCAAGTCATAATTTTTCTCACAATCCCTATGCTGGTAATAGTCAAAATCCACACCGTTGGCCACCACATGGATTTGGTTGCTCTGTTCGTGCGGGATGAGGTCGCGGTCCACCTCCGTGATGATCACCTTCTCATCAAACAACGAGAAAACTTTCTCCTCATAACGACAGAGGCGATGATGTTCAGCATTGAAAAGCCAACGTTTCAAGAAAGAGGCTTTCTCGGCGCGACGTTGCATTCCCTTTGACAAAACATCTTGATAATCAAGCGTTTTTTTAATATTGAAATGAGAGACATACTCCGCCACACGTATCAACTGACAGAAAATGCGGTCGGGCTGCACGCGAGCCACCAGTTCATTGACAAGTTTCTGGGCTTTGCGATTGTAGAAATAGCCGCATTGGAGAGGAAGTCCCGTGAAAAGGGCACGTGCGGTGTTCCACAGCCGGCTTGCCCATGTCAGTTTCACCACATGCAACTCCTTGCAGAAGGGACGGATTTTGTCCATCGACTCCTCTGAAGGAAGCTGCTCGCACAAGGCCACCACATAAAGGTCATGATAGCGCGAAAGCACCCGCAGCTGATGGTAAGCGCGGAGCTTGTCGCCCTTCTCAAGGGGGTACGGGAAACGGGGTAAAACGACTAAAACTTTCATCCTTAGAAATGAGTTTGCAAAAATACACGATTTTTTTAGAATAAAGGCAACAAATTTTCAGCGATTTTGTAAGGATAAGCGAACTCTATATAAAAAATAAGTAGTAATTTTGCAGCGATGAATTTTTAATTGGATGTATTGTAGCTTTTTCTATTCATTTTCTAAAAATTCATTTTATAAATAATTGATAATCAATAAAAAAAATAAAATAAAACAAATGAGAAAGACATTTTTCGCCCTCCTCATCCTTTTGGCAGGCTGCCTCAGCAGCGCGTTCGGACAATGCACCGTCAGCATTTCGGGTCCCACTGGAATCGTTTGCAACGGCGACCAAGTCACGCTGACCGCATCGATCAACGGTGCGGATCCCGGCAGCTGCGCCACATCCGTCAACATGAGCAACACGACCACCACCGTCACCTGCGGCCAGTCGATATGCTTCTACGACTCGGGCGGCCCGAGTGGCAACTACAGCTCATCGGAAAGCTTGATCCACACCTTCACCTCCAGCAACGGAAGTCCTGTGACCATCACCTTCCTTTCGGCCAATGGTGAGAGCTGCTGCGACTACATCTACGTGTACGAAGGTGTCGGAACGGGAGGCACGCAGCTGCACTACGGTCTGCTGAGCACTGTCAACGGCAATGTGAGCTATACCTCCACCAGCAACTCGCTGACGGTGAAGTTCACCTCCGACGGAAGTGTGCAGTATGACGGCTGGCAGGCCATCGTGTCGTGCGACGCCTGCACCAACTACACCTACAACTGGAGCAATGGCATGACGGGCCAGACTATCACGGTCTCCCCCACCTCACAGACCACCTACACGGTCACTGCCAACTCGGAAGGCTGCTGCAGCTCCACAGCATCCGTCACCATCAACCCCACCAACTGCGTGAACAACTGCAACGGTTTCGAGACCACCGCCGACCGCGCCGAGTGGACCCTCGTGAACGGCAGCCAGACCAACCAATGGGTGATGAGCACAGGCACCAACAATGGCGGACAATACTCCTTATATGTCTCCAACGCCCCTACCAGTGCTGTTCCTGCTAATTCTTACACCAACACCACCTCGAACGTATGGGCTTACAAAGATATTGAATTCCCCGAATGCGATGATGACTACGTATTGAGTTTCGACTGGAAATGCGGCGGCGAGTCTTCCTGCGACTACATGGGCGTATGGATTGGCGCACCCGCCACGGTAACCGCCGGCAGTACCACCGCACCCTCCGGAGCAACCCGCATATCCAACCCCAACCAGACCAACTCCTCCTATTCCACCTATTTCAACACTTACGGCAGCTACAACGGCGACTGGCATCATGTAGAGATCACCCTTGCTAATGCAACCTATTCAGGCCAGATTATGCGTCTGTACTTCCTTTGGCATAATGATGGCTCCGTCCAGAATTACTGTCCCGCCGCTGTTGACAATGTGTGCATCCAGTCGTGCGAGCCCTGCAACCAGCCTGTGGTGAACGTCACGCCCGAATCGGCTCTGCTCTGCCAAGGACAGAGCGTGACCTTCAATGCCACCGTGTCGGGCGGCAGCGGTCACGGCTATACTTACGAGTGGACGCCGGCCACCGGCCTCAGCTCCACCAACACGGCCACCACCACCGCCACACCGAGCGCCACCACCACCTACACGCTCCGCGTGACCGACAGTGAGGACTGCGCCAAGTCGGTGCGCATCCCCGTGGAGATTTCCGGCACCACCATCGAGATCACCCAGTCGCCGGCCGTCTATTGCCGCGGCACCGACCCCGTGACCCTCAATGCCGTGCTGAATGTAAGCGGAAGCTGCAGCAACTACACCTATGCATGGAGCAACGGCCCGACAGGCAACATCTCCACCGATGTGCCGCAGCAGAACACCACCTATACCGTCACCGCCACTCCGGTCGGCGGCGACTGCTGCACCCTGACTGCCACCCACACCGTGCAGGTGGGCGACTGCAACCAGGACTGCAACGACTTTGAGACCGCCACTGGCCGCGCTGAATGGACTTTGGTGAACGGCAGCCAGACCAACCAGTGGGTGACGGGCACCGGCACCAACAACGGCGGACAGTACGCCTTGTATGTGTCGAACTCGCCCACGGCAGCCACCCCGCCCAACAGCTACACCAACACCGCCTCCACTGTTTGGGCATATAAAGAGATTGAATTCCCGGAATGCGACGATGACTTCGTACTGAGTTTCGACTGGAAGTGCGGCGGCGAGAGTTCCTGCGACTACATGTCGATTTTTATCGGAGGAGAAACCACGGTAACAGCGGGTAGCACTACCCAGCCTGCCGGTTCCACCCGCATCACAAACCCCGATGCAACTTCATCTTCCTACACCAACTACTTCAACACCTACGGCAACTACAACGACCAGTGGCACCATACCGAAGTCATCCTTGACCACGAGACCTATTCAGGACAATACATGCTGCTTTACTTCATGTGGCATAACGACGGTTCTGTGCAGAACTACAGTCCGGCCGCCGTCGATAACGTGTGCATCCAGGCCTGTATCCCGTGCGACCAGCCTGTGGTGACCGTCACACCCGCCAGTGTCATCCTGTGCCAGGGCGGCAGTGCCACCTTCACAGCATCCGCCACGGGCGGCAGCGGCAGCGACTATACCTTTACATGGTCGCCGGCCGGCAGTCTCAACACCGCCAATGGTCCTACTGTAACCGCTACTCCTGATGAGACCACCGTCTATCGCGTGCGCGTGACCGACGGAGCAGGCTGTGCCAAGACCGTGCGAGTAACGGCTGAGGTTTCCGGCACCAGACTCAACGTGCAGGCCACACCCGCAGGCTTCTGCGCGGGCAGCACCGAGCCGGTCACCATCACCGCCAACTTGCAGGTGGAAGGCTCTTGCAGCAGCTACACTTACGCATGGAACAACGGTGCCACCGGCACCACCATCAACGACAACCCGACTATCAGCACCACCTATACCGTGACCGCCACACCGGCCGACCCCGCCTGCTGCGAATTGATTTCCAGCGTCACCGTGGCCGTGATGGACTGCGCGGCGGAAGGCTGTCCGAGTGTCGCTCCTGCAGAGCTCGGCACCAACAACGTGGACATCGACATCGACTGTTCGACGCAGCCTGACGTGACCCTCAGTGCCAACGTCATGGCAACGGCTGTGGAAGCCGACGACTACTTCGTCTTCGCCATCCCCTACAACCCGCCTTACGGCTATACCGACGGTACCCGTATTTTTGCCAACGCTACCGACGACACGTGGAGTTCGGTCGTCAACCTGCCCTTTACCTTCTGTTATTATGGCAATACCTACACCCAGATTGTGGCAGGTGCCAACTCTGTGGCCACCTTTAACACCAGCGTGGCCGGCAACAGCTGCGCATGGTCGTACGACGAGTCCATTCCCGATGCCGCTCTCTTCCCCAACACCATCTTTGCCTGCTATCGAGACATCTACCCCTCCACCAGCGATTATGTGGCATCCACGGGCGACGGCGGCATTTTCGAGGGTGTTTTAGGAGAATATCCTTGCAGAAGCTATGTGTTGAGCTTCAACAATATCAAGCTTTTCTCCTGCACCGATATCAGAACCTTCACCTCCATGATTGTATTATATGAAGGCACGAATGTTATTGATATTTATTTGCGTGATGCACCGACCTGCACCTCATGGAACGACGGCAACGGCGTGATTGGTCTCCAGAATGCCGACTGCTCGCGAGGCATCACACCTCCCGGCCGCAACACGGGTCCGTGGACCGCTCACGAAGAGGCATGGCGCTTCATGCCGACCGGACAGCCCAGCTACACCGTCACTTGGTATCTGGGCACTGACACGTCGGCCAACGGCACCGTGCTCGGACATGGCGACCTGCTGACCGTAACTCCCAGTGAGAGCAACGACTATACCGCCCGTCTGCAATACACTGCCTGCAACGGCGACTACTTCGACATTGTCAACCGCTGCCATATCAACGTCAACAATGCCACACCTATTCTGACCGTGGTGGCATCCAAAGACACCCTTTGTCCGAACGAAGAGGTAACCATCGAGGCTTTCACCGAGACTCCCATCTCCTACGTATGGAACACGGGCGACACCGTGGCGCAATTCACCACCATTCCCGAAGATGTTGTGACCACCTATACCGTGACCGTAACCTATGAAAACGGCTGCGTGAGAAGCGACAGCGTCACCATTTATGCTGTGGCCTCCATCGACCCGCCGACCTTCACGCTGGAGCCTAACGAAGCCTGCGCCGGCGAGCGATTTGTCATCACAGCCAACGACTACGCTTACTACCACTGGAGCAACGGTGCCACTACCCAGTCCATCACCGTCTATCCGCAAGTCACCACCACCTACACGCTGACCGTGGCCGACGAGGTGGGTTGCCAGTCCAGCGGACAGACCACCGTCACCGTACATCCCTATCCTACTGCAGCTTTCGCTCCCGAACAGTTCCTCACCTATCTTGAGGATGGCGTCGCCGACGTACGCTTCCTCGACTTCTCGGAAGGCGCTGCCAATTGGCTCTATGACTTTGGAGACCAGTGGTCCAACTCCAACACCGCCATCGAGCAGAGCCCCAGCCATACCTACACACACTCCGGCATCTACACAGTGACCCAGTGGGTGACTTCCGACTTCGGATGTTCAGACTCTGTCACGCATCAGGTATCTATCCAGAAACCATTCTACTTCTACGTACCCAACGCCTTCACACCCGATGGTGACGGCATCAATGAAATTTGGCTGCCGCAAGGCGAAGGTGTGGACGAAAGCAACTACGTGTGCATGGTGTTCGACCGCAACGGCCGAATGATTTTCAAGACCAACTCGCTGACTCAAGGCTGGGACGGCAAAGATTCCCATGGCAAGCCTGTTCCCTGCGCCAGCTATGTGTATGTCATCCAGACCAGCACCATGGACGCCACCCCGAAAGAGTTCCTCGGTACCGTCACTGTTGTACGTTAATCTACCCTCTGCTCACTCAAAATGAAAAACATCCGCAACTTCTGCATCATTGCTCATATTGACCACGGGAAAAGCACTTTA
>JBGURX010000028.1:0-19449 GCA_045132235.1 Bacteroidales bacterium
GGGCGCCCGGGCCCCCCCCCGTCGCCACGATTTCATGGGCAAAAAAACTGCTTATTTATTTCCTTTTGTGGCCAATTTTCACGCAAAAACAGCACTAAAACGGCCATTTCTAACTGTTGATATTTTGTTGATAACTTTTCACCATTCCGCCGCTCGCTGTTTGAGCGGCGGAACCTCCGCAGACCTCTGAACGTCCCTCAGTCCTCCGGATGCTCGTAGCCGATGGGCTCTACATGGATTGTGGCGGAGATTTTGTACTCCTGCTCGATCATCTGCTCGATGCGGGTGGCGATGGCATGGCCCTCCGACAGCGGCAGGTCGCCGGGCAGACGGATGTGGCAGGTAAGCTCCTGATGCGTCACGTAGTTGTGCAGGTGGAAATGGTGCATCTGCAAGTCGGCGGGACTCAACTCTGCGGCACGGCGTATAATGTTGTCCACCAGCTCCTGCGGCGGCTTCTCGCCCAATATCTTGTTGATGGTTTCCTTCATGATTTCAAAAGTGGCGTAGAACAGCATCAGCGCAATGACTATGCCCAGCGCACCGTCGATCCACCAGAAATGCTTGGCACACAGGATGCCCACCAGCACCACTAACGACGAGAGCGCGTCGGTGCGGTGATGCCACGCGTCGGCCTTCACACTCAGGTTGTCGCTCTTTTTCCCCAGCCAGAAAGCGTACTGCGCCATGCCCTCCTTGGCCACAATGGAGATGACGGTGACCACGATGGCCAGCGTGCCGAAAGTGGTGGACTCGCGTTGTTGCAGCCGCTCCACCGAGTCGGTGAGGAAGCTGTAGGCGATGATGCCCAGCATCATGGCGATGGCAATGGCGGCAATCTGCTCCCACCGGCCGTGTCCGAAGGGATGCGCCTTGTCGGGCTTGCGCCGCGACAGCATGGCGGCCAGAATCACGATCACCGAACTGAGCGAGTCGGACAGCGTGTGCCATGCGTCCGCCATCAGCGCCAGCGAGCCGGTGACCACGCCGGCCCACATCTTCAGGGCAAACAGCACCACATTGCCGACAACCGACACCGTTCCCTCCTGATAGGCGGCGCGAGTTTTGAGATCTTGTTGTTTTTTCATATTCTTTTTTTGCTTAATGATGGTTGAACGGCTGACGCCAGGTACAGCCGTTGCGCCACTCGGAACACCCATAGGCCGTATTTCCCTTGATGACTACACCTTTGTTACATAGCGGACATGGTGTTCCGACAATGACATCTTGTGAAGTGGATGATTTTTTATTATTATTCTGATTATTAGAATTTTTATCTGATTTACTCTTGCTTTGCTTTAAGTTGTTTTTCTTCTTATTCTGCTTGTTTTTGGCATCTTTTTTCTCTTCTGTCGGGGTGATGGCGATGCGCCGGTTGCTGGTGTCGGCCATCACCACCTGCACAATCTGCGTCACCATCTGCTTGAGTTCGCTGATGAAGGTGGTGGCATCGTACTTGCGCAGCTCGATCTCGCGCAGTTTTTTCTCCCAGATGCCCGTCAGCTCGGCGCTTTTCAGCAGCTCTTCGTGTATCAAGCTGATGAGTTCCAGTCCGGTAGGGGTGGGCTCCAAGCTCTTGCGCACTTTGCGGATGTAGTTGCGCTTGAAGAGCGTTTCGATGATGGCTGCGCGGGTGGAAGGACGACCTATCCCGTTCACTTTCAGCGCTTCACGCAACGCCTCGTCTTTCACTAACTTGCCGGCGGTTTCCATGGCGCGCAGCAGCGTAGCCTCGGTGTAAGGCTTGGGTGGGGTAGTCCATTTCTCGGCCAGTTTCGGTTCGTGCGGTCCCTGCTCGCCCTTGACAAAGACGGGCAGCGTCTTCTCCTTGTCATCCTCCTCATCTTTGTCATCGTTCTGCTTGGCAGGCATCACCACGGTGCGCCAGCCGGGCTCGAGAATCTGCTTCCCCGTGGCTTTGAACTCCACCGCATCTACCTTGCCCAGCACAGTGGTGCTGGCAAACACGCAGTCGGGGTAGAACACCGCGATGAAGTGGCGGCACACCTCGTCGTACACCAACCCCTCCTGTTGCGTAAGGTACTGTGGCACAACACCTGTCGGAATGATGGCGTGGTGGTCGGTGACTTTCAAGCTGTCGAAAACCTTCTTGCTTTTCGGGAGTTTCTTGCCCATCAGCGGGGCGGTAAGGGGCGTGTAGGCCACCAAACCCTGCAGAATCTGCGGACATTTTGGGTAGATGTCGTCGCTGAGGTAGGTGGTATCGACGCGGGGATAGGTGGTGAGTTTCTTTTCGTAAAGGCTCTGGATGAGTTGTAACGTCTGCTCAGCGGAAAAGCTGTATTTCTTGTTGCACTCCACCTGCAGCGAGGTGAGGTCGAAGAGTCGGGGAGGGGCTTCCTTTCCTTTTTTAGTGGTAATGTCAGTAACTGTAAATGGTTTTCCCAAAATATTTTGCAAATCTGCCTGTCCCTTCTCTTCCGATTCGTATTTGCCCTGTGTGGCGGTGAAGGTGGTGTCGCGGTAAATGGTGGAAAGCACCCAGTACTGTTTAGGCTTGAAGTTCTGTATTTCAAGGTATCGGTTCACGATGAGGGCGAGGGTAGGAGTCTGCACGCGGCCGATGGAGAGCACCTGCCGGTCTTGTCCGTACTTGAGGGTGTAGAGCCGTGTGGCGTTCATGCCCAGCAGCCAGTCGCCGATGGCGCGTGAGAGGCCTGCCTCGTAAAGCGACTGGTATTCAGCGGCATCCTTGAGGTTGGCGAACCCTTCGCGGATGGCCTCTTCGGTGAGCGAGGAGACCCACAGCCGCTGCACAGGACAGCGGGCTCCAGTGCTCTGTATCACCCAGCGTTGGATGAGTTCACCCTCCTGTCCGGCATCGCCGCAGTTGATGATGCGGTCGGCATGCTGCATCAGCTGTTCCACGATTTTGAACTGCTTCTGCACAGAGGGCGCTGTCATCACCTTGATGCCAAAACGGGGCGGGATCATCGGCAGGGCACCCAGCGTCCAGGGTTTCCAGTTGGGCGTGTAGTCGTGGGGCTCCTTCAGGCAGCAGAGATGCCCGTAGGTCCATGTGACCTGGTAGCCATTCCCTTCCATATAGCCTTGGCACGACTGGTTGGCGCCCAGCACGTGGGCGATTTCGCGCGCGACGCTCGGTTTTTCGGCAATGCAGACAATCATTTTTCTAACAAATTGAGAATCAGTAGTATTATTAAAGGATAATTGAATTTGCAAAGGTATAAAATATTGTTCATTTATTGTGGAAAGATTTATAAAATGAAAGGGTAAAAAAGAGAATATTTTTTGATGCAGGATGCGAAAAAAGAATTACATTTGCACGCTTTTTAAATAGAATGGAAGAGGTAGGGGAGAAGGGAGGGAATGTTTTTTATAAATTATTGAAAAACAAAATTATAAAATAGAAATATCAATTTATCTATCAATTAAATCATAACCGTTATGTATCAAAAATTCCAAGCTTTCCTGCAAAATGAGTTGAAAGACATCAAAGAGGCAGGTCTGTACAAGAACGAACGTATCATTGTCTCCCCGCAGAGCGGCGAGATCACCCTCAAGAACGGTCAGAAGGCCCTCAACTTCTGCGCCAACAACTACCTTGGTCTGGCCAACAACCCGCAGCTGATTGCCGCTGCCAAGGAAGCCCTCGACACCCACGGCTACGGCATGGCCTCCGTGCGTTTCATCTGCGGCTGCTCCGACCTTCACAAAGAACTGGAAAAGAAGATTGCCGAATTCTTTGGCACTGAAGATACAATCCTTTACGCCGCCTGCTTCGACGCCAACGGCGGTGTGTTCGAACCCCTTCTGACCGATCAGGACGCCATCATCTCCGACGCCCTCAACCACGCTTCCATCATCGACGGTGTACGTCTCTGCAAGGCTGTGCGTTACCGCTATGCCAATGCCGACATGGCCGACCTTGAGGAGCAGCTCAAGAAAGCCCAGGCCCAGCGTTTCCGCCTTATCGTCACCGACGGTGTGTTCTCAATGGACGGCAACGTGGCTCCGCTCGACAAGATCGTGGAGCTGGCCAACAAATACGACGCCATGGTGATGGTTGACGAGTCGCACTCCGCAGGTGTTGTCGGCAAGACCGGCCGCGGCGTGACCGAGCACTACAACCTCCGTGGCAAGGTGGAAATCCTCACCGGTACCCTCGGCAAGGCCTTCGGCGGCGCTATCGGCGGTTTCACCACCGGTAAGAAGGAGATCATCGACATGCTCCGTCAGCGTTCCCGTCCGTACCTCTTCTCCAACTCCATCCCGCCGATGGTGGCTGCCGCCGGCTGCAAGATGGTCGAGATGATGTCCTCCACCAACGAGCTGCAGGACAGACTGCACGAGAACACCGCCTATTTTGTAGAGAAGATGAAAGCCGCCGGCTTCGACATCAAGCCCACGCAGTCCGCTATCTGCGCCGTCATGCTCTACGACGCCAAGCTGTCGCAGGACATGGCCGCCAAGTTGCAGGAAGAAGGCATCTTCGTCACCGGCTTCTACTATCCGGTCGTTCCGAAGGGTCAGGCCCGTATCCGCGTACAGGTCTCCGCAGCCCACACCCGCGAGAACCTCGACAAATGTATCGCAGCCTTTACCAAGGTCGGTAAGGAACTGGGCGTGTTGAAATAATAATTGGATATTCGTAGAGACGCGATTAATCGCGTCTCTACATTATTATGAATATGTAAAGACGCAATGCATTGCGTATCAACCAAAAATAAAAATATAATGGCAGATCAAATCATCAAAAAAGACGACATCGTCGTCCGTTTCGCTGGCGACTCCGGTGACGGTATGCAGCTGTCGGGAACCCTTTTCTCGGATGCTTCCGCCCTCACTGGCAACGACATCGCCACCTTCCCTGACTATCCCGCCGAGATCCGCGCACCCCACAACACCATCGCTGGCGTGAGCGGCTATCAGGTGCATGTGGGTACCCACATCTACAGCTCCGGCGACAAATGCGACATCCTCGTCGCCATGAACCCCGCCTCCTTCAAGTCCAACCTCAAATGGGCCAAGAAAGGCGCCGTGGTCATCGTTGACATCGACACATTTACCGAAGAGGCCATGAAGAAGGCTGGCTACGAGGCCGACCCCTTCACCGACGAACTCGAACGCGAGTACGCCATCGTCAAGGCTCCCGTCACCTCCTTCACCGAGAGAATTGGCAAGGAGCAGGGCGCCGACAAGAAGGTGTATGAAAAGTGCCGCAACATGTTCGCCCTCGGTATCATCTTCTACATGACCCACAAGACCTTGGATCAGACCTTCGCTTATCTGGAGCGCAAGTTCGCCAAGAAACCCGATGTGGTGAAGCTCAACAAGGCTGTCTTGTCAGAAGGTTACGAGTACGCCGACAAGGTGGAACTCATTCATTCCCATATCATTGAAGCCGCTCATGCCGACATGCCGAAAGGCCGTTACCGCAACATTACCGGTAATGTGGCCACTGCATGGGGCTTGCTGGCCGCCGCCGAGCGTTCCGGCCGCCGCCTGTTCCTCGGTTCCTATCCTATCACTCCCGCTACGGATGTGATGGTAGAGCTGGCCAAACACAAAGCACTGGGTGCAAGAGTTTTCCAGGCTGAAGACGAAATCGCAGGCGTTTGCTCCGCTATCGGTGCTTCCTACGCCGGCGCTTTGGCTTGTACCTCCACTTCCGGTCCCGGCCTCTCGCTGAAGAGCGAGGCTCTCGGTCTGGCCGTCATGGTGGAACTTCCGCTCGTGGTGGTGGATGTGCAGCGTGGTGGTCCTTCCACCGGTCTGCCGACCAAGACCGAGCAGAGCGACCTCAACCAGGCCCTTTACGGCCGTAACGGTGAGGCCCCGCTGGTAGTGGTGGCAGCATCCTCCAGCGCCAACTGCTTCTACTGGGCATACAACGCCGCCAAGATCGCCCTCGAGCACATGACGCCCGTCATCCTGCTCACCGACGGTTATCTGGGCAACGGCTCCCAGCTCTTCCGCATCCCGAAAGTGGCTGACCTTCCGAGCATCACCCCGAGATTGGCCAAACCCAACGACCCGAATTACAGACCGTTCCGCCGAGATCCCGAGACCTTCGCACGCGAATGGGCACTTCCGGGCATGGAAGGTTTGAGCCACCGTGTGGGCGGTTTGGAGAAATGCCCCGACGGTCCGCTCAGCACCGATCCTGAAAACCACGCCCTCATGACCTACAACCGTCAGGAGAAGGTCAACCGCGTGGCCAACTACATCCCCGACCAGGAGGTGACCGGCAACCCCGACGCAGACCTCCTCGTGGTGGGCTGGGGCGGCACGGCCGGTGCACTTACCCTCGCTGTGGAAGAGATGAACAACGAAGGCAAGAAAGTGGCCTACACCCATTTCAACTATATCTGTCCTCTGCCGAAAAACACGGGCGACATCCTGCGCAAATACAAGAAAATCGTGGTCTGCGAGCTCAACAACGGTCAGTTTGCCGGCTATCTGCGCACCCAGTTCCCCGAATGTCCGATGAAACAGTATAACAAGATCATGGGACTTCCTTTCGAGGTGGGCGAGTTAAAAGATTGTTTCACTAAAATTTTAGGAGAATAAGTTATGGCAGAAAGACATTTTGTTCCCAAAGCGGAATGCGAATATACGAAAGCTGATTTTCAGAGCGACCAGATGGTGAAATGGTGCCCCGGCTGCGGCGACCACGCTATCTTGGCCTCCTTGCTCAGCACTTTCCCGAAGACCGGCCACAAGAAAGAGAACATTTTGATGGTCTCCGGTATCGGCTGCTCCTCCCGTATCCCTTACTATGTGGACACTTACGGTTTCCACAGCATCCACGGGCGTGCCTGCGCCATCGCTACCGGCGCCAAGCTGGCCAATCCGGCCCTCAGCGTGTGGGTGAACATGGGCGACGGCGACTCCATGGCCATCGGCGGTAACCACCTTATCCATGCGGTGCGCCGTAACCAGGACCTCAACATCACCATCTTCAACAACGAGATTTACGGTCTGACCAAGGGTCAGTACAGTCCGACCACCAAGTTCGGTCAGGTCACCAAGACCTCTCCGTTCGGCACCATCGACTATCCGTTCAATCCGGGTGAGTTGGTGATGGGTGCTCAGGGCACCTTCTTCGCCCGCGCTCTCGACTGCGTGCCGGGTCTCACCACCGACATCATGACCCGCGCCGCCCAGCACGACGGCACCAGCGTGGTGGAAGTGTTGCAGAACTGCATGATCTTCAACGACAAGACCCATGCCGCCATCACCGACCGCGCCGTGCGCGACGACCGTACCATCGTGTTGGAGCACGGCAAACCGATGATCTTCGGCAAGGAGAAGAACAAGGGTCTGCGCTTCAACGGCCGCTGCCTCGAAGCCGTCACCATCGGCGAGAACGGCGTCACCCTCGACGACATCATGATCCATGATGAGACCACCGAGGATGCCGGTATCCACATGATGCTGGCCCGCATGAGCGGCGACCTTCCCGTTGCCCTCGGCGTCATCCGCAACGTCAAGAAAGTCTCTTACACCCAGCTGTACGAAGACCAGATGGACGAGTGCATGGCCAACGGCAAGTACAAATGCGTGGACGACCTGCTCAACAGCGGCGACACATGGGAAGTGTAACCCAACCGCATTTGACCTACGAAAAGCGGCTGCGACAGGATGTTGCAGCCGTTTTTTTCTTACACACTTAAAGCTCTTTCAAATAAATAAAGCGCCCCTAATGTTTTTGACAACTGAAGAATCCACTGTCTCTCTTCATAGTCACCATTTACATACCTGACATACTGACTGTCGTCGAGTTTTTTCCGTTCATGCAGCTCCTTCACATAAGAATCGTTATCTGCATTATTGGCAGTATGGCTTTTTATTTTTTCGTATAGTATTTCAAATTCGGCGTCAGTCATAATGCTATTTTTTGTTTTTTAACGCTAAGATTTCATTTTCCAATTTTATCACTTTGCTCTGTAGCTTACTAATGATAGTGTCAAGTTCAATTGTAAGTTTTTTAATATCATTAAGTTTACCTTGAAGTATGTTCTGGTTTTCTTTAAAACGATCTTCAATTCGATATACCTGTGTGAGATTCCCAATTACAACTATACTTGCAATTACACCAAAGAAGGTTATAATCAAATCGTCCCTGCTGAATTCAACCTTTGCCAAACTAAAGTAAAGAGCTATGAATGAAAACAAAACTGAAGAGATTGAGATCCAATTAGATTTTATATAGTTCATGTCAGAAATTTTTAGTGTGCAAAATTACACCATTATTACAATATTTACAATGCAAATACTAATTAATTATTAACAATTGATATTCAAAAGGATTGTGATAACCGGCACTCCCTGTCCGCAAAGGGTGGGAGTGCCAGCATTTTTAATTGATATCCACTGGCTTGGAGTTGTGCGACTGCATTGTCGGACTGTCAGCCAGCGCTGCCTTGATGACGTTCAGCTCCTCCTCACTCAACCAGAAACGCTTCGTGGTCGCGTCGTAACGTTCTTCGGGATGGGTGAATGGCGCATAGTCGGTGTCGCAGGGGATATTGATTGGATGAATCCGGCAGTCCAGCGCAGTGGTTCCGCTATCCACCATCCGGCTGAACAAATCACAACATCGGTTCAACAGCATCTCACGAACCTCCAGCGTCTCGTTCTTCATTTCCGCTACAGCCTTCATGCTGCGCCGAAACTCCATCACATCTCGATACACCTCGTTCAGCTCGTGGAGCAGAAGTTGCACTTCCTCCAACGGAAGCCCTGTTTCAGTTGACAGCGTGCCATCCATGCATAACAGCTGGTCCTGCAAAGTACGCATGTCTTTGCTTAAATCTTTTTTTTCTTTTTCCATGATAATATGATTTTGTTAAGATTGCAGGACAAAATTAACGCTTTCATTTTATCTGTCCAAAGAAATCCAAAAAGAATTTTCTTTCAAAAAATGGGTAAAAACGAAGAAAAAGATGTCAAAAATTTAAGCGAAGTCACAAACGGGACTTTTTTGGCCATTTTTATTATGCTAAAAAATAGCACAATAGAACAACATTTCGGAGAATTTTGGAAAATTTCCGACAAAATGAAGAAAGGGGAGTGGCAAGGGAATTATTCCCTGACGATGACCGCCCCCAGCGCGTTGAGGCGCTGCACGATGTCCTGATAGCCGCGGTCGATCTGCTCGCAGTTGTTGATGCGGCTGTAACCTTCAGCAGAGAGGGCGGCCAGCAGCAACGACACACCGGCACGGATATCGGGCGAGTCCATGGTGGTGCCGCGCAACCGGTACTTGCGGTTCAGTCCGATGACAGTGGCGCGGTGCGGGTCGCACAGGATGATCTGCGCACCCATCTCTTTCAGTTTGTCCACAAAGAAGAGACGGCTCTCAAACATCTTCTGGTGTATCAGCACGCTGCCTTTGGCTTGGATAGCAGTGACCAGCACGATACTGATGAGGTCGGGGGTGAAACCGGGCCACGGCGCGTCGCTCACCGTCAGGATGGAACCGTCCATGTTGGTCTCCACCTCGTACTCCTCCTGATGCGGGATGTGGATGTCGTCGCCTTGGATGTCAAGCTGGATGCCCAGCTTGCGGAACACCGACGGGATGATGCCAAGATGCGGCACCCCGCAGTTCTTGATGGTGAGTTCGGAGTGGGTGAGGGCGGCCATACCGATGAAACTGCCAATCTCAATCATGTCGGGCAGGATGGTGTGTTCGCAACCGCCCAAGTACTCCACACCCTCGATAGTCAGCAGGTTGGAGCCGATGCCGCTGATTTTGGCACCCATTTTGTTGAGCATGGTGCAGAGCTGATACAAGTACGGCTCGCACGCCGCATTGAAGATGGTGGTGGTGCCTTTCGCCATCACGGCTGCCATCACCACGTTGGCGGTACCCGTCACGGAAGCCTCGCTCAACAGAATGTATTTACCCTGCAAAGTGTCTGCAGTAAGTTCGTATAAAGTGGTTTTCGGATTGTAGGAAAACTCCGCACCCAAAGCCTGAAAGCCCTCGAAGTGGGCGTTCAGCGGACGACGGCCGATCTTGTCTCCGCCCGGCCGCGCAGCATACGCCTTGCCGAAACGTCCCAACAGCGGCCCCAGTATCATGATGGAGGCACGGATGGCCCCGGAAATCTTTACAAACTCCGGCGATTGCAGATAGTCGAAGTTGATGTCCTTTGCCTGAAACTCGTATGTATTTCTGTCAATGGGCGTTACATCAACACCCAAGGCCATCAGGATCTCTATCAGCCGCTTCACGTCGCGGATGTCGGGGAGGTTGTTGAGGCGCACTTTCTCGGGGGTGAGCAATGCAGCGCAAAGCACCTGCAAAGCCTCATTCTTCGCACCTTGCGGAACAATTTCGCCAGAAAGGGAAGCATTACCCTGTATGATAAACGAACTCATAGCTACAGTTTTTGATGATGCAAAGTTACGTTTTTACACCATACAAAACCACTGATTATCCATTATTTATGAACAATGAATAGTTAGAGAGAAAAGCCTTTTTGAACTTAGTGGATGCGCACGCGACGCAGGTCGAGCATGTTGGTCGGTCCCGGCTCCATCCCCTCCACATTGGTGTGCACGAAACGGATGACTTTGTCGTAATAGAGCAGCATGAAAGGCGCGTCCTCCACCAGCACGGAATCCATGCGCGTATAGTAATCGTTGCGCAAGGAATCGTCGAGGATGGTCTGCGATTTCTCGAACATCTTGTCGAACTCGGGATTCACATAGTGGGTGTAGTTGGAGCCATTGGGTTGTAAATTCTTGGAGTAGAACAGCGACAGGTAGTTTTCCGCGTCGGGGTAGTCGGCGATCCATGAACCGCGGAAGGCGGGCAACCGGTAGCTGCGCATCATCTGCCGCTGCTGCGCGGGCTGCTGCACGTCCAATTTCACCGTCACGCCGAGTTGCGCCAGCTCGTGCTGGATATACTGACAAAGATCCAGATAGGAAGCTGACACTGAAATGGTTACAGGTGGCATTCCTTTGCCGTTCGGGTAGCCCGCCGCCGCCAGCAGCTGCGCGGCCTTCGTGGGATTGTACTCATATCCCTTTACCCGTTCAGAATCAAACGACTGCATCCCCATCGGCACAAACCCCGACGTGCCCGCATAACCGATGTTGTTTCTCAAATATTGCATCATCTTGCGGCGGTCAAAGCCATAGTTCAAGGCCTGCCGCACCTCTTTCTTCATCAGAGGATTTGATGAATCATCCTCTTTCAAAAGAAATCCAATATATTCCGTATTGAGGTAAGGTGATGTAAGTAGTTGAATATCATCTTTGTATTTATCCTGCAATTCACCCTGCTTGGTCAGCAGCGCGTCCTTGTAGCAGGCCTCGATACCCGACATAAAATCCAGCGAGCCCTTCATGAACTCCATGAAGACCGACTGCTTGTCCACGATGAACGAGATGGCGACTCCATCAAGATAGGGGAGTTGCTGCCCTTTTTCATCGTACTCAAAATAGTGGGGATTGCGTCGCAGCACGAGTTTCACGCCCTCTTCCCACATCTTCATCTGAAACGGTCCGGTGCCCACCGGGTGGCGTGCAAAATCCTTGCCGAACTTTTCCACCGCCTCGTGCGGCACCACCGAACAGTATTTCATGGCCAGCACCCCTAAAAACGGCGGCTGTATCTCTGATAAAACAATCTGAAAAGTACTGTCGTTCAATGCAATAAAACCAGCCTTTCCATTCGCGTCACGCGCCACCTTCTGAAAAATCCAGCTGCCCGGCGAGGCTACATTCGGGTCAAGGATGCGGTTGAAACTATAGACAAAATCCTGTGCCGTTACATAGCGGTTCGAAGGGAAGGTAATGTCGTCGGTGTTGTGGAAACGGATGTCGGTGCGGAGATGGAACGTGTAGGTGAGTCCGTCGTCACTCACCTCCCAGCTCTTGGCAATCGCCGGCACCACGTTCAAAGAGTTGTCCAGATCCACCAACCCGTTGTATATCAGATTGCACGGCCATATTGCTGCCTGCCCCGATGCGAAAGCGGGATCCAGCGAGGTGATGCCGCTGGACTCGTTGTAGTGGAAAATCATCTTGTCGGGATGGGCATTCCTGTTGCCGCACGCCGACAGCAGCACCATACAGAAGAGTACAACGGGAAGGAGGATTTTTCTGGACATATTGTAATATTGTAAAAAAAAAGAGATGAAAGGATTTTCATCTCTTTTTTGAAGTTCTATCGGAAATTAGTCAACGTCGATGATGTCGCACCAGCCGAACTTGTCTTCCACTTCGCCGTACTGGATGCCGGTGAGGCGGTTGTAGAGTTTCACGCACCACGGACCGGGCTCGCCGTTCTTGGCGATCTGATACACGTGGCCGCTTTCACGGTCTTGGATGCTGTCAACAGGGGAGATGACGGCGGCGGTACCGCAGGCACCGGCTTCCTCGAACGTACCGATTTCCTCAATCGGAATGTGACGGCGTTCAACGGTCAGGCCCATATCGGCAGCCAGCTCGCGGAGGCTCTTGTTGGTGATGGAGGGCAGGATGGAACCGGAATCCGGCGTGATGTACTTGCCGTCCTTGATACCGAAGAAGTTGGCGGGACCGGCCTCGTCGATGTACTGTTTCGTCTTGGCATCGGCGAAGATGGAGGCGGCGAAGCCTTCGTGGTGAGCGCGTTCGCCGGCGCGGAGGCTGGCAGCGTAGTTACCACCCACTTTCACATGACCGGTACCCATCGGGGCGGCACGGTCGAAGTCGCGCACGATCTGCATCGGAACAGGTTTGAAACCAGCCTTGAAGTAAGGTCCGACGGGCGTTACGAAAATCATGAACAGGTATTCGTCGGCGGGGCTGACACCTACCTTGGCGCCGGTGCCGATGAGCAGCGGACGGAGGTACAGGCTGGCACCCGTGCCGTACGGCGGGATGAACTCGGAGTTCAGCTGGACCACTTTCCAGCAGGCCTCTTTGAAAAGTTCATCGGGAACCTTGGCCATCATGATGGCTTCGGCGGAGCTTTGCAGACGGTGGCTGTTCTCAATCCAACGGAAGATACGCACCTTGCCGTCTTTGCCACGGTAGCATTTCAAGCCCTCGAAGGCTTCCTGACCGTAGTGCAGGCAGGTGGCAGCCATGTGCATGGTGATGTCTTCGGAGGAAGAGATCTCCAGCTGGCCCCATTTTCCGTTTCTGTAGTAGCAACGCACATTGTAGCTGGTTTTTACATAACCAAACGATAATTTGCTCCAATCAATGTTTTCCATAGTATTGATATTTTGTTATTTAATGAATAAAATGTTGTTTCTATACATAATGAAGGGTGCGGATATCGTCCGCGTGGATTTTGTCGCGACCGTTCAGTGCCTTGATCTCCATCAAAAAATGGGTGGCGACGAAGGTCGGGTTGAACTTGCGCACAAGGTCGATCGCAGCGGCGGCGGTACCTCCGGTGGCAAGGATGTCGTCGAAGATGAGCACGCGCTGGTTCTCTTTCATGGCGTCGGTATGCACCTCGATGGAAGCCTCGCCGTACTCCAGCTGGTAGGTCGCCTTGTAGGTGGAGTAGGGGAGTTTGCCCGCCTTGCGGATGGGCACAAACGGCACATGTAGGGCAAGGGCGAGCGCAGGAGCGAAAAAGTAGCCACGCGCCTCCAGTCCCACAATCACATCCGGCTTGACCTCCTTCGCCATATCCAACAGCATGTTGAACACCTCCTGAAAGTAGTCAGCGTTGTTCATGATGGTGGTGATGTCTAAAAATTGAATCCCTTTCTTCGGGAAGTCAGGAATCACACGGATTTTGCTGGTGTCAAGCATGGTGTTACGTTTTTCAAATCAAGGTGCAAATTTACACTTTTATTTTGATATTCTTCTATTCTTTTTTGATAAAAATAAATGATTTTACTCCACTCTTCCCCCGAATGGACAAAATGTATTTTCCTGATTTTAATCTCTTATTATTCAATGAAATAACATTCTCCCGCAGAATGCCATTCATCAGAACTCTTCCGTTCAGACTGATGATTTCGTAAGAAGCCCCCTCGAAGCTGGCGGGGTAGTCAATGCACAAGCGGTCGGAAGCAGGGTTGGGATAGAGGCGGAAGCCCTCCATGTTGAAATGATGGATGCCAATGGTGTCGCTCGGAACGGTGTCATTGGGAATGGTGTCGGTCGGGATAGTGTCTGTGGGAAGGGTGTCGAAAGTGGCGAGGTAGGGGAGAAGGTAGTTGGAAAGTTCCAGCCGCTGCAATTTGGCGGGACGGTCGATGGTGATGCCCAGCTGCGTGGTGGTGAAATGCTCGTTGGTGATGTAGTAGTCCAACGCATTGCTGGTGGCGATGGCCTCCACCTGATCCTTCACCAAGGTGCCGAAATCCAAGCGGCGTTTATTGCCAGAGAAGAAGTTATCTTCTTGAAAATCATAAAGTAACACTATAAAGGGATGCAGCGATGAGAGGTAGCTGCCGCCCCCATAGTCGTACCCGCAGAGTGCTGCCAAACGGTATTGCGGCACGTAAGTCGCGCCGGTGACCAACCCGCCCACATTGTAGGTGGCGCCCCGCTGGGCGACAAAGGTGCCGGGCACTTTCGGAAGCGCATAGATGGTGGTCTGCTCCGATGCCCACTGCTTGGTGAACAGGTAGATGCTGTCGCGCCCCACGATGAACGACTCGCAGTCGAAGTCGGTGGCCTGCGGATGCGAGGTGAAGTCGGTCTGGTCTTCATAGGAAAACCAAATCGTATCCACCGCAAAGGTCTGGTCCAGCATCGATGCCTTGCTGATGCGCAGGATGTGAAGGTCTTGGCGCACGCCGCTGTTGTTGCCGAAATCACCGAAATAAAGGTACAGGCTGTCCTGCGATACCTCCTCGACATCGTAGCTGCTGATGCCGCTGATACACAGCGTTTCAGCGATGGCCGCCGTGGTACTGTCCAGCTGGTAGAGGCAGCAGTCGGTGTGGTCGTTGAAGGTCCAGTAGCCGCCGTTCCAGAAGAGCAGGGTAGAGGTTCCATCAATCGAGGCATCCAGCTGCCCGATCTCCACCGGACTGATGGTGGTGGAACCATACACGCAACTGCCGTCGTTCAAGGTGGCATTGGCGTTGTAGTTCGTGGCCAGCGGGTCGGTGCAACCACAAATCTGAGCAGCCACCTGCATCGTGGCCATCAGCAAAACTCCTAAGAAAATAACGAAAGCACGCATCTTACAATTGACAATTAACGATTTACAATTTTCACCTTCCAATTCTCAATTTTCAACTTTCAATTTTCAACTTTCAATTCACTTCATTCCTCTCGCTTTCTTGATCCGCTCGTAGGCATCGCTCATTCTCGCGAATTTCTCCTCGGCCTGTTTGCGCATCTCTTCGCCCAAGTGCGCCACGCGGTCGGGATGGTACTTCTTGGCCATCGCCCGATACGCCTTTTTCACCTCATCATCAGAAGCATTCTCATTGATTTCCAAAATCTTATAATCTTCTCCTAATGTATGGCTGCGGTAAGTGCTGCCGCCACCCGAAGAATATCCGCCCGAAGAGTAGCCGCCATAGGAATAGCCGCCCGTGTACATCGACTTGATGGACTCATAGTCGCCGCGGCTGACGCCAATCATCATGGAAATCTTCTCAATCTCAGCCAATTCCGCAGGATGCAATTCTCCGTCGGAAGCGGCAATGCCGAACAGCAGCTGCACCACCAGCAGCCGTTCGTGGATGTTGGCGCTGCTCCGCATGGTATTGCACACCGATGCCAGATTGTAGTTCTCCTGCATGATCTCCTGCAATCGCAGTAAGGCCTGGTGCGCCTGCGCCGGACCGAGGTTACGGGTGAGATAAGACCGCAGGTAGTCCAGCTCCGAACGCTTGAAATGTCCGTCGGCTTTGATGACATCCGCGGCAAGAATCAGAAAGGTCTCCAAAAAGTCAGACTTCTGGTAACGCTTGACACGCACGCCCCCGACATCCCATTTCAAGACTTTGGAAATGAGGTTGAAGACAGAGACTAAAATAATGAAAATGAGGAAACTAATCATACGCGGATGGTCACTGTTCAATATTTGGCTGACATAATTCCCTGCATAATGGGAAACAAATGCAAAGATAATATAGATGAATAAAGAGCCGAAACAAGAGATCATAGTTATACTTTGGTGCCGTACAGGTCAAAGCTGTCAGCCTTGTCGATGCGTACGGGGTAGAATTCTCCGATTTTCAGTTTTTCTTTCTTGGGGATGAGCACGGCATTGTCCACATCGGGTGAGTCGAACTCGGTGCGGCCAACATAGTGGCGGGCATCCTCCGTGTCGATGATCACTTTCAGCACGCTGCCCACCTTCTTGCGGTTCAGGTCGAGGGCAATCTCTTCCTGCGTGGCGATAAGCTCTTCCAAACGGCGGTTTTTCTCGCGCTCCTTGATGGGGTCGCCGAGCTCGTAGGCAGGGGTGCCTTCCTCCTGCGAGTAGCTGAAAAAGCCGAGCCGGTCGAAGCGCATGTCTTTCACAAACTGCAGCAGCTCCTTATGCTGCTCGCGGGTTTCGGTGGGATAGCTGGAGATGAGAGTGCTGCGCAGGGCGATGCCCGGTACCTTGTCGCGGATACGCTCCACCAGCCGGTACATCTGGTCGCGGTTGCCGCCGCGCCCCATGCTCTTCAGCACCTCCTCACTCACATGCTGCAGCGGGATGTCCAGATACTTGCAGATGTTGGGCGATTCGTTCATCACATCCAGAATCTCATAAGGGAAGTTGATAGGATAGGCGTAGTGCAGGCGGATCCATTCCAAACCCTTCACCTGAGACAGTTTGCGCAGCAGCTTTTCCAACTCGCGCTTCCCGTAGAGGTCCATGCCGTAGTAGGTGAGGTCCTGCGCAATCAGCATCAGCTCCTTCACCCCTTTGGCCGCCAACTCCTCCGCCTCACGCACGATGAGCTCAATAGGTTTCGACACCTGCTTGCCACGTATCAGCGGGATGGCGCAGTACGAGCACTGCCGGTCGCACCCCTCCGACACCTTGAGGTAGGCATAGTGGGGTGGGGTGGAGAGGAGGCGTTCCGACTGCTGCAACAGGTCGAACTGGGGATCGCCCAGCAGCTCGCCGAGCTGTGCAAACGGCAGGATGCCGTCGATTTCGGGCACCGAATCGCGCAAATCCTGCTCGTAGCGTTGCGCGAGACAGCCGATGACATACACCTTTTTGATGTAGCCGCGCTTCTTGCGCTCCGCCTGCAACAGGATTTCATCCACCGCCTGCGCCTTCGCATCTTGGATGAATGCACAGGTGTTAATGATCACTGTGTCAATGCCGTGCTCTGCAGCCGAGTTGTGGTAAACCTTGTGGCCGTGCCGCTGCAACTGGGCAGCCAACACTTCCGAATCCACATTGTTTTTCGAGCAGCCTAACGTGATGATGTTGATTTTCAATCTTATAGAATTTGATAAGAGCCGCAAAACCTTGCGGCTCTTGATTTTTTTAATTGGTGATATGTAGGGGCACAATGATTGTGTCCCTACAATGTAAAATTATCCCTTGTAGAAAGGCATCTTCACCACGACGGCCTTGAGGAGTTTGCCGCGGATCTTGATGTAGATCTCGGTGTCCACCTTGGCGTACTCGGCTTTCACCCAAGCGGTACCCACCGACTTGTTGATGGAGGGGCCGAAGGTGCCGGAACGCACGATGCCGATGTTGTTGCCTTCAGCGTCGCAAACCTCATATTCCAGACGCGGAATACCACGGTCAATCATTTCAAAACCAACGAGTTTGCGTTTCAAACCCTCAGCCTTGAGGTTGAGCATATATTCTTTGTCGATGCAATCCTTGGCGTTCAGCTTGGTGATCCAGCCCAAACCTGCCTCGATGGGGCAGATGGTGTCGTCGATTTCGTGGCCGTAGAGGCAGAAACCCATCTCCAGACGGAGGGTGTCGCGGGCACCCAGACCGATGGGCTTGATGTCGAACTCTTTGCCGGCTTCAAAAACAGCGTCCCAAATCTTGAAGGCGTCTTCGTTCTTGAAGTAGATTTCGCAGCCGCCCGAACCAGTGTAACCGGTGGTAGAGAAGATTACGTTCGGAACACCTGCGAAGGTGAGCGTTTTGGTGGTATAGTACTCCATATCGGTGACGGGAGTCTCGGTCAGCTTCTGCATGGCCTTGAGTGCCAGAGGGCCTTGGATGGCGAGCTGGGAGATGGAGTCGGAGATATTGGCGATTTCAGCGCCGAAACGCTCGTTCTGCTTGCTTACCCATGCCCAGTCCTTGTCGATGTTGGCAGCGTTCACCACCAGCAGGTAGTCGTTCTCGGCGAGGTTGTAAACCAACAGGTCGTCCACGATGCCGCCTTTGCCGTTCGGGAAGCAGGAGTACTGCACCTTGCCCGGATAGAGAGCGGACACGTCGTTGGAGGTGATGTACTGGAGAAGGTCAAGTGCCTTGGGGCCTTTCACCGTGAATTCACCCATGTGCGAAACGTCGAAAACACCGACTTTGCTTCTCACATGCAAGTGCTCTGCAGTGACACCTTCATACTGTACGGGCATGCAGTAACCTGCAAATTCAACCATCTTGGCGCCCAGTTTTTCATGAGTTTCCTTAAAAACAGTCTGTTTCATTTTTAAACTATTTGATTTTTTATGTGTTTATAATATGAAATTTCTTGATGCACAAATTTTCGGCAAAATTACGATTTTTTTATCAAAAATTCCCAACCCAATTAAAAATATTAGTGTATTTTTGCACCTCCAAAATTGAAATCAATTAAAAACATCATCACAATGAAAAAAGCAACCTTAATTTTCCTGTCCATCATGTTTGTTGGACTCGTGAGCAGCTTCGCTCAGAAGCCCTTTGCAGGCACCATTAAAAGCAAATACACGGTGGAAGGCACTACTGATCCCAACATCTTGGCCAACCTTCCTGAAAACCAGATGATTTATCTGTATGAAAATTACACCAAAACTGTGGTGGAAATGCCTGGCATGAACCAGATTGCCATCACCAATGGCTCTACCAAAACGAGCTATGTAATTTTCGATATTACAGGTATGGGCAAGTACTACATTGAAACCACCGAGGCCGAAATCAAAGAAGCACGTGCCAACGTTGAAACCAAGTATGAATATACAGGCGAGACGAAGACCATCGCAGGCTACAACTGCGAAAAGGTTATCGAAACCAGCATTGACAAGGAAACTGATGAGGAATCCGTTGTGATTCTCTATGTTTCTAAAGACATCAACCCCAATGCCGACATCAACTTCGGCTCACATCCCGATCTGGTCGGCTATCCGCTCCGCACTGAAACCACTTCTGAAGCCAACGGTTCCGAATTCAAACTGATTGTGGAGGCTGTTGAAGTGACTCCCAGCAAGAAAGTCAAATTGGCCGACTTCCTCCTGCCTGCCGATGGTAAGAAAACCACTTTCAAGGATTTGATGAAAATGTTCGGCATGGATGACGAAGAGGACGATGACTAACATTTGAAATTTCATCTGACAGAATAGGGG
>JBGURX010000029.1:0-7058 GCA_045132235.1 Bacteroidales bacterium
CGCGAGCGGCGCAACCTCCACCAATATTTCAATGCCTTGTGATTGCGCCCTGCCGTGCGCAATCATTTACTTTGGACGAGGCGCACAGACTGACCGTGACAGCAGTAGTTGCCATCCATACGTACTCTCTTTGAAGTAAACTCGAGATCATATGCGCCATCTGGCCCGTCTTTACCATCGTGTCGTGACCACCAATAGAAACCGCCTACCCCAACGTAGCATAAATTACCATCGCAATTGCGGTAACCCGCAGCGGGCAGAAAAATAAAGTTACCATTAGGACCTGTCACACGATAGCCTTTTTTTTCGGTATCCCATTCCCATGTGCAGCTGTCCTTCAATTCCAGCATCTGTTTTTTTGACGGCAGATTCTTTTCGAACTGATTATGCGCATCATCAGATGTATAGAATCCATGATTATCCTCACTATTCCTTTCATTTTTTTCCTTCCAATACACACTCAAGCCCAAGTCCACATAACCTGCCGGAACAGGCTTGACCTCTTCTATTTTCGTCGTTTCTTTCGCCCTTGTGGAAACCAGCGCTTCTTCCACCACCGTATCCTCCACCACCACTTCTTCCTCTACTGGTTCGTTGGTGGCACTGGGAGAACCGCAGCCGCGCAGCAGCAGAATTGCGGTCACTATCCCAATCACGGCCACCGCACTCGCCGCCACCATCCACGGCCACGCCTTGCGCTTACGGGATTTAGGTTGAGATTCAGTCTGAGGTTTAGATTTAGATTCAGGCTGAAGTTCGAGCTGTGCGGAAGGCGTTTCCACCACCGTTGCCTCATCCGGCACCTCCATTGCTGAAGGAGTATCGCCCACAATGGTCTCTTCCGAAACAGCCTTGCTTTCAGCCGCCGGAGTCACCACTGCCGACAAGGCAGACGCATCCGCCGGGAAGGCCGTCAGCGCGGGACGCTCATCGGGTTTTTTGGCCAGATAAGGCCGCAGGAACTCCTGCCACGCCTGTGGCACACCGGTCATGTCAACCGGCACCTCCACAATGTTCTTGCGGATCTCATAGTCATCGGTGGTGTCGCGGTCGTAGGGCACACGGCCTGAACAAATGTGCACGAAGCTGACCGCCAGCGAATAGAGGTCAGTCTTGGCATCGATATGTTTGCTGTCGCGCACCTGCTCAGGACTCATGTACATGAGGGTGCCCATCATCGCGCCCGTGGTGGTGGCCGTGATACTGTCGCGCACCTTGGCAATGCCGAAGTCCAGCAGCTTCACGTCACCCTTGTCGGTCACGAAAATGTTGGAAGGCTTGATGTCGCGGTGCACCACGCCCTGCTGATGGGTGTAGTTCAAGGCATCTGCAATCTGGTTCCACCAGCGGCGCAGCTGTCCGTCGGTAAACTGTTCGCCTCGCTTCATGCGGGCGGCAAGGTCATCGCCCTCAAGGTACTCCATCACCATGCAGGGACGACCATCAATCTCGTCATAGTCGAACACCTGCCGGATGTTGGGATGGTTAAGTTTCACCGTGACCTTGGCCTCGTTGCGGAAACGCTCCACAATCTGGGCGTTACGCGACAGGTCGTCGTTCAGGATTTTCACCGCTGCCGGCTTCTCAATCTGGTTTTCAGCGTACCACACCTCTGCCATGCCGCCTTTCCCCAGCGGCCGCAAAAGCGTGTAGTTCAATATTTTCTTGTTCTGCATGGATTGTTTTTGTGGATGCGATTATGCGAGGATGCGAGGTTATACGAAGCGGGCACCGCAGCCGTGGGGGCATTTGCCAGCGGCGGCCAACTTTTTCCAGTGGGTGTTCATGTTGAACTCCTTGCCGCACTTCGGACATTTATACTCTTTCTGATATTTGATTTGCAGTTCAGTAATCTCCTCCGACATCTTTTCGTTGACGGCGCTGCTCTTGCCCATCGTGATGGCGCCGACGATGCCCGAGATGGCCGTGCCGCCCACCATGATACCGATACGGATATTCATCATGTTGGGGTTGTCGCTGCCCAACGTGGCGAGGAAGAACACCAAACCCAACACCGCGGGGATCAGCGAGGCGAGGAGTTTGGGCATCTGCGATTTTTTGGTGGCCTGCTTTTTCAATCTCGACACCTCCTCCTGATAGTTGATGTAGGCTTGCTTGACGCGGGCGAACTCCTGTGTGTAGTCGGTGCGCTGGGCGGTTTCGGCCTCACGGCAGGAGGCGAAAATCGGCTTCAAATCCAGTGGATAGCACTCACTGCCGGCATTATCTCCGCCCAGCCACACGGTATCGTTTTCCGTGATTTTGGTTTTGGCGATACGCCTGCCGTTCACAAAAGTGCCGTTCGACGACTCGTTGTCCTCCAAGGTGACGATGCCATCATGCCAGAACAGTGTGGCGTGGCGGCGGCTCACCTTCGTGTAACTTGAAGGCACCCGATGCACCATCGCGCCCTCTACTTCCCTTCCGATTTTAATTTCAATATCCATAAAGAATAGTTTTGAAAAACAGTGGACTTATCGTTTATTGAATTTTAGAAACAATCAATTTCAAATCGAAGTTGCCGAAAAGAACCGGAGTCTGGGTATGCCCCATGATGGCAACTCTTTCCCTCACTTTTTCATAAACATAATAAAACAACTCCTGTATCGTAACATAATTGCTGCCATCCCGGTTGGCCTCTCCGGCAAGACCCCGTATCAGGAAATAGGTGAAATAACCCTGTTGTATCGCCCCTGATTCCCATGACGTTTCATTATCGCTGCACGACATCATCACGGCGATATTCATGTTGGAATCATCCTGAGACTCCTTCAAGATGTTTTGCTGTACGGCCTCTGTCTTGACATCCTTCATACTTCCCGAGAAACAGGCATCTGCAAAAAGGAATTTATAATTGCATTTGGCACAGCGGAAGATGGATTTTATTTCACTGAAATACAGCAAATTATTTCCAAACAAATCCACATCATAAGGCAAAAAGCAGCCCCGGTCGCCGTGTCCGGAAAAATAAAAGATGACACGGTCATTACTTTTCGCCTTGGAAAACAACATTCTGGCCCTCACAATGATACTGGCTTTTGAGGCACTGGCATCGGTGAGGTAAACAATATTTTCTGCAGGCACTGAACCGCCCTCGGTGGACAACAGGAACTCGTAGAACTTTTTCGCATCATTGATGGTATAGTTCAGGTCGCCCTTTTCGGCGGAGAAATTCTTATAATCAGCCACCGCCACCACCACCGCGTAGGTGTTTTCGTACGAGTAGGCTGCGAAGCCCGACAACAGCAGCGTGACAAACAACAGCAATTTCTTCATAAAATATTGTAAATTAATTTTTTACTTAAAAAGAATCCCCAATTTCCAACAACCGAGCAGCGCCGCCGCAACTACCACGACCGCCACAACGATGGGAATCCATGCTTTGCTCCGATGCTTGGCTTTCGGCTTCTCGGGTGGCATCGGAGGCGCGACAAACTTCTGAGGATTTTCTTCTTCCTCCTCCTCACACAAATCCTTCATATAGGCTTGATAGTCAGCTTGAACATCTGCAAAAGAAGTCCAGTCCAGCTCCTCGTTGCTGCCGAACGAAAAAGCATCCTGCGCCTCCATTTCAGCGATGATGGCGGTGTTGTTGTCCTTGGATTTTTCGTTGCATTGTTGGGCGAGTTTCTCACATTTTTGCTCGAAACTCAGCGAATCATCGGAGAAGAGCTGTACCAGTTCCCAGTCGCCCCAAGCCTCCACGACACCGTCGGAGCAAAGCAGCAGGATGTCGCCCGCTTGCAGTTCATCGATTTTCACGATGGAGGCGGAGGCTGTTTTTCCCTCTTTCTGGGCGATGATGGCCTTGGCGATGCGGTTGGAGAGCGGGTGGAAACGGCCGGCCTCGGTAGTGATTTCGCGGGTGCGCATCAGTTCGCCCACCAGCGAGTGGTCCCATGTGTGCCACAGTTTCTGCTCCGACGGGCGGAACAGGTAGATGCGGCTGTCGCCGATGTGGGCGGCGTACCACACGTCGGGGGTGCGGAAGACGCCAGTGAAGGTGGTGCCCATCTTCTCAAGTTCGGGTTCCTTTTCCAGCAGCTGGTTGAGGTCTTTCTGTACTTGTGTCAGCTGCTGTTGGATTTCTATTTTGCCCAATGGCTGTACCGTAGGGAAGGCTTGCAGCATGGCATCGCGCACGAAGGCGGAGGCGCGCTCGCCGAAATTGTGGCCGCCCATGCCGTCGCACACCGTGAGCAGGGCTTCACTCATGCCGAGACTGTCTTCGTTGTTGCTTCGTTTCCCCTGCTGGGAGAAGTGGTGGATTTTCATAGGATTCAGATATTGAAAAAATGGCAGGACAAAGTGGTGTATCCGTATAAAAGAGATTAATAAATAAGATGCACGGACAGACCGTAATCATGGGGATAAGCTGACAGTACCACCCCTGACTTCTGTAACCGCAAATAAAAATCGACACCATCATTCGATTGGAAAGGAGTAGAAGACCAATAGCAGCAAGCTTCTCCCTTGTCATATACATTACCATACTCATCGCGCCAACCCGAGGCTCGCAGGAAAATCTCCTTCCCGCTGGGACCGACAAAACGATACCCACTACTCTTCCCGTCTGAGCCTTCCTCCCATGTATAACTACAATACCAGAACAACTCATCTAACTGAGCTTTGTTTGGCAGTTGCCTGCCAAAAGTCTCAACAGCCTCATCATAAGCGTAGAGGCCTTTCTCATCTTCAACTTTCCAAAGCGCTAAGCTCGGCAATCCGAGACTCACATACCCTTCGGGAATGGTGAGGCGCACGGCTTGTTGATAAACGATCTTGCCAGATTTGTTAAAATAGGCGAATTGATAGTACTCCCCATCACTCCATATAATATATGCAAGATCACCATACCAACAACAACTTGCACACTTATTACACCGGATGGAGTTGAGCATTTTTCCCGTCTTATCAATGATTCCGACATTATCACCCATCAGCACAATTGTCTTGTCATCAGAGAAGTCTTGGACCGTCATAGGACGATCATATTGAGGCTCAATAACCACCTTTCCCGTTTTGTCTATATACCCATATTTATCATCAATTTTGACACTTGCCAATCCACCGCTAAAATAGCCTACCCACTCATACTCACACGAGAGCACCACCTCTCCGTTCTTGTCAATAAAGCTCCATTTGCCATCCTGCTGAACAGCCGCCAAGCCCTCACTGAAACTGTAGGTCATATCATACTGGCAAGCAATAACCTCTTTTCCTGTTTTGTCGACGAAGCCCCATTTCCCATCCCGCAGAACAGTCGCCAATCCGCTGTCTGTAAACCAGTAAGCATAATCGTACTGGAAGGGGATGACTGTCTTTCCGGTTTGGTCAATATAGCCCCATTTCCCATCCAACAGAACAGCTGCCAGACCTTCACGGAAACTGCCAGAGACATTCTCATACTGCGGTGTCACCACCATCTTGCCTTTCTTATCAATAAAACCCCACTTGCCATCCAACAGAACCGCCACCAGTCCTTCGCTACAAAGAAAGACATGTTCATACTGTGGCTGAATGACCATCTTCCCTTTCAAATTAATAAAGCCGTATTTCCCGTTGACACTGACAGCAGCCAGTCCTTCTGAAAACTGGGTGACAAATTCATATTGAGGTTCAATGACAACCTCTCCTTTTTCATTTATAAAGCCCCATTTCCAGTTTTCATCCACTATGGGGTAAAGTTCCGATGGACCTCTGAACAGCAAAATCACAGCCACGACCGCTGCTGCAACAAGCACAGCCACTGAGCTGCACACTATTGCGATGATTCTTCTCTTCTTTTTGTTTTTTTT
This sequence comes from Bacteroidales bacterium, assembly GCA_045132235.1. Classification (GTDB taxonomy): domain Bacteria; phylum Bacteroidota; class Bacteroidia; order Bacteroidales; family WCHB1-69; genus UBA1756. The sequence continues at coordinate 5,799 of JBGURX010000029.1, forward strand.
CGGCTTCGCCGGCGAGGGCTCGCTGCTTTGCTGTGAATTTTCCTGTACCGGAGGCGGGGTCACACCACCGCCCTCCATGACAGTTCCGTCATCCGAATGCTGACTTTTAACGTCTGGAATAGACGAAATGACTTGAGTTCGGTCACCTACAATTGTCTCGTCGTCATCTGCCAAAGACTGAGGCTGCGGCGGCACACTGACAGCTGCGGGGAAAGGTCTCAAGTCGGGACGGTCTTGCGAATCTTTGCTTAAATAGGGTTCCAAAAACTGCCGCCATTTTTCTGACAAACAACTCAAATCCAGCGGTTTGTAAACAATCTGCTCGCTAATTTCGAAGTCGCTGCTGGTATCGCTGTCGTACGGACGCTTGCCGGTTATCAGATGAACGAAAGTCACTGCCAGCGAGTAGTTATCCGTATGGTAGTCGATGTTTTTACTGTCTTTTACCTGCTCCGGACTCATATACATCAGGGTACCCAGCTTCTGTCCGGTTTGGGTGGAGCTGATGCTCTCCCTGATTTTCGCGATGCCAAAGTCCAGCAGTTTGATATTGCCTTTGCTGTCCACAAAGATATTGCCCGGCTTGATGTCGCGGTGCACGATGCCTTTGGCATGGGTATAATTCAAAGCATCGACCAGTTGGTTCCACCACTTCTCCAGTTCCTGCTCCGTGAACTTCTGTCCTCGTTTCATTCTGGCCTTCAGGTCATCACCTTCAAGGTACTCCATCACGATGCACGGACGGCCGTCAATGTCGCCGAAGTCATATACCTGCCGGATGTTGTAGTGGTTCAGTTCCACCATCACTTTAGCCTCGGTCAGAAAACGCGAGGTGACGTTCTCATCGCCGCAGAGTTTGGGCAGCAGCAGTTTCACCGCAGCCTTCTTGCCAATTTTGTTTTCGGCCAGCCACACTTCAGCCATACCGCCCACTCCCAGCACTTGTTGTATCGTGTAGCCGCTAATCGTTTTTCCTTGCATATCCATCAAATTCAATCCATCATTTTGTTATATCATCAGAGCCCATGGTCTGTTCGGCGATGCTCACGCGGAAACTGGTGTCGCCTATCTGGAAGACAGCCCCATCACTCAAATAAACCTCCTCGTCAGCATCCAGCTTGGTGCCGTTCAAAACCACTCCGTTTTTGCTGCCGAGGTCTTTCAAAGTGAAACCCACATTCCCTTTCTTCCTGATGGCGGCGTGCTTTCTGCTGATCCTTTTGTCGGCAGTCACCACCTCCACATCGGGACGGTATTCGG
>JBGURX010000030.1:0-13403 GCA_045132235.1 Bacteroidales bacterium
GCGCAGGGCGACGGCGTTCTCGTAGGTGCGTTCATCGCCCATGACACCCACCGAGCGGATGGGCAGCAGGATGACACCTGCCTGCCATACCTGATCGTACAGCTTGTGTTTCTTCAGTCCGTTGATAAATATGTCGTCGGCCTCCTGCAGAATGCGCACTTTTTCCGGGGTGATGTCGCCGAGGATGCGCACGCCGAGTCCGGGACCCGGAAAGGGATGGCGGGCGATGAACGACTCGGGGAGGCCCATCTCGCGGCCCACCTGCCGCACTTCGTCCTTGAAGAGGAGCTTCAGCGGCTCCACCACTTTCATATTCATGCGCTCGGGCAGGCCGCCCACGTTGTGGTGCGACTTGATGACCATGCCGGTGATGGAGAGCGACTCGATGCGGTCGGGGTAGATGGTGCCTTGGGCAAGCCATTTCACGTTGTCGAGTTTCTTGGCTTCGGCCTCAAACACTTCGATGAAGCCCTTGCCGATGATTTTGCGTTTCTTTTCGGGGTCGCTTTCGCCTTGGAGGGCGGTGTAGAAATGTTGCGAGGCGTCCACGCCGGTAACGTTGAGGCCGAGCAGCTGGTAATGTTTCAGCACGGAGGAGAACTCGTTGAGGCGCAGCAGGCCGTTGTCCACGAAGATGCAGTGGAGCTGTTTCCCGATGGCCTTGTTGAGCAGCATGGCGGCCACGGTGGAGTCCACGCCGCCGGAGAGGCCGAGCACCACTTTGTCGCTGCCGAGCTGCTGGCGCAGCTCTTTCACGGTGGATTCGATGAAGGAGGCGGGGGTCCAGTCGGCTTTGCAGCCGCAGATGTGGTGCACGAAGTTGCGCAGGATGGCGGGACCGTCTTCGGAGTGGAACACCTCGGGGTGGAACTGCACGGCCCACGTCGGCTCGCCGTCGATGCGGTAGGCGGCCACGGGCACGTCGGCGGTGCTGGCGATGATGCGGAAGTTCTGCGGCAGCTCCACGATGGTGTCGCCGTGCGACATCCACACCTGTGAGTGTCCGCGCACATCTTGGAAGAGCGGGTCGCCCTCGTCGAAGGCGGCGAGGCGGGCGCGGCCGTATTCGCGGCTGTCGCTGCTGCCCACATGTCCGCCGGAGATATGGGCGAGGTACTGCGCGCCGTAGCAGATGCCCAGCAGGGGCAGCTTGCCGCGGAAGGCCGACAGGTCGGGCTTGAAGGCCTCCGCCTGGTTGACGGAGAACGGGCTTCCGGAAAGGATGACGCCCTTCACCGTCGGGTCGCCCTCGGGGAATTTGTTGTAAGGAAGAATTTCACAATAGGTGTGCAATTCGCGCACGCGGCGGGCAATGAGCTGCGTGTATTGCGAACCGAAATCCAAGATGATGATTTTGTCCATAAATTTTGCGGTTTTTCAGGCCGCAAAAATACGGAATTGTTTGGAGATTTTTTTTATCCATATTTTATTTATTGAACTAAATTTTTATCCATTTTAAAAGATGGAAGTGTAATTTTTTGATTTATAATGCCATTTTAGGGTGTTGAAAAGTTGAAAAAAAATATTTTCTTTCATTTGATAAAAAAATAAAAAAATGTAATTTTGCGCCATCAAAAAACACATCATTATGGAAACAAAACTTGTTTACACCGGGAAGACGAAAGACGTCTTCGCATTAACCAATGGAAACTATCGCTTGAAGTTCAAGGATGACTGCACCGGAAAGGATGGCAAATTCGATCCAGGTGAAAATTCTGTAGGACTTAAAATAGACGGAGTTGGAAAGGTGAACCTGAAAATGTCCGTCTATTTTTTTGAGAAGATCAACGCCGCCGGTATCCGTACCCACTACCTGAGCGCTGACATGGACAATGTAACTATGGATGTCCTGCCCGCCAAGGTGTTCGGTCACGGTCTGGAAGTGATCTGCCGCTACAAGGCTGTCGGTAGCTTCTTCCGTCGCTATGCCGAATATGTGGAAGAGGCCGCTGATCTCCCAGAGTATGTCGAGATGACCTTCAAGAACGATGCCAAGGGCGACCCGCTCGTAACGAAAGACGGTCTCGTGGCACTGAACATCATGAGCGAGAAGCAGTATGACGACATCAAGGTCATGGTTCGCAAAGTCACCCGCATCGTTGCTGACGAGATGAAGGCAAGAGGCCTCGACCTCTACGACATCAAGTTCGAGTTCGGTTACGACAAAGACGGCAGCGTGATGCTGATCGACGAGATTGCCTCCGGCAACATGCGCGTTTACAAGAACGGCGAGTACATCGAGCCGATGACCTTGTCGAAACTCTTCTTTGAAAAATAGTCAATAAAAAACTGAAAAGACGATGAAGGTAGCAGTAATCATGGGAAGTGCAAGTGACTGGGACGTGATGTCGCCGGCTTGTGAGACCCTTGAGGAATTTGGAATCGAGTATGAAAAGCGTGTGCTGAGTGCGCACCGCAACCCCGGTCCGCTGGCCGACTATGTGAAGGCTGCGCGCGACAATGGCTTTGAGGTCATCATCGCCGGGGCGGGCGGCGCGGCGCACCTGCCGGGTGTCATCGCGGCCCTCACCACCTTGCCGGTCATCGGTATTCCGGTGAAGTCGAAGGCGCTCAACGGACTCGACTCGCTGCTCTCCATCGTGCAGATGCCATCAGGCATACCGGTGGCCACCATGGCCATCGACGGTGCGAAAAACGCGGCGCTGATGGCGGTCTCCATACTGGCACTCCACCATCCCGCCCTGACCGACAAGCTGGAAGATTTTCGCAAGCGTCAGAGCGAGAAGGTGCTTAACACAACCATATAAACCCATAACGCCCACGCGATAACTTCGCGTGGGCGTTTTCATTTAATCTTTACCCTATGAACAACAGACGCATCTACGTCGAAAAGAAACAACAGTTCCGAGTTGAGGCCGACAGCCTCCGGGCGGAGCTGAACGAGAATCTTTCGCTCAACCTCAAGAGCCTCCGGCTGATCAACGTGTACGACCTCTTCGGTTTCAGCGATGAATTGGTCGAGAAATGCCGCTACCGCGTGTTCGGTGAGATTGTGACCGACACCGTGACCGACAGCTGCGACCTCGCCGGCAAGAAGTACATCGCCGTGGAGTACATCCCCGGCCAGTTCGACCAGCGGGCCTCTTCCGCAGTGGACTGTGTGCATCTGATCGCTCCCGAGGCGGACATCCAGATCCGCAGCTCCCGTCTGCTGATCTTCGATGACGACACCACCGCCGAGACACTTGCGAAGATTTCTCATTATTATATCAACCCCGTGGAATGCCGCGCCAAGGACCTCAGCGTGCTTTCGGCCACTGAACAGGCCGAGGTGAGTCCGATGGAGGACCTGACGGGCTTCACGCAGATGACACCGGACCAGTACGCCGGTTTCTGTTCGTCGCATGGCCTGGCCATGAACACAGACGACCTTGACGAGGTGGTGCGCTATTTCAAGCGCCAGGGACGCGACCCGTGGGAAACGGAGCTCCGCATCCTCGACACCTACTGGAGTGACCACTGCCGTCACACCACCTTTACCACTGAATTGACCAACATCAGCATCGACGACTCCTTTATCAAAGCAGATATGGAGCAGTCGTTGCAGTTATTATATGACATTCGCGCCGAGTTGAAGCGCGAAGGCAAGAGTCTGTGCCTGATGGAGCTGGCTACCATCGGTGCTCGTTTTCTGAGCGCGAAGGGTTTGCTGGACGACATGGAGCGCAGCGAAGAGAACAACGCCTGCAGCATCTTCGTGGATGTGGATGTGGACGGGCGCATGGAGAAATGGCTGTTGCAGTTCAAGAACGAGACGCACAACCATCCCACTGAAATCGAGCCTTTCGGTGGTGCCGCCACCTGTCTGGGCGGTGCCATCCGCGACCCCCTGTCGGGCCGTTCCTATATCTATCAGGCGATGCGTGTCACCGGTGCCGGCGACATCTGCAAGCCTGTTGCGGAGACCATGGCAGGCAAGCTGCCGCAATGTGTCATCAGCCGCAAGGCCGCCGCTGGCTACTCCAGCTACGGCAACCAGATCGGGTTGGCGACCACGATGGTACGCGAGATCTATGACGCTGGCTACACGGCCAAGCGCATGGAGATCGGTGCTGTGGTGGGCGCCGTGAAGGCAGAGAATGTGCGCCGCGAGAGTCCGGCCCCCGGTGATGTGATCCTGCTGTTGGGCGGGCGCACCGGCCGCGACGGAGTGGGTGGCGCCACGGGCTCGTCGAAGAGCCATACCGAAACCTCCCTTGAGGTGTGCGGCAGCGAGGTGCAGAAAGGCAACGCTCCCGAGGAGCGCAAGCTGCAGCGGCTGTTCCGTCACCCGGAGGTGACCAAACTGATAAAAAAATCCAATGACTTCGGAGCGGGAGGCGTAAGTGTCGCCATCGGGGAACTCGCTCCGGGTCTGGATATCTATATCGACCGCGTGCCGACCAAGTATTCGGGTCTCAACGCCACGGAGCTCTCCATCAGCGAATCGCAGGAGCGTATGGCCGTGGTGGTGCGTGCAGAAGACCGCGCCGAATTTGAGCGGTACTGCGAGCGCGACAATGTGGAGGTGACGCACGTGGCCGACGTGACCGACCGTGGCCGCATGCGCATTTTCAACGGCGATGTGGCGGTGTGCGACCTCGAGCGCGAATTCATCGACAGCGCGGGCGCAAAGCACTATTCCACCGTGCAGGTGGCTCCCGTGAGCAGCGAACACCCCTTCCGCCCCATGCCCGCCGGCGATGATCTTCCCGCCCGCATGACCACCCTCATGGGTTCTCCCAACGTGGCCTCGCAGAAGGGTATGGTGGAAATGTTCGACTCCACCATCGGCCGCTCTACCGTGCTGATGCCTTACGGCGGACAATACCAGACCACCGAGACGCAGGTCTCTGTGCAGAAACTGCCGGTGGACGGCTATACCGACACCGCCAGCGTGATGGCCTTCGGCTACAACCCCGACATCGCCCGCTGGAGTCCGTACCACGCTGCTGCCTACGCAGTGGTGGAGGCCTGTACCAAAGTGACAGCCGCCGGCGGCGACTTCTCAAAGATGAGATTCTCCTATCAGGAATATTTCGAAAAGATGACCACCGACCCGCACCGCTGGGGAAAGCCCTTCTCCGCGCTGCTGGGTGCGTTGAAGATGCAGCTCGCCCTCAACCTGCCCTCCATCGGCGGTAAGGACTCCATGAGCGGCAGCTTCGAGAACCTGAACGTGCCGCCGACGCTGGTGGCCTTCGGCATCACCACGGTGAATGCCAACACGGTCATCTCACCCGAGTTCAAGAAGGCCGGCCACCGGATTTATCTGGTGCGCCACCGCGCCTTGGACAACTTCATGCCCAATACCGACCAGCTGACCCGCAACTGGGATTTCATCCGTCACGGCATCGAGAACCGCACCATTGTTTCGGCATGGTCGCTGGGCTTCGGCGGCGTGGCCGAGGGTTTGGTGAAGATGGCGATGGGCAATGCGCTGGGTGTGGATGTGAAGATAGGGGAGGATGATCTCTTTGCGCTGAACTATGGTTCTTTGATTATAGAGACTGACGGCATGATTGACTTCCCGGACGCCCTGCTGTTGGGCTGCGTGACCGATGATGCCAGAATCACCATCAACGGAATCGGCATGGAGCTGGCAGATTTGCAGCAGGCGTATGACGCCCGTTATGCGAAGGTTTATCCGGTGCATGTGGAGCCGCAGTTTGATGAGAAGATGGAGGAGGTGAAGCCTGCTGCGCAGGCGGCCGCTTCCGGCTATGTGGGCGAGGTGCCTGCGGGTGGCCCGGTGGTGTGCCTGCCGGTATTCCCGGGTTCCAACTGCGACTACGACACCGCCAAGGCGTTCCGCAAGGCGGGTGCGCAGGTGGAGCCGTTCATCTTCAGAAACCTTACCGGCAGCGACGTGCTGGAGTCCATCCGCGAGCTGTGCGTGCGCATCGACCGGTGCCAGATACTGGCCTTCTGCGGCGGCTTCTCCTGCGGCGACGAGCCCGACGGCAGCGGCAAGTTCATCGCGTCGGTGATTGGCAACGAGCAGGTGGCCGCTGCCATCGGCAGGCTGCAGCAGCGCGGCGGACTGATCCTCGGCATCTGCAACGGCTTCCAGGCTCTCGTGAAGAGCGGTCTGCTGCCGTACGGCAAAGTCGGTGCTGTCACGCCCGATTCGCCCACCCTGTTCCGCAACGACATCAACCGCCATATCTCCATGATGGCTGAGACTGAGGTGGCCGACAACCCCTCTCCGTGGTTAGCCTCCTTCAAGCCCGGCGAGCGGCACACCATCGCTTTCAGTCATGGCGAGGGTAAGTTTGTGGTCAGCCCCGAAATGGCTCGCCAGCTCTTCGCCAACAGGCAGGTTGCCTTCCGCTATGTGGAGAATCCCAACGGTTCGCATTACGACATCGAGGGTATCACCAGTCCCGACGGACACATCCTCGGCAAGATGGGCCATAGCGAGCGTTATGAGCAGAATCTTTTCAAGAACATATCAGGCAACCGCTGCCAGTCGATCTTCGACAATGCGGTAAAGTATTTTCAAAAATAGAACAATCAACATCATTACGAAAACATTATAATTATGGGTTTACTTGGAATTTACAACGTACCGAATGTATCCACTGCACTTTATTACGGGATACACAACTTGCAGCACCGCGGGCAGGAAGGCGCTGGTATGGCAACTTTTGATGAGAATGGCAAATGCTTGCGCCATCGTGGATTAGGCTTGGTGGACAGCATTTTCGATGCCAAATCCATCAGCGAGCTGAAGGGCAGCATCGGCATGGCCACCGTGCGTTATGCCAACATCGCCAACAGCGGTCTCGACACCGTGCAGCCGCTCTTCTTCCGTCACAGCTCCGGCGATTTCGTTGTGGCCGGCGACGGTTGTCTCGTCAACACCAAACCGATTTTCGAGAGCTTGGAGGATATGGGCAATGTTTTCCAGACGGGTCTCGACAGTGAGCTTTTCGCCCATCTGATTAAGAAAAGAAAATGTGAAGATCGTATCGAAAACATTATCAATGCATTGCGCGGACTGGAAGGTGGTTTCAACTTCTTGGTGATGACCAAGAACCGTCTGTATGCCTGCCGCGACAAGAACGGTATCAAGCCTTTGGTATTGGGTAAATTGGGCGACGGATATGTGGTGAGCAGCGAATCGTGCGCCTTCGAGATCATGGGTGCCAAATTCGTGCGCGACATTGAACCGGGTGAGATTCTCTGTATCGACAACAAGGGACTGCGTTCCAACTTCTATTCAGAAGAGAAACGCCACTGCATGTGCGGCATGGAGTTCATCTACTTGGCCCGTCCCGACAGCGACATCGACGGTTGCAACGTACATGCCTATCGTATGGAGTCGGGTCGCCGTCTGGCCCGTTTGTGGCCGGTGGAGGCTGACATTGTGGTGGGTGTTCCCGAATCGAGCTTGAGCGCCGCCATGGGTTACAGCGAAGAGAGCGGTATCCCGTATGAGATGGGTCTGGTGAAGCACAAATACATGGGCCGTACCTTCATCCAGCCGGAGCAGCAGCTCCGCGAGATGGGTGTGAAGCTGAAACTGAGCCCGGTACATTCGATTCTGAAAGGCAAGAGAGTGGTGCTCGTTGACGACTCCATCGTGCGCGGTACTACCTCGCTGAAGATTGTGAAGCTGTTGCGTGAGGCCGGTGCCACGGAGGTGCATGTGCGTATCGCCAGTCCGATGATGAAATATCCCTGCTACTATGGCGTGGACACCTCCACTCCGGAAGAGCTGCTCTGCTCGAACCGCACGTTGGAGGAGGCCTGCAAGATGCTGGGCGCTGACTCTCTCGGCTACATGACTCCGGAGGCTTCTCGTGAATCGACATTCGGCTGCGCTGAGCTGTGTTTGGCCTGCTTCACGGGTGAATATCCGTCAGGCGACATCAAATGCGGAAAGTGTAATTTTTAGAAATTTTAATAAAGAATAATTATGGCAAAATCGTACGAAAAAGCAGGTGTGAATCTTGAGGCTGGCTACGAAGTGGTCCGCCGCATCAAACAGCATGTCGCCTCCACGTCGCGTGTGGGCTCAATGGGCAATATCGGGTCGTTCGGAGGAATGTTCGACTTGAGCATTCTGAACATCAAGGAGCCGGTATTGGTGAGCGGCACCGACGGCGTGGGTACGAAGCTGAAGATCGCCTTTGCGATGGACAAGCACGACACCATCGGCATTGATGCTGTGGCCATGTGCGTGAACGACGTGCTGGCGCAGGGCGCCGAGCCGCTGATTTTCCTCGACTATGTGGCTTTGGGACATAATGTTCCGGAGAAGGTGGAGGCGATTGTGGCGGGTGTGGCCGAAGGCTGCCGTCAGGCCGGTTGTGCCCTGGTGGGCGGCGAAACCGCCGAGATGCCGGGCATGTATTCCGACGACGAGTACGATATTGCCGGTTTCACCACGGGTGTGGTGGAGAAGTCGAAGCTGATCGATGGCAGCCGCGTGTCGGTAGGGGATGTGCTGGTGGGCATTGCCTCATCGGGTGTGCATTCCAACGGCTTCAGCTTGGTTCGTAAGATTGTGGAACGCAAAGGGTTCGGCTACCGCCAGCGGGTGAGCGACTGCGACGAGGAGTTCGAGTCCGCATGCGGTGACGCCACCCTCGGCGAGGTGCTGCTGACGCCCACGCGCATCTATGTGAAGCCGATGCTGGAGGTGATCCGCAACTGCGACGTGCACGGCGTGTGCCATGTCACCGGCGGCGGTTTCGACGAGAACATCCCGCGTGCGCTGCGTGAGGGGCAGGGCTTGGAGATTCAGGAGGGCAGCTGGGAGATCCTGCCAGTGTTCCGCATGTTGGAAAAATGGGGCAAGGTGCCGCACCGTGAGATGTTCAACATCTTCAACATGGGTGTCGGCATGGTGGTCATCCTGCCGGCTGCGGAAGCCGAGAAGGCCATCGCCATCCTGCAGCAGCACGGCGAGAAAGCCACCGTCATCGGCAAGGTGACGGGCGAGCCCGGGGTTAACATTGTGATGAAATAACGGATGCCGATGATGAACAATAAGAAAAAAATTGCGATTTTCGCCAGCGGGTCCGGCACCAACTTCGAGGCATTGGCGCAGGCCTGTGCCGACGGACGGCTGGATGCCGAGGTGGCGCTGATGGTGTGCGACAAGCCCGGCGCCAAAGTCATCGAGCGTGCGGAGCGTTTCGGTGTGGAGAGCTTCGTCTTCTCCCCGAAGTCATACGCGTCGAAAGCCGACTTCGAGACCGAAATCGTGCAGATGTTGCGCGACCGTCAGGTGGACCTCGTCTGCCTCGCCGGCTACATGCGCCTCGTGGGCGACACGCTGCTGGCAGCCTATCGGGGAAAAATCATCAACATCCATCCCTCGCTGCTGCCTGCATTCAAGGGCGCACACGCTGTGGAGGATGCCGTGGCCTACGGAGTGAAAGTGTTCGGCATCACCATCCATTATGTTGATGAAACCCTCGACGGTGGCAAAATCATTGCCCAGCGCGCCTTCTCCTACGACGGCAACGACCCCGACGAAGTACACCGCATCGGCCAGAAAATCGAGCACGAACTGTATGTTGAAACTGTTGGCAAACTACTTGATTATTAATTTATTAAGTTATTAAACTATTAAATTATTAAAATTAAAGCTATTATCCTTTATAACTTCATAATTTCGCAACTTCATAACTTCATAAATAAATCATAATGAGAGCATTAGTAAGCGTTAGCGACAAATCCGGACTGGTTCCTTTCGTGCAGGCACTGCAGGAGATGGGCTGGGAGATCGTCGCCACGGGTGGTACCCGCACCCTTCTCGAAAACAATAACATCAAGACCATCAACATCAGCGAGGTGACCGGCTTCCCGGAGATTCTCGACGGCCGTGTAAAGACGTTGCATCCCATGGTGCACGGCGGCATCCTCGCCCGTCGCGATGTGCCCGAGCATGTCCAGACCATCCGCGAACACGCCATCACCCCCATTGACCTCGTCTGCGTGAACCTTTATCCTTTCCGCCAGACCATTGCCAAAGAGGGTGTTACGCTGGAAGAGGCTATCGAGAACATCGACATCGGCGGTCCCTCCATGGTGCGCAGCGCCGCCAAGAACTGGCGCGATGTCTCCATTGTGTGCGACCCCGCTGACTACGATACGGTGATCGCTGAGATTCGCGAGCACGGCAACACCACGCAGGAAACGCGCCTCCGCCTTTCCGCCAAGGCCTATACCCATACCGCCGAGTACGACAGCTGCATCGCCACCTACATGCGCAAGCAGGCCGGTCTGCCCGAAAAACTCTTCTTGGAGTACGACCTGAAACAGAGCCTCCGCTACGGCGAGAACCCGCACCAGTCGGCCAACTTCTACGCCGCCGCCGAGCCCGTTCCTTTCTCCCTCGCTTTTGGCAAGCAGTTGCAAGGTAAAGAATTGTCATACAATAATATACAGGATGCCAACGCCGCCCTGAATGTGGTGCGCGACTTCGACGAACCCTTCTGCGTGGCCCTGAAACACATGAACCCGTGCGGTGCCGCCGTGGGCAAAACCATTGAAGAGGCATGGCAGGCTGCCTACGAGGCCGACAAGGTGAGCATCTACGGCGGCATCGTGGCCGTCAACCGTCCGCTCACGAAAGAGGTCGCCCTCGGCATGAAACCCATCTTCTTGGAAATTGTCATCGCCCCGTCATTCACCCCCGAGGCTATGGAGATTCTCTCCACCAAGAAAAACCTCCGCGTGATGGAGGTGGATATGACCAAAAACAACACCCCGGTGATGCAGTATGTGGGCGTGAACGGTGGTATGCTGGTGCAACATCTCGACACGCAGATGGAGACGCTGAAGGCGGATATGTGCGTGACGGAGGTGAAACCCACCGAGGAACAGATGCACGAGCTGGATTTCGGTTGGAGAATCGTCAAGCATGTGAAATCCAACGCTATAGCGGTGGTGAAAGACAACCATACGGTCGGTGTTGGCGCGGGACAGACCAACCGCGTCGGCTCGGCGGAAATCGCGCTGAAGCAGGCACACGCAGCAGGCTTCACCACCAATCTGGTGCTGGCTTCCGACGGCTTCCTGCCCTTCGACGACACGGTGGCACTCGCCCACGAGTACGGCGTGACCGCTATCGTGCAGCCCGGCGGCAGCATCCGCGACGAAGACGCCATCAAGAAAGCCAACGAGCTGGGGATCACCATGCTTTTCACCGGCGTTCGCCACTTTAAACACTAAAACTCTTAACTCTTAACTTTTAATTTTTAGACTATGAAAAAAGTGTTAGTCATCGGAGGAGGTGGTCGTGAACATGCCATTGCGGATGCGTTGCATCGTTCGCCGCAGGTGGGCGAGATTTTCTGCGCTCCCGGCAATGCGGGCACCGCTGCCATCGCTACCAATATCAACCTGAAGGACACCGACGTGGCAGGTCTGTTGCAGTTCGCCCGCGAGCAGCATATCGACCTGACGGTGGTGGGTCCCGAGGCGGCATTGGCTGTCGGTTTGGTGGATGAGTTCCGTGCCGCCGGTCTGGCGGTGTTCGGTCACACCCAGTCGGCCACGCGCATCGAGAGCAGCAAGGAGTTTGCCAAGCAGCTGATGCTCAAGTACAACATTCCGACCGCTGGCTATCGCAGTTTCACCGACTATGCAGAGGCATGGGCATACGTGCAGGCGCGGCCCTTCCCGGCAGTGCTGAAATACGACGGTCTGGCCGCTGGCAAGGGGGTGGTGATTGCCGAAACCCCGGAGCAGGCGCAGGCTGCACTGAAGGACATGCTGCTCGACTCGCACTTCGGCGAGGGCAAGGTGGTGGTGGAAGATTTCCTCACTGGTCCCGAGTTCTCGTTCATGTGTTTTGTGGACGGCAAGCGCGTCTTCCCGATGCCGCTGTCGCAGGACCACAAGCGCGCCTTCGACGGCGACCTCGGTCCCAACACGGGCGGCATGGGCGCCTACACGGGACTGCCGTTCATTACCGATGAGGATCGGACATTCGCATTGGAACATATCCTCCAGCCCACGGCGGAGGCCATGTGCGCTGAGGGGTGCCCGCTGACCGGTGTGCTCTATGCCGGACTGATGAAAACCCCGCAGGGCATCAAGGTCATAGAGTTCAACGCCCGTTTCGGCGACCCCGAGACCGAGGTGGTGCTGCCGCTGTTAGAGAGCGATGCCTACGAGATGTTTGAGACCGTGGCCCTGTCGCTCGATAGCACCCCGCAGCTGAAGTGGTCCGATAAGGTGACGATGGGAGTGGTGCTGGCCTCCAAAGGCTACCCGGGCTCGTACGAGAAGGGCTTTGCCATTAACGGCACCGAGCAGGTGAACGCCCGCATCTATCACATGGGCACCAAGCTCGATGGCGGCGTGCTCAAGACCGCCGGCGGCCGTGTGATGATGGTGGTGGCCGAAGGCAACGACATCCACGCATTGAAACAGAAAGTATATGAAGAAGTGGGTAAGATACAGTGCGACAATTTGTTCTATCGCAAGGACATCGCGCATTGGACGAACCGCATAACCGTATAATCGTATAATCGCATAATCGCATAACCGAATAACCGAATAACCGAATATCAAAATATGGCTCAGATCATTGACGGAAAGAAATTGGGAGCGCGCATCAAGGAGAGAATCCATGAGCAGATTCCGCTGTTGGAGCAGCAGTACGGCCGCCGTCCGTCGCTCTACGTCATCATTGTCGGCGAGGACGAAGGCAGTCTGAAGTATGTCACCAACAAGGTGAAGACGGCCAAGACGATCGGCATGGATGCCCGTTTGATTGCCCTGAAGGAGAACATCAGCGAGAGCGAGCTGGTGAACATCATCCATGTGCTGAATGAGGACCCGCTGGTGGATGGCATTCTGGTGCAGCTGCCGTTGCCGAACCATATCAACGAGGACCGCGTGGTGGATGCCATCGTGAAACACAAGGATGTGGACGGTTTCCACGCGCTGAATGTGGGTTCATTGTGGCAGGGCACGCACTGCATCGCCCCGTGTACGCCGAAAGGCATCATCCAGCTTATCAAGAGCACGGGGATAGAGATCAAAGGCAAGATGGCCGTGGTGGTAGGCCGTAGCAACATCGTGGGCAAGCCGGTGGCAAAGCTGCTGCTGGACGAGAACGCCACGGTGGTGATGGCGCACACGGGCACCCGCGATCTCCGTGCCGTGACGCTGCTCGCCGACATCCTCGTGGTGGCTGCCGGTCAGGAGAAGCTGATCACCGCCGACATGGTGAAACCCGGCGCGGTGGTCATCGACGTGGGCATCACCCGCAATGCCGAAGGCAAAGTGGTGGGCGACGTGGACTTCGAGAATGTGAAGGAGGTGGCTGGTTACATCACGCCTGTTCCCGGCGGTGTGGGACCGCTCACCATCGCCATGCTGATGAAAAACACCATGGAGTGCTTCCTCTGCCATGCCGAGTCGAGCACCGA
>JBGURX010000031.1:0-16031 GCA_045132235.1 Bacteroidales bacterium
ATGAAAGTGGATTCATTGAAGGTAAAATAGCTGTCGATACGTTCTTTGAAAGTATTACTTGTGGTGAACTCCGAACACCAATCAGACAAAGTCTTTAAGGCCTGTTTCCTTGATTCTGTTATGTTGCGGAAAATCCAATCCAACAGATACCAAGCCGCTTTTTCCAGAGTTGTTTTACATGATGGAGCAGCAATGGAATTGGCCTCTTTTTCTACTTTTTCAACATTAAGTTCTGGATCATATTTTATGAGGTAAGATGAAAGAGCATTTAAAACATCATCATCTTTTGTAGTGGCGAACTTTATATGAAAATAATTCTTAAAATCCCGTGTCCAATCGGTGATCACACCTAATAAACACAAACGGTAAACCTCCTTTTCAAAAAAAGCCATTGTCTTTTCTTCTCCCCAAATTTTAAGTTGGTTTCTATATGGATTTAATAGTTGCATGATTTCATAGTGATAGATGTTCTTTTCGGTGTTGTTTTCAAAGAAAACATTAATAATTTCAAGCAAGATTTTATGTTCAAGAGAGATTTCACATAAATTGCTCAAAAAAAGAAATAATTGAGTGAAAATATCCCTGCCATTTCTACCGACATTCTGTTGAATATTTTTCATCATATCAATAGATGTGTTGGGAGAAAAAAGCGAGTCAACAAGCCCTTGGAACTGTTGTTGCTCTGGTGAATGAAGCACAAAACATTTTCCGATTAACCCTTTATTTTGAGGTTTAGATTTATCCCATCGTCCAGCTCTCCCTGCCTCCTGATATAAGGCTTCCACTGAGCTTGGCAATCCATAATGTATTGTGTAGTAAATATTTTGTTTGTCTATGCCCATGCCAAAAGCCTTGGTCGCACAAAGTATCTGATATTTGTCAGATTTGAAATCTTTTTGAACTTGTTGCTTGTATTCATTCAAACTTTTAGTGTCAAAAAGTGGATAATTGCTTGTATCTCTGGGACTGTCTCCCGCATACCATGCAACTTGCGCAGGATACAACCTGTTTAATTTGTTTGAGACAGAATAGCATCCTTTCTTCCCGTTCACATTGGGCGTGAAAATTATAGTGGCCTTGTCTTTGTCTTGCGGAATATTATTTGTTTGTAACAATTTATTCAACTCGCTTTCTTTGTTTCCACCATCATTTATGACTTGAAAAACAAGCTCTTTTCTACTATAATCCAACAAAGTTTTTATATTGTCCTCCTCCAACTGCTGTTTCCGGCGTGAGAACTCTATTTTTATGTCTTTTAAAACATTTACAGATGCTGTTGCGGTCAAACCAATATATTTGATTGTACCTTCACCATAGTCATCTTTAGGACTTAATTTGTCTATGGTTTTGGCAAGATTCAGATACGATGTTCTGAAATCGTGTCCCCATTCAGATAAGCAATGGACTTCATCCACAACGGCATAGGCGATATTGAAGTTCGCCGTAATCGCAGCTATACTATCTCGAAACGCTTGTATCTGGAATCGCTCCGGAGAAATCCAAATAAACAGGTATTTTCCCAAACTAAACTTTCTTAAAACATCCTCTTTTTCAGTAGCACTCAAATCACCGCTAATAAAGTTCGTATTTGTAATGGAGACATCGGGGTTTCGCAAATTTTCTGCTTGGTCATACATCAACGACTTAATAGGACACACCACAAAGTTGATGGCTGGCTGAAGCAGGCAGGGCAATTGATAACACAATGATTTTCCGCCACCAGTAGGGAGCAATCCTATTGTGTCACGAAGATTGAGTGCATTGGCGATGATCGGGAACTGTCCATCTCTGAATTTCTTTTTACCAAAGAGATTTTGCAAGAAAAATTCAAGTGTGGGAATATCGTTATCAGTAATGTTATAATTGATAGAATCGGTAGTGCTGACTTGAAAATAGTTTTTGTCCAAACCAACTAGGGGTCTGCCATTGGCTTCCAAATAATCAAAATAGTCACTCCTTACATAGATGATTTCAGGAGTTATGATATTCTCATCTGTGTATTTTTTCAAAATCGAAAAATCTACATTAATTGAATCATGAGAATATTCAAAATCAGCAGTAGAATTAATTTCAATTTTATAGGAAGTATCCGAAAGTGGCCTTTTTTCTTTTAACAAATGTAGTTGATTCAACCAAATCAGTACATCTTCAATTGCATATCTAACAAACGAATCATCTTTAAAGATGTCAGGTTCTTGAAGTCTAATATTGAACCGCCATTCATCTCCTACTTTCAACTGGTTATTCAACAATAATTCCACCAATAATAGCTGGAACCTAATAATTGCCGATGGCAACAATACTTGTTTGTAAGTATCATCACTAATACTGCCACTAGTTATATCATCCGTACATTTTTTATAATAATCGAAACGAGGTTTATATTGTAAAATTCTGTTTAGGATTTGTTGAACTTTTACCTTGTAACTGCCGTCTCTAATCTCTTTCGTCCTAATACGAATTGTCTCAATGCCATTCCCATTAAAATAATTATTCCTTTTATTATCAAGGTCCTGCTGTTCTTTTTCTTCATGCTGTGGCCCGTCAATTTCAATAACCAATAATGCTTGCGGTAAATAGAAATCAACTTGTTGTTCTGCATAATCAGGATTGTCCCAACCTATAATTTCATTGATGCTCATTTCAGGCACAATCATAGATTGAACAAAGGCATATTCGCCAAATTCATTGGGTATTATTGATTCATAAAATTCTCTTGCAGGGAAATAACCTTTTTCTTCGTCACCTTTAATTGTTCCTATCCAATGGTTGTTTTGGGGGGATGTAAACAGCAATCTTTCATTATAAGAACGGGAATCTATCTGTCCTATTTTCTCTTGCAAATATTTGGACATTACCGTTGGCACCCCTCGTTGTAAAATATTCTTCAACACACATAGTAAAGGGAACAGCTCCTTATTGGGATCTCCGCTCTTCAAATTTTGAATAACAAAATTTGGATTTGTGTATGTATAACTTGCAGTGTACTTGTGCATTGATGTATAAATCTATTACTATACAAACTTTACATTTTTCTATCAGCAAAAATACATTTTTATTCGTCAAAACTTCGCCAAAACAAAAAAATCTCACTCCCCCTACACCACCAATCCTCTGTCCAGCTTTCTGCGTTTCGGGGTGGCGCGGCTGCCGGACACTTCCGCACGAACCAACGCCTGAGTTGATTATCAATTATGAAAATAGGTCATTCATTGTGATTTGGTATTGAACGTTGATAGAATATTCATTCTTGAAAAGGCCGAAAGCAGTTATCCATGTCGGAAGGATGCCATAGCGGGTCTTGCTCTCGCGAACAAAGGCTGCTGCACGGTTGCGGACATTTTGGTCCTCAGCGGTTGTTATGGCGTATTCTGACTGGGTGTATTTTATTTCGCAAAGGTTGATCAGACGGTCGGCACGCTCAATAATCATATCAATCTGCGCATGCGGAGGGGTTCTGCTGCGCCACGAATAATATTCTACTGCTATTCGGTCAAGCCCAAGTGCGTGGCGTATCTGGCTGATATGGTTCATACACACGTGTTCAAAAGCCAATCCCTGCCAATTGTTGATAGCAGATGTGCCCAAATGCTGTTGCCAATAGTCTTCCGTGGTGAGTCTCTTGGAGAAAGTAAGGTGAAATAGGGTAAAAAGGTCAACAAGTTGAAAATAGGCCTCGTTGGACTTGGGCTTCCCATTTACTTTGCTGACGTACCGCCGGATAATATCGCAATATTCGAGATTTTCAAGCTGCTTGCTCAAGGTGCCGCTGGAGGATAGCTTCAGATTCTCGGCAATCTCGCCCCGTGTGAGCCCCTGCTTGTTTTTCCCCAATACTTCAACAATGCGGATGTATGGCTCCGGCGACTTGAACAATGAAGCATAGAGCCGTCGGTATTCCTGCCCCAATTCAGAGTTCTTGCGGAAGTAGATGCGGTCGATGTTTTGTGCGAGACTTTCACGAGGACTGAGAAGACTGAGATAGTAGGGAACGCCCCCCAGCATCATGTAGGTCTCAACAACCAACTGTCGTGGCCATTGAATCTTGAGAGTCTTGAGGTAGCGTTCGGTCTCTGCGAGTGTGAACTGACGCAAGTATATGGTGTGGGTGGTGCGGTCGTGGAGACCGCCGTGGTCATTGACGATGTTTTCTATCATCCATGAGGTTGCACTGCCACACACGATGAGGACAACGTCTTTTCGGAGCGATGCCCATGTGTTCCAGAAGTGCCCCAAAGCATGCACAAAACCAGATTTGGGCGTATCAAAGCAGGGCAATTCATCGATATAGATTACTTGGCGCCCTCTATGGGGCTGCTTATCAAGGAGTGTTTTCAAAGCTTCAAAGGCTTCAAGCCATGTTTTGGGCTGGGCTCCTGAATAGCCAATGCCTATCAGGGCACTGGTAAAAGCAAAAAGCTCCTCATCACGTGAGCCTTCTATGATTCCGGTGGCGGAGAATGCGAAATCGCCTCCGTAGAATTGCTGGATGAGATAGGTTTTCCCGACACGTCTTCGCCCATAAACGGCTACAAACTCAGCCTTTCCAGAGTCCTGTATGTCTTGCAGCATTCTTATTTCCTGTTCCCTGCCAATGAAGTTCTTATCCATAATAATAACAGATTAAATTGCGGATGCAAAGATACACTTTTGCCATGGATAATTCGCCAAAATAAAGAAAAATTATTAGAAATGGCGAAAAATAGAATTGATAATTCGCCAATACAACAATTCTCGCTTCTCCTACTCCACCAATTATCTGTCCAGCTTGATTCGTTTCGGGGTGGCGCGATCTCCGGTGATGTAGTAGTGGCAGGCAATGGAGTCGTCCATCTCGCGCAGGAACGCCTCGCGGATGCGGCTGCACTTCTCGTTCAGCGAGTTGCTCAACGGATCCACCAGATTGGCCACGCTCTGCCGCATCTCCATATCCGGCTCACGGCCTGTACAACACCAGCAACTCATTCTTCCACTCCGAAATCCGCTTGAACAGGATGTCCTTTAACATCATGACATAGAATAAAACTCAAATCAAGGCGGCCGGGCTGCCCTTCGCCTCACCTTTGGCTGTGCCCACTACTTTGTAATTGGCTTGTGAAAGCACAACCGTGGTCTGGTTCGAATTGAGGTTTTGGGTGAGACTTTGCTGCGACAAACAGGAACTGAACAGAAATGAAGTGGCGACAATACCACATACAAGTAATAACTTTTTCATAATTGATTGTTTTTGATGAATATTAATTTTGAGGTGGCAAAAGTACTCTTTTTCCTATCTGAAAAATCATTCTGCAAGGCTTGCAAACAAGCGGGAAACCTTGTTGAAGGGTTGGCAACATGAAGCAAATATTGAATCATACACAACACAAGGCGCGAAGGTACTCCACTTGTTGGTCGAATTTTAAAGGAGTGTCAGTGTAGTGAGATTACTAAATTTTTTATGAAAATTTTTCTCCTATCTTACTTCCACACCTTTTTCCCCAATTTGACTTTTTGTTGTATTTTTGCGCTATAAATTTATCGCCACAATGAAAAAGTCATATTTCTTATTGTTCGTTTTCTGTTTGCCCGCTTGGTTGACGGCCTATTCTCAGGCTCCCGATGGATATTACGACAGCGCATTGGGAAAGAAAGGACGTGAGCTGCAATATGCTTTAAGCCAGATTATTGACGACCACTTTGTGCTCGACTTCGGCAGTACCGATGCCACTCGCTATATGGATGTCACCCCCGACAATTATGTGTACGACATCTATTCATACCCCTGCTGCCACATCCCCTCCACAGCTACTGGCACTGGCACCACCTCGCAATGCGATGTGTATAGTTTCGAGCATCTTTTCTGCCAGAATTGGTTCAATCCTGACTTTACTTATAATTGCTCCGACAACGATCCTTTCCCCATCTGCTCCGACCTGCACCATGTTTTCCCCACCGACCACTACGTCAATTCGAGTTATCACAACAACTCTCCCTACGGCGAAGTGTATCAGCCGCGCAAGATTTCGCAAAACGGAACTCGCTGGGGATATGCGAATTACGCCGCCTGCGACCCTTCTGTGCAAGGAATCATCGTTTTTGAGCCCGCCGATGAGTTCAAGGGCGATGTGGCCCGCGCCCTGCTGTATGTCTCCATCCGCTACATGAATGAGGATGAGACCTTTGGAGAGTCGGAGATGACACTGAAGTCGCAGTTCAAGCCGTGGGCATTGGAATTGTTGAAACGCTGGGCGGCGATGGACCCGGTGAGCCAGAAGGAAATTGATCGTAACAATACGATTTTCAATCGTTTTCAGGATAATAGAAATCCGCTGATCGACCACCCCGAGCTGATTGAGTTGCTGTGGGGTAAGGATTCGCTGTACAGCACGTTCGGCTCTGTCGGCGCGGAAGATGCTTTGCGGCCGGTTGTCACAGATGTGACCCTGCAGGATGCTAGCCATGTGGTGGTGACCTTCTCGAAGGAACTGGATGCGGCGACGGCGGAAGATGTTACCCATTATGCCTTTTCACGTGGCTGGGAGGTGGCCTCCGCTTCTTACCAGTCCGCCACGCGGCAGGTGGTGCTGACGTTGGCGAAACCTCTCACCCGTAATTTTCGCTATTCTCTCTATATCAGCAATATACTGTCATCTGACGGCTACTTTGTGAAGGCAACATCGCGTTCATTGCTGCACGGCGACTACCACTCCGACTACAGTGCCTGCAAGCTGCCCCGCACGTTGTTGGCCTTGTGGAGCTTCGACGATTTCGAGGCCGTTGCGCCGTTGGTGGTGCCCGCCAACAGCGACGAGGGCTTCGCAGAGATTTACAGCCACTGCTTCCTCTACGCCGATGGCATGCACGGCTCATCCGCTTTCGATGACAGCCAGCTGGGCAACAACACCGGCGACCTCGGTGGCGACCCGCGTGCCGCCGCCTACAAGGGCAAGTCGCTGACGATCAAGACAGGAACCGCCAACGGACAGTCGGTGGTGCTGGCCTTCTCCACCCGCAACTGGAAGGAGATTGTGCTGACCTTCGCCGACAAGCGCAGCAGCACCGGCTTCGACACCCACACGTGGGAGTGGAGCCTCGACGGCGAGCTGTACCAGCCTGTGCCCGATGCCGACAACACTATCGCTGACTTTGGCGACATCTCCTCCACTTCGGTATGGCTGATGCGTGAAATCGACCTGCGCACGCTGGATGTGAATGACAAAGATTCTGTTTTTCTGCGACTTACTGTTGACGGTGCCTACAACCAGGGCAGCAACTCATTCGACAATATCGCCCTTTATGGCGAGCCGCTTGACTATCAGTCGGTGGCCACTTTTCCCCAGCGGGGTGAGTTCCTGATCTATCCCAACCCGGCGAGCGAAATGGTGACTGTGGCGGGCGACGACCTGCGTGAGGTGCGCCTATACAACATGATGGGCGCCGAGGTGGCGCGGGACACGATGTCGGACAGCCAGCGGACTACCTTCTCGGTGGAGGGTTTGCCGGTGGGGCTTTACCTCGTGCAGGCCGTGGATCAGTCGGGCCGCACGTTGTCAAAGAAACTGCTGGTGGCGCGGTAACGTTATTCCATCACATACACCCGCTGCACTCGTTTTGAGATGGCGGTGAGCAGGTGGTACGGAATTTTGCCGATCTTCGCGGCGATGTCATCCATCCGATTCTCTTCTCCATACACAATTACATCATCGCCCTCTCGAGCGTCAATGCCGGTGAGGTCGATCATGGTCATGTCCATGCAAATTTTGCCGATGATGGGGGCGCGGTGGTCGTTCACGATCACGCTGCCCACGCCGTTGCTGAGTTCCGGCGGGAAACCGTCGGCATAGCCGATGGGCAGGATGCCCACACGCATGGGCTGCTTCGCCTTGAAGGTGCGGTTGTAGCCGACCGTGTCGCCCACACCGATGCTCTCCACATGCGTGATGACGGTCTTGAGAGTGGCCACATGCTGCAGGAATGGACGGTCGGCGGGCACCGACGAGAAACCGTACAGCCCGATGCCGAGACGCACCATGTCGAAATGGGCCTGCGGGAAGCGGGTGATGCCCGCCGTGTTGTCGATATGGCGCATGACAGGATAGCCGATGCGCTCTTCCAACTCGCGGGCCGCCTCGCTGAAGTAGCTGATTTGCGACAGGGTGAAAGCATCCTCGGCGGGATCTTCTGCTGCGGCCAAGTGCGAAAATACCGAGGCCACATGCAGCTTCCCGTTGCGGGCTAGCACCTCCGCCAATGCAGGAAGTTCCTCCTTGCGGAAGCCCAGCCGGTGCATCCCCGTATCAATCTTTATGTGGATGTTGACGCGCTCCACCCCCGCATGCCGCTCCAACGCGCGCTCCAGCTCGTGCAACGAGTATAGGTTGAAAATCTCGGGCTCCAAACGGTAGTCCATCATCATATCGTAACTCTCGCCCTCCGCACCCAGCACGATGATGGGCAGCTTGATGTTTTTCTTGCGGAGGTTGACCCCTTCGTCGGTATAGGCAACCGCCAGATAATCAATGTGATGGTATTGCAACTCGTTGATGAGTTCCACATCGCCCAGACCATAGCACTGTGCTTTTACCATGGCGGTGATTTTGGTGCCGGGGGCAAGATGGGAACGGTAGTAGGCGAGGTTGTTGACCAGTGCCGGCAGACTGATGCTGAGCACGGTACGGTGGGTGCGGAGCTTGAGGGCATCCACCACCCGCTCGAATTTGAAGCTGCGGGCACCCTTCACGAGGATGGCTTCGTGCGAGAAAGTCAGCTGCGGCAGCGCCGTCAGCAGGGTGTCGGTGTCGGGGAAGAAATGCTGCTTCTGACAGTCGAACAGCTGCTGGTGGGCGCACATCTCTTTTCCCACCCCTATCAATTGATGGATACCGCTGTTTTTCAGTATTTGGTTGATTTCCAGATAGTCATCATCCTCCAATTTTCCCATCTGCGCAAAATCCGACAGGATGACACATTTTTTCTCGTAGCGAATCTGCGATTTGAGAAAGTCGAGGGCCACTCGCAGCGAGTTGAAGTCGAGACTGTAGGTGTCGTTGATGACCACCGACTGGTTGAGGGCTTCTTTCACCTCCATACGCATCTCCACCGGCGTGAGGGCGGCGAGTTTTTCGTTGATTTCGATGGGGGTGAAGTTGAGGTGGAGCATCAGCACGATGGTGTGCAGGGCGTTCTCCACGGAGGCGGCGTCGGTGAAGGGGATGCAGAAGTCGTGGTCGTTGAGGGTGATGAGGGTGTGATGGTTGCCCACCTCCTCGCGGCTGATGCGGAAGGCGGCGCTGGCGTTCTTGCCCCACGAAAGTTTCTGGAGATTATCGAATCGTTTTTCTTGTAAAGTATTGTTGATTAAAGAATTATCAGCACAATATATCAATAGCTTGCAGGTGTTGAAGAGTTTCAGTTTCTCTTCTAATTTCTGTTGTTGATCAGTAAAGAACTGGTCGTGGGCAGTGCCGATATTGGTGAGGATGCCGATGGTGGGCTGGATGATGCGGGCGAGGCGTTCCATCTCGCCGGGACGGGAGATGCCGGCCTCGAAGATGGCGAGGTTGTGGTGCGCGCGCATCTGCCATACCGAGAAGGGCACACCGATCTGCGAGTTGTAACTGTTGGGACTGGCAATCAGGTGGAAGCGGTCGGACAGCATCTGTGCAAGCCACTCCTTGACGATGGTTTTGCCGTTGCTGCCGGTGATGCCGATGACGGGCATGTCGAAATGGTTGCGGTGGGCGGCGGCCACCTGCTGGAGGGCTTCCACGCAGTCGCGCACCCGCAGGAAGTTGCAGCCGCCGCCAGCCGTGCTGGGGATGGCGGTCTCATCGGTGACGACAAAGTTGCGCACGCCCTCTTGGATGAGGGGCGCGATATAGCGGTGGCCGTCGTGCTGGGGGGTGCGGATGGCGAAGAAGAGGGTGCGCTCGGGGCGCAGCAGGCGGCGGCTGTCGAACAGCAGCTCCGACACCTGCAGGTCGGGGCGGGCGAGGCGGCAGTCGAGGCAGTCAATAGTCTGTGAGATCTCTTGTATGGTCGGCATCGTGCTATATTTTCACCCTGCAAAAATACAATAAAAAATGGAATCGTCATCACTTCCCGATCACCAGCTTGCCGCTGTTGGCACTGTGCGCACAGAACTCCGGCGCGTACATGCACTGTAGGGATGCGTAGCCGCTGGAGAACTCTCCGCTCTGGGTGACATAAAGGGTGTATTCAAACACGTAGGTGCCCCTGCGGATTTGGTCGAAGAAGAAGTTGACGGAGGCGTCGCGGAACGACTGGTAGTAGCCGAGACCGTCCTGCCAGCGGTAGCCCGACACCATGCCGTCGGACGGCTCGAAGGCCGCTGCGCGGAGGTCTTTCAGATGCACGAATTCCAAGTCGCGGTCGCAGCGTATCTCCATGCGCACCCGCACCTTGTCGCCCACGCGCAGCGGCCGCCCCTCGGTGATGGGCGCCAGCTGTTCACCCTTGTCGCCACTTTCTACCCGGTACAGCTTCCGCTCCACCGAGAGCGGAATGTCGGTGCCGGTAGTGGTGATGCTATCGATGTCGGCATAGTACTGGTAGAACACCCCGCCGTACGAAAGACCGTCGCGGGTGGTGGTGAGCACAATGTCGCCGGCCTCCGGCTGGTCGAGACAACCCTGCACATCCTCTTTCACTGGAATCTGCAATGTGTCGGCATAGTTGCGGGTCTCGCCGCAGATTTTCAACGTGATGCTGGCGGGCACGTCGTGCTCCTCTTCACCCACGCAGAATACGGCATAGCAGGCATCGGCAGTGGCGCGGGTGGTGGACCAATGGTTGCCCCTGCGCTGCTGCAACAGCCAGATTTCCATCTCCTTCACCGACTTCTCATCTCCTAAAATGGTCTGGAAGGCCTCCATCATCAATGCCTGCCGCTCAATCAGCGCATCATCCCAATAATAGCCATATCCCTCTTTCTTCCAGAACATGCCCATCTCCTCCGACTGCTGTGCATTCTCTTTGATATTCAGCATGATGGACTTTGCCAACGCTTTCGACTCGGCTGTACCCCATTGGTAGAGCGTGAGGGCAGCGAGGGTTTTCTGGTAGAAGGTGGGCAGCGTGGCGGCCTCTTTCAAAAGATGCTGTTTGTAGAATTGGTACGATTCGCGGTTGTTGCTGGTTTTGGGATAGAACGAGCGGGCATAGAGATAGTGCAGGATGTCGGAGCCGAGGGTGTATTCTTCCTTGAATTTCGGCCAGTGTTTTTTCTGATATTGATAATCTTTTTCTATATCATTGTCAATGAAGGTGATGGCTTTTTGTATAGAACTGCTTTTCAAAAAGGCATTTCCATATTGGCAGATGCCCTGTTTGACTAATCTTCCGGTGCCAATCAGCAGATGTTCGGTGATGTAGCTGCTGCTTTTGCCGCCCGCAAACCACGGCCAGCCGCCGTCAGCATTCTGTCCGTTCTCAATCTTACGCACCATCTCCGCCGATTCGCGCTTGACCTGCTCCTCATCGAACAGACAGAAAATGTCCTGTATGTCCTGCTCCTCTTGCTGGGCTTCCATCACCCACGGGGTTTCCGACAGCAGCACCTGCATCAGCTCCTCGTTCTGCCGCAGTTTCGAGTCGAGGGCTTCGGGGTGGTTCTGCCGGCAGTCGTTGAGCAACGTTTTGAGGTTGGGATGGGTGCGGAGGATGTGGGCCGACAGGGCGTTGGCATAGAGCTTGCTGAACAGTTGCTCGTGGCAGTCGTACGGGTATTGGGTGAGGTAGGGGAGGGCGAGCACCACGTTCCATTGCGGTGTCGGTGTGAATTGCATCTTGCAAGATACCAGATTGTTGCTGTTCTGGCGAAGTCGTTCCAGTGAAAAAGTCTTGCGCCCTTGGTGGGTGATAAAGAAGGGAACGGTCTCGGTGACAAGCTGCCGGCGCGACAGTACCGGCAGGGTGTTGGTCTCGCCATCGGAGTAAGTGGTGCTGCCGTTGCTAAGCCGTGCGGTGACGCAGTAGGCGACTGCGGAAAGCCCCATCGGGATGTCAACGCTGTAATCCACTGTTGAGGTGCTGCCGGCAGCCAGTGTGAGCGTCTGGCTTCGGCTGGACAGAATTGCACCGGTAACGGGGTCGCTGAACTGCACATCGACCTCTCCTTGTAAGGATAATTCGCTGGTATTAACTATTTTAGAAGAAAGAACGAGACGGTCGCCTTCGTATAGGAAACGGGGGGCATTGGGCACTACCATCACGGGCTTTTGGGTCACCAGCAGTTTCTCGAAGGTGCCGGTGCGCAGGTCCTGCGTGTGGCTCATTCCCAGCATCTTCCATCGTGTCAGCGACTCGGGCAGGGTGAACTCCATCTCTATTTCGCCCTTGTCGTTAGTCTGGAGGAAGGGAAAGAAGAAGGCGGTTTCGGCAAAGTTGCTGCGGGGAGCCTCTGACACTGGTTCTGCCTCTTGCGGGGCAGCCGCGCCATCATTAGAACCAAAACCTACACCAGAACTTGATCTTATATTGGGCTTCAGTTCATAAGTCTCCATATCCATCTCCATATCCATTCTCAGACAAACTTCTTCAAGAAAGTATTCTCTTTCTGGTAGGTATAGCCAGAAAAAGGTGGGGAGAGAGCATTCGCTTCTCCTGGTAGAGATTAGACAATCTATCCTGTATTTCCATGGTGACAGGTAGGAGTATTTCCATGGGGTGTTGTACGTCGTGTTGTGAAAATGTGAGGAATAGGTGTTGCGGCTGAAAATGTCAAGTGAGGCATCGTACATGGTGCAGAGCAGTTCAGCTTGCTTCAGCGGCCGGTGGAATTCGTCTTTCAGCCGCACTTTTACCGTGGCCGTCTCTCCTGGCTGCAGCTTGTCGCGGAAGGTTACAAATTCCACGTCTATTTTTTTGTCGGAGAAAGGAACTTTCACGGTTTCCTCAGTAGTGTATAGCGTCCCGTTATGGCACAGATGGGCTTGGCAGGTGTAAACACCCTGCTGTCCGGGCTGTACCGTATAGCTGAGGGTGGCCGATGATTGGTTCAAGTGAATCCATTTCTCTTCGATGAGTTGGTCGTTGCTGAATATATGCACCAATACTGAAGCATCGTTGATGTAAGAGCCGATGGTGAAATGGATGGTTTCTCCCACTTCTGCCGATGGGGTGCTGCTTTGCACTTTCAAGGGAGTGAAGACGGCAAAGGTTTTGCTGTCGCTGCGGTTGGTATAGAAGACGTATTCCTCCTCCACGATGCTGCCGAACGGGTCGGTGGCGGTCAGGATGATTTTGTACGCCCCGTCGGGCTGCTGTTGCAATTCGGGCAGCACGAGCAGCGAGTCGGCCGGCAGGGTGAGTACACCCCGTTTGATGGTGGCAACCTCTTTCCAACTCTCGGGATGCTCCTCTCCGAAGAAGGCATATTGCGGAAATTGGCTGGCAAGAGCCGAATCCGCCCGTGGCGATTTGAAGGGCGCGGGTACTATGAACTTCTCCGGCATCTCCAACCTCACCACCCGATAGCTGACGATGGCGGGCTGCGGCTTCTCGTTCATGTTGACCGCTTTCACCGGGAAGCTTGGAACGCCAAGGCCGGTGGTCACGATTTCGGGGATGCCGGTTTCAAACCGTATGGCTCTGTCGCACACATTCACGGAAATTTTTTGTGTATGTGTTTCTCCGCTCTTGTCGGTCACGGTCACGTATATGGTGTATTTCAGTAATGGCCAGTACGAACTGTAGTCACCTTCCGGTTCGGCGAGGAACGAAATGTGGAAATTTCCCTCTTCGTCGGTGGTGCAGGTACCGTTGGCGATGGTTGTGCTACGATTGAAAATGTAGTAGTCGTACCATGGGTTGAGCCACCAACCTCTGCTTTGGAATGGGAAAGTCACATTCCTTCCGATGCGGTAGGTTACGGTGGCATCCTGTACGGGATAGCCGGCATAGGCGGTCGCTTTTCCGGTTACATGTATCTGTTCGCCCGTGCGGAAACTCTCAGCGGGCTGCTCCATCACCACTTCGTAGGTGGGCCGCTTGTACTCTTCAACCTTGAAATATTTGCTGCCACAGGCTTTGTCCTTGATGAGAAAATCGATGTGATAGTTGCCCAAAAAAACAGTAGAAGGCAGATCGAACTCTCCTGCTGCAGAACCGAAACTGTTGGTGGTGACCGTCAGCGTCTGGAGTTTCTGGCCGTTGCCGTCCAGCAAGATGGCTTCCACCGTCTCATCCGCCACAATTTCCGAGGTGTGTTCGCTCTCTTTCACCACCACTGCTTTCCAATGCACGGTCTGGCCGGGACGGTAGATGGCACGGTCAAGATAAGAATAGACATTATAATTGGGTTTGTCGGGGCGGGTCCATGTCGGATACGCCCTGATGTCCTCAATTTTGTCCTTTCCCTTGCTTACTGTAAAAGTAACGTATGGGGGCAAATGGGTGAGCGTGGCGTGCCCGTTGGCATCGGTTTGTCCGGCAGGAACCATCTTGTTGTCTTTCTTTACCGAAATCTTGGCATCGGCCACGGGCTGTCCGTTTTCACGGTCCATTACGTAAACTTCCATCTGAGATTCGTCATCATCATGCAGCATCTTGTCTTCATGATACAGCACCATTAGCGAGCTTACTCGGAAACCATGGTAGGTGAAGTCCACATTTTTCAGCGAAGGGGATGACAAGGGTAGCGGCGAGGCGAGAACGATGTATCTCCCGTAGGGTAGTGGTGGAATAGACAGCAGGATGGTGTCAGTGAGATACAGGTGCTTTGTGCTGATGGGTACAACGGATTTATACACAGCGTTGTATTCTGAAAATTTATTGGCTTTGATTTCAGAAGAAAGATAGGGCTTTACATAGAGGAAAACGCTGTCGCAGTTGCGGCTGGTAAGACAGATGAGGTTGTCGGTGGGCAGCAACAAGTCGGAAGGGGGAATTGCTGAAGCGGAAGGCTTTTGAATGTAGGAGATTTTTCCCTTCATGTCTTTGGCTACAGCGGGATTGCTGGTGGCAGTGGCTTCCTGCACCAACTGGTAGTAATGGACGGCTTTGCAGTATCGGTTGGAATCCTGCGGCTCTGACTCTTTAGTGGCATATAAATTCCCCAATTCCAAGAAAAGAATCCAGGCGAAATCCTCCTGCCCGAAACGTTCTTCCAGCCGTTTGAGATACTGCTCTTGAAGGGATGACGTGTTGTGGTCGTCGGAAGTTGTTAAGATGCTTTGATGGAGCTTCAGTTTCCAAACTAACAATGCGGTTTTGTCGGTGTCGTTGGCATGAAACCGGAGCAACTCTTGGAAAAGTCGCAGTTTTTGGTAGGTAACTGAGAGCGTGTCTGAAGTATCGAGGGCGATATTAGGGAAATCATCGGAAAGGTATTGCTCCAGATGCTCTCTGTCAGTTCCATAGATGATTGGGTTATGTCTTCCGATGAAGTCGCTGGCTACCAGATCGTACAGGGTGGGATAGGCTGTCGTCACACTGAGCAAAGGACAATAAAGGTATGGATCGATGAGAGGCTGGTATGGCTTCGACTGGGCTTGCGACCGACGGGCATCCTGCAGCGCCAAAAGGTAGTTCTGTATGATGTCAGCCGACAACCTGTCGTAGTCCCAAGTGAGCCAGTCCGTCTCATCAGCATCGCTGCCGGCGGTGCGATTTGAGATTCTATATCCCTCTACAGCACGGTAATCTAATTCTGTATTGGCTAAGATGACTCTCCAAATTGCCCGCTCGGCGTACAGTGCCGGGTTGTTTTTCTCTATTTTCTTGTCGCAAATGCGAATCTGCTTCTGGCATTCGTGGTAAAACGAGTCCATCTGCACGTCATAATCGTACTTCTCCAGCCGCAACTGCATCTGCTGCAAGGTGGTGGCCAACTGCTGAGGTGTGCGCTGCGCCTGCAAAGGGGTCTGTGAGAACAGCGCGACGACAATCAGTACAAAGATAACTGATAAGGAGAAATGTTTGGGTTTCATGGTGAGGTGAGTTTAGAATAATTTCGAAGGCAAAAGTACACATATTTTGTGAATATTTATCCCTTCACAACAGAAATGTGAACCTTCACAGCTTAATTGTCA
>JBGURX010000032.1:0-25342 GCA_045132235.1 Bacteroidales bacterium
GAGTTGTGCCTCTCAAACACAGCCTCAGCGTGCGCCTGCGCGTTGAAACCCTTGATGATACGGAGTCCGGCAAGGGTTTCCTCCACATGCGAGGTCAGGATGCCCTGCTGGATTTTCATCTCCTTGCTTTTCTTTCTTAAAGTTCTACTGATCAATGAAATGATAATACCCGCAACGGGGAGCAGCACCATCACGAAGAGAGTGAGCTGGTAGCTGATGGTAAAGAGGGCTGCGACGTAAATGAGCACGGTGAGCAGTGCGGAAATCAAAGTCTGGAACGCGCTCAGCACCGTAAACTCCACCTCCTGCGTATCGTTGACGGCGCGGGAAATGACATCGCCTTTCTTCTGTCCGGAGAAATAGGACAACGGAAGCATCAACACCTTACGGTACATACGGTTGCGCAGGGTGCGGATGACATCGCTGCGCACGGGGGCGAGCAGCCACTGGGTAAGTACCAGAAAGAGGTTTTTGAGCAAAAACAGCACCACCACAAAAATGATGATGGCGGCCAGCGAATTCTTCGGGTTCTCCAAATCCACAAAAATGCCGACAAATTGCATCAGCTTTGCACCGATGACGCTCAAACCGCTCAATTCTCCCTGAAAAATCAGCTTCACCAGCGGCTCGATGAGCATCATGGTGACGATGGAGAAAAGGATAGAGACGAGATTGACGAAAACAACAAGCAGCAATTTCCATTTGTAAGGTCGAATAATGGAAATCAGCTTATTGTTAATCATTTACTATGGAAAAAAAGTCGGGGTGACAAGACTCGAACTTGCGGCCTCTACGTCCCGAACGTAGCGCGCTACCAACTGCGCCACACCCCGTCGCTTTTGAGGCTGCAAAAATACAATTTTTTTTCATACCCATGACTTTTCGAGAAAAATTTTCTATCTTTGCAAAGTAATAATTATTAAACGAATACAACGACAGAGAGGCACTTGGAAATTTCCACCTGTGTCCTGAAGCACAAAATATGGAAGCAAAGCGTCCAAAAAAAACGAAAAAGTTCATGGAAAAGCCCGAGTATCCGGGCGGCAAGAAGGCGTTGGATGCCTTTGTCGCAGAAAATCTGCGATACCCTGAGGATGCGATAAAGGCGCATTTGGAGGGCATCGTGGCGGTGGCCTATCAGGTGAATGACGACGGCGAGGTGGAGAACCCGACGGTCATCAAGTCGCTGTGGCCCAGTTGCGACGAGGAGGCCCTGCGGTTGGTGGGGCTGCTGCGCTACGGCAAGGCACGCAACAGAGGCATCCGGCTGAAGGCCAACTGCAAGCTGAACATCCACTTCCGGCTGTCGCCCGCAGCGCAGCAGCCCACGCTGAACGTCACTTACACCACGACCAGCAAGCCGGCAAAGAAAGACAAACCTAAACCGTCAGGGAACGGCTACACCATCACCTTAACCATTCCAACGGAATAGCATTTTTCAGAAACAAGTGGCTAACAGCCTGTTAGCGCATCTCCTCTTCCAAGATACGACAGATTTCAGCGGAGATATTCTCCACCGTGTCCATGCCGTTGATATGCCGCAGGATTCCCTTGGCCGCATAGTATTCCTCCAGCGGCTTGGTCTGCGCAAAATAGTTGGCGATGCGCTTCTCGATGATTTCGGGCGTGTCGTCGCTGCGGCCTTCCAGACGGGCGCGGTTGAGCATACGCTTGATAATCTCCGCCTCATCCACATTCAGGTTGATGACCAGTGAGATGGGAAGCTGCTTGTCGTGTCCGATGCCGTCGAGCATCTCGGCCTGCTGGATGGTGCGCGGCACGCCGTCGAGGATGGAGCCGATGATTTCGGGCATCTGCTCGAGGCAGTCATGCAACATATTGATGGTCAGCGAGTCGGGACAGAGGGCACCGCGGTTGATGTACGACTGTGCCTCCACGCCGAGCGAAGTGTTGTTGGCAATGTTTTTGCGGAAAAGGTCGCCGGTGGAAACGTGGGCGAGGTTGAACTTCTGGGCCATGATTTTGGCCTGCGTGCCCTTTCCGGAGCCGGGGGCACCCAGCATGACGATATTGAATTTCTTCATATTGATAGTTTTGACAAATTATTCTTCCACTACTTGATAGATGTCGCGCAGGTTGCGCCCCAGTCCGTCGTAATCCATGCCACGGCCGAGGATGAACTTGTTGGGGATTTCCAACCCGATGAAATCGATGGGCAGCGACTTGCCGTATGAGTCTGGTTTATAGGTCAATGTAGCAATTTTCACATCCTTGGCATGTGCTTCGCGCAGCATGGCCTCGATGAACTCGTAAGTGTTGCCCGTATCGATGATATCCTCGATGACCAGTACCCGTTTGTCGGTCACATCCTCGCTGAGACCGATGAGCTGCTTCATTTTCTCGGTACTTTTCGTGCCGACGTAGGAGCTCACCTTCACGCAGCAGAGCTTGCACGGCATGTCGAGCCGTTTCAGCAGGTCGGCACCGAAAATGACAGAACCGTTGAGCACCAGCAGGATGACGGGCGTATCATTTTTATACTCCTCATTCACTGCCGCAGCCACCCTATCAACCGCTGCTTCAATCTCATTTTCAAGAATATACTTAACGAATTTTCTATCACCAACCGTAATTGTATTCATGGATGATTATTTTAAAATGATTCGCAAAATTACATTTTTTTGGATAATGAAAGACGCTCTACCATCTGTTCCACGGTAAGACGCTCTTGCTCACCACTTTCCATATTTTTCACTGTGAAAACACCCGCGTTCATCTCATCCTCGCCGGCCATGATGACAAACGGGATGCCACGGTTGTTGGCGAAGGTCATCTGCTTGCCGATTTTGGCTTTGTCGGGATAGAGCTCGGCGGTGATGCCGGCGGCGCGCAGTTGCTGCAAGGCCGACAGCGCATAGAGTTCCTCCTTCTCGCCGAAGTTGACGAGCATGGCCCTGACCGGATTCTCCAACGACTTGGGGAACAGCTGCAACTCGTTGAGTACATCGTAGATACGTTCCGCACCGTAGGAGATGCCCACACCCGACACATTCTTCAGACCGAAAATGCCGGTGAGATTGTCGTAGCGGCCGCCGCCCGAGATGCTGCCGATGCTCACGTCGAGTGCCTTCACCTCAAAGATGGCGCCCGTGTAGTAGTTTAGGCCGCGGGCAAGGGTGATGTCAATTTCTATATCAGCATTAATTTTCAGAATATCAGCATATTGCAACATCTTCTGCAACTCTTCCACGCCCTTGGTACCGATTTCGGAGTTGGCGAAAACGGCGGAAAGTTTCTGCAACTTTTCGGCATTCGTTCCATTAAAATCGAAGAAAGGCTGCAGTTTTTCGACGGCCTCGCAGGTAAGTCCGCGCTCCATCAGCTCGGCGCACACATTCTCGCGGCCGATCTTGTCGAGTTTGTCGATGGCGGTGCAGATGTCGGTGATTTTGTCGGCGGCGCCCAGCACTTCGGCAATGCCGGAGAGGATTTTGCGGTTGTTGACCTTGATGACGACGCGGATGCCGAACTTCTGGAAAATCTCGGAGGTGATCTGCATCAGCTCGGCCTCGTTGAGGAGGGAGTTGGTGCCGATGACGTCGGCGTCGCACTGGTAGAACTCACGGTAGCGGCCTTTCTGGGGACGGTCGGCGCGCCACACAGGCTGCATCTGGTAGCGTTTAAAGGGGAAGGTGATTTCGTTCTGGTGCTGCACGACGAAGCGGGCGAAGGGCACGGTAAGGTCGTAGCGGAGGCCTTTTTCGCAGATGGCCGATGCGAGCCGGACAGATGATTCCTCCTGACGGTCAACGCCCTGCATAAAGTCGCCGGAGTTGAGAATCTTGAAGAGCAGGCGGTCGCCCTCCTCGCCGTATTTGCCCATCAGAGTGGAGAGGTTCTCCATGGCGGGGGTTTCGATGGGGAGGTAGGCATGTGCCTCGAAGACGCTGCGGATGGTCTGGAAAATGTAGTTGCGGCGCATCATCTCCATGGGGGTGAAGTCGCGGGTGCCTTTCGGAATGCTTGGTTTAATCATAAAATATTATCCTTTAGAATAATGATAAAGATAAAATGTCGTGCCAGCAGAACTGGTTTGAGGGTGCAAAATTACAAAACAATGCGCAATGGACAATGTGCGGGAGGCAATTTCAGTCAACATTTTTATATATATTGCGTCTTTGGATTGTGAATTGCTGATTTTGTCGTATCTTTGCAGGCTAAATTCAGAATGAGAGAATGAGAGTGCGCACCGCCATTATCTTATTGTTATGCTGCATGATAGGCACTGCTTTCGCACAAAAAAAGCCCTACCACATCACCTTCAAGTGGTATCAGGGCAACACCTCGTGCGAAGGACAGACGGCGTATCTCACCGGCTACCATGGCGATGAGGTCACCATTATCGACAGTGCCGTCGTGCGGAAAGGCACTTCCGTGTTCAAAGGAAAGGATTTGCCTGACGGCCTTTACGAAGTGTCGGTTGCCGGCATGGAATCTTTTCCCCTCGTCATCTCCGAAAACCGTAAGTTCACCTACTGGACGGATGGTGTGTCGCACATCGAAGGATCAGCAGAAAACCTCGCCTACCAGCTGGCGTATTTCAGCATCAACACCACCGATGGCTATATCCCTGAGCCCGTTGATCTTGAGGCCAGTAGTCAAGGGCACGATTTGGTTTATAAGTATTTACTTTTAGAATACCTCGGTTTGGAGCAATGCCCCTACCCCGATGCCCGATTGCTCCGCCATCCCCTTTTCAACCAACTTATTTCCAACAAATTACAATCCGAAAAAATCGATGTCATCGACTCCGTTTTCGACCGCTATGGCATGGACACGGAGATCGGGCAGTACTACATGGCCAAAGTGTTGAAATACTACTACATGGACAACAACGTGGCCTACGACGACATTCTACTGCATCTTTACGACAAATACTATTTACCCAACCATCTCCAGCTCTTCTCTGAAAATTATGAAAGACGTTTGGCGAAAGGTGTGGAAAGAAAACGGCACATGGCCATCGGGGCGAAAGTGCCGCTGATAGAGGCGAAAAACAATGCAGGGAAGACGGAATCCACGTCCGCCATCCAGCGACCCAACATTGTGGTGTGGTTCTGGGATGCCGACTGCGAGGACTGCTTGGAGGAGACGCCCATCCTCAACCGGATGTACATGGAGCATCAAGATGACTACGACTTCGAGGTGTTCGGCTACTGCATCACCGCCGATGTGAAGCGGTGGAAGCAGATTTCCGAGGAGATGGGCATCAAGTTCATCAACACTTGCGACGGGCTGGGCGGCAGCAACTACGACGTCATCGACTATTTCAACATCCTCACCACCCCCGCCTGTCTGCTCATGGACCAAGAGCACAAAATAATCATGCGCCAATTTACGTTAGAAGAGCTTGAAGAGTTTTTCAACGATTTGAACCCTGACAAATACAATATGGAATGAAAAAGATAGCCTATCTCATCCTCATTGCCCTCTTCATCTTGCCGTCGGCACAGCTGTCGGCACAGAAGAAGAATTCCTCTGCGGCATCGGCCAAGAAAGACCAGCACAACATCGTGTTCAACATCCCGAACGCGAAAGACTCCATCGTTTATCTGGCCGTCTATTACCGCGACAAACTGATTCTGAAGGACTCGGCACGGGTCACCAAAACCAAAAACGGACCGCAGTTCATCTTCAAAGGCGAAAACGAGTACCAAGGAGGCCTGTACAAATTGGTGAGCCAAACCCACTACCCCTACATGGACTTCGTGATGGACGGCCCGCAGTTTTTCTCCTTCACCTGCGGCACCACCGGCAGTGCGGACAGCGTGACGGTGACGAACTCGCCGCACAACGACGAGCTGATGGCCTTCCAACGCAAAACCTCCAGCGCCGGCAAACAGATGAGCGAGTGGCGAAAGTCTTTTGATGAAGCTAAAAAAGCTGACAATCAGAAAGAGGCCGATGAATATCAGGAGAAGATGAAGAATCTGAATGAAGAGATGGAGACTTTCATCAAAGACATCATCGCCCGTCATCCCGACTACCTCTTCTCCAAGATTCAAAATGCATACCAGTCGATTGACATCCCCGATGCGCCCGTCAATCCTGACGGCACCATCGACTCCACCTTCCAGCTCCGCTACTTCCTGACCCACTACTGGGACAACATCGACCTCGGCGACAGCCGACTGATCTTCACCCCCGTGCTGGAACCCAAACTAAAGGAGTACTTTACCAAATATCTGCAATATCAAGAGCCTGACACTATTTGCAAATATGTGGATATGGTATTGGAGAAATCCTCTTCCGACACCCTGATGTACCATTTCCTCATCGACTGGCTTTCGTACCAGTACGAGACCAGCAAGCTGCTCGGTCACGACGGGGTGTTTGTGCACATCGTGAAAAACAACCACATGAAGGGCAAATGCACCTGGATGGAAGAAGACCTGTTGCGCAAGTACGAGAAACGGGTGAAGCACCTCGAGCCGATCCTCATCGGGAAGATTGCGCCGGAGCTGGTCATCCCCGACACCAGCCTCACCGACGACTATTCACACTGGCACTCCTCCTACCGTCCGAAGGGAGCGGCCACCAAGCCGTATGTCATCCTCTGGTTCTACGACCCCGACTGTCCCACCTGCAAGAAAGAGTCGCAGAAACTGCGCGCCGTGTATGACTCGCTGGAGCGCATCGGGCAGCGCAACTTCGATGTGTATGCCGTGGCCAACGACGCCGACATTGACCGCTGGAAGAAATATGTGAAAGAGAACAACTACCCGTGGATCAACGTGGGCGGCAACAAGGGCAATGTGGATTATCTGGAGCTGTTCAACATCTACGAGAGCGGAAATCCCGCCATGTTCATCATCAACTCGAAACACGAAATCATCCTGAACCGCCGCATCGAGATGAACTCCATCCCAGAATTTCTGCGGCAATACGAGAAACGAATCAGTCAAAAGCCATAAGGCCATCATTTTTTGAAAACAATTTAACACCAATTAATATGATTACATTAGACGGAAAAAACATTGAAATGGACGGTGACGGCTTCATGCTGCAACCGGAACTCTGGACCGAAGAACTGGCCAAGCTCATTGCCCAAGAAGACGGAATTGAAAATCTCACCGAAGATCACTGGAAAATCATCAACATCATCCGTGCCAACTACTTGGAGAAGGGTCTTGCCCCGATGGTGCGCGTCATCTGCAAGGAGAGCGGCCTGAAACTGAAGCAGATTTACGAACTCTTCCCGTTAGGTCCCGCCAGAGGAGCCTGCCGCGTGGCCGGTCTGCCGAAGCCGGAAGGATGCGTGTAGGAAGTTGAGAGTTGAGAGTTAAGAGTTGGAAGTTAAGAGTTTAGAAGTTAAGGAGTTAAAAAATCAAAATTACGATGAGTATTTTTCAGATTATTTCGTTGGCTGCATTGGCATATTGTATTGTGCTGTTAATGTGGCATTTTGTAAGAATACTGCGGTTGGGGAAGCCGAAGGATTTGTCGGCCAAGAGCGGTGATGTGACCAAGGGCGTGATTTATGCCAACACGGTGGCGATGTCGCCCACCCACAAGGAGTCGGCTTACCTGCATCTGCCCACCTACGCTGCCGGCATCATCTTCCACTGCGGCATCTTCCTCTCCATACTTCTCTACTTCCTTTCCCTCTTCAACCTCAACATCTGGTACCCTGAATGGCTGAACCTGACGCTCGCCATCTGCCTGTGCGTGTCCGCATGCTGCGGAACAACACTGATAATCAAGAGATTGAATAGCAAAAATCTCAACAGTCTTTCCACTATTGACGACTATCTGTCGAACCTATTCACCACATTGTTCCAGTGCGCAACCATCATCTTCCTACTCACGGGAGGCATGAACGACACATGGCATGCGGTATATTACATCATGGTGAGTGTGCTGCTGCTGTACATGCCGTTAGGCAAATTGAAACACCTATTATATTATTTCTCAGCGCGTTATCACCTCGGTTTCTTCTATGGCTGGCGCAATGTTTGGCCGCCGAAGGTGGAGAACTGAAAACTGAAAATTGAGAATTGAAAATTGAAAGGTGGAGGTTCCGCCGCTCGCTATGCGAGCGGCGGAATGGTGCATCTTGCAGTTTTATTGACCTAGGACGAGGCGCACGGATAGACACGAGCAACGATCATGGTCGAAGTTGCGCATGGACTTTTGTTCGGAAAAGAAGACGAGGCACCATACATGCTCGTAATTTGAACCATTGGGAGTGGACGACCAATATAGACCGACCTCCTCTACATCGCCCACATCGCCATCACAAGATCGGAATCCTGCAGCGGGCAGAAAGATGGAGTTTCCATTAGTTCCTTGGACATCGTACCCTTTTCTACTATCATTCCACATCCAAGTACATTCATTCATCAGCTCCCTAAATTGCTCTTCTGTAGGCAACTGGTTGTCAAACATTTCCACTGCAGTATCATAGGTGTAAAAGCCTTGGTCATCTGTCGGGTTAGTCTCATTTTCTGTCTTCCATAATATGCCGCTGGGAAGTCCCAAATCCACATATTCCTGTGCGTTAAGATTCAACGCCATCATGCATACCACACTGAAAAAGAGGAATTTTATTGTTTTCATCTTTTTAATATTACAAAAATTCGAGTGCAAAAATAAGACTTTAAATTGAGAATTATAAACTTCATCAGTACCGCGGATGGTGGAGCGCGATGGTGCTCTGGATGTACTCGCGGTCGAGGTGGGTGTAGATTTCGGTGGTGGTGATACTTTCGTGACCCAGCATCTCCTGCACGGCGCGCAGGTCGGCGCCTCCCTCCACAAGGTGGGTGGCAAACGAATGGCGGAAGGTGTGCGGACTGATTTCCTTGGTGATGCCGGCTTTCTCGGCCAACTCCTTCACCAATTTGAAGATGGACACGCGCGACAGTTTCCCGCCGCGATGGTTGAGGAAGACAATGTCGGTGGCTTCCTTCTTGATTTTCAGGTGGCAACGGGTTCCATTGATATAGTTCAGCACGGCCTTGCGGGCAGTGCCACCGATGGGCACGATGCGTTCTTTGTCGCCCTTGCCCACCACGCTGATGTAGCCTTCATCGAAGAACAGTTTCGACAGCCGCAGCGACACCACCTCGCTGACCCGGAGTCCGCAGCTGTACATCACCTCAATGATGGCGAGGTTGCGGTGGCCTTCGGGTGCGCTGAGGTCCACCGCGTTGATGATGGCCTCCACCTCCGGCACGCTGAGCACAGTCGGCAGCTTGCGGGCGAGTTTGGGCGCATCGATGAGCTGGGCGGGATTGGTCTTGATGGTGCCTTCCAGCACAAGGAAACGGTAAAAAGCCCGCACGCCCGACATGATACGCGCCTGCGAAGAGGCCTCCACCTTTTTATCCTTCTGCAAAAACATCACAAAAGACTGCAAGTCCGACACATCTGCATCCTCCAACAACTTATCTCCCAAAAAATCATCCAACAAACCCACATCATGGAGATAGGCCTCGGCGGTCTTGGCCGAAAGCGACTTCTCGAGCAGCAGGTATTGGCGGAAGCGTTGTACGGGAGAAATGAGCATAATGGATGAAGTTAACGATATAAAAACGGCTGGCGGCGGGCATTATTGCAGAGGTGGCAAAAATCTCTCCATTTACAAGCCCCGTTTCCAGTTTTTTGAGTATCTTTGCCGCTTGAAAATTTTGAGAACCATTCCATCACTATGAAGAAACTCTTTATTGAAACCTATGGATGCCAGATGAACGTGGCCGACAGCGAGGTGGTTGCTGCGATACTGGCTGACGAATACGAGATGACCGATGACGAGCGCGGCGCAGACCTCATCCTCATCAACACCTGCTCGGTGCGCGACAATGCGGAGCAGCGCATCCACAAGCGGCTACGCGAGCTCGGCGCCATCAAGAAGCGCCGTCCCGGCATGATGATCGGGCTGCTCGGCTGCATGGCGGAGCGGCTGAAGGAGAAGCTGCTGCACGAGGAGCCGGCGCTGGACTTCATCGCCGGTCCGGACGCCTACCGCACGTTGCCGGAGCTTATCCGCAAGGCGGCAGCCGGCGAGGACGCCTACAACGTGCTGCTGTCGCGCGAGGAGACCTACGACGACATCATGCCGCTGCGCTACGCGGCCAACGGCGTGTCGGGGTTCATCTCCATCATGCGGGGCTGCGACAACTTCTGCGCCTATTGCGTGGTGCCCTTCACACGGGGCAGGGAGCGCAGCCGCAGTCCGCACTCCATCCTCGCCGAAGCCCTCCAGCTGCTCGCCGACGGCTACAAGGAGGTGACCCTGCTGGGACAGAACGTCAACTCGTACCATTACGAAGAGAACGGCGCCGTCACCACCTTTGCCGACCTGATGGAGCTGGTGGCACAGCTCTCCCCCACCCTGCGGGTGCGCTTCGCCACCTCGCATCCCAAAGACATCTCCGACGACCTGCTGCACGTGATGGCCCGTTATCCGAACATCTGCAAATACATCCACCTGCCCGTGCAGGCCGGCAGCACCTCCATGCTGCAACGGATGCGCCGTGTCTATACCCGCGAGCAGTACTTGGAGCGCATTGCCGCCATCCGGCGCATCCTCCCCGACTGCTCCATCGCCACCGACATCATCGCCGGCTTCTGCGGCGAGACCGAAGAGGAGCATCAGGCCACCCTCTCCATCATGAGAGAGGTGGGCTATGCGGCGGCCTACATGTTCAAATACTCGGTGCGCGACAACACCTACGCCGCCACCCACTACCCCGACGACGTGCCCGATGAGGTGAAAACCAAGCGGTTGGAAGAAATCATCGAGCTGCAACAGCAACTCTCGCTCGAAAGCAACCAGCAGGAGATCGGCAAGAGGGTGGAAGTGCTGGTGGAAGGCACCTCCAAGCGGTCGGAGGAGCAGCTGTTCGGCCGCACCAGCCAGAACAAGGTGGTCATCTTCCCCCGCGGGGAGTTCCGCAAAGGCGACTACGTGATGGTGACCGTCACCTCCTGCACCGCCGCCACCCTGATGGGAGAAAACCCGCAATTGTCAACACTTTAGCCCCATGAAAAAAACTCTCGGACTGATTTTGCTGCTGATGATGCTGCTGACGGAAGTGTCGGCACAGAGCTTTACGCTCACCGTTGCCTGCAGCCATCTCAAGGCTGACACCCTCCGGCTGCAATGCATCCAGCGGGTGAAGCTCACCGAGGAGCACCAACTTTTCGAGGGAGAGATCCTTTACAAGGATGTGGCCACCGCCGCTTGTTCGCCGAAGACCGTTTTCACACTGAAGAAAGGGCTGGAAGCCGGCTACTACCGCATGACCGCCGACACCACGATGTTGTTCGAACTGTTGGTTTCGGAGAAGAAAAAGCAGAAAATCACGGTGACGGTGGATAGCAACGGGGAATCGCTGTTTGACGGCAGCGAGGAGAACAGTCTGTACCAAAAGTACTTGGAGTCGCAGCGGCAGCTGACGCGCAGCATGGACTCGCTGAACCAAATTTTCCAAAGTGCGAGAAGCACGATGCCGCAGTACATGCTGCAGGATTTGGCCATGCGGCTGAGCAGTCAGGCCGACGAGCTGATGAAGACCCACAAAACCTTCTGCCAGCAGCTGACCGACAAGCTGCCGGGCTCGTTGCTGGCCTCCATCATCCAGTTCGACCAGCCCCTGCCGCCGCTGCCGTCCACCATCAGCAGCAACGAGGAGTATTTTGCCTACAGTGCGCTGCACGCCTTCGACAACTTCCCCTACAAGGACGGCCGCATGCAGACCACGCCGGCGGCGATGAACCGTCTGCTGGCGGTCTGTTCCAACCTGTTCTACATGAGTCCGCAGCACTCGCCCGCCATCGCCGACACGCTGCTGACCCGCTGGCAGGCCAACGCCGACAACTACCATGCCTTCTTCAACGTGATGGAGAACGCCTTCGGCACCATCGGCGTGTCGTTCTGGACGGAAGAGATCTACTTGGTGATGCTCCGCAACGCCCTCGCCTACCCGCAGTTGGAGGAGCGGCGGCGCAGCTACTACGAGCAGCTTTACGAACTGCAAAGCAAAAACCTCCCGGGGTCGCAACTGCCTGACATACCGATACTATGGAGCGACGACAGCCGCTCCTCGCTGCACGCTGTGGAGAGCGAATACACCCTGCTGTACCTCCAGAACCCCGACTGTCACACCTGCACGGCGGTGCGCGGCTACCTTGCCGCTAACTCCGAGCTGGACCAGGCCGTGAAGAGCGGGCGGCTGACGGTGGTCACCCTTTACTTCGAGAAAGACGAGCAGCTGTGGCGGCGATACCTCTCTAAAAAAGCCGACCCACGCTGGCGGCACGGCTGGGACTACCAGGGCAAGATTGAAAGCGAACAGCTGTTCGACCTGCGCGCCATCCCCGTCATCTTCCTTTTGGACAAAGACAAAAAAGTAATCGTCAAAAACCTCCCCCACTACGACCTCTCCAACGCGCTGAAACAATACGGCATCATCCCCTAAATTCAAAGTATCATGAAAAAAATCTGCTTAATCCTTGCCCTGCTGATGGCCATGGCCACAAATGTACAGGCACAAGAGCGTGAAGAGCCGTTCACCCCTGCCGAATATCCGGGAGGTGTGGAGGCATTGCAGCATTTCCTGCAAAATAAGACACACTATCCTAAGAAAGCTGAAAAAAATGGCATACAAGGACGGGTGTTGGTGGAATTCATCATCGACAAGTCAGGAAAAGTCACTGAAATACAAATCGTGCAGTCTGTGGACCCGCTGTTGGATGCGGAAGCCGTGCGCGTGTGCAAAGCCATGCCCAAATGGAAGCCCGCCTATAAGGGTGGAGAGCCAGTGAAATGCTCCTACAAACTTCCTTTCAATTTCACCTTGTCTGACGAGAAGGCGAAAAAGGGGAAAAGAAAAAAATAGTCACAAAGAGCAAATCCCTTTCAAAAAAGCGGTTGGAAATTCCGCAAAAAAATCGTACTTTTGCAAATTCTTTCCAACACAACATGAAAAGGATCCTTGTACTGTTTTTCGTCACTGTCATTGCCCTGCCCACGCTCTGCGCGCAGAACTTTTCATTGGCGCTCTCCTGCCGTGGCATCAAAGCGGATTCCATTCATTTACAAAGATTTGACGGAAGAAAAGAGTTCAAAAATGTGTTGTCGGTACCGTTTGCCGGACAGGTAACGCTCAAGCAGAAAACGGCCTTGCCCGCCGGCTTCTATTTGGTGGCCGCCGACACCACCGCCCTTTTCACCCTGCTGATTTCGGAAGAAAAGAAACAACAGATATCCGCACGATTGGATTTCGGCCACTCGGCAGCCTTCACCGGCAGCGACGAGAACAACGCCTCCATCGCCTACGAACAACGCATCAGCCAATACAGTGCGGCGCACAACGCCCTCTACCAGCAATATGCCGAGGCGCAGCAGAGCATGCCCGACTACATGCTGCAGACCTTGGTGGAGCGGCTGCAGGCACAGGATGCCCGCGTCAGCGAGGAGGAAGAGGCCTATAAAGACAGTGTGGCACAGGCCTTTCAGGGCACGCTGCTCGCCTCCATCGTGCAGTTCGACAAAGCCCTGCCCCCCGCACCCGAACAGTACTACCAGAACCGTAACCTCATGCGCCTCTACTACTGCCAGCACTGCTTCGACTACTATCCTTTTGCCGACGCACGCATGACCACCGTGCCGGCCACCGCCATGCGGCTCCGCGAGTTCTGCGCCAGCGTGCTGTACCTCTCCCCTGCCGACGCCGCCCAAGCCATCAACGACCTGATTACAAAAGCGCAGTCCAACGCCAGCACGTACCACTTCTTCTACGACTGGCTTGCCAAGACCTTCGGCTCGCAGGGAACGCCCTTCTACAACGAAGCGCTCTACCTCGTCATGCTTGACAACGCACTGGCATACACATCGTTAGACCAAGATCATCGGTCGAAATGCCAGACCGAGTCGAAGCTGCACCACCTGAACATGGAGGGCACCACCATCGCCAACTTCCACGTGCTGTGGGGCGACGGCACCCGCAGCACCCTGCACGATGTGGAGGCAGAATACCTGCTGGTGTATTTCCAGAATCCCGAATGCCCCGAGTGCACCATGATACGCGGATTCCTCGCTGAGAATGAAGAGCTTAACAAA
The DNA here is from genome assembly GCA_045132235.1 of Bacteroidales bacterium. GTDB lineage: Bacteria > Bacteroidota > Bacteroidia > Bacteroidales > WCHB1-69 > UBA1756. The sequence continues at coordinate 14,090 of JBGURX010000032.1, forward strand.
GCCATCGCCAGCGGAAGGCTGAAGGTGGCCACCATCTATTTCGAGGACGACGAGAGTCTCTGGAAACGCTACCTCGCCGGCGAAGCCAAGCCCGAATACCTGCATGGCTGGGACTACGATGGGGAGATTGACAAAAACACCCTCTTCGACCTCCGTGCCATCCCCTACATGTTCCTCGTGGACAAAGACAAGAAAATCCTCAAAAAAGACCTTCTCTACAACGAAGTGTCTGATTATCTGAAATATTTCCATATCATTGACTAAAAAAATTAAAATGAATACCAACGAAGAATTCGACCTGATTGCGGCAGAATGCCTCGATATCTTTTCCAAGAAAGCCATCGACTACGGCACGGCCTGGCGCATTTTGAGAACCCCGTCGCTGACTGACCAAATCTACATCAAAGCACAGAGAATCAGAAGTATAGAACAGAAAGGCGTGTCTAAAGTGCACGAGGGAGTGAAGCCCGAATACATCGGCATTGTGAACTACTCGGTGATGGCGCTCATCCAGCTGGAGGTGGGCGTGGCCAACACCATGGAGGAGCTGATGCCCGCTGAGGAGGCCATCGCCCTTTTCAAGAAATACCTTCAGAACGCCAAAGACCTGATGGGCAACAAAAACCACGACTATGACGAGGCGTGGCGCAAGATGCGGCGCAGTTCGTTGACCGACATCATTTTAATGAAATTATTAAGAATCAAACAGATAGAAGACCACGACGGCAAAACCGTCATTTCCGAAGGTTTGGATGCCAACTATTACGACATCATCAACTACGCCATGTTCGCCCTCATCAAAATTCACGAAGGTGGCACTTCCAACGATTAAAAATTTCACCCATGAATAACAGCAAAGAACCCATTGTCATCATCATTTTGCGCATCGCCATCGCCTGCGTGTTCATCTTCTCCGGCTTCACCAAAATCATCGACCCGGTGGCCACCTCCTACACTTTCGACGACTACTTCTTCTCTTTCCACATGTCTTTCTTCCAGATTTTCAGCACCTTTGCAGCTTTTGTGTTACCTTTTGTGGAATTCACATTAGGTGTGATGATGCTGACGAAAATCCAGATCAAGCTCACTGCATGGCTCTACCTGCTCATGATGAGCTTCTTCCTGCTGCTGACGGCATGGCTCGCCCTCGCCGAGCACCTTGAGAAAAACTACGGCTACCAGCTGAATGTGGTGAAAGACTGCGGCTGCTTTGGCACGACCGTGGTACTCACCAACTTACAGACTTTCCTGAAAAATGTGGTCATCATCATCCCGACCATCGTGGTGTTCCTGTACCGGAAGCGCATTCCCGAGACGCGCCTCACCGGACTGGGCAAAGCGGTGGTGCTGCTCGTCTGCTGTGCGTTCTGCTTCAGCATGGAGGCGCACTACTACCGCCACCTGCCCGCCAGCGACAGCAAGCTGGGAGTTTGGCTCCACCAGAAATTCCATCAGGATGATTACAACACATGGACAGTAGGCACCGACTTGACCAAAAACTATATCGACCAAGACCTTGTCACCAAATCGGTGTTTGTGTACAGAGACACCACCACGGACGAAACAGTGGAAATCACCGAAGAAGAGCTGGCCGCACTGCCAGATGACAGTCCCGTTTACGAAATGGAGTATGTAACCGACAAGACCGACACCATTCAGAAGTTTGTGCGTGCCGAAAACTACAACTTCACCATGGAGGATGCAGAGAGCAACGACCTGAAATCTTCGCTCATCAGTCACGACAACGCCCGTCCACTCTACCTGCTCTGCATGTACGACCTCGACCAGGTGGATACCGAGGTGCTGCAAGGCGAGGATTTGCAGAAAATCATCGAATATTGCCAGAAGAACGCATGCGATTTCTACGGGCTGACCAACACGCCGCGGGTGGAGATCAACAAATTCGTCAAAGACAACAAGATTGCCTTCGACATACTCTGCTGCAGTTACTACGACCCCGCCAAGGGTCCCTATTTCGTGCGCGACGCCGCCCACTCCTACCCCGCCATCGTCAGAATCGAAAAGGGTGTGATCACCGGCAAATGGGCATGGCGCGACTTCGACGAAGTGCTGGAGAAATAAATCTACTTTTCAACATAATAAAACACTCATCACAATAATGAAAAACAGAATTGCAGAAACCCTCAAAGAAGCCTTACACGACCTCTATCAGATAGAGTGGCAGGCTGATCCTTCCATCATGCAGAAAACCAAGAAGGAGTTCGACGGCGACTTCACCCTAGTGGTGTTTCCCTTCGTGAAGGCCGCCCGCAAAGCCCCCGACATGGTGGCCACCGAGCTGGGCAATTACTTCGCCGAACGCACCGGCTGCCAGTTCAACGTGGTGAAGGGCTTCCTGAACCTCTCGTTCCCCGACAAGGTATGGACCGACTTCCTGCGGCTGAACCGCTGCCAGCAGGACTACGGCTACACACAGCCCGCCCCCGACGAGCCCGTCACCCTCATCGAATACTCCTCCCCCAACACCAACAAGCCGCTGCACCTCGGTCACATCCGCAACAACCTGCTCGGCGACTCCGTGTCGCGCATCCTCACCGCCTGCGGCAAGCGCGTGGTGAAGGTGAACCTTGTGAACGACCGCGGCATCCACATCTGCAAGTCGATGCTGGCATGGAAGCGCTTTGGCAACGGCGAAACGCCGGAGAGCACCGGCATGAAGGGCGACCATCTGGTGGGCAAATACTACGTGGAGTTCGACAAGCACTACAAAGCTGAAGTGTCGGAACTGGTGGCTAAGGGCATGGAGAAAGAGGCTGCAGAGAAGCAGGCCCCACTGATGCTGGAGGCACAGGAGATGCTGCGCAAGTGGGAAGCCAACGACCCCGAAGTGCGCGCCCTGTGGGAACAGATGAACGGCTGGGTATATGCCGGCTTCGACCAGACCTACCAAAGGTTAGGCATCAGCTTCGACAAAATCTACTATGAATCGCAGACCTATCTGCTTGGCAAATCGCTGGTGGAAGAGGGGCTGCAGAAAGGCGCTTTCTACCGCCACACCGACGGCTCGGTGCGGGTGGACCTGCGCGACAAAGGTCTGGACGAGAAGGTGTTGCTCCGCAAAGACGGCACCTCCGTGTACATGACGCAGGACCTCGGCACGGCACAGCTGCGCTACGAGAAGTACCATCCCCAGAAGATGATTTACGTGGTGGGCAACGAGCAGAACTACCACTTCGACGTGTTGAAATTAGTGATTGGCGACAAACTCGGCAAGGAGTTCGGCAAATCTATCTACCACCTGTCGTACGGCATGGTGGAGCTGCCCAACGGCAAGATGAAATCACGCGAGGGCACCGTGGTGGACGCCGACGACCTGATGGAGGAGATGGTGTTCCAAGCAAGAGAGAAGACCTCCGAGTTAGGCAAGGATTTCGCCGGACAGAATGTGCAGGATCTGTATGAAATGATTGGTCTGGGCGCCCTCAAGTACTTCATCCTCAAGGTGGATCCCAAGAAAAACATGCTCTTTAACCCGGAGGAGTCCATCGACTTCAACGGCAACACGGGACCGTTCCTGCAATATACCCACGCCCGTATCCGCTCGCTGCTGCGCAAAGCCGCCGACAACGGCATCGACTACAGCGAGACCTCGGAAATGGATCTGGGAAAGGCTGAGAAAAACCTCATCAAGGCCATCTACGAGTTCCAAGAGGTGGTGCAGACGGCGGGCAGCAGCATGAGTCCCGCCCTCATCGCCAACTACGCCTTCGACCTCGCCAAAGACTTCAACCGTTTCTATCAGGAGACCCCCATCTTCAAAGAGGAAGACAGCGGCAAGCGCAACCTGCGCCTCCAGATTTCCGAACTCACCGCCGTGGTCATCAAGAACGCGATGGCGCTGCTCGGCATCCGTGTACCTGAAAAAATGTAGCGGATGGGGATGAAGCAGGAAGGAACCGTCATGCAGTCCACCGGCAGCTGGTACGCAGTGCGCACCGCTGAGGGCGAGATGGTGCAGTGCCGCCTGAGGGGACAGTTCCGCATCAAGGGCATCAAGACCACCAACCCCGTGGTGGTGGGCGACCATGTCGGCTTCATCATCGAGGAGGACGGCTGCGGCTACATCACCGAGCTGAAGCCCCGCAAGAACTACATCGACCGCAAAAGCACCAAACTGTCGAAGATCAGCCACATCATCGCCGCCAACCTCGACCACGCCTTTCTGGTAGTGACGATGAAAGAGCCGCGCACCTCGCTGGGCTTCATCGACCGGTTTCTGGTGGCCGCCGAAGGATTCCGCATTCCCACCCATCTGGTTTTCAACAAATTCGACCTTTATTCAGAAGAAGAAAAAGAGGAGATTGCAGCGCTGAGGAATATCTATGAGAAAATCGGCTACGGCACGCTCTGCACCTCCACCGTCACCGGCGAAGGCATCGACGAGCTGCGCATGATGATGGCCGGAAAGGTGTCGCTCTTCAGCGGGCACTCCGGCGTGGGCAAGTCGGCACTCATCAACCGCATCGACCCGATGCTGAACCTGAAGATCGGCCGCATCTCCGACGTTCACAACAAGGGCATGCACACCACCACCTTCGCCAGCATGCACCGCGTGGCCGACGGCTACATCATCGACACGCCCGGCGTGAAGGAGTTCGGCCTCATCCAGTACAAGCCGGAGGAGATCCGCGACTACTTCCCGGAGATACGTCAGTACAACAACCGCTGCCGTTTCAGCAACTGCACGCATACCCACGAGCCGGGCTGCCTCGTGCGCGAGGCCGTGGAGAGTGGCGAAATCGCGGCACATCGCTACGAAAATTATCTCAACATCCTCAACGACAACGACATGACCATCGCTCCATGGGAGCTGAAATGATTTTATAATAAAAACTCATAAAATACGTTAAAAACAGCACAACAGACCAAAACGATGAACAAGACACCATACCTTTTACTCCTTTTATTATTTGCCAACACATGCCTTTTTGCGCAAAGCAACGAGGAAGAATCAGAGCCGGCGGCAACCGCCATCGACACCCTGAAGACTGCCGACAAATTCAAGCAGGTAATTTTATATGATGACTATACTTGGGAATACCTTGAGTTGGAACGTCCTGACATTGACGAAGATGCGTTGATGGAAAACTGGGACAATGTGGCCATCCACGCCTATCGTGATGTGGAGGTATCCTCACTGCCCAGCCAGATTCCCTTGACACTGGTGGATTCGACGCACACCTTCTGCATGCCCGTGCATGGCTATGTGATTTCGCGCTATGGCTGGCGTGGCAAGCGTCCGCACCGCGGCATCGACATCCCGCTGAAAACTGGCGATTCGGTACACAGTGCTTTTGACGGCATCGTGCGCGTGGCGGAGGGTTCGAGCCGCACGGGAGGCTACGGCAACCTCGTGGTGGTGCGCCATCCCAACGGGTTGGAGACCTACTACGGACATCTCTCCAAAATCCTCGTAACGGAAAACGAGGTAGTGAGCGCCGGAGAAGTCATCGGGCTGGGCGGCAGCACCGGACGCAGCACGGGGCCGCACCTTCACTTCGAGACGCGCTATATGGGAAAAGCTTTTGACCCCGAGCGCGTGGTGGATGTGCCGGGCGACAGTCTGCGCTGCGACTCGCTGACCCTTTATAAAAGTTATTTTGAAGTCAACTCACGCTACTCCAACAGCAATACTGTGGCCGCCAACACTGGCAGTCAGACCAGCAGCAGTAGCAGTGCAAGCTCTTCAGCCAAAGTATATTACACTGTACGCAAGGGTGACAATCTCGGCAAAATCGCCAAGAAATACCACACCACTGTTTCCAAGTTGTGCAAGTTGAACCACATCTCCGAGCGCACCATTCTGCAGATTGGCCGGAAATTGAGAGTGCGGTAAAGAGGGGGGGGGGCTGATTTCCCGATTGGGGAACAAACAAAGTGGGGTACAATTTGTACCCCACTTTGTTTGTATCAATACGTTATAAATCTCTCTCCCCTATTTCAATCCTCTGTTGCGCAACAGAGCATCGATAGAGGGTTCGGCGCCACGGTAGCGTTTGTACAATTCCATCGGATCTTCGGTGTTGCCCTTCTCCAAGATGTTCTTGCGGAAGGCATCGGCGGTCTTCTTGTCGAACACGCCGTTCTGCTTGAAGAGCTCGAAAGCGTCGTTGTCTAACACAGCCGCCCATGTATAGCTATAATAACCAGCATCATAGCCCGTAGTGAAGACGTGCTGGAAGTAGGTGCTGCGGTAGCGGGAGATAATCTCGGGAATGAGTCCGATGGACTCGAGATAATTCTTTTCAAACTCTGCCACATTGATTTTCTGGGGCTTGGTGATGCTGTAGTAGGCCATGTCGAGGAACGAGGCGGCCAGCAGCTCGGTATTGATAAAGCCCTGTCCGTAGGCGGAAGAGGCCTCGATTTTCGCGATCAGCGAGTCGGGAATCACCTGACCGGTTTTGTAGTGCTTGGCGTACATGCGCATCACCTCGGGCTCGCTGCACCAATGCTCGAAGAACTGCGAGGGCAGCTCCACGAAGTCGCGGGAGACGTTGGTGCCGGAGAGGGAGCGGTAGGTGCATTTCGAGAAGATGCTGTGCAAGCCGTGGCCGAACTCATGGAAGTAGGTCTCGGTCTCGTCGAAGTTGAGCAGCGAGGGCTTGTCGGCGGTGGGCTTGGTGAAGTTGAAGACGAGGGAGACGATGGGGATGATGTTCTGTCCGTCCTTCACCTCCTGCTCGCGGAAGTTGGTCATCCACGCGCCGCTGCGCTTGCTTTCGCGCGGGAAGTAATCCACATACACGATGGCGATTACCTTGCCATTTTCCAGCACCTCGTAAGGGATGGCATCGGGATGGTAGGTGGGGATGTCGGTGTTTTTGCGGAAGGTGATGCCGTAGAGTTTCTGGCAGCAGGTGAAGATGCCGTTGGTGACGTTCTCCAAGGAGAAATAGGGACGGATGACATCATCGTCGAGGTCGTATTTGGCCTTGCGGAGCTGTTCGCTGTAGTAGCGCCAGTCGTAGGGCTGCAGGGGCTCGTTGTAGCCGTCGGCGAAGAGCATGCGCTGGTACTCGTAGGCCTCCTGTTTGGCTTTGTTGAGGGCGGGCTCCCACACCTGCATCAGCAGGTTGTCAACGGCCTCGGGGGTCTTGGCCATGCAGTTGTCGAGCACAAAGGCTGCGTGTGACGGGTAGCCCATGATCTGGGCACGCTCGAGACGGAGGTTCACAATCTGGTTGATGATCTCGCTGTTGTCGAACTCGCCGGAGGTGCAGCGGGTGGAATAGGCGGTCCAGAGCTCACGGCGCAGGTCGCGATTGCGGCAGTTCATCAGGAAGGGCTCCATGCTGGGCACGTGGATGGTAAAGACATACTTGCCGCGTGTGGCGGGGTCGGCGTTGGCGGCCTCGCGGGCGGCATCGATCTGGCTCTGCGGCATCCCTTCAAGGTCTTTCACATTGTCCACCACCAGCTTGTAGTCGTTGGTGGCCTTCAGCACGTTGTTGCCGAATTTGAGCGTCAGCACCGACAGCTGCTCGTTGATGGCGCTGAAACGGGCCTGTTTCTCCACCGGCACGTTGGCACCGCCACGCACGAAATCCTTGTACACCACCTCCAGCAGACGCATCTGCTCGGCGTTCAGGTTGAGAGAGGCACGCTGGTCGTACACCGCCTTCACGCGGGCGAAGAGCTTGGCATTCAACATAATATTATCGCCATGCTGCGAAAGTTTCGGATAAACCTTCTCGGCAATCGCTTCCATTTCGGGACTGTTGCAGCACTCGGTGAGGTTGAAGAAAACCCCCGAGACCTTGTTGAGCAACGAACCACTGTTCTCGAAAGCTAAGATAGTATTCTCGAAGGTGGGCGCCTGCTTGTTGTTGGTAATGGCCTTGATTTCAGCCATCTGCTGTTTCATACCCGCCTCAAAAGCCGGCAGATAGTGTTCCGTTTTAATCTTGTCGAAAGGCGGAACTCCGTAGGGAGTGTCCCACTCTTGCATGAAGGGGTTGGACTTCTGTGCTGAAACCGTGACAGCCAATGAGACGAAAGCCATAACAAAAAGGATTTTTTTCATATTATTCAATTTCAATATTTTAATAAAAAGAATTACTGATGACAATCTTCATGGCCTGCGCAGCCCACGCCGGAGTCTCTGACGAGACCGGCAAGGTAAGCGTTGACCAGCATGGTGACTTCGCCGGTACAACCACGGACAACCCGGATATGCTGGGCTTCGAGCACATTCTTGGCGCCTTCGCCCATATTGCCGGCCAGCATCACCGACACGCCCTGCTGGGCCAGCACCGATGCAATGTTGGACTTGCAGCCGCACCCCTGCCCTGCCGGCAGCGTGGTTTGCGACACGATTTCGTTGTTGTCGCCAATCTCGAAGATGGTGTAGTGGTCGCAATGGCCGAAATGGTCATCCACGTGGCCATCCACTGTGGGAACGGCGATTTTGAGCGGCCCATTGGTGTTTGGGCACTGATTGTCAAGAAAATCAACTACCTGATCGGCAATCTGCTCGAAGGCCTTGCAGATGACGGCGCTGCTGTTGGACAGCAGGCAGTCTTGGTTCTCCACCTCTTCCACATCCTGAATCAGCGGAATCTGTGCCAGCAGGCGGGTGTTGAACTCGTCGGCGAGTTTCTGACCGCCGCCCTTGCCAAAGAGGAGGTATTTCTCATCGGGGTGCTCCTTGGGAGTGAACCACGACATGTTCTCCACGATGCCGATAAGCGGCACATTCATCTTGGAGGCAGAGAACATCTCCGCGCCTTTGCGGGCGTCGTTCACCGCCAGCACCTGCGGGGTGGTCACCACGATGGCGCCATCCACCTCGAACTGCTGCATGGTGGAAATCTGAATGTCGCCCGTGCCGGGAGGAAAGTCGATGACGAGGTAGTCGAGTTCGCCCCACTGCGTTTTGGACACCAGCTGGGCCAACGCGCTGGCAGCCAGCGGTCCGCGCCAGATGACGGCCAAGCTGTTATCCACCAGCAATCCCATGGAGATAATCTTGAGGCCGAATTTCTCCACCGGCACAAGATATTCCTCCTCGCCCACGTAGGTGGCATCCACGGGCATGCCTTCCACGCCGAACATTTTATGGATGGAGGGACCATAGATGTCGGCATCCATCACGCCTACGCGATAACCCTGTTTGGCCAAGGTGAGGGCCAGATTGGCGGCCACTGTTGACTTGCCCACGCCGCCCTTTCCGGAGGCGACCACAATCATCTTACCGATGTTTTCCATTTTATGCTTTGCCATCGGTGCATTTTCATTACATGCCATAACAAACTGATTTATTGTTATTTATAATTAATTATTTCTAAAATTTTTTTTCAAATAAAGGGAAGCAAAAGTACAAAAAAATATTCAGAGAAAAAGAGTATTTTTGCATGCTAAAATTCCATAAAACGCAACTCACACCAACATGGACAATTACCGCAAAAATTGATATCTTTGCACCTTCAAACTAAAAGAAGAATAATGTCTAAACTCCCTTTCATCATCAGCTCGATGCGGCTTCGCACCCTTCCCCTGTCGTTGGCGGGCGTGCTGACGGGCATCTTCCTCGCCGCCGGCGACGGACCGGTGAGCGCCATCGTCATCGTGTTCACGCTGCTCACCACAGTGGGTTTGCAGATTTTGTCGAACCTCTCCAACGAGCTGGGCGACTTCCGCAGCGGCCTCGACCGCGACGGGCGGCAGGGACCCTGCTACAGTCTGCAGGTGGGCGGCCTCACCGTGCGCGAGTTCCGCATCACCATCGCCGTCACGGCCGCCCTCTGCTGCGTGTGCGGTCTGCTGATGGTCGGATTCTCGTACGGCTGGCAGGTCGGCTGGCAGCCGGCCGTGCTGTTGCTGCTGGGCGCCAGCGCCATCTGGGCGGCCATGCGCTACACCCTCGGCAAGAACCCTTACGGCTACCGCGGACTCGGCGACCTCTTCGTGTTCCTCTTCTTCGGCCTCGTGTCGGTGATGGGCGGCTACTTTGTCATCCGCCACACCCTCAGCGCGTGGCTGCTGCTGCCCGCCAGCGCGGTCGGACTGTTCAGCGTGGGTGTGCTCAACGTGAACAACATCCGCGACATGGCCTCCGACGAAGGCATACGCCGCACGGTGCCGCTGCGCATCGGCGAACGGAAGGCCAAGATTTACCAAACTGTTCTCATCACCAGCGGCTGCCTGCTGTTTTTCGGCTACCTGCTCTGCCAGCCCGCCACCCCATGGCGATGGCTGTCGCTCGTTACGTTGCCGCTGTACGCGATGCACCTTGCCGGCGTGTGGAAACGCAGCGGCAAAAGTCTCGACCCCATGCTGCCGCTGCTGGTCATCACCACCTTCCTGCTGTCGCTGCTGGCCGGATTCCCCATCGCATTGCAGTAAAGATGCCCGAAAATATATAGAACTATATCGAAAAAAAATGAACGCAACAGAATACATCCAAAAACTGGGCTTGGTGCCACATCCGGAGGGAGGCTATTACCGCCAGCTGTTCGGCAACGACGAGACGGGCGACAAAGCACTCTCCACCATCTACTATATGCTGACCGCCAACGACATGTCGGCGTTCCACCGTCTGCACAACATGGTGGAAGTCTGGTATTTCCATGCGGGCGAACCCCTCAACATCTACGTCATTGACCCGGACGGTACGCTGACGGTCCACCATCTTTCCGAGCAAGACGAAATGCAGGTGGTCATCCAGCCGGAGCAATGGTTTGCCGCCGACATCCCCTCCAAGCGCGGCTTCTGCCTCGTCGGCTGCGCCGTCGGTCCGGCCTTCCGTTTCGAGAACTTCGAGCTGGCCCAAAAGGAGGAGCTGCTGAAGCTGTACCCGCAGCACGGGGAGCTGATTGAGCGGATGTGTACGGAATAACCATTAAATACAACCATTATGACCTTCCAAGAAGCCATTGTTGCCCGCCACAGTGTGCGGCAATACACTGAACAGCCCATCGAGGCGGAGAAAATCCAGCAGTTGCAAGAGCTTATCGACCAATGCAACCGCGACGGGAACCTGCACATCCAGCTGGTGACCGACGAACCGAATGCCTTTTCCAGCATCATCGCCCATTACAGCAAGTTCCGCGGCGTGCGCAACTACATCGCCATGGTCTGCAAGAAGGGCGACGACGTGAGCCTCGGCTACTACGGCGAGAAGGTGGTGCTGTTGGCGCAGACGCTCGGGCTGAACACCTGCTGGGTGGGCGCCTCCTACCGCAAGCAGCCCGACCGTTACAAGGTGGAGAGCGACGAGACGTTAGTCTG
>JBGURX010000033.1:0-2187 GCA_045132235.1 Bacteroidales bacterium
CTTGTCAATGCCTGAAATAGGTTGACCGTTTTAAAGACCAAAGTCACCAAACCAAAAACGGATCAACAATGGAAAAATTAACAATTGAGGAACGAAAAAGAAGAAGATTCAGCGAGAGCTTCAAACGGAAGAAAGTTCAGGAAATCGAAAGCGGCCAAACAAAAATTTCCGAAATTTGCCGCGTTTATCAAGTCAAAGGGCAGAACGTGTACCGATGGCTTCACAAATATGGAAGTATGCAACAGAAAAAGGAACGACTTGTAATAGAGACGGAAAGCGACACGCTGAAAGTCATAGAGTTACAAAAGCGGGTGGCCGAGCTGGAGCGCATTATCGGCCAGAAGCAGATAGAGATAGACTTCAAGGACAAGATGATTGATCTGGCCGAGGAGGTGTATCATGTTGACATCAAAAAAAAATTCTGCACCCGACCATCCAATGGTTCAGAGACCACAGAGACGAATACCCATATTCACTGAACATGTTGTATAAGACATTGAATATCAGCAAGCAGGCAGTCCATCAGCACAAATCCGTCATCGACCGCAAGATGGAGGAGTTGTGCTATGTGGCCATGATTGTGGAGCAGGTGCGTGCCGATCACCCCACCATGGGCGTGCGCGACATCTACTACATGATGCGTCCAGAAGGCATCGGGCGGGACCGCTTCGAGCACTACTGTCAAGAGCTGGGGCTTTCCTCTGTGCGTACGGTGAACCCGTGCCGCACCACCGACAGCAGCGGCGTGATACGTTTCCCGAACCTTCTGGAAGACCTCTCCGTCACAAAGGTCAACCAGGTGTGGCAGAGCGACATAACCTACTTCGAGGTGAACGGCAAATTCTACTACATCACCTTCATCATCGACGCTTTCTCCCGCATGATTGTCGGGTACAGCGTGTCCAAAAGACTTTTCACGGAGGACACGGTCATCCCCGCCCTGGAAATGGCGGTCGGATTCCGAAAAGGAGTCAATCTGGCAGGACTGATCTTCCACTCTGATGGCGGAGGCCAGTACTATTCCAAGAAATTTCTGGAATTGACCGAAACACTCCATTTCAGGAACAGTATGTGTTTGTACTCTTGGGAGAATGGAAAGGCAGAAAGGATCAATGGCGTGATAAAGAACAACTATTTGGAGCACAGGAATATCAACTCCTACGAGGAACTCGTTATGGAGGTTGACCGCTCCGTGGCCCTTTACAACAACGAGAAGCCCCACATTAAGTTACATCGGATGAGTCCCGCGCGGTTCGAAAAAAAATTTACCTTTGCAGAGTCTGATTTCACGGCCCCCGGGGGCCGTGAAATCAGACTCTGCAACCAAAAGAGTCGCATCGAAATGCAAAAGAAAATTAACAAAAAAGCAATCACCAATAAGAGACAAACGGTCAACCTTATTTAGGCATTGACACCTAACCCCATAACCTTCTAACCCTCTAACCTATTAACCTTCTAACCTTCTAACCTAAAAATATGAAACGCTTCATATTCGTAACCGGAGGCGTGGTCTCCTCCTTAGGCAAAGGCATCATCTCGGCCAGCATCGGAAAACTGCTGCAGGCGCGGGGATATACCATCACCATCCAGAAATTCGACCCCTACATCAACATCGACCCCGGCACGCTGAACCCCTACGAACACGGCGAGTGCTACGTGACCGTCGATGGGATGGAAACCGACTTGGACTTAGGTCATTACGAACGGTTCACGGGCATCCGCACCACCCGTGCCAACTCCGTGACCACCGGCAGAATCTACAAGACCGTCATCGACAAGGAGCGGCACGGCGACTATTTGGGCAAGACCATCCAAGTGGTGCCGCACATCACCGATGAAATCAAGCGCAGGATGCTGCGTGACGACGATGTTGACTTTGTCATCACAGAGATCGGCGGCACCATCGGTGACATCGAGTCGGCGCCGTTCTTGGAGGCTATCCGCCAGCTGAAGTGGGAGTTAGGCAACCGCGCCGTGAGCGTGCACCTCACGTATGTGCCCTATCTGCGCGCCGCCGACGAACTCAAAACCAAGCCCACCCAGCACTCCGTGAAGGAGATGCAGGGAGCCGGCATCCAACCCGACGTGCTCGTCCTGCGCACCGAAAAGCACCTCTCCGACGGCATCCGCCAGAAGGTAGCCTCCTTCTGCAACGTCGATTTGGAGTGCGTGGTGCAGAGCGAGGAT
>JBGURX010000034.1:0-39577 GCA_045132235.1 Bacteroidales bacterium
GTATAATACGAAACGAAACGGAATATCAAAACATTTACAATTATATCCTTGAAAACCCTTTGAAATGGAATAACAGCGAACTATAAATCCACCCACCATTTTCCGTTCATCTTTTCAAAAAAAAACGTATTTTTGCAAAATAACTAAACCCGAAAACACAATGCAATCTCTCCTTATCCTTTTGGCAGTTTCGCTCGCGGTGTCGGCTGTGGGCTGGAAGTATTTCATCTATTTCTTCAGCCTCGGTTACGGCTATGGCATTGTGGCGCTGGCTGCCACGTTGCTGATCCTGTTCTGCGGCTCGCTCACATGGTCGGCCGTTGCGCTGTGCGCCGTGCTGATCATCTTCGGCTGCCGCTTAGGCACCTACCTGCTGCTGCGTGAACGCAAGGCCGCCGCCTACCGCAAAATCCTGTACGACCCGTCGTTGCAGAAGAAGAAACCGCTGGGCGTCATCCTCGTCGTATGGCTGTTCTGCGCCCTGCTGTATGTGCTGCAGGTGAGTCCCGTGGCCTTCCGCATGGACAACGCCGCCGACGGCAAGGAGGTGAACGAGCTGTGGGCGTGGATCGGCGCCGCCGTCACCCTGTGCGGCATCCTGCTCGAGGCCGCCAGCGACCGGCAGAAATCCGCCGCCAAGAAGCGCGACTCCAAACGCTTCGTGAGCACGGGACTGTACCGCATGGTGCGCTGTCCCAACTACTTGGGTGAAATCATCATCTGGACGGGCGTGCTTCTGAGCGGCATCGGCGCCAGCCTCGCCGTATGGCAGTGGATCGTGGCCATCATCGGCTATATCGGCATCGTGTATGTGATGTTCAGCGGGGCACGCCGCCTCGAACTGCGACAGAGCGAGGTGTACGGCAACGACCCCGAATACCAGAAGTACGCCAAAAGCACTCCGATTCTGATCCCCTTCCTGCCCATCTACAGTCTGGCAAAATACAAATGGCTGCAAGCATGAACCGTCCCCTCCCCTTTATCATCGCCCTACTGTGCCTCGTTGCCGTGCTGCCGCTAAGCGGCCAGCAGCACCGAGCACGCTGGAATTACGAAGACTATTTCTCCAAGAATTATTTTTCGAAGAACGATGAATGCAACGATGCCGCCGGTGAGCTGGTCTTCTATATGCGACTGGCCGGCATCAAGCCTCTTCGCGACATTACGCTACAAAAAAATGAGTCACTGGTACGCCTCAACTACACCCCGAAATTCACCCATCCGCTTTTTATCCAAGTTCAGAAAACAGAGGATAACATTCTGCTGACCTGGCAGAAAGGAAAAGCCATCAAAGGATATGTTGAGCATAAAACTCACGAAGCCTATACCAGCAGTGGAGGTTTTGTAGATATAACCGAAGAATATTACTATGGCAATGAATGGGAAAAAGGCATTGCGGATTCGGGCAGCCGGCAGCTGTCCTTTGACACGTGGCAACAGATACAGGATATCCTGACCGATATCAATTTCGAACATTATCAACATCAGGGCCACATGGGATACATGACCCCTTTTATTTTGGAATATGCCCATGATAACACAAAGATTTCACACTATACGGAATGGCCTGACAAGAAGAAGGAAGACCGGCTGGCGAAATTGCTGCTCTCGCTCGTCGATACCAACTACATAGACATGAAAATACGCTCAGCCATGGATGCAGGAACAGTTGCCCCTGTCTATCCGGGTGGGGAGGATTCCTGTATGGCATTCATAGAAAGATCCATTCACTATCCGACTTTAGCATTGCTGGATTGGGCTGAGTATCGATGCCGCGTTGAACTCGTTGTGGAAAAAGACGGTTCTATCGGCCTGACGCGCGACGATTCATGGCCCAAGAGCGACTATGGCTTTGCGGATGAACTCATTCGGGTGGTGAAAAGCATGCCCAAATGGCAGCCGGCTACTCAAAACGGAGTGCCCGTTCGCTGCTATACTCGTGTAAATTACCATTTTGTCCTTCCGGAAGACATCCGTCCGAAATACGGGAATCCCATTTTGGAGACCTATCGCGACATAAAAAGTTGGGAGACCATCGAAAGGTATTATCACCAAGTCATGTGCAACCCGTTCAACGTGGAGGCCACTCTGTGGTTGGGGAAATCTTATTACCAGGAATATCTTTTGGAGAATCAGCCCTTGGAAGAGCCCGAAGAGATGGATTTATTGCCGTATGAAAACGAACAAGAGGAAACTCGAGACCTCACAGCCGTAGTCATCCACCCGGGCGACAGCGCCCTGAAGTATTTCTATAAAGTACTGGAAATAAGTGAGAACGAAGAGACTGTCACCAATGTGTACATGCCCATCTTGCAATTGGAACAGCAACTGCATCGGCCTCACAATCCCTTGGCGGAACTGCCGTATGATACGGTGCCGGGTGTACACTTGCCCTACTCCTACTTCATCAACTGGCCTAAAGGTCGCTATCTGGATGCCTCATACGACTATTAC
This sequence comes from Bacteroidales bacterium, assembly GCA_045132235.1. Lineage (GTDB taxonomy): Bacteria > Bacteroidota > Bacteroidia > Bacteroidales > WCHB1-69 > UBA1756. The sequence continues at coordinate 2,455 of JBGURX010000034.1, forward strand.
GGCGAAGCCTTTTATTCCTTTTTAGACGTAGATTCCTACTCCAAATGCTTAACTGCCATGCAGGAGCCTGTTTTTTACAACAAAATTCTGCACGACGGCGATACGCTCTACCGATTCAGTTTCTTCCCCTCGTTTCACCCGCCTGTTGTATTTGTCATAAAGAAAAAACAGGAAACGGTGAAGTTTTATTGGAAAATTCTTCACACCAAATTCGACCGCAAAAGCTGGCAAGTCATCTCCCATTCCATCAAAAAAGGCCATCGAAAAATGACCGCTGCGCAGTATGAAAAATTCCTGCAATATTGGGAGGCGGTGCAGTTCGACAAACTTCCACGCAGGGCGTATGTATTCATGACTGACGGTGCGGAATGGGTGATCGAACAGAAAACGCCCCATGATTTCAAAGCACATAGCACCAATGTCGCCGGGAAAAACATCACGCAACTTTACAGCTATCTTGCCAAGCTAAGCGGCCAGCAGCTGAAGTACATGGAAGAGTATGCTCATTTTTAGTAGATGAACGGGAAAATCTTGTACCGTTTCTGCTGTTTGAACTCCTCGCCGAAGAGCTGCTCATACCGCTCGTAAACGGCTTTGGAACGGGGCACGAGGTTGGCAACCGCCCACAGCAGGAACACCACACCCGCCATCGACCACGACAGGATGGCAAAGCCCGTCCACTCAAGCAACTCGCCGAAATAGTTCACCGAGTTGACCCGCTTGAAAATCGGACTGGCGGGAAGGTAGTAGTTGTTGTCGTACTTGTCCTTGCGCAAAGCACGAATGACGATGTCGGCGCGCATGTTGATGACCATGCCGGTGAAAAAAATCACCGTACCGATAATGAACTGCGGGCTCCACAGCCATGAGAACGTGTATTGCTCGGGATGGACAAAGAACAGCCAGCCGCCCTGCATGTAGGCGTTGGTCATGTTGAAAAAGAAGCCCGTGAAGATGATGGAGAGCGGCATCTTGCTGGTTCCCTTCATCTTAGAGGGAAACACATAGCTGCGCTGAAGGTAGTGGAGCTGGAAGAAGACGAAGATGACGGTGGCGGCCCACGGGAAAGTGTCGCAGGTGAAGGGCGCACCGTTGCGCAGGGCGGCCACGTAGATGATGAGCATCAGCAGAAAGACCGGCGACTCCATGAGGAACCAGCCCCAGTTGCTGCGGATGGAAAAGCCCCAGCGGTTGTTGAAGGTGAGGCCGTAGGCAGGAGTAACGAACTGCAGCACCGTGAAAACCACTGCCGCCAGCACGGTCATTCCCAATAAAAAATAGTAGTAAATTGGTCCGAAGAAAAATTCCTCCATGTGAATTGGATTTTGTGGTTAATGGAATGACGTGCCGTTGAAGCGGCGTTTCTTTTTTAAATGATATTGGAAAAGGATGGAGGTGTGGCACACATCCTTGTATGCATCGAAACTCATGCCTTTCCGTTTGGCTTTCATTTTTCTATATTGCGATAAAACAGCAAATTGCGCCTTGTACACGGCGAGGAAGTCGCGGCCATGGCGCTGCAGCAGGAAGACGAAAGCGGCCAGATTGTCGAGAAAGAGCCGCACCCAGAAGGTGGGAAACAGCCGGCGAGCGGGAAGGTTTTTGATGAGCAGGAAGTGGTTGTTGCGGAAGTTGAGGAAGGTCTTGAAAGAGTTGTTCTTGGGCAAGGTGCCGCCGCCCACGTGGTACACCACCGAACGGGGTTCCACCACGATGCGGTAGCCAGCGTTGCGGATGCGCCAGCAGAGGTCAATCTCCTCCATGTGGGCGAAGAAGTCGGCATCGAGGCCGCCAAGTGCACGGTACACATCGCTGCGCACGAACAGCGCGGCACCGGTGGCCCAGAAGATGTCCATCGGGGTATCATACTGTCCCTCATCCACTTCCACCGTATCAAACACGCGGCCACGGCAGAAGGGGTAGCCGTACTTGTCAATGAAGCCACCCGACGCACCGGCATACTCGAAACGGGTGCGGTCGGCATAGCTGCGGAGCTTGGGTTGCACAGCGGCGATCTTCGCATCGGCATCCATCACCTCCATCACCGGCTCTACCCAGCCCTGTGCGACCTCGATGTCGGAGTTGAGCAGACAGTAATATTCGGCCTCCACCTGCGCCAAAGCGACATTATAGCCGCCGGCAAAGCCATAATTGCGGTCATTCAAAATGAGCCGCAGCTGCGGATAGGTGGCCTTCATGAAAGCGACGGAGTCATCCGTGGAAGCATTATCAGCCACTATAACTTCCGCATAATCAGGAATATGCGAAAGCAGCGAGGGGAGAAATTTTTCCAAAAAACTTCTTCCATTATAATTCAAGATGACGATTGCTAACTTCAAATCCATCGCTAAAAATAAGGCTGCAAAGTTACACGAAATTTTTCTAATACCGCTATTGAACATTTTTAAAAAATATTTGTTACTTTTGCACTCCTTTTTGAGAGAGAAAAATATTAATGTTAAACCTTAAAAATAAAAAAGTTATGTCAATCAAACTCAAACCATTAGCTGACAGAGTTGTTGTGGAACCTGCCGAAGCTGAACAGAAAACCGCTGGCGGCATCATCATCCCCGATACCGCAAAAGAGAAACCCCAAAAAGGCGTTGTCGTAGCAGTGGGACCTGGCAAAAAAGACGAGCCCATGACTGTGAAGAAGGGCGACACCGTGCTCTATGGCAAATATTCCGGCACCGAGATCTCCCTCGACGGCAAGACCTACCTCATCATGAAAGAGAGCGACATTTACGCCACTCTTTAAACGGAAAATGGAAAATTGAAAACGGAAAATTTTAGAAGTTAATACCTTTAAAAAAATAGAAAGAAATGGCAAAAAATATTGTTTATGATTGGGAAGCCCGCGACGGTTTGAAAAAAGGCGTGGACGCATTGGCAAATGCAGTGAAAGTGACCCTCGGTCCCAAAGGGCGTAATGTGATTATTGACAAGAAGTTCGGTGCCCCGCACATCACCAAGGACGGTGTGACCGTGGCAAAAGAAATCGAACTCAGCGAGCCCATCGAGAACATGGGTGCACAGATGGTGAAGGAAGTGGCCTCCAAGACCAACGACCAGGCCGGCGACGGCACCACCACCGCCACCGTGCTCGCACAGGCCATCTTCAACACCGGCCTCAAGAACGTGACCGCCGGTGCCAACCCGATGGACCTCAAACGCGGTATCGACGCCGCTGTGGCTGCAGTTGTGGCTGAACTCAAGAAGATGTCCAGCACCATCGGCGACAACAACGAGAAAATTGCCCAGGTGGCCACCATCTCCGCCAACAACGATGCACACGTCGGCAACATCATCGCCGAAGCGATGCAGAAAGTGAAGAAAGAGGGTGTCATCACCATCGAAGAGGCCAAAGGCACCGAAACCAACGTGAAAGTGGTGGAAGGCATGCAGTTCGACCGTGGTTACATCTCCCCCTATTTCGTGACCGACACCGAAAAGATGGAAGCCGTTTACGAAAATCCCTTCATCCTGATTTATGACAAGAAAATCAGCAATATGAAGGAATTCCTCCCCATCCTTGAGAAGGCAGTCCAGAGCGGTCGTCCGCTGCTGGTGATTGCAGAAGATGTGGAGAGCGAAGCACTCGCCACCCTCGTGGTGAACCGTCTGCGCGGCGGTCTGAAGATCGTGGCCGTGAAGGCTCCCGGCTTCGGCGACAGAAGAAAAGAGATGTTGGAAGACATCGCCATCCTGACCGGTGGTTATGTGATTTCCGAAGAGAAGGGCTTCAAACTCGAAGACGCTACCCTCGAAATGCTGGGTACCGCCGAGAAGATCACTGTTGACAAGGAGAACACCACCATCGTCAGCGGCAAGGGCGACAAGAACGCCATCGCTGACCGCGTGGCTCAGATCAAGGCCCAGATTGCCAAGAGCACTTCCGACTACGACAAAGAGAAACTTCAGGAACGTCTGGCCAAGCTGGCCGGCGGTGTGGCCGTCATCTACGTCGGTGCCGCTTCCGAAGTGGAAATGAAGGAGAAGAAAGACCGTTTCGACGACGCTTTGCACGCCACCCGCGCTGCCATCGAAGAGGGTATCATCCCCGGCGGCGGTGTCGGTTACATTCGCGCCATCAAGGCTTTGGACAAGATCAAGGGTGTGAACGACGACGAGAAGATCGGTATCGACATCGTGCGTCGCGCTTTGGAGGAACCCCTCCGCCAGATCGTGGCCAACGCCGGCAAGGAAGGCTCCGTGGTGGTGAACGCCGTCAAGGAAGCCAAGGGCAATGTCGGCTTCAACGCCCGCACCGAGGTGTACGAAGACCTCATCAAGGCCGGTGTCATCGACCCGACCAAGGTGTCCCGCGTCGCCATTGAAAACGCCGGTTCCATCGCCGGTATGTTGCTGACCACCGAGTGCGTGCTCGCCGAGATCAAGGAGGAGACTCCCGCTGCTCCCGCCGCAATGCCTGGTGGCATGCCCGGCATGTACTAATCCCGAGCAGCCGGCTCCTCGGTTGGGGCGGTCTCCCCTCCCCGACCCTCATTACTGAAATCACGACAGGGAATCAGGCAACTGGTTTCCTGTCTTTCTTTACCAAAAAACCTTCGAATGATCCGATTCCGTCCCGCAACCCCCAACGACACCCTTTTCATCGCCAACGCCATCCTGTCGGCCGTCGGTGTGGAGCATGTCACCGACGACCATCTGGCACAACAGGCCCGACTGTGCGGCCGCGACGATGTGCTGTACAGCTGGCGCAACACCACCATCGCCGAAATGGACGGCACAGTGGTGGGCAGCCTCACCGCGTATGATGGTCGCGACTACCGTCGCATGAAAGCGGTTACTTTTCCGATTATCAAAGCCTTATACGGCCTCGACTTCATGGCGATGCCCGACGAGTGCGCTGCTGGCGAGTACTATTTGGACTCGCTGTATGTGCTGCCTGAATGGCGGAAGCAGGGCATCGGCACAGCACTCATCCGGCAGCAGATCGAGCAGGCGCGGCAGCGGCGCATCCCGCACGTCACCCTCATCGTCAGTCCGGAGAAACCGGCAGCAGCGGAGCTGTACCGCCACATCGGCTTTGCCGACGAGGGACCTTTGTTCGCCTTCAACGAGCATTACACCAAGATGGGGATACACCTCGTGCTGGAGCCACTGCTGGAGGTGTGTGCCGCTTCGTTAGCGTCGGCCCGCGCAGCCGAACGTGCGGGAGCGCCGCGCATCGAGCTGTGCCAGCGGTTAGACATGGGCGGCCTCACCCCTGCCCGCGAAGATATTGCGGCCTGTGTGCGCGAGCTCTCGCTGCGCACCTTCGTGCTGGTACGCCCGCGCGGGGGCGACTTCTGCTACAATGAGCAGGAGATGCAGACCGTACTGGACGACATCCGCTACTGCCGCGACATCGGGGCGGCGGGCGTAGTGGTCGGCTTCCTGCATCCTGACGGCAGAGTCAACACCGACTACTGCATGAGGGCGCTGGAGGCCGCGCGGGGCATGGAGGTCACCTTCCATCGCGCCTTCGACCGCTGCACCGACTGGTCAGCCTCCCTCGAAACCATCATCGGCTGCGGCTTCCACCGCATCCTGACCTCCGGACAGCAGCCTACCGCCGTGCAGGGCATGGAGACCTTGAAGGCCATTCAGCAGCAGGCCGACGGCCGCATCGCCATCCTCGCCGGCAGCGGCATCAACGCCAGCAACGCAGCCGACATCCTCCACACCACGGGAGTGAGCGAAGTGCATGGCAGCTGCAAGATACACGGCTACGAAAGCGACGAAGCGGAAATCGTGCGAACCCTCGCCGCCATTCATCCATCATTCAACCAAAAAACAGAATAAACATTACGGAAAATTCCCTATTTTTGCACGCTATAAAAAACATCACCACTATGAAACCTGAAACACCTGTATTGCTGCTCACCGGCTACCTCGGCAGCGGCAAAACCACCCTCGTCAACCGAATCCTCACCAACCGCCGCGGCATCCGTTTCGCCGTGATAGTCAACGATATCGGAGAAATCAACATCGATGCCGACCTTATCCAGAAGGGCGGCGTTGTGGGGCAAGACGACGAAAGCCTTGTGGCTCTCCAGAACGGCTGCATCTGCTGCACTTTGAAAATGGATTTGGTGAAGCAGATACAGGGACTCATCAGCCAGAAGTGCTTCGACTACATCGTGATAGAGGCCAGCGGCATCTGCGAGCCCGAACCCATCGCGCAGACCATCTGCACTATGCCCTCCATGGGCGGTCCCTACACGCAGGACGGCGTGCCGCGCCTCGACTGCATCGTGACCGTGGTGGACGCCCTGCGTCTGCAGGACGAGTTCGGCGGCGGCGAAGACCTCACCCGCCAGAACATCGGCGACGACGACCTCGAAAAGCTGGTCATCCAGCAGATTGAGTTCTGCAACATCATCCTGCTCAACAAAGCCTCCGAGGTGAGTGCCCACGAGCTGGGACGCATCCGCGAAATCATCCGCGCCATTCAGCCCAAAGCCTGCATCATCGACTGCGACTACTGCGACATCGAGCTTGACAAAATATTGAATACCAATATGTTTGATTTTGACAAAGTGGCCACTTCCGCCACGTGGATTCAGCATATTGAAGACATTCCGCAAGATGACGACGACGACGATGATGATGACCACGATCACGAACATCACCACCATGAGGAGCATGAGCACCATCATCACGACGAGCACGGCCATCATCACCATCACCATGATGACGAGGGCGAGGCGGAGGAGTACGGCATCAGCACGTTTGTATATTACCGCCGTGCGCCGATGAACCTCGGCAAGTTCGACGAGTTTGTGTCGCGGATGCCCAAGAGCGTCATCCGTGCGAAGGGCATCTGCTACTTCACCAATGAGTACGATGCCTGCTATCTGTTCGAGCAAGCCGGCAAGCAGGTGTCGCTGAAGGACATCGGCCTGTGGTTTGCCACGATGCCCGCCAACGAGCTGGCCGATATGATGGCCCGCGAGCCCAACCTGCGCCGCGACTGGGATGACGACTACGGCGACCGCATGCAGAAGATTGTCTTCATCGGTCAGAAAATGGACAAGGAAGCCATCATCCGCGCTCTCGATGAGTGCTTGGTGGAGTAACCCATCATAATCATCCCAAAAAATCATAAAAAATGAAAAAAATCGCCCTCCTTCTCCTGCTGATGTGTTCCCTTTTGATGTTGCACGCCCAGCATTTCATCACGGATGCCGCTGTGCGACAGCAAGTGCAGCAGGACTACCTGCGCCGGTTGGATATCCTGAACGACCGCACGGAACCGCTGATGCGCATCTTTGAGAAGGAGGACATCACCACCGAAGAGAGCGAGGCGCTGCAATTCCTCTACGCCTACATGCCGCTGAGCGACCTGGCCGACTACAACGGCGAATTCTACCTCATGCAGGTGCGCATGGCGCTGAAAGCCCGCGAGCATTTCCCGTGGGGCAAGCAGATTCCGGAGGACATCTTCCGCCATTATGTGTTGGTTTATCGTGTGAATAATGAGAATCTTGACACCGCACGGGAGGTATTTTACAAGGAACTCTGTCCCCGTTTGGAGGGGCTTTCAATGTACGATGCCGCCTTGGAGGTGAACCACTGGTGTCATGAGAAGGTGGCCTATCGTGCCAGCGACGTCCGTACCTCATCGCCCTTGGCAACGGTGAGAACCGCGCTGGGACGCTGCGGCGAGGAGTCCACCTTCACAGTGACGGCCCTGCGCGCCGTGGGCATACCGGCCCGCCAGTGCTACACCCCCCGCTGGGCGCACACCGACGACAACCACGCCTGGGTGGAGGTCTGGGTAGATGGAAAATGGCACTTCCTCGGTGCCTGCGAACCCGACCCCGAACTCGACATGGGCTGGTTTGCCATCCCCTCCACACGCACCATGATGGTACACTCGAACTGTTTCGGCAAATACTATGGCAACGAGGAGGTTACACACCAGACCGACCTCTTCTCGCGCGTGAACATGCTGCCCAATTACACCGACACCCGCAAGATTACCATACGGGTGGTGGGGCGCGACGGGAAGCCTGTGGAGGGCGCCACCGTGCGGTTCAAACTCTACAACTACGCTGAATACTACCCGATTGCCACCGGCACCACTGATGCCAACGGCGAGGCCTCCGTCACTACGGGACTCGGCGACCTGCTGATATGGGCGCACAAAGGCGACGAATATGGGTATGAGAAGATCGATGTGCGGAAAGCCACGACGCTCACCCTCACGCTGGATCGTGCTGCCGGTAAGGAATATACGGAGTTGCTCACCATCGTGCCGCCGGCGGGCAGTAAAGAGGTGAAAACCGCCTCGCCCGAGAAGGCCACCCTCAATGCCCGGCGGCTACAGCAGGAGGACTCCATCCGCAACGCCTACATCTCCACCTTCAAAACAGAGAAGGATGGCAAAGGACTGGGCGGTCCTAACCTGACGGAAGAACAGGCCGGCTATTTCCTCAAAAAGAGCGAAGGCAATTACGATGTCTTCATAAAATTCATCTTCCAATACATGCATGACGAAACCATGCCTCTTTACGACTACCTCAACTCATTATCAGATAAAGATTTGCGTGATATAGACCCAAACATTCTTGAGAAACATGTCACACGCTACCACAGCGGGGGACGTAACAGATACCCATACAATGTCTATCTGAAAGGCATCATTTCGCCACGAATCTCCAATGAAGGCCTCACCGCATGGAGAAATTCCCCCTACAAACCTGATATAACCTGTCTTGCCGAACCACAAACAGCAAAAGACTTTATGAGATGGATACAAGACAATATTGTAGTGGATGATGCGGGTAACTATTTCAACTGTCCCATCTCTCCTGACGGCGTTTATCAGCTGCGCCGCGCCGACTGCCACTCCCGCGACATCTTCTTCGTGGCCTGCTGCCGCGCATACGACATACCCGCCTATTTAGACAATGCCAACGGACAGATTTTTGTGTGGGAGAAGGGCAGCTGGATGCCGGTTTCCTTTTCTGATAATGAAGAAAAAAAGATGGACTTCGGAAGAATTACCATTGATTATCAAGGAAATGGCGATACCAAGCCCGGCTATTGGACCCACTACACCCTCGCCCGTTTCGAGGATGGCGACTTCGTGACCTTCGACTACGAGGACGACCCGCGGGTGGCCCAATTCCCCTTCACGCTGGAGGTGCCCGCCGGCTACTACATGCTCTCCACGGGCAACCGCAACAGCGAAGGCACCGTGCTCTCGCGCTTGGAATTTTTCAACATTCCGGCTGGCAAGGATGTTAAAAAGACGGTCATCCTCAGGGATTTCAACCAAGAACAAAGCCAGTACGGCCACATCGATCCCGACCTCATGCTGCCGATGGCGGACGGTGAGGTTAGCATCCAAGCAATGGCGGGCGTTAAACCGCTGATTGTCTGTTTCATCGACCCCACGCGCGAACCCACCAAGCACCTGCTGAAAGAGATGGGCCAGTTGAAAGGCGAGTACGAAGCATGGGGCGACAACCTCATCTTCGTGGTACCAAGCGACAAGCTCGCCCCCGACTTCAACTTCACAGCTTGGAATCTCCCGAAACATTCTGTATTGTTGGAAGATAACAGCAACCGCTGGGCCGACACCTTTATCAACGCCACTGGTCAAGACTTCCGCGACAACTTCCCTGCCGTTTTCGTGCTCGGCACCAACGGCGACATCCTCTTCCACAGCGAAGGGTATCGCATCGGCACTGGCAACCTCATCCTTCAATCTGCACATTAACCATGTTTGATTTCACCTATCGCACCATCGCAAAAGAGTCTGAGGGACTTTACAAAGAGAAGGGCAGCCGCTTCATCGCCCTCGCCTACCCCGTGCGCACAGAAGAGGAGGTGAAGCAGCATGTGGCCGAGGTGAAGAAAAAGTACTACGATGCTCGCCACCACTGCTATGCTTACATTCTCGGTCCCAACAAGGATGCCTACCGCCAGAATGACGACGGCGAGCCGTCGGGCACAGCGGGACGGCCCATCCACGGACAACTGCTTTCGAACGACCTCACCGACACGCTCATCATCGTCATCCGCTACTTCGGCGGTATCAAGCTGGGTGTCAGCGGATTGATTAACGCCTACAAGACGGCGGCGAAAGATGCAATCGACAACAACACCATTGTGGAGCGGTTTGTGGAGGAGAATTACGAAATACACTTTCCGCCGTTAGGCATGAACAAGGTGATGCAGCTGCTGAAGCGCGACACCGTAAAAATCACCGACCAGCAGTACGACACCGACTGCATCATCCGTTTTACGGTGCAGAAGCGCGATGCCGATGCGCTGTTGGAGGCCTTGCAAAAGGTGGAGGGAGCCAGCATCACACCAGCATAAACTATTTTATTTCAAGCACATGCAAATACTCCGTAGTGGTATGAGCATGATGCACCCGGTTTTCGTTGCTGTCGGCCTTGAACCGCTGGTGGCGCATCTCGATACAGTCGTACCAGCCATATTTTGACATGGTTTGACGAATGGTTTCGGGCGAAAGCAGTCCTTCATTATTATAAGAAAGAAAGACGTACTGAAAATGCGCGTTTTTCAGCAAATCGTCGAAAGCTTCGTGCACCTTGACACGGCTGCAATAGCGGGAACGCTTGTAGGGAGGGATGCCTGTTTTCCCTTTTGGGATGAAGGGTTGATATTCTGCTATCGTATTCAGTATATGATAATTAGCGCCATATTGCCGCAGATTATAGGGAGGGTCGAGGTAAAGGATGTCGCCCTCGATTTGGCGGATAAGCGTGTTGGCATCCTCCTCGAAAACCTCGTTTTGCTGGTCGGTGCAGTCGAAGCTGGCGGGGGTGAGCACGAGCGGTTTCATGGCCATTGGTTTCAGCTTTTTGAGGAAGGCACCATAGACCGAGGCGGTGTTGGCGAGCCGGTCGGCTTCTTCCAACAGGCTGCACAGCAGGAAGTAATACATATCTTGGCTGATGCTTCCGTCGACCAACCACTCCCCGATGGCACGGCGCATGGCATCGATTTTCATGCCGTTGGCGTCGGAGAAATACTGGCGACCTGAGCCGCTGCCGATGCAATAGTACTGGTATATCAGTCCGTCGCTGACGGGCGGCAAGTTGTTAAGCTCGCTGAGCCAGAATTTCCAGTCAGCTAACGGCTGGCAGTTGCCCACATAGTTGCGGTTCAGCACGAAGCTGTACGATTCGAGGTCGTTGGCGATGACCTTATGCACCAAGGGTTTGAAGGCGCTTCCCACCGCGCCCGTACCGGCGAAGAGGTCGCAGAACACCCGCTGCGAGAGGTCCTGTCCGGCCACATCGCGGATGGCCCTGACGAGGAAGCCCGTCATCCTGTTTTTGGAACCGATATAGTTCATGCTTACCTAACCCGCAGTTTGCGCCCGATCTGGAGAATGGTGGTCTCCTTGATTTTGTTGAGCTTGCAGAGCTTGCTCACGGTAGTATGGTATTTGCGGGCGATGGAGCTAAGGGTGTCGCCCTTGCGCACCTTATAGTACTGCGGGGAGGATGAGGATTTATGTGTCTGTGTAGTAGTGGTTTGTGCGGAAGTGTTGGCCTGTGCGGGGGGATCGTTTTGTTGTACAGCGGGGTTGCCTGCCTGTGCCGTGGTGTCGGCCTGTGCGGGGGGCACATTGCCATTGCCGTTGGACACCGTGAAGTGCGTGGTGGAGCGGTCGATGTTGGTGTAGGCTTTCGACATGGTGGCCACGGTGATGTCAACGTCTTTGTTGACCGTGCGGTTGGAGTCGGTGAGGCGGTGTGCGAAGAGCCACTCGTAGGTTTCTTCGAGGTAGAAAATCTTGGCGAGGGCGCCGTGGCTTTGTCCGGGCAGCTTGGTGAAGCGCAGGCGGGAGGTGTCGCCGCAGGCCTTCATGGCATTGACGATTTTCTGGGATTGGGAGCATGAGATGGCCTTGTCGGCGGTGCCGTGCATAATCCAGAGGGGCACCTCGCAGAGCGAACAGTGGTCGGTGAGGTTGCTGCCTCCGCAGAGGGCCATGGCGGCGGCCACCTTCTGCGGGTAGGCGGCGGTGAAATGGATAGTGCCGTAGCCACCGAGACTCATGCCGAGCACATAGAGGCGGTTGGTGTCAACGGGATAGCGAGCTTCCACCCATTCCAGCACGTTCATGATCTTGGCAGGGTTCCACGAGCCGCCGGGGTTCTGCGGAGCCACGACCACAGCGTCGATCTTGCGGCCCATTTTCAGCGCATCCAGCGGACCGTAGCGGCGCACACGGTTGAGGTCGCTGCCGCAGAGACTCTGTCCGTGCAGAAAGAGCAAGATGGGCTTGTCGTTGGCGGTGGTATCGTAGCCTTCTGGCGTGTAAACCCAAAAGTTATAGCCATTTACAACTTTATTGGTAAAGGATGTCAGCTGCTGCGCAGCGGCCAGCAGCGGAAGACAAAGCAGTAAAATCAAGAGAAATTTCTTCATAAAAAACAATCATTCAATTTACGAAGTGCAAAAATACAAAAAAAATCGGAAACGCTTCAAAAAACGGAGCGGAGATGCTTTTATTCAAAAGATTATTATTACTTTTGCAACTTCATTTCAGATTATCATGAAAAAAATCATATTCACCACCATCATCTTATTAACCACTTGTATATTAGCAACTTCTTGTCACAAAGACTGCGTATGCAAATACTATCGGAATGACAAGTTGTACGACATCAAGACGTGGGATGACAAACACGTGACCGACGAGGACTGCGAAGGGATGAACGACTCGCGGGAGGTATCGATCCCGGTAGACGAGCTCACCGACCTTCCCGTGGGGGATGTCGAGCTGGTGAACCTGAGGGTGGAATGTGCAAGAGATTGATTATTAAGTTATTAAGTTATTAAATTATTAAATTTAATTATCATAAAATGAAAAAGATCCTAACGATTATCGGTGCGACAGCTTTCTCACTGGCCCTGTTCTGCTCCTGCGAGTCGAGTGACTGTCTGTGCAAATACTATGACGAAAACGACCAGCTGCTCGGCTACGACAGCTGGGACGGTTCTGACATGAACGCCTCCGACTGCGCCAGCATGGAGAGCGACAACACGGTTGAAGTAAACGGCAACGAGGTGGTAGCCAGCAACGTATCCTGCTCCACATCCTGGTAATGGCCGATTTCGACACAGCACTTCACGAGCGGGAAGGCATTGAGCAGCCTGCACAAGTCAACCCGAACCTGCAGCGGCGCAAACGGCGCGAGCTGTCGGTGCAGGACTATGTTGACGGCATCCTGCAGGGCGACCGTGTCATTCTGAGCCGTGCCATCACCCTGATAGAGAGCACCAACCCCGAGCACCAGAAGCTGGCACAGCAGGTCATCGAGGCCTGTCTGCCCCACGCGGGCAACTCGCTGCGCATCGGCATCACCGGTGTGCCGGGCGCGGGCAAGAGCACCTTCATCGAGGCGTTCGGGAAGTATCTCACCGCACAGGGCAAGCACATCGCCGTGCTGGCCATCGACCCCAGCAGCGAGCGGTCGAAAGGCAGCATCCTCGGCGACAAGACCCGCATGGAGCAGCTCTCCACCGACCCGCACGCCTTCATACGCCCCTCCCCCTCAGGCCTTACCCTCGGCGGCGTGGCCCGCAAGACCCGCGAGACCATCATCCTGTGCGAGGCCGCCGGCTTCGACGTCATCATCGTGGAGACCGTCGGCGTGGGACAGTCGGAAACCGTCGTGAAGTCGATGGTCGATTTCTTCCTGCTGCTCATGCTGGCCGGCGCCGGCGACGAACTGCAGGGCATCAAGCGCGGCATCATGGAGATGGCCGACGCCCTCGTCATCAACAAGGCCGACGGCGACAATGTCACCCCCGCCGAACTCGCCAAGACCCGCTACCAGTCGGCGCTGCACCTCTTCCCGCAGAACGAGAACGGCTGGATGGTGCCCGTCACCACCTGCTCCGCCCTCGAACACACCGCCATCGACAAGGTGTGGGACATCATCACCGACTTCGAAACCCTCACCAAAGGCAACGGCTATTTCGCCAAAAACCGCAACGAACAGAATGTCAAAATCTTCTACGACTGGATAGACTTCACCATCAAAAACGACTTCTTCAACCTTCCCAACGTGCAAATCGCCATCGACACCCTTCTGCCGAAAGTGCTGGCCGGAGAAATCACTCCCTACCAAGCCGGCAATGTGGTGGTATCGGAAGGAGAAAATCATTGAAAATCATTATCAATCACTATTATAGAAAACAAAATCAAAAGCTATGTTACAGATACAAGTTCTACGCGAAAATCCAGAACACGTCATTGAAAGACTGAAAGTCAAAAACTTCGACGCCACCGAGTTGGTCAACAATATCCTCACCCTCGACGCCCAGTTGCGCCAGCTGAAGAAAAACCTCGACAACAACCTGATGGAGCAGGGCAAGATTGCCAAGTCCATCGGACAGATGTTCAAAGAGGGACGCCGCGAAGAGGCCGAGCAGATGAAGGCCCAGACCGCTGAGCTGAAGACACAGGAAAAAGAGATGCAGGCCGAGTTGGATGAGAAAGGTCAGAAAATCAACGAGATGATGGTGCTGCTGCCCAACATGCCGCATGCCTCCGTGCCGCTCGGAAAGGGCGCTGAAGACAACGAGGTGGTGTATCAGGAAGGCGATGCCACGCCGATGGCGGAAGACTGTCTGCCCCACTGGGAGCTGGTAAAAAAATACGACATCATCGACTTCGACCTCGGCAGCAAGATCACGGGAGCAGGATTCCCGGTTTACAAAGGAAAAGGTGCCAAGATGCAGCGTGCGCTCATCAACTTCTTCCTCAACAGCGCCACTGAAATGGGCTACACCGAAATCCAGCCGCCCTATATGGTGAACGAGGCCTCCGCCTACGCCACCGGTCAGCTGCCCGACAAAGAGGGACAGATGTACCACGCCACTTTGGACAACTTCTACCTCATCCCCACCGCCGAGGTGCCGGTGACCAACATCTACCGCGACATCATCCTGAAAGAGAGCGACTTCCCCATCAAGAACTGTGCCTATTCTGCCTGTTTCCGCCGCGAGGCCGGCTCGTATGGCAAGGATGTACGCGGACTGAACCGTCTGCACCAGTTCGACAAGGTGGAGATCGTGCAGGTGGAGCACCCCGACCGCTCGTATGAGACCTTGGAGCAGATGAAGCAGTACGGCATGTCGCTGCTCCAGCGGCTCGGACTCCCCTTCCGCGTGCTGCGGCTGTGCGGCGGCGACATCAGCTTTACCTCCGCCCTCACCTACGACTTGGAAGTCTTCTCCAAAGCTCAGGAGAAATGGCTGGAAGTGAGCTCCATCTCCAACTTTGAAAGCTATCAGGCCAACCGTCTGCACCTGCGTTTCAAGGATGCAAACGGCAAGATGCGCCTCGCCCACACCCTGAACGGCAGCGCCCTCGCCCTGCCGCGCGTGATGGCCGCCCTTCTCGAAAACAACCAGACCCCCGACGGCATCATCGTGCCCGAGGTGCTCCGTCCCTTCACCGGCTTCGACCTCATCAACTAATGAAAAAACTGCTGCTGTTTTTCCTGCTCGCCATCGCTCTGTCTGCAGGCTTCGGACAGAACAACCAGCGTTCCCAAGAGGAACAGCTGGGGATACAGTATTTCCAGAATGGCGAGTTTGAAAAGGCTGCCCCGATGTTCGAGAAGGTCTATAACGCCAATCCCAACTCCTACATCTATTATTATTATTACCAAACCCTTCTGCAATTAGGAAATTTCAAAGAAGCGGAGAAAGTGGTGAAAAAGCAGCAAAAGAAATTCCCCACCACGCAGCGTTACAAGATTGACTTGGGTTTTGTGTATGAAAGCGCAGGAGAACAGGAGAAGGCCGACCAAGTGTACAACGATGCCATCAAGGAGATGCCGGCCAAGGAGCCCAATATACGCGAATTGGCCAACGCTTTTTTGGCGAGAAAGCAGTATTCGTATGCCATCACCACCCTTGAGCGCGGACGAAAACTCCTTAACAATCAAATGCTTTTCATCAACGAACTCACCAACGTCTATATCCAGACCAACCGCACCGACCTCGTGGTAGAGGAAGCGTTGCGGCTGGTGAGCGACGATGTGCAGGGCAAGGTGCCGGATGTGCAGAAAATCATCCAGAACCTGCTGGCCACCGACGAAGACAAGCAGAAATATGAGGTGGTGAAAAATGTGTTGCTGAGAAAGACGCAGGAAAATCCCGGCAACGTGTGCTACGAAATCATCCTGCAGTGGGTCTATCAGCTCGACAAGAACTATGACGACGCGCTCGTGTTGGCGAAAGCCATCGACCGCAAGCTGAAAGGCGACGGACAGCGCGTGTTCGCCCTTGCCAAAGATGCCAACCGCGACAAGTCGTACGACGCCGCCATCGAGGCTCTCAACTACATCATCGCCAAAGGCGAGGACAACACCTACTATACCAATGCCAAGTTTTTGCTGTTGGATGTGAAGTACGACAAGCTGTCGGCCACCTCGCCCGTGGACAAGGCGGAGGCCACGCAGCTGGCCGGCGAGTTCGCCACGCAGCTGCAAGAGTACGGGCTGCACGAAGGCACATCGGAATGGACCCGCAAGTATGCCCACCTGCTGGCTTTCTACATCGACAAACCGGAGGAAGCCAAAACGCTGCTCAACGAAGCCATCCAGAATGCCAACCGCGATGTGAAGGAACGATCACTGTACAAGACCGACCTTGCTGATATAGAACTCTATATGGGAGATGTGTGGGAGGCGACGCTGCACTATTCGCAGGTGGACAAAGACCTGCCCGCCGATATCATCGGGCAGAATGCGAAGTTCAAGAATGCCAAACTCTCCTTCTACATCGGGGAATTCGAATGGGCGAAGAGCCAGTTGGACGTGCTGCGTGCCGCCACCTCCAAGCTCATCGCCAACGACGCCATGTATTTCTCGCTGCTCATCAGCGACAACGAAGAGGAGACGGATGAAGATGTCGGACTTTTCGCCGACACCAACGAAACTAACCAGCCCCTGCGATACTATGCCAAGGCCGACTTCCTCATTTTCCAGAACAAAGACGAGGAAGCCGATAAAATGCTGGATTCCGTGCTGATTGTGTCGCCTTACGGCAAGCTCGCCGACGACGTATATTACCAGAAGGCCAAACTGGCCATCAAGCGGAAGGACTATCTCGGGGCGGAGCAGCTGCTGGGCAAGATTCTCTCCTCCTACTCCTACGACCTGCTGGCCGATGACGCCACCTTCATGACGGCGGAGCTGTACGACTACTACCTGAAGGATACCGGCAAGGCGATGGAGTATTACCAGAAGTTGCTGAAGGAGTACCCCGACAGTCTGTACACCGTTGATGCCCGCAAGCGCTACCGCGAACTGCGCGGCGATTTCCATTAAGCCACTGCCATGCCCGACCGCACGACACAATTGGAGCAGAGTAGTATCGGCAGAATGCTGTTTGTGTTCGCACTGCCCGCCATCATTGCCACATCAGCGACCTCTCTATACAACATTATCGACCGGATTTTCATTGGCAACTCAGTAGGCGCCATGGGGTTGGCCGCCATGACCATCGCCTTGCCGGTGATGAACCTCGCCACCGCTTTCGGCACGCTCGTGGGGGCCGGTGCCGCCGCCCTCACCTCCATCCGTCTTGGCGAACGGCAACACGACAAGGCCACGCTGATACTCGGTAACGCCTTGCTGCTCAACATCATCATCAGCATAGCCTTCACCATTGTCACCCTCATCTTCTTGGATCCTATCCTGCTGTTGTTTGGAGCCGACCATGACACGCTTCCCTACGCACGGGCCTTCCTTCAGATCATCCTTGCCGGCAACATCTTCACCCACATTTTGTTCGGACTCAACAGCATCATGCGCGCCAGCGGCTATCCTTTCAAGGCCATGTTCTCCATCCTCATCACCGTGGCATGCAACGTCATCCTCGCCCCCATCTTCATCTTTGCCTTGGAGTGGGGAATGCGCGGGGCCGCCACCGCCACCGTCATCTCGCAGTTTGTGGGCATGTGCTGGGTACTGGCCCATTTCAGCCAATCTAAATCACGCATCCACTTCCAGAAGCGACACATCCGGCTGAACCTCAGAACCGCCCTGGCCATGTTCGCCATCGGCCTCTCCCCCTTCATCATCCACATCTGCGCATCACTTATCAATATATTCATCAACAGACAGTTGGATAAGTATGGCTACTTCGCCATCGCCACCTACGGCATCATCGCGGCCTTGCAGTCGCTGGTCGTCACCATGGTGCTGGGCCTCACCCACGGCATGCAGCCCATCGTAGGCTTCAACTACGGGGCGCGCCACAACGACCGCGTGATGAAAACCTACCGGCTCACCCTCCTGTGGGCAACGATTATCTGTGCCACTTTCTTCCTCGCCATTGAGTGCTTCCCCCAGCAGATTGCCCGTGCCTTCACCGACGACCCACAGATCATCGCCGCCTCCGTTGCCGCGCTGCGCATCAGCTGCGCCGCCATGCTGGTGGTCGGCTTCCAGATTGTGACCTCCACCTTTTTCCAAGCCATCAACAAAGCAGGCATCTCCATCCTTCTCTCCCTTCTCCGACAAATCATCTTCCTGCTCCCCTTCCTCTGGTTTCTTCCCCAGCTGTTATCCATCAAAGGAGTCTGGTGGTCAATGCCGTCAGCCGACTTCTGTGCCGCCGCGGTAACGGCAGTGGTGATGGCATTCGCAGCCCGCAAAATCATGCGACAGCCCTGCTCTTCCAAAACCGAAATTCATTCAAAATCAACTTATTAAAATTTTCATTATGAAAAGAATCCTATATTTTTTCCCCCTCATCGCAGCGCTCATCATCTACTCCAACTGCAACCGTGTGAACACCCACGATTCAGACTCAAGCCAAGACAATAGCAAAGCAAAAGTCACAAAGGTTGATACCCTCGCTCCCGACACCGAGACCGAGGCAGCCATGCGGGCATTGGGCTTGGTGGATATTCAGGAAGTCGATCCGACGATTCAGGTGCACCTGGTCTATTCCACCCCCGACAACTTCACCCATACCATATTATATAAAGACATCCACAAGGCATTCATGCTGCCGGTGGTGGCCGACAAGCTGAAACGGGCGCAGGAGCAACTCAAGGCACAGCATCCCGATTACAGTCTGATGGTGTATGATGCAGCGCGTCCCCTCAGCGTGCAGTGGGATATGTGGGAGGTGGCAAAAGCCACTAACACAACCTATTACGTTGCCGACCCCAATAAAGCACAAGGACTTCACAACTACGGTGCGGCAGTGGACATCACGATTGTGGACGGACAAGGAGAACCCATCTCCATGGGCACGCCGTTCGACTGGTTTGGAGAGGAGGCGCACATCACCCACGAGGATTCGCTGGTGCAGAGCGGCGCTATCAGTCAGCAGGAGCTGGACAACCGGCTGTTGCTGCGCAAGCTCATGACCGACAATGGCATGCTGACCATCCGTTCGGAATGGTGGCACTTTGAACTGATGCGCGGTCCGGAAGCGCAGGCTACACTGAAGATCGTGAAATAAAAAAAGGAGAATTAGTTTTCTCCTTTAATGCTCATTTTCAAAATGTTGACCTCTGCCTGAGTGAGGAATCGCCAGCTGCCGCGCGGCAGGTCCTTCTTGGTGAGACCAGCGAACACCACACGGTCGAGTTTTTCCACCTGATAGTCGAGCGACTCGAAGATGCGGCGCACGATGCGGTTGCGGCCGGAGTGAAGCGTTACGCCCACCTCATTCTTACGATCACCCACGTATGCGATCTCATCCACCTGAATGATGCCGTCGTCCAAGTCGAGCCCCTGGGCAATCTTTTCCAAATCAGAGGGTTTGAGATTCTTGTCGAGGGAAACGTGGTAGATTTTGCGAACACCGCTGCGGGGGTGGGTAAGCTTCTTGGCCATCTCGCCGTCGTTGGTGAACAGCAGGAGGCCGGTGGTCATGCGGTCAAGGCGGCCAACGGGATAGACGCGTTCCTTGCAGGCACCCTTGATGAGCTGCATGACATGCTTGCGGTTGAACTCATCCTCCATGGTGGTGATATAATCTTTCGGCTTGTTGAGCAGGATGTAAACAGGTTTCTCGCGCTGCAGCACCTTGTCGCCGAAGCGCACCTCGTCGGTGGGCATCACCTTGAAGCCCATCTCAGTAACGACGGTGCCGTTGACGCTGATGGCGCCGGCGGCGATGAGCGTGTCGGCCTCGCGGCGTGAGCACACACCGGCGTTGGCGATGTACTTGTTGAGGCGGACGGGGCCCACCTGATCCTCATATTCGAGGCTGCGGATTTTCACCTTCTGGGGAGCGAAGCGGCCTTCGCTGCGGCGTTTGTTGACAATCTCGGTCAGAATTTCCGACTCGGCGGTCACATCGCGGCGGCGCGGCTGGTCGTCATCGGTGCGCGGGGTACGCTTGCGGTCGGAAGAGAAGGAGCGTTTGCGATCGCCGAACGGTTTGTCGCCAAACGGCTTGCGGTCGCGGTCTTTGGAGAAGGAACGGTCCTTGTTGAAGGAGCGGTTCCCGCCGGCGGGTTTGCGGTCGAAGCGGCGCGGGGATTCCTCGCCTTCTGACTCGCCATCCTCGCTGCGCTGACGGTTGAAAGAGCGCCGTTTGGGAGCATCTTTACGGTCATCGCCGCCAAAACGTCCCGGACGCTGCTTGTTGAAACTCCTCTTATTCTGCATGTTACCGTTTGTCTTCATCTTAAAAAAATTTTTGCAAAAATACATTAAAATCCTGAATTTTCAGACAGTTAAAAAAATTTTTAACAATAGATGTTGATATTGAAATTTTATGTAATTTTGCAGGCTTAAATTTTAGAGTAAAGAAAATTCATAATCACTTAAAACAAAGGAGGTTTCTTATCGCAACGACATTCAACAGACCCCCGATTCGCAGGGGTGCCCCGCAAAAAAAGGAGGCCGCACACAAGATTAACGAATACATCACCGCTCCCACCGTGCGTGTAGTGGGTGACGGACTCGAGCCGCAGATCGTATCGCTGCGCGAGGCTTTGGCCATCGCAGAACGCATGGAGCTCGACCTCGTGGAGATCTCTCCCCAAGCCGCACCGCCGGTTTGCAAAGTCATGGACTACCAGAAGTTCCTCTACGAGCAGAAGCGCAAGGAGAAAGAGCAGAAGGCCAAGTCGGTGAAGGTGGTGGTGAAGGAAATCCGCCTCGGCCCCCAGACCGATGACCACGACTTCGAGTTCAAGACCAACCACGCCATCCGTTTCCTGAAAGAGGGCAGCAAGGTGAAAGTAGGCGTCTTCTTCAAAGGCCGTTCCATCGTGTACAAAGACCAGGGCGAGCTCATCCTGCTGAAATTCGCACAGGCTGTTGAAGAGTTCGGTAAGCCCGAACAGATGCCCAAGCTCGAAGGCAAGCGCATGTTCATCGTCATCAACCCCATCAAGAAATAGAAAAATTGCAATTTTCTCCAATATTAACCTAAAAAAACACTGGAAATGCCAAAAGTAAAAACCAAAGCTGCCGTTAAAAAGAGATTCTCTCTCACCGGCACCGGCAAGGTGAAAAGACACCACGCCTATCACAGCCACATTCTGACCAAAAAGACCAAGAAAAGAAAACGTAACTTGGCTTACAGCGCCCTCGTTGACAAAACGATGGAGAACACGGTCAAACACATGTTGGGCTACTAATTCACATTATTTATTAACTTTATCATCAGCAAATCAAGAGTTTTTAGAAGAAAACCGCTGACTTAAAGAAAGGAGAACATCAAATGTCAAGATCAGTCAATCACGTTGCTTCCAAAGCAAGAAGAAAAAAGATTTTGAACCGTACCAAAGGTTACTTTGGAAAACGGAAAAATGTCTGGACAGTTGCGAAAAACACCTGGGAAAAGGGACAGCAATATGCTTATCGCGACCGTAAGGCAAAGAAAAGAGCATTCAGAAGTTTATGGATTACCCGTATCAATGCGGGCGTCCGCGAATATGGCATGTCCTATTCTGCCTTCATGGGCAGTTTAGCAAAGAAGGGCATCGAGTTGAACCGCAAAGCCCTCGCCGACCTCGCGATGAACAATCCTGAGGCATTCAAAGCAATCGTTGACCTCGTAAAATAGGCCGACACATTTTTTATAGAGAAATTGCAATACGGAGCCGCTGAAAAGCGGCTCTTTTTTTGTCTGAGGGATGATGTTTTTTTG
Organism: Bacteroidales bacterium; assembly: GCA_045132235.1. GTDB lineage: Bacteria > Bacteroidota > Bacteroidia > Bacteroidales > WCHB1-69 > UBA1756. The sequence goes on from JBGURX010000034.1 coordinate 24,604, forward strand.
CTTCCTCCCCTACTGCTGTTCCACATCACGCCGGGGTTGTAGCCGCCCAAGTCGGCATCCTCGTCGTCAAGTCCCTCTGTATCAAACAGGAAATCGTCCACATCGGGTGTGGGCGATTCGGTGCTGTCGGGCGGAATGACGACCGCTTGACCCAAAACGGTGGAAATTCCCATAAACAATATCAGCAGGAAAAGGGGTATTCTTCGGTGCATAGGCATTTGTCTAAAAATCAATTATTTACCCGCACCACTCGGAAGCCGACGTTGGGATAGCCCGTAGCGGGATTACGGACGGCGTCGGAATACTCCGTGCGACATTCGTCACGGGTGGAGTCCCAGCTGCCACCCTTCACAATGTGATAGCCGGAAGTGTTTTGTGTGGCGGTCCACTCCCAGCAGTTGCCCCAGAAGTCGATGCCGCCGCACGCGCCCACTGTTTGGGCGTAGGCATCCACCGCTGTAAGGCCGCTCTCCACATGGTTGCTGTTGATGACCACATCCTTGGGCATGTGCCCCGCTGCCATAATCCATTCGTTTTCAGTGGGAAGCCGGTACGAATGGGCGGCATCCGAATTCCCAAGCCAATTGCAGTAGGCCACCGCATCGCTGTATGTGATATTGACGACGGGGTATCTGCCTTGCCCAGAACTATATGTGAAAGTGGGATTGAAAGCAGCGTATTCCTCGTTGGTTACGGGTGTATAGCCGATGTAGGCATTTTGGTCGGGCACCCCTCTGAGCACCAGCCATTCATCGTTGGGATTGTCATCTGTACGATCATCAATAAGCCGAAGGAACTGCTGTTCCAACCGTTCCTCACGGTTTGCAATCATTTCATCCACAATGGCTTGCATCTCATCAATCAGATACTGGTCGTGCGCCTCTCTTTCCAGCTGGCGCAATTTGGCTTTCTTTCGAGCTACCACCTTGTCGTAACGGATACCCATCTGTTCTAGCAGTGCCTGCTTGTTTTCTTCCGTTGGGTTCATCTGGTAACGGTGCAAAGCCTGTTGCGTCGCCGCATTCAGTCCCGGACGTTCCTCTTCCACCAGCGGTGCCGCAGGATCCACAAAATCCAGCTCGCTCTCCACCAAGTCAAGCGGCGTGATATAGTCGCCTCCTCCAATCACCTGATGCACACCGAAATAGTGCGCTACCAGTCCGTCCTTGAAAATAGACAGTCTGTAACCGCCGTAGATGTTGCACGGGAAGGTGACGATATAATAGTTCTGTCCCGCAGCCAGGGTGCCGCCGGCAGGTGCACGGAAGGTAATGATGGACTGCTTGTCCGTTACGGTGGCGACAGTTACTTGGCCGTCACTGTTGAGCATTTTGGCAGTGCCGGCGATGGCATATCCGTCCACGCTTTCCAACTCGATATGCGTGATGCCTGACATCTGGAAGTTAAGTCGCAATCCGCCGGTGAACGACCCAACGGCATACGAGCTTTCCATTCCTGCCTGTTGCTCAGCGGGAATGGTGATTTCCCTAACTTCCTCGTCCAACGGTTTATGGCACGCGACAAAGGAAAGCAGGACGAAAATAATAAATAATGGCTTAATATTCATACTTTTGTGGATGTCGGGCAAGGCACTATCGTGCGTATAGTGAAAATTTTTTTGACGGTAGCGAAGAATAAAAGTTTAAAATCGGGGAGGTGAAATCAAAGGCTAAAATTGAGTCCGTTCGCTGTTCGATGGGGCGCGCGCCTGTCCCTGCGATTTCCTACCGCACCAATCCTGCATTTGTAGGGCTGCCATATTATGACAGCCCTACCGTATGTTGGACGTTCCCATTAACACCGCACGCCGTAGGTATGCAGGCATCATACAAGAATTGCCTCCGCAGTGGCATTCATCTTAGAGAAGGCAAACAGCTTCTTGCCCAGATCTTTCAAAGAAGCCCCGAGGTGGTAAACGGTGTCGTCAATAATCAGAAACCGGTCGTGGTAGTGGGGATTCTCTTCAATCATGATGGGAGCGTATTGCTGGTTGTGCTTCTCTACATCCAACCGGAAGGCCTCCGAAACTCGCCGCGTGATAACACGCGCTGATACACCTTCTGTGCGTTTGGAAAGCAGCGTCAACACGGATTCGTCCACGTAGTTATCAATCAATACAATGGATGTTTTTGCAGATTTGATGAGGTCGGCGGCGAAAACGTAGGCATCAAATATCTGCCCGTCGTAGAATACCCCTTCCACGGGTGGCAGTGAGGCATGCACAAAGAAGCCAATCTGTTGGTCGTGCTCCTCCACCTTCTGCTCCAATCGTTCAATACGTTGTGTTACAGCATATCCGTGAAGCAGGTAGCTTTTCAGCGTTTGGGTGGCCCATTGTCGGAACTTGGTGGCATTGATGGAATTCACTCTGTAACCGACAGAAATAATCATGTCTAAGTTGTAGTACTTTTGTTCCCTGATTACATTTCTTTTCCCTTCAGAACGAACTTGTGCAAATTTTACACAGGTTGAAATTTCATCCAATTCAAAGGTTTTGTAAATATTGCCGATGTGTTTCACGATAACTGTTCTGTCTACGTTGAACAGCAATGCCATTTGAGCCTGTGTGAGCCATACCGTATTTGCGTCAATACGCACCTCCAATTGCACGGTGCTATCAGGTTGATACAAAATAATTTCTCCTGTATTCATCTTTGTAAGTATGTGGTCTGCAAAGATACAACATCCCACACGTCATTTTCAAGTAGCGACAGGGCACGCCCTGTCACTACGATTTTACCGGCAAAAACTGCGTTTTTCTTTCTGTTTGTGACCTGTTTTCGATGAAAAACAGCACCAAAACAGTCATTTGTAGCTGTTGGTATTTTGTTGATAACTTTTTACCATTCCGCCGCTCGCACTGCGCTAAAATCATAAAACCATAGGCCTGCCATAGTATGACAGCCCCACTTCGCATCCCCGTATAATCGTATAATCGCATAATCACATCCCTCGCATCCTCCCCAAAAACTTTTCCACTTCCACCTTTCAATTCTCAATTTATTAGTATCTTTGCGGCCGAATTTGTTATTTAGGCATATTAGCGATGATGAGCGACAAAACCATGAATGACACCCTGTTTCTGGACCGCGACGGCGTGGTGAACGTGCAGCTGGTGGGCGACTACGTGAAGAAGCCCTCCGAGTTTGTGCTGCGCGACGACTTCGTGCGCGCCATCCCGTTTCTGAAACAGCATTTCCGCCGCTTCATCCTCGTCACCAACCAGCAGTGCATTGGCAAAGGCATCTGCACACGGGCCGATGTGGACGAGGTGCACCGCCACATGTGCCAGCTGCTGGAGCGCGAAGGTTTCCGCTTCAACGCCATCTACCTCTGTCCGCACGTGGCCGGCAGCGGCTGTGGCTGTCGCAAACCGGAAACCGGCATGATGCAGCAGGCCCTCGCCGACTTCCCCGACATCGACCTCAGCCGCTCGCTGATGGTGGGCGACAGTCTGACCGACATGCAGTTCGGCCGCGCCGCAGGCCTGCGCACCGTCTTCATCGGCGCCGTAACGCCCGAAAACCGCGAGGCCGTCACCGCCGCCAGCGACCTCATCTCCCCCACCCTTTTACAATACGTACAAAACCTATAGCCATGCGTTTCGCCTTCTACTTCATCTTCTACCCGCTCTCGCTGCTGCCGCTGTTCATCCTGTACGGCATAGGCTATCTGCTTTACCTTATTATTTATTATGTAGTGAGATACCGCAGAAAAATCGTGGCCGAGAATCTGCGGAACGCCTTCCCCGAGAAATCGGAACGCGAGCGGGCGCAGCTGGCACGCCGCTACTACCGCCATCTGGCACGCATCGCCGCCGAGATGCTGAAGATGCTCACCTTGACCCGCCGCCAGGTGATGCGCCGCTACCGGTGCGAGAACCCCGAGCTGGTGAACCGCTTCTACGAAGAGGGCAAGAGCGTCATCCTCATGTCGAGCCACTACAACGATTGGGAATGGATGATTTTGAGTCTTCCGCTCCAATACCACCATCTGGCAGTGGGAGTGGGCAAGGCCAACAGCAACAAGACTTTCGAGAAGCTCATCAACCGCGCCCGCACCCGCTACGGCACCACGGTGGTGTTCGCCGACCACGTGCGCGAGCTGTTCGAGCAGCGCGAAAAGCAACGCCAGCTCAGCGCCTACATGATGCTCAGCGATCAGTCGCCCAACAACATCCACAAGAGCTACAAAACCATGTTCCTGAACCAGCCCACCGGCATGATTTACGGAGCAGAGTATTTCGCGAAAAAATACGACATCCCTGTGCTTTATTATGAGATAATCAAAACAGGTTTGGGACGTTATAAAATTGTCAATCATATTATTACAGAAAAACCGCAGGAGACTTCCAATGGTGAAATCACAGAAAAGTACACCCGGCTGTTAGAGGCGACCATCCGCCGCGAGCCCGAATACTGGCTGTGGAGCCACCGCCGCTGGAAACACCCTGTCGATCCGAACGAAATACAGCATACATCATGAAAAGAATCTTTACATTTCTGATGCTTATCACCTGCCTGTCACCGCTTGTGATGGCGCAGCACACCTCGCGCTCGCAGCAGCCGCAGGAAACCACGGTCGTCTATCTGCTCCCCCTCAACAGTTCCAATATCGGACAGTCGAATACCGCCGGACTGAAGGAGTCGAAGGACATCGACCGCACCTTCTCGCGATCGGTGATCGGCTTCTGGTGCGGGGCGCAAATCGCCTTGGACCAGCTGGCGGAGCAGGGCCGCAACCTGAAAGTCATCGCCCGCGAGGTGAACAGCAAGGACAGTGTCAAGTTGGAGCAGATTTTCGAGGAGGAGTCTGTCCGCAACGCACAGCTTATCATCGCGCCGGTGCCGAAGGACATGTTCCCCTTGGTAGCCGACCATGCCAAGCAACTGCGCATCCCCGTGGTCAACCCGCTGTCGCCCAACAGCGACATCATCACAGGCAACCCCTACGTTTACAAGATGTTGCCCCATGCCGATGCCAAGGCCGCCACGCTGGCCGAGCATTTCGAGGGTGCCCACTTCATCATCTGGGGCAACTTCCATGCCGACGAGTACGAAAACTATTTCAAAGCGCACGACATCCCCTACGAGATCATCGACGAGGAGGCCTCCTTCACCGCACGCCTGCGGTCGGACACCAGCAACGTGGTGATTGCCTGTCCCGCACACAACAACGCCTACGCACAGGTGGCCAACGCCCTCGTCAACCGGAGCCGTATGCCGCAGTTCTACTGGGTGCTCCCCGAAAGCCTGCTCAACAACAACGGCTTCGACCTCAGCATACTCAGCCCGTTCAAAATCTACTTCCTCTCCGACTTTTTCGCCGACGACCAGTCGGAGGACGCGCAGGTGTTCATCGACAAATACGTACGCACCTACAACACGCTGCCCACCGTGAAAAACTACGCCTATCAGGGCTACGATGCCACCTATTTCTTCGTGGAGCTCATCTGCAACGGCTTCCACATCCCCAAAGACTTCCAACCGCTGTGCAGCCAGCTCAAGTTCCGCCGTCCCGACAAGGCCAACGGCTTCGAGAACTACGGGGTGCGACTTGTGCAGCTCAATCACTTGCAATATTCAATCATTCAATAAGTTAATCATTCATTTTAAAATTATTTTAGTATGAAAAAAGTAAAAATCGGTATCAACGGGTTCGGCCGTATCGGTCGTCTCGTGATGCGTGCTTCCATCGAACATGAAGACCTTGAAGTTGTGGCTATCAACGACTTGCTGCAGGTGGACTACATGGCCTACCTGCTGCTGCACGACTCCGTACACGGACGTTTCAACGGCACCGTCAGCGTAGAAGACGGCAATCTGGTGGTCAACGGCCGCTCCATCCGCGTGACCGCAGAAAAAGACCCCATCAACTTGAAGTGGGACGAAGTCGGTGCTGAATACATCGTAGAATCCACCGGTTTGTTCCTCACCCGCGAGAATGCGGAGAAACACATCCAGGCCGGTGCCAAGCGCGTGGTGATGTCGGCTCCTTCCAAGGACGACACCCCGATGTTTGTGATGGGTGTGAACAACACCGAGTACATGGGCGAGGACATCGTATCCAACGCCTCCTGCACCACCAACTGTCTGGCTCCGCTCGTCAAGGTGATTCACGAGAACTTCGGCATGGTGGAAGGTTTGATGACCACCGTGCATGCCACCACCGCCACCCAGAAGGTAGTGGATGGTCCGTCGGTGAAAGACTGGCGCGGCGGTCGTGCTGCCAACGGCAACATCATCCCCTCCACCACTGGCGCTGCCAAGGCCGTCACCAAGGTCATCCCCTCGCTGAAGGGCCGTCTCACCGGCATGTCGTTCCGCGTGCCCACGCTGGACGTTTCCGTCGTGGACCTCACCTGCCGCTTGGAGCGTCCGACCACTTACGATGAAATCAAGGCTGCCATGAAGCGCGCTTCCGAGAACGAGCTGAAGGGCGTGCTCGGCTACACCGAAGAGAGCGTGGTGAGCTCCGACTTTGTGGGCGATCCGCACACCTCCATCTTCGACGCCAACGCCGGCATCATGCTCAACGACCACTTTGTGAAACTCATCTCGTGGTACGACAACGAATGGGGTTACTCCAACAAAGTGCTGGAGCTGATCAGCTACATGGCCAAGCAGAACGACTAATCCATTATCACAAAGGCAGATGCGACGCTTGTTCCATCTGCCTTTATTTTTATTATAAAAATGAATCTCGACTATTTTCTGAATCCCGATGTGGTTTTCTTGGCGCGTGATTTGCTGGGGAAATATGTCTTCACGCAGATTGACGGACAGATTGCCGGAGGTTATATCACCGAAACGGAGGCGTACAAAGGCTTCACCGACCGAGGTTCGCACGCTTTCGGCGGGCGTCGCACGAAGCGCAACGAGATGATGTATGCCGAGGGCGGCCGGGCGTATGTGTATCTATGCTATGGGATGCACCACATGCTGAATTTCGTCACCAACGAGGAAGGCACTCCCGATGCCGTGCTGATTCGTGGCATCATGCCGACGCATGGCGAGGAGCTGATGTTGAAACGGACGGGAAAAAAGCAAAGTGGAGCCTCCTTGACCGATGGTCCCGGAAAGGTTTGCAAGGCTTTAGGTATTACTTTAACAGAAAATGGTATTTTACTCAACAGTAATACTTTATGGGTAGAAGATAGGGGTAAAAAATTCAGTGATGACGAAGTCATTATCGGTCCGCGGGTAGGGATTGACTATGCCGGCGAGGATGCCAAGCTGCCGTGGCGGTTTCGGGTGAGAGTTGAAAGTTAAGAGTTGAAAGTTGAAAACTGAGAATTTAGAATTGAGAATTGAAAAGGGAGTGGTGATTTGGGGAAGAAAATGGTCGAAAATAATTATTTTCAAAAAGGCGTGAAATCCATAAAAAATGTGTATATTTGCAGCCGTTTTTTGGAATTAACGTAGTATTCATATCATACACATTATCACTATGGCAGAACAAGTCAAAGGAAAAATCTCCCAGATTGTAGGCGCCGTTATCGATGTCCGCTTCGATGAGACGGTTACGCTTCCCAACATTTACGATGCGTTGGAAATCACCAAGGACAACGGCGAGAAGCTGGTTCTTGAGTGCCAGCAGGACATCGGCGAAAACACGATGCGCTGCATCGCCATGGACTCCACCGACGGTTTGCGCCGCGGCATGGAGGTGGTGGCCACCGGCAGCATGATCACCATGCCGACGGGCGAGGTCAACGGCCGTCTGCTCAACGTCATCGGCGAATGCATCGACGGCATCGAGCAGGTGCAGTGCGAAAAGCGCAACAACATCCACAAGGATCCGCCGACTTTCGAGAACCTTTCCACCTCCGAAGAGGTGCTGTTCACCGGTATCAAAGTGTTGGACTTGATCGAGCCTTACGCCAAGGGCGGTAAGATCGGTCTGTTCGGCGGCGCCGGTGTGGGCAAGACCGTTCTGATCATGGAGATGATCAACAACATCGCCAAGAAATATTCCGGTATGTCAGTGTTCGCAGGCGTTGGCGAGCGTACCCGTGAGGGTAACGACCTGCTCCGCGAGATGATCGAGTCTGGTGTTATCCGTTACGGCGACGAGTTCAAGCAGAGCATGGCCGCCGGCGGCTGGGACCTCAGCAAGGTTGACCGCGAAGAACTGGCCAAATCGCAGTGCACCATGGTTTTCGGTCAGATGAACGAACCCCCTGGAGCACGTGCCCGTGTGGCTCTCTCCGGACTGACCATGGCCGAGTATTTCCGTGATGGCGACGAAACCTCCGGCGGCCGCGACATCTTGTTCTTCGTGGACAACATCTTCCGTTTCACGCAGGCTGGTTCCGAGGTGTCCACCTTGCTGGGCCGTATGCCCTCCGCAGTAGGTTACCAGCCCACGCTGGCCACCGAGATGGGTGCCATGCAGGAGCGTATCACTTCCACCAAGCGCGGTTCCATCACCTCCATCCAGGCTATCTACGTGCCGGCAGACGACTTGACTGACCCGGCTCCCGCCACGACCTTCTCGCACTTGGATGCCAAGACCGTGTTGAGCCGTAAGATCTCCGAGCTCGGTATCTATCCCGCTGTTGACCCGCTGGATTCCACTTCCAGAATTCTTACCCCCGCCATCGTCGGCGACGAGCACTACAACACCGCACAGCGCGTGAAGATGGTGCTGCAGCGCTACGCTGAGCTTCAGGACATCATCGCCATCCTCGGTATGGAAGAGCTTTCCGAAGAGGACCGCAAGGTGGTGCACCGCGCACGCCGTGTGCAGCGCTTCCTGTCGCAGCCGTTCCACGTGGCCGAGCAGTTCACTGGTCTGCCGGGCGTGTTCGTGAGCATCGACGACACCATCAAGGGCTTCAACATGATCCTCGACGGCGAGCTCGACTACTTGCCGGAGACTGCCTTCAACCTCGTGGGTACCATCGAAGACGCCATCAAGAAGGGCGAAAAAGAATTGGCTAACGCAAAATAATCGGCACTATGAACCTCGAAATCATCACCCCCGGCAAGGAATTGTTCAAAGGGGAGGTCTCATTGGTGCAGCTTCCCGGACTGGACGGGCTGTTTGAGGTGCTCAACAACCACGCCCCGCTGATTGCCGCTCTCAAGGAGGGAAAGGTGAAGGCGACCGACGCACAAAATCAGACACTCTTCTTCGACATCCGCGGAGGTATTGTGGAAGTTTTGAATAACCACGTATTAGTACTGGCCGAATAGTATGGGAGTTTCAGACTTCATGCTCCTCGGCGCGAAAAAGTCGCTGATTGCCTGGCTGCGCGAGCAGGGCATCACCGATGAAAAGGTGCTCCATGCCTTTGACGTGGTGGAACGACACCGTTTCATCCCCAACACCGTGCTACTCAACCGTGCCTACGAGAACACGCCGCTGCCCATCGGCTGCGGACAGACCATCTCGCAGCCCATCACTGTGGCGTTCCAATCCCAATTGTTGGAAATCAAAGAGGATGACAAGGTGCTGGAAATCGGCACCGGCTCCGGCTTCCAGGCCGCTATCCTCGGTGCGATGGGCGCAAAAGTGCATACCATCGAACGGCAACTGGAGCTTTTCCGCCAGACCCGTATCCTGCTGAACAACACACTGAAAGCCAAAAACGTATTCATGTACTACGGCGACGGCTTCGCCGGTCTGCCCGCCAAAGCCCCCTTCGACAAAATCATTGTGACCTGCGGCGCGCCCAACGTCCCCCCTGCCCTGCTCCAGCAGCTCAAAGTGGGTGGACTGCTCGTCATCCCCGTGGGCGACGGCGTGCAGCAGATGCACCGCATCACCAAAATCAGTGAAGACGAATACAACACCGAAACTTTCGGAGAGTTCAAATTCGTTCCCATGTTGCAACAAACCGTAAAAATCAAAAAATAAAAGTTATGAAACGCATCATCACCTTCATGGCCTTCACCCTGTGTGTGCTTTTCGCCACGGCACAGCAGCAGGATGCCTTCCTTGCCATCATCAACAGCCACAATGAAAATTTCTGGGTGAACATCAACGACTACACCATCAACGAGCAGTCAACAGAATCGATCACCATCACCAACTTGGAAGTCAACCACACCTACCGTGTGGAGATCATCTTCAACAATCCAGAGTACAACACTGTAGCCACCACCCTCAAGCTGCAGCCCGGCTACAACAACTTCGCCATCAGCTACTACGACCAGAACAAGATGGGCACCTTCGAGCCCACCCGCCGCACCATCCAAGCCATGATGATTGTGGCCGCCAGCAACAGCGTGCGTCTTTCCACCCCCCAAAGCGGCAACCAAGCCAACAACAACTACAACGGACAGAGCGGACAGCCGCGTCCCAACATCCATCCCAACAACCCCAATCATCCCGGGAATCCTAACAACCCAACTCCTCCCGGCAACCCCAACCATCCCGGCAATCCTAACATTCCGAACCACCCCAACAACCCGAACAATCCGCCCACTCCCCCTACACCTCCCACGCCTCCCACGCCTCAAACCCCTCCCACTCTCCAGCCTTTCAGCGAACAGGAGTTCCAAATCGCTTACAACACTGTGTCCACACAGACGTTTGAAAGCGACAAGCTGATGGTGGCCAAGCAGGTGGTTTCCTCCCGCCCTGTCCTCACCAGCCAGATTGCACGTCTCACCAAACTTTTCGACTTCGAAAACACCAAGCTCGATTTCCTGAAATACGCCTACCACCATTGCTTCGACCCCCAAAATTACTACACCACCTACAACCTGTTGTCGTTCTCATCCTCCAAAAAAGAACTCAAGAACTACATCGCCACCCATCAACATTAAAAACCACACTTTATGTTCACTGGAATTGTAGAAAAAACTGGAAAAATCGTCAAGATAGAACAAGAAAACAGCAACTTCCACTTCACCATCGAGGTGGATTTTGCCGATGAGCTGAACATCGACCAGAGCATGGCCCACGACGGCTGCTGCCTCACGGTGGTGAAGGTGGACAAAGAGCACAAGCAGTATGTGGTGACCGCCATGGACGAGACCATGCTGAAGACCAACCTCGGCAGTTGGAAAGTGGGCTACGAGGTGAATTTGGAACGCAGCATGCGTATGGACGGCCGTTTCGACGGACACATCGTGCAGGGTCATGTGGACCAGACCGCCACGTGCGAAAAGGTGGTGGATGACAATGGCAGCTGGCGTTACTATTTCAGCTACGACACCGCCAAGAACAACATCACCGTGCCGAAAGGTTCCATCTCTGTCAACGGCGTGAGCCTCACGGTGGTGGACTCCGAGCCCGGTCATTTCTCCGTGGCCATCATCCCCTACACCCACAAGGTCACCAACTTCCACAACTTCCAGCCCGGCACAGTGGTCAACATCGAGTTCGACGTTTTCGGAAAATACGTACAGCGTTTGCTTGAACAGTATTTGGCAAGTACAAATACTTGTATTTCAAAATAATAAAGATAAATGATTAATATCATCCACGCCAGCGAGAACAACCTCAAGGATGTTTCGCTGCAAATACCGAAACGGAAAATCACCGTCTTCACAGGCGTTTCCGGTTCAGGGAAATCGTCGTTGTGCTTGGACACCATCGCAGCCGAGAGCCGCCGCGAGCTCAACGAAACCTTTCCCTCTTTCATCCAGCAATATCTTCCCAAATATGGTCGTCCGAAGGTGCAGCGCATTGAAAATATGCCTGTTACCATTGTCATCGACCAGAAAAAGCCCTCCTCGAACAGCCGTTCCACCGTCGGCACCTACACCGACATACAGCCACTGCTGCGCCTGCTCTTCTCCCGCGTGGGCAAACCATTTGTCGGCTACTCCGACTCTTTCTCCTTCAACCATCCGGCCGGCAGCTGTCCGCGCTGCGCCGGCCTGGGCGAGATCCGCGAGCTGGACATCCACAAGCTGGTGGATTTCGACAAGTCGCTGAACGACGAGGACACCATCCATTACATCGCCTTCGGCAAGGGCGGCTGGCGCTGGATTCGCTATGCCCACAGCGGTCTGTTCGACCTCGACAAGAAAATCAAAGACTATACGCCCGAAGAACTCGATTTGTTCCTCTATTCACCCCAAATCAAACTGAAAAACCCACCCAGCAACTGGCCAAAAACCGCTAAGTATGAAGGACTTGTACCACGCATGTACCGCAGTATCATCAACTCGGAAGAGGGATTGCTGCACGCGGCGGCCATCAACCCCATGCTCACCATGGGCACCTGTCCCGACTGTGGCGGCACGCGCCTGAACGAGAAAATCCGCTCCTGCCGCATCAACGGCAAGAATATCGCGGAGGTGGATGACATGCCCATTTCGGAGGTGATGAAGTTTATCGCCACCATTGATGACCCGCTGGCCGTGGACATCCAGCGTGAGATGAGCAAGCGCCTGCAGGCGTTGTGCGACATCGGGTTAGGCTACCTGTCGCTGAGTCGCGGCACCGGCACGCTGTCGGGTGGCGAGGCACAGCGTATCAAGATTGCCAAATATATCAATTCCGCGCTGACCGACATGGCCTACGTGCTGGACGAGCCGAGTGTGGGCCTGCACCCGCAGGACATCATCCGGCTGAAACGGTCGCTGCAGCACCTGCGCGACCACGGCAACACCATCCTCATTGTGGAGCACCACCGCGAAATCATCGCCATGGCAGAACATATCGTGGATATGGGACCGGCAGCCGGAACACATGGCGGAGAGATTATGTACGAAGGTGATTACCAAGGACTTTTGAAGTCCGACACCATCACGGGAAGAATGTTACGCAGTCGTACGGAGATGAAAACGAACGTCAGAACACCCCAGCGGTTTGCGCATATTGAGGACGCCACGCTGCACAACCTGAAACACATTTCGGTAGATATTCCGTTAGGCGTACTTACCGTCATTGCAGGCGTAGCCGGCTCGGGAAAATCCTCGCTGATGGAAGTTTTCCAGCAGCAATGTCCGGCCGAAACCATCTTCATCGGACAGAAAAACATCGGCATCAACCTGCGCTCTACCCCGGCTACCTACCTCAACATTTCCGATACGATACGCAAGCTTTTTGCGAAAGCCAACCACAGCAACATCCAGCAGTTCTCCTTCAACTCAAAGGGAGCGTGTCCCGCCTGCGAGGGCAAGGGTGTGATTGTGTCGGACATGGCCTTCATGGAATCCATCGAGACCGTGTGCGATGTGTGCGGCGGCACGCGCTACAATGCGGAGACATTACAATATTTATATAAAGGCAAGAACATTGCCGAGGTGATGGATATGACGGTGGAAGAGGCGATTGCGTTCTTCGAGGGCGAATCGTTCCAGCCGCAGCTGCAGGCGCTCAACAAAGTGGGATTGGGCTATCTGCATCTCAACCAGGCCATGACGACGCTGTCGGGCGGCGAGTTGCAGCGCATCAAGCTGGCCTCTTACCTGCACCGCAAAGGCGAAATCTTCATCATCGACGAGCCCACCGACGGGTTGCACCTCGACGATGTACGCAAGCTGCTCAATCTGTTCAACGAGATGACCGATGCCGGCAACACACTGATACTCATCGAGCACAGCATGGATGTCATCAAGCAGGCCGACTACCTCATAGAGTTGGGTCCCGGAGGCGGCGAGGCGGGCGGCGAACTGCTGTTCTGCGGCACGCCCAAAGAAATGCTTTCTTGCGAAAAAAGTGTCACACGTCCCTATCTGGCGCAGTAACTACTGTGCATCATCAGGTACATCATAGTGTTTGTCCAACTCATCGATGCTGGTGAGATTTTTGGTGATATCTACGTTCAGGTACTGTCCACCCTTGGCTTTCACTTTCCAAATGTAAATGCCATCGGTTTTCACCAATACGCTGTCGCTCATCTGCTTTTTGCGACTCCATGCGCGCAGAGCGGTATGCGTTTCCTTATTATACAGCCGCACATTAGCCGGTGAACTGACCGAATAATCCACATAAATCATCGTACCCTTCGGCACATAAAAAGAGTATTCAATTTCATCATCAAATTGCAACTCATTTTCATACACCAAAGTGCGCCGTACCGAAGCCAGATTCTCCCCGATAACCCCACGCAGCACCTGCCGAAGAGAATCGACACGGTACTTGTGGTGCGCACAGAACTTGCGAGCATCATCCGACATACCGGCCGCATCGTAAGTAAACACCAGCTCGTCGTACTGCTCCACCAGAAGCTGCAAGTCGTTGTCGGAGGCAGTAATACGATAACTTTTCAAGGTAGAAGGAGCCTCTTCCAACAACGAAGAGGTGGACCAATATTTCTCCTTTACCTCATAAGGAAGTCCAAGAGTATCAACAGTATCTGCCGTTTTTTTGGACGAACATCCTGCCAAAACCAACATTCCCACAAAACAGAAAAAGAGACGACGAACAGACATCAGCAGAGAATTTATCAATTAATTTTACTTTTCAGAATACGTTTTTTACGATTTTTAACGGTCACCCGCACCACGCAATAGTCGATGAGCGGGGCGAAGATGTTCATGACGAGGATGGCGAGCATCATGCCTTCCGGGTAGCCCTTGTTGGCCACGCGGATGACGATGGCCAGCACGCCCACCAGCAGTCCGAAGATAAACTTGCCGGCTGAAGTGTGCGCGGCGGTGACGGGGTCGGTGGCCATGAAGACCGCGCCGAAGAGGAAGCCGCCCATGACAAGGTGCTGCCAGCCACAGAACGGCGTGACACCGCATTGGAACAGGATTTCAGCCATCGCCCAGCCTCCGAAAATGGCCGTCAGCATGATTTTCCAGCTGGCCACTTGCGTCAGCAGCAAGATGAGAGCACCTATCAAGATGGCGATTTTGGAGGTCTCGCCGATACAGCCGGGAATAGTGCCGACAAACATCTCCATGAACGAAGGCATCTGCGCAAGGTCGCCATTGGCCGCCAGCGCCAACGGCGTGGCTCCGGAAACCGCATCCGGTGCAGCGGAAATCCATACCGAGTCGCCGGAAATAACTGATGGATAGGCGAAAAAGACGAAAGCCCGTGCCACCAAGGCCGGATT
>JBGURX010000035.1:0-21833 GCA_045132235.1 Bacteroidales bacterium
GTCTGTCCCGGCCTCGTCTTTTCGCTTGAGTCTCTCAAAAGAATCTCTTGAGTGTTTGCTACATCATTCCATTCATTCAAAGAACAAGTTCCCGTTTCTTCCTCCTCACTTCCGCCCCTTACTGGGGCGCGTCTCCCTACTGGCGCGCCGTTCGTGTGACGCGCAAAACGGGATTGCAAAAATACTGCTTTTTCATTACATGCAACACTATAATGAAACTTTTTTTTGAAATTTATTCATCTTATTGTATATCAAGGAAATAATTTTCAAAAAAGCCCGTATTTTTACCAAAAATCACCTCCAAAAAGCCATTTTTCGTCCCTCCGATAGACACTCATTACGGAGTTTTTCGGAGTTTTTCCCACAAAAGGACGCAAAAACGTATTTTCAGAGAAGCGACAATCCCCATGTCACACATCAAAAAAGAGAAACCTCCCCTATACAATATAATATTTATGGATTTTTATGATGAAGGTTCAGAAAAATGTTGTATTTTTGCACCATTAAATTAATTATTCACCAAAAACCTATTACTATGAAAAGATTCTTTACCCTTTTGATGGCGATGGTCTGTGTGAGCATGATGATTGCTCAGACCAACAAGTACGAAGTGGTAGGCGTGCCCGCAGGTCCCGCAATGGATCGTAGCGACTGGTACGGCTGGTACGCCCAGAGCGGTTACGTACATGTACAGCAGGCTGAAAGCGAGTACATGATTTACATGCCCGCCGGTACTTTTGACACCGATGTGACCTTGGAGCAGGTGCGTTTCTACACCATTCCGAGCGAAAACATCACCAACTACACTGGTACAGCATTCACCTTGGATGTCAACTTTACCATCCGCATCTATACCGGCTGCTCCATCAATGGCGTGGACTTCAACCCCGGTACTATTGCACAATATCAGATTTACAACCCCTCAGCTGCAGGTGCTGAGGCAGGTGTCCAAGTGGTGACGCTCAACTCTCCCTTCACCGTTCACCCGACCGACAACGTCTGCGTAGCTATCTACTGCGATGGTCTGTGCAGCATGGGATTGTGTGATGACGACGCTGCTTGCGCCGGCATCAACTTCGCTATGTGGCCGGAGTATGACGCCAACGCCTATCACCACTACTACTATACCGGCACCTCTCCGGCGTGGGCTTACCAAAACGCCAATGTGGCCGAGCACGACCCGTGGAACCTTTCCGTATATTACAACGACGGCCAGGGCTATGTCAACAAATGCAACTGGAAAGCCGAATTATACGATCCGCAAGACGAGCAGACCTATCCTGATGCAATCGATGAACTCATCGTTGACCAATACACCGACTCTATCTACTTCTATGGTGGAGTTTTCAACATGGGTATCGACCAGTCCATCAGCTCATGCATTGTGAACATGTACCTCGTTGACCAGACTTTAGGCAACATCTATCTTTGGGAAAACCAAGAAGTCGGACAATATGACATCGACACCTTGGACGTGAACTACGGATGGCGTTGGGGACCCTTCGGCATCGTTGGTCTTTTTGAAGGTGAATTCTTGGATGAGTTTGAAGGTCTTTCATGGCCGCTTCAGCTCTGTCTGAGCATTGATCCCCAATATGAAGAGGGTGGCCTGTACACGGATCCCGATTTGAGCAACAACACCAAATGCATCACCATTGATTACGACAATGGCATTCAGGTCAACAACAATACGGTGAACGTATTCCCGAACCCGGCCAGCAGCGCCATCACGGTTGAGAACATCGCCGGTGCACAGATTTCGGTCTTCAACATCGCCGGTCAGGAAGTACTTACCGTCAATGCTGCCAACGCCAACGAAACCATCAATGTCAGCGCTCTTCCCGAAGGCCTGTACATTGTTCGCGTAGTGAACGGCAATGAAATCGGAACCAGCAAGGTGAACATCGTCAGATAATTCACCCTGAACGCTTTTATAAAAAACGGAAGTCTTTCGACTTCCGTTTTTTTGTTACTGAACCACCGACTTCACGCTGCCCTCATACAGCGTGGTTTCGATGACCGTGCCTTCCGGCAGCTGCACGGCATCGGTGACGGGTTTTCCGTTATGCATGGTGATGCTGAAGCCGCGCCGGAGAATGTTGGCCGGGTCGAGCAGCTGCATTTTCTCCTCAAAATGGGCGATGCGGGTGCCGGCAGCCGTCAACAATTGTTTACTATATATATATATGTCGGAACGTGCCTTGTCGAGGGCGAACTGTTCGGCAGCCAGACGGCGGTGAAACGACAGCCGGAAGTCGGCTTCGCACTGGGCCAGCGATGCATTCTCGCGTTCCAGCATCCAACGCACCGACTGGACGAGTGCAGCACCAAGGTCATCCAGCCGCTGCTCGAACTCCGCAAAACGGCTGATGAGGAAATAGGCCACCTCAGTAGGCGTAATCTTGTTGGCAAAAGAGACCATTTCGGTGATGGTTTCATTGGTGGAATGGCCGATGCCCGACAGCACCGGCAGCGGGAAAGTGGCCACGCGTTGTGCCAGCGCATACTGGTCGTAGCAGCTGAGGCCCACATCGCCGCCACCACCACGGATGATGGCCACACAGTCGAACTCTTCCTTCCGCTTTTCAATCAGGTCGAGTTGCTGGAGCATGGTATCCACGGCTTTATCGCCCTGCAACAGCGATGGGAAAAGCTCTGTATCAAACTGATAGCCCTGTTTATTTCCCTGCAAAGTGACCATAAAATCGCTATAGCCTTTGCTGGTTTCGATGGAGATAACGGCCACGCGCTGCGGCACCAACGGCATTTCCAGCAACTTGTTGGCCTCAAAAACTCCCTCCTGCTTCAGGCGGGCGATGGTCTGCAACCGGTTGCGGGCCATCTCGCCCAAAGTGAACGCCGGCTCGATGTTCTGGATGAACAACGCCATGCCGTACTGTGGACTATACTGAATAGTGGCCAGACAGAGTATAGTGATGCCGTCTTTGAGCGGCTCGCCCGTCATGCGCACAAAATTCTCATTGATGCGCTCGAAATCGTTGCGCCAGATCACCGCCCGCATCTGCGCCTTCACACGGTTTTCCTCCTTCTCCACCAATTCGGGAAAGCAGTGGCCGCTACGGGGATAGCGGTTCAGTTTGATCATCTCGGCCTGAATGTAATAGGGATGCTTGTAGGTGCGTTCAATCATCGACTGAATGCTCTGGCCTACTTGCGTGAGGGTATAGACGGGTTTGTCGTTGAAAGAGGTCATTTTTAATAAAAAATATCAGTTGGCGGAAAGGATTTTCACCTCATCCACATCCAGCATGAAAGAGAGTTGCTTCTGCAATTCATTTTTCACCAACGTACGGTCGGCTCCCTCTTTCCACGTCACAACCACGATAATGTGAGTTATATTTTGCTGATTTTCAGTATAATAATCATTCATATTTCCCACAGAAACCGAAGCAATGCTTTCGGCATATCGGTCGCCGATACGCTGCGACAGTTTCTTGTTATTCTCCACATCTCCGGAAAGGGAAGCAATTTCCTTGTCTTGCCGTTTGATGGTTTCATCACGCTCGGCAATCATCTTGCCCAGCTGTCCGGCCTGCAGTTCGGCATTGAAAACAGAACCCATCTGTTTGATTTTCAACTCAGTAGTATTCAATCCATAATCGTGCCGCATGACCGACCGCAGTGAATCGGCCAGTACAGGCGTGATTTCCCCACCCACAATAGAGAGGGTGACAGTGGGGTTGGAGCGGTCGAATGATTTTTCCACATTCACCAGCTGCTGGTTGGCGGAGAGGTGCTTCCCTTCGCGGAGGTCAGTGACAAATTTGTTGACTTGGGAGTTAAACACTGACTCTCTGACGACATTGACAGCAGTGAAGAGACTGGGAATCAAGACCATAATGGCAAGTACAAATACCGCTCGCTTGACAATTTTCTCCCTGCGGGCATCCACAAATTTGTGCTGCGGGAAACGGAGGTAGCGCACCATGACGAAGGTGGCGAGAGCGATAAAGAAGGAGTTGATAAAGAAAAGGTAGAAGGCTCCGAAGGCGTAGGAGAGCTGCCATGTGGCGATGCCGTAGCCCGCGGTGCAGAGCGGCGGCATCAAGGCGGTGGCGATGGCCACACCCGACACGACGGTGAAGGGCAGGTCTTTGCGGGAGGCGGCCACAATGCCGGCCAGTCCGCCGAAGGTGGCAATGAGCACATCATAAATCGTGGGGCGCGTGCGGGCCAACAGTTCCGACTGCGCATCGCCCAGCGGCGACAGCAGGAAGTAGAGGGTGGAAGCCACAATGCTGATGCCCACCATGAAAAACAGGTTGCGGATAGACCTGCGCAGCAACTCCATATCGTAGGTGCCCACGGCAAGGCCCACCCCGTTGATCGGACCCATCAGGGGAGAAATCAACATGGCGCCGATGATGACCGCCGTGGAGTTGACGTTGAGTCCCACCGAGGCGATAATAACGGCAAAACCGAGCAGCCACACATTGATACCCCTGAATTCCACTGATTTATGAATGGAAGCCATCGTTGCCTCTGCATCCGTATCCTCGTGAATGCGGAATAAAGTTTTGGTATAGCGTGCCCAAGCCTTAAGCTTTTCCCCAAAGGCATTCCCTTTTTCTTTATTCGGGTTAACCTGCTGAGCATTTTCCTGCTCATTGTTATGATTATCTGTAATATTCATCAATAAAAATATTGGTAAAATTTGCCTGCGCAAAAATACAGAAAATTCATCAAAAAAATTTACCTTTGCATTCACTTTGTCATCAAGAAAAATATTTTGAATAATATTAAAAATCAATCAAATATGAAAAAAATCCTATCTCTTACCCTTCTCCTTTTCGCAGGACTTTTCGCTGCGCAAGCCCAAACCTATCTCTTGAATGAAGGTTTTGAAAACGGATTCCCTTCCACATGGAGCAACCTCGACAACGATGGCGACGGTTTTTCATGGGAGGTGCTGACCGAAGAAGATGCCTTCACAGCCCACAGCGGCGAGGCCTGCATCACCTCGGCATCGTACGACAATGAAGAGATGGAGGAGCTGGAGCCCGACAACTACCTCGTCACTCCTGCCATCACCATTCCCGCCACGCTGACAGCCAGCAACATGCCGCTGCTTTGCTGGTGGGCGGCCGCCCAAGATCCCGATTTCCCGGAAGACTATTACGAAATCCGCATCTCCACCAATGGCAATGCGGCCAGCGACTTCACCGGCAACGCCGTGTATGCCGAAATCCTCTCCACGGATGAATGGACACAGCACACCGTGAACCTCAGCGAATACATCGGGCAGACCATCTACATCGCCTTCATCCACACCAACTGCAGCGATGAGTTCATCATGAAATTAGATGACATCTCCGTTTTCTACTTCGAAAATCCCAGCATTGTTGCCACACCCAACACGCTCGACATGGGCACGGTGGCCATCAACACCAACTCCGCTTCACAGCAAATACATGTCATCTCGGCATTGCTGGACGGCAATATCACGGTGAGTTGCGAAGCCCCCTTCACTGTTTCCATCAACAACAACACTTTCTCCGCCTCGCAGTCGCTGACCTCCAACACCACCGCCACCCTTTTTGTGAGATACGAGCCGACAGAAGAGGGCAGCCATGAAGGCGTCATCAACCTCACCAACGGCAATGTCACGACTCCCATTACAATATCTGGCACCGCCGTTAACTGCGACAATGCTATGCAACTTCCTTTTTATGAGGATTTTGAAAGCGACATCACCCCTTGCTGGACCCTGCGCGACGGTGACAATGACGGCATGAACTGGATGTGGATGAACGACGGCTATGGCCACGAAAGCGACGGCTACTACCTTTCCTTCTCCTACGATGAAGAGGAGTGGGAAGACATCATGCCGCAAGACTGGCTGATCACTCCACGTATCGCCATCCCCGCTACAGGTGCACACATCAGCTGGTGGATCGCCGGCTACGTTGAAGATTTCCCGGACAACAGCTATTACGTGTTAGTGGCTGACGAGCCCACCTTCGCCAACCCCACCAACCTCTATAACGAGACCGTGCATTCAGGCACCTTCGAACAGCGTGTTGCCAACCTGACCGGCTTCGAGGGACAGGAAATCTATATCGCCTTCGTACACACCACCAACACCAACGAAATCGAGACCTCCTACGGACTCGTCATCGATGACATCCTCATCGAAGAAGGTGTCGGCATTGAGGAGCACACCGCCAGCGCTACCGTATCGGTCTATCCCAACCCTGCCTCCCAGATGCTGAACATCAAGGCAGAAGGATTTGACAACTGTGTGATGATGAATGCACTCGGCCAGACGGTCATCAGCGAACCGATCGTCAATGGCGAGCTTCACCTCAACATCGCCCATCTCAGCAACGGCGTTTATTTTGTGAAATGCATTGGCGACGGCGCTGTTGAAACCGTCAAAATCATTAAAAAATAATTTCATCCAATAAATTTAACCCAACGGTCGTTTTAATACGACCGTTTTTTATTTACCCTTCATTCTATTTAAAATGAAAATCAAACACACCCTTTCCCTGCTCTTGTTCACCCTGCTTTTCGCACACTATGTCCCCGCACAAGCCCAGCAGCAGCCCGGAGACAAAATCGTCGGCACCTATTATGTAAAAGACGACCAGTCGTCGGAGGAGGCCAAGATTAAAATATACCGCACCACATCAGGGAATTACGCAGGAAAAACCATTTGGGTGAAGAATCCCACTTTCAAAGACGGCACCCCGAAACGCGACATCAAGAATCCCGACCCGTCCAAACGCAACACGCCGGCCGACCAGATTCCGATGCTGTTCCACTTCAAATACGATGCAAAAAAGAAAGAGTGGGTGGATGGTGAGATTTACGACCCTGTGCACGGCAAGTACTACAAATGCAAGATGTGGTTTTCGGATGACAACACCCTGCAGTTGCGAGGCTATATCGGAATACCTGCTCTGGGAAGAACCATGACTTGGAAGAAACTGTAGCGATGGGTGAAGATCAATAATCCTCCCACAAATCCAACTCAACTTTCTGCACATCAGGGTTATCCCGCATAAAATCAGGGATTTCGTGCGCGGTGTTGATGGCGATATGCCAGCCTTGTGCCCTTGCTTTCTGAAAATCTTCCTCCGAAGGCGGGAACGGATAACAGAGTGCCTTTGAAAAAAACATTGCCTCCACCGATGTACAGCAGTTACCCCAGTCTTGTGATCCTCTACAATTGAACAGCAAAGTATTGGGAGGGAGAGTTTCATCCAACTTCTTGATTTCATCCATATTATGGACTAAAACCATCCAGTAATCTTCTTTCGGAGTATGGTAATGCCGCATCCATGCCATATTCAACTGGTATAAAGCAAAAGCTGCCGTGAGCACGCACAGCACACTCCCCCGCACCCATGGATTACGAAGCCACTTCTCCCCTATCCGCCACAACTCGTAAGGCAGCATTCCCAATGCCAGAAACCCCACCGCACAAAGGCAGAACGGATAGGCCGGCATCTTCGTGGCCGCCAACGTGAAGAAGCCATACACCAGCAATACCAGCGAAAAAACCGTGATGCGGTGGCTCCACTTGCGGCAGCGCACCAACAACAGTGCGAAACCCGCCACCACCAACAGCAAATGCGCCACCCTCTTTGCGTTAAGCGCAGCAGTATCCTCCGAAACATAATCCCTGTAGTCGCGGTCGCCGATGTAACGGTACGGAATGGTAGTCAGATAGAAGGTGTTCGACTCATGATGTCCTTCCAGTTCAAGATAAAAATGTTCCCTGTTGAGCTGCTGTTCCCGCTCATAGTACTTGGGGAAGGCATGGCTGGTATAGATTTGCCAAGGCAGAAACACCGCCAGCGTAATACCAACCGCCGCAGCCATCTCCGATCTTCCACTCCCTGAAACGGAACCGGTATTCCGAAAGAGTATAGATACCCCATGCCGCATACACGAGCAGGCCGACCAGCCACTTAGTGAGCACGGCGCATCCTGACAGCAGGGCGAACACAAACACCCACCGCCATTTCCGGCCGCTACGCAAGTACTCCATCCACGCCCACAGGGAGGCGGTGACATAAAAAAAGAAACACACATTGTTGTGATCCACCGCACCATGTCCTGACACCAAATCGAGCAACATGAATGAGAAAGCAGCAGAGAGCGCGGCAAAATAACCCAGCCGGCGGTCCACCAACAGCGAGCCGATGCGGTACAACAGCGGAATCATCAGGGTTCCCATGATGACAGAGGGCAGTCGCAAAGTGAAAAGCGATACACCGAAAAGCCTGAAACTGAGGGCTATCTGCCAAAGGAAGAACGGCTGTTTATGCAGCCAAATGTAACCGTGTCCCCAATCCGTATCTGGATAAGCAGCATTATCCACCGGCCATTCGCGGTAGAGTTTCGGGCAGAACGGATCGTCCATGCAGTTTTTGGCCACGAGGGCGTGGAAGCGTTCATCCCAGAAATGGAGGAAGGGGTCGGAGATGGCGGCGAACACGAAGAGGCAGCCGCCACCGAGCGTAAGCAGGGAGAGTGCCCAGCGATACTTTTCCATGAAGAAGCAGACCAGCGAGGCGGCGGCGAGCAAAAGTCCACCACAGAGCCAGAGCTGCTGCTGCAAAGTGTAGCCGGAAAGGGAAAGATAGCTCATCATACTTACGGACGGCAAAGATACAAAAAAACTCCTTCAGTTGACTGAAGGAGTTGAATTATGGAAAAACTTAATTAATTCTGTCCAATTAGCCGTTGAACACCTGGTCGAGGCCGATGCCACGCACTTGGGCAACGGTGTAGGGATCACGCAGCTGGGCGAGGGCGGCGAAGGTAGCCTTCACCACGCTGTGCGGGTTGGAAGAGCCTTTCGACTTGGCCAACACGTTCTTCACGCCGACGCTTTCGAGCACTGCACGCATAGCACCACCGGCGATGACACCGGTACCGGGAGCTGCAGGTTTCATGAAAACGAGCGATCCGCTGTATTTGCCTTCCTGGGAGTGAGGTATGGTGCCGTTGAGAACGGGAACCTTGATGAGGTTCTTCTTCGCATCGTCGATACCTTTGGCGATAGCGGCGGAGACTTCCTTGGCTTTGCCGAGGCCGTAACCGACGATACCGTTTTCGTTACCTACGACCACGATAGCGGAAAAGCTGAATGTTCTACCACCCTTGGTAACTTTAGTTACTCTGTTGACTGCAACCAATCTGTCTTTGAATTCGATATCGGTTGACTTTACTCTTTTGACATTTACATTTGACATAGTTACCTGAGATTTAGAACGTTAAACCACCTTCTCTGGCTGCATCGGCCAAAGATTTTACTCTACCATGATAAAGATAGCCGTTACGGTCGAAGACCACGGTGTTGATACCGGCGGCCTTGGCCATTTCGGCGACTGCCTTGCCCACCATGGCTGCCTTTTCGCACTTCGTAACCTTCGCGTCGCGGATGTCGGCGGCGGTGGAGGATGCGGAGACGAGGGTATGGCCGGCGAGGTCATCAATCAATTGCACATAGATGTCGCGGTTACTTCTGTAAACCGACATTCTCGGACGTTCGGGAGTGCCGCTGATAGTCTTGCGAACTCTCTGTTTAATCCTGTTTCTTCTGTATATTTTCTTATTAGCCATTGTACAAAATTTTTAAGATTATTTATCAGCGGACTTACCGGCTTTCTTTCTGACCACTTCGCCCACGAAACGGATACCTTTTCCTTTGTAGGGTTCAGGTTTACGATAGGAGCGGATCTTGTTGCAGACCTGGCCGAGGAGCTGTTTGTCGTTACATTTGAGGGTGACGATGGGGTCTTTACCTTTCTCGGTCACGGCATTGACTTCGATTTCTTTGGGGAATTCGAAGACGATGTTGTGGGAGTAGCCGAGCGACATAGTCAGCAGCTGGCCTTGGACTTCAGCCTTATAGGCAACGCCCACGAGCTGGAGCTTAGCCTCGAAGCCTTCGGAGACGCCCTTCACCATGTTAGCGAGGAGGGCACGATAGAGGCCGTGGAGGGCGCGGTGGCGGCGCTGGTCGGTGGGGCGTTCCACTACGAGGTGGCCGTCTTCAACCTTGGCAGTGATATCGGGATCGAGCTGCTGGTTCATTTCGCCGCGGGGGCCCTTAACGGTGACGACATTCGTCTTTTCGTCAACTTTAATCTCTACACCTTTCGGGAGAGCGATGGGTAATTTTCCTATTCTTGACATAATTCTTTCCTCCTATTAACTAATGTAACACAATACCTCGCCGCCGATGTGCTGGGCACGGGCTTCTTTGTCGGTCATCATGCCGCGGGAAGTGGAGACGATGGCGATGCCGAGGCCGTTCATCACGGAGGGCATGTCATCGGCGCCGACATACTGGCGGAGACCCGGACGGCTGACGCGCTTCAGGGTGGCGATGGCGGACTGCTTGGTGGCCGGATGGTACTTCAAGGCAATCTTGATGATTCCCGGATGCACATCATCCTCAAATTTATAATTCAGGATATAACCTTTTTCGAACAAAATCTTGGTGATCTCCTTCTTGGTCTTGGAAGTGGGGATTTCCACGATCTTGTGATTGGCCATGATGGCGTTTCTCAATCTGGTCAAATAATCGGATATCGGATCTGTATTCATAACTGTAATTCTCTTTTAAATGTTACCAACTAGCCTTTTTAACACCCGGAATCTGACCGGCCAAAGCCATTTCTCTAAAATTGATACGCGACAAACCGAACTGGCGCATGTAGCCTTTCGGACGGCCGGTGAGTTTGCAGCGGTTATGTTTTCTGATAGGATTGGAGTTCGGCGGAAGCTGCTGAAGGGCCTTGACGGCGGCCTCTTTCTCCTCGGTATATTCGCTACCGGTGTTGATGATCTTCTTCAGCGCAGCACGTTTGGCAGCATATTTGGCCACCATTCTCTCTCTCTTGAGTTCTTTTGCTTTTAATGATTCTTTTGCCATATCCTATCCTTATTTTTGATTCTTAAACGGTAATCCAAATTCTTTCAGCAGGGCGAGACACTCCTTGTCGTTCTTGGAAGTGGTGACGAAGGTGATGTCCATACCATTGATCTTGGCCACCTTGTCGAGGTCGATTTCCGGGAAGATGATCTGTTCCGGAATGCCGAGGGTGTAGTTGCCACGACCGTCGAAGCCCTTGTCGCTGATGCCGCGGAAGTCGCGGATACGCGGGATGGAGACGGAGATGAGTCTGTCGAGGAACTCATACATGCGTTCGCCACGGAGGGTCACACGCACGCCGATGGGCATGCCTTTTCTCAACTTGAAGTTGGAGATATCCTTCTTGGATTTGGTGGCGACGGCCTTCTGACCGGCGATGAGGGTCATTTCCTGGACGCCCATGTCGATGAGTTTCTTGTCGGCGATGCCAAACTTGCCCAGACCTTGGTTGAGGCAAATCTTCTGCAGTTTGGGGACGCGCATAATGGATTTGAAACCGAACTGCTCTTTGAGTGCGGGAACGACTTCCTTGTCGTATTTTTCTTTATATCTCGGTACGTACGTCATTATTTAATCTCCTCCCCTGATTTTTTAGAATATCTAACTAATTTACCATTCTCGCCCATTCTTCTACCGATGCGGGTAGCGTTGCCTTTCCCGTCAACAACC
Organism: Bacteroidales bacterium; assembly: GCA_045132235.1. Taxonomy (GTDB): domain Bacteria; phylum Bacteroidota; class Bacteroidia; order Bacteroidales; family WCHB1-69; genus UBA1756. The sequence goes on from JBGURX010000035.1 coordinate 11,588, forward strand.
ATGAGGTTGGAGATGTGGATGGGGGCTTCCATTTTTACGATACCGCCCTGAGGGTTCTTGGCATTCGCCTTGGTGTGTTTCGACACCATGTTCACACCCTCGACGATGGCGCGGTACTTCTCTCTGTCCACCATCAAGACCTTGCCCTGTGAGCCCTTGGCGTCACCGGCGATGACCTTGACCATGTCGCCTTTCTTAATGTGAATCTTGATCATTGTTTTTTGGTTTTTAATTATCAATTGGTCTTTGTCAATTGTTCCTTTTTACTTGCTGTTAGAGAACCTCGGGAGCGAGGGAGACAATCTTGAGGTATTGTTTCTCGCGGAGCTCACGGGCCACGGGACCGAAGATACGGGTTCCGCGGAGCTCGTCGGCACCGGTGAGGAGCACCACTGCATTGTCATCGAAGCGGATGTACGAGCCGTCCTGTCTGCGGACGTGCTTTTTGGTTCTCACGACCACCGCTTTGGAAACGGTACCCTTCTTCACGTTGCCGGAAGGGATAGCGCTCTTGATGGCGACGACGATCTTGTCGCCTACGCTGGCGTATCTTTTCTTCGTTCCGCCGAGGACGCGGATGCACAAAACTTCCTTTGCGCCGCTATTGTCTGCAACAGCTAATCTTGTTTCTTGTTGTACCATAACTATTTTGCTCTTTCAATGATTTCTACTAAACGCCAGCATTTGTTCTTGCTGAGCGGACGGGTTTCCATGACACGCACGCGGTCGCCGATGTTGCACTCGTTCTTTTCGTCGTGGGCCATCAGCTTGGTGGTTCTTTTGAGGAACTTGCCGTACTTCGGGTGTTTGAGCTTGCGTTCCACGCTAACGACGATGGACTTATCCATTTTGTTGCTGGTGACGAGGCCTTCTCTTACTTTTCTTCTATTTCTTTCTTCCATGATGACTAAATTATTTTGCTTCTAATTCGCGTCTGCGAAGTTCGGTTTTTAATCTGGCGATGGTGCGGCGCTGCTCCTTGATGGTCTGCGGGTTCTCCAGCGGGGAGATGGCGTGCGACAGTTTCATCTTCGTCAGGCGTTCCTGCTCTTCCTTGAGTCTCTCCACCATGTCGGCGGTAGAAAGGTCGGTGATCACTTGATGTTTCATAGCTATCTCTTATTTTTCTTCTGAATAATCTCTTCTAACGACGAACTTGGTGGCCACGGGCAGTTTCTGGGCGCCGAGGCGGAGGGCCTCCTTGGCGACTTCGAACGGAACGCCGTCGGCTTCGAACATGATGCGGCCGGGGCTCACGCGGGCTGCCCAGTATTCGGGGGTACCTTTACCTTTACCCATACGGACACCGAGACCCTTGATGGTGATCGGCTTGTCGGGGAAGATGCGGATCCAGAGCTGGCCTTCACGTTTCATGTAACGGGTGATGGCCTGACGGGCTGCCTCAATCTGGCGGGCGGTGATCCAGTGCTGTTCGAGGGATTTGAGGGCGAACGAGCCGAAAGCGATTTCGGCACCACGCTTGGTGATGTCTTTCATTCTGCCCTTTTGGGGTCTTCTATATCTAGTCTTTTTCGGTTGTAACATGACTCGTTGGTATTTATACGGTTATTAATTTCTTTTCTCGCTTCTTCTTGCACGCGGGGCGCCGATGCGTTCGTGCTTGCCGCCCTTGGCGTCCTTGCCGCCCATCGGCATCTGGAACAGGTCCTTCTTGCCGTAAACGACACCGTTGCAGATCCACACTTTCACGCCGATGCCGCCGTAGGTGGTGTGTGCTTCGGCCAGTGCGTAGTCGATGTCTGCGCGGAGGGTGTGGAGGGGCGTTCTGCCCTCCTTGAAGTGCTCGGTTCTTGCCATTTCAGCGCCACCAAGACGGCCTGAGAGGGAGATCTTGATGCCTTCAGCGTTGGAGCGCATGGTGTTGCCGATGGCGGTCTTCACAGCCTTGCGGTACGACACACGGCCCTCGATCTGGCGGGCAATGTTCTGAGCAACCAATTCAGCATTCAAATCAGGACGTTTCACCTCCGAGATGTTGATCTGGATGTCCTTGTTCGTGATTTTCTTGAGCTCTTCTTTAAGTTTCTCAACTTCGGCGCCGCCTTTACCAATGATCTGACCCGGACGGGCGGTGAAAAGCGTGACCGTGACTAACTTAAGTGTTCTTTCAATGTAAATTTTTGCAATACCGGCTTTGAACAGACGTGCGTTCAAATACTTTCTAATTTTGTCGTCTTCGACTATTTTACTGGCGAATTGCTTGCCGCCATACCAATTAGAATCCCATCCTCTGATTATACCTAATCTAAGACCTACCGGATTAACTTTTTGACCCATACTTACTCTGCGTTTTGTGTTTCTGTATTATTGTTAACTATATTCTTGTCATCAATGATGATCGTGACATGGTTGGAACGCTTGCGGATTCTGTGACCCATGCCGCGGGGTGCCGTGCGGAGTCTCTTCAGCATGCGGCCGCCGTCCACAACGACGGATTTCACATACAATTGTGCGTCTTCCAGACGGACACCTTCATTTTTCACTTGCCAGTTGGCGACAGCTGACTTCAAGAGCTTCAAGAGCTTCTGAGCGGCTTCTCTCTTGCTGTATTTCAATACGCTCAGAGCATAATCCACATCCTTGCCTCTGATAACATCAGCCATGATTCTCATTTTGCGCGGGGAAGTCGGGTTGTCCTGCAAACGGGCAACATATAAGTTTTTGTTCGCTTCTTTGCGCTTTTCTGCTGCTAATCTTTTTCTTGCACCCATTGTTTTTAATGTTTCTTTTATGGGTTATTGTCTTGACTTACAACACATTACAAACATCAAGACCTTTCACCCTGATTTAATACTGAAATTGGGCGCAAAAATACTACTTTTTTTTGATAAAAAACACCTGTTGAAAAAAATTTTTAAATTATTTATTTTCAGGCAGAAATGAGGGTGGAAAACGTGAGGAGAGGATGGGGGAATATACATATATATTATAGTGGTGTTTCACAGTTCGCCGTTTATCACGCTCACTCACCGCCGATTTCTTCACGCCGTAATTTACAAGGCGGCCAGAGATGCGAACCTGCCGCGTTCTATCAAAGCTATTACAAACAACCCGCACCCCGTAGGGGTGCAGGGGATGGTAGGCGGGCATATAATGCCCGCCGGTGATGCATCATGTAGTCCACCGCGGCACGTTGGCAAGTTGATAGTACCTGACGGTGAGTTTGCCGCGGAAAAGCCGGGAGGTGGATAGGAGGAGACCTCTCGTCAAGACAAAATAGGCAATAACAAAAAATTCAGCAACGCCAGTGCATTATATCGATTCTTTTTGTAATTTTGCGGCTGGTTTGAACGTATGCCCATACCAACGATTTATTGAATAACGAAGCGTTATGCTCGTCTTGCTAATGGGAACGTAGGAAATTTCCAATTTAGTAACGCAAGAAAGAGGGTAATGGTTCACGCGTATAGCGTGGACTGGTTGCTGCATTTGCGTTACAAGGTTTCCTACGACCTCCATTAGAAGAAGTGGTATATCAGTGCCACGCTTCTTTTTTTGTTAAATGCTCTTGAGGTGCTGGAGGGCGGGGAAAAACAATGAAAACATTTTATAACAAGATAATTCCCACGTTTCTCATCACTGCTTTAAGCGCTGTTTTAATGTCATGCGCTACATATACCACATACACTTATAACAAAACATCAAAAATCAAAGACTTAACATATATTACAGCATTTGTTAATGGTGAATCTATTACATACGCATATTTTTTACTGGAAGATAGCACAATTGTACCAACTCCATCCAATTTCAATCCGTGCAGTCCCGATTCATACATAGGGAAAAATCTAACGTATAGTTACTACACAATTGTAGAACAAAAATTAAACCCAACTGACACACAAAATACTCCAGGTGAATATTCAAATTATATTTGCCAGAAAAAATACATTTCATCAGACGGGAAATACATGATACGAATATACACTGAAAAGAATCCTGCCATCAAAATCATAAATGTCAGTGCTGACGTTTACAACAGAGTACAAGCGGGACAAAAAATACTAAAAACAGATATTGCACCATACATGAAATCGAACTAAATCAACAGCATTATCCTCTTTTATTCTGCTAATACCCTCCTATCCCCCGCCCTGTTCTTCCGCGGCATACTTTTCGCCCGATACTATCTTCCTGCCAGCGTGCCGCGGTATGGGCGCTGCGCACCCACACCCCAGATTGCGGCCTGACGGCCTTATCTGGGGTTACGAAGATGTCGTCCCTTCGGGACGAATGTGAATTGCAGCCTACTGTCTGTTATCAGCAGATATGCGATTCATCGCGTCTCTACAAACGTATAATTATCATTCCACCACCATTTCGCTGCGAGCGTAGCGAGCGACAGAATCTACTTTATCTATTTTGTTTCACCGTTCGAAGGCCGATCTCTCGGCAACATATCAAAATAATAATTCAATATTTTAATATTAACATAATACCATTATTTGTTGTATCTTTGCAGTCATAAAATTACTCAGATATTCTAAAAATCATCTCAAGCATGAACAACAACGAAATCATTCTCTATCAGCCGGATGGAAGCATCTCTTTAGAGGTGCGAGTAGAAGATGAAACCGTATGGCTTACGCAGGCGCAAATGTCGGAACTCTTTCAGAAAGACAGGACTGTCATTACAAGGCACATCAACAACATTTTCAAGGAGGGTGAGCTGGATTTTGAAAGCAATGTGCATTTTTTGCACATTGCAAATTCAGACCGACCAATAGGACTATACAACTTGGATGTTATTATTTCGGTGGGGTACCGTGTAAAATCGAAAGTGGGTACGCAGTTCCGTCGCTGGGCTAACTCTGTGTTAAAGGATTATATCCTGCGCGGATATGCTGTCAACCAGCGCATTGAACAATGGTTGGTGTTGTAATGGCTCTCCACACAACCCTGTTCTTCCGCGGCATAGTTCCGCCCGATACTATCTTCCTGCCAGCGTGCCGCGGTATGGGCGCTGCTCACCCATTCGCTCTTCTGTTGTTAGTTTTTCCATAATTGATCCGTTTTTTTACTGGTTTTAGTGATAAAAAACGGTCAACTTATTTCAGGCATTGACAGAATTACGCCAATTAATCTTGTGGGGACCATGGAAGATCATCCGATTTCGGATCGAGAGATTTCGGATAATAATAGGAGAAATCTGGAAACCTGAGGTATTTCATCTTTCCGAACCATTCCCCATCAATGGGATAACTCTTGTCTAACTTTTCGAATTTTAACCTTTTGATACTGATTCTTTTCTTGAAAGGTACGCGTTGGTGGGAAACCATGAAGAATGCCGTTACAGGGAGTTCTTTGCAATCGCAAGGAATGAGGTAACTTTCCTCAATAAAACCATCTTTTACTTTCACCAAGATAATCTCCCTTACAAAACCTACCGAATCAAGATATAAAGGCCCATAGCGATGGCGGTCAAACTGATAGATATTACATTCGCCTTTAACAATTATACCACTATTCCTCAACCAATTACCATCAGTCATTTCAAAATAATAGTCATGAAAATCTTCCGCAAAGAATGCATCGCCATTGAAATCTACCTGCCTGTATGCTCCTGTATAGTAAAAGTCGGGACTACTCTGCCCCGAAACGCTCAACGACAATAACAAGCATAATATGATGAGGAAATATTTGTTCATGGCAATGACTTTTTGATTTACAAGTAAATGTTTCTCCCCTACCTGCTGAGATCTTGCAAGAGGGCGACCTCTTCCGCCCAGAGGGTTTCGTCGGGAGTCTCCAAGATGAAGGGGATGTGGTTGAAGCGGTCATCTTTCATGATGCGCTCGAAGAACGCCATGCCCAACAGTCCCTTGCCGATGCTGTCATGACGGTCCACACGGCTGCCCAACTCTTTTTTGGTATCATTCAAATGAATGGCTCTCAAGTATTTAAGACCCACCACCTCGTCAAATTCGCGCCAGGTAGCCTCATAGCCCTGCTCGGTTTTGAGGTCGTAGCCGGCAGAGTAGGTGTGGCAGGTATCGATGCAGATGCCCACCCGCGATTGGTCGTTCACCTTGCGGATGATATGGGCCAGATGCTCGAAGCTGAAACCCACGTTGCTCCCCTGCCCTGCCGTATTCTCAATGACGGCGGTCACCCCGGCGGTCTGCTCGAGCGTGAGGTTGATGCTCTCAGCAATACGGTCGAGGCAGGCCTCCACCGACATCAGCTTGAGGTGGCTGCCCGGGTGGAAATTCAACATGGTGAGTCCCAGCTGCTCGCAGCGGCGCATCTCGTCAAGGAAGGCATCCCTGGACTGCTGCAGCTTGTCGTCGTCGGGCTGTCCGAGGTTGATGAGATAGCTGTCGTGGGGCAGGATGAACTCCGGGGTGATGCCGGCAGCGGCACAACGCTCCTTAAAGAGTGCGATGCTCTTGTCGCTGAGCGGCGGCGAGACCCACTGCCGTTGGTTTTTGGTGAAAAGAGCGAAAGCATTGGCGTTGAGCTGTGCGGCGGCGAGCGGGGCATTCTCCACTCCACCAGACGCACTTACATGGGGACCGATATATTTCATGATGGATAATTTTTAGAGACGCAAAAATACGCTTTTTTTTAAGACGAAAGAATAGTGGGAATTTTGTATCTTTGCAGCCGCAAAACGACAAATCAAAACATTATATAATATGAGACAGCTTATTGAATGTGTTCCCAATTTCAGCGAGGGTAGAAACCTCGACATCATCAAACAGATTACCGACGAAATCGAGACCGTAGAGGGTATCAGCCTGTTGGACGTGGATCCCGGTGCCTCCACCAACCGCACGGTGGTGACTTTCGTGGGCGAGCCCCACGACGTGATGGAAGCTGCTTTCCGCGGCATCCGTAAAGCACAGGAGCTCATCGACATGCGCGGTCACCACGGCGACCACCCGCGCTTCGGTGCCACCGACGTGTGCCCCTTCGTGCCCGTTTCCAATATCACCATGGAGGAGACCGCCGAATTTGCCCGCCAACTGGCCAAGCGCGTGGGCGACGAACTCGGCATCCCCGTGTTCTGCTACGAAAATTCCGCCTTCAAGCCGGAGCGCCGCAACCTTGCCAACTGCCGTCAGGGCGAGTATGAAGCACTGAAAGAGCGTATCTGCACCAAGGAGTGGAAGCCCGACTTCGGTCCCAACAAGTTCACGGAGAGCGTCGCCAAGAGCGGTGCCAGCGCCATCGGTGCCCGCGACTTCCTCATCGCCGTCAATTTCAACCTGAACACCACCTCCACCCGCCGCGCTAACGCCATCGCTTTCGACGTGCGCGAAAAGGGCCGTCCGAAGCGTGAGGGCAACCCCATCACCGGCAAGATCATGAAGGACGCCAACGGTGAAACCATCATGATTCCCGGCACGCTGAAGGGAACGAAAGCCATCGGCTGGTTCATCAAAGAGTACGGCGTCGCACAGGTGTCGATGAACATCACCAGCATGCGCGAGACCCCGCTGCACATCGCCTTCGAGGAGGTTTGCCGCAAGGCCGGCGCCCGCGGCATCCGCATCACCGGCACCGAGATTGTGGGACTCGTTCCCAAGTCAGCCCTGATTGATGCCGCCGACTACTTCCTCGCCAAGCAGCAGCGCTCGCTCGGTATCGACGAGGCCGAAAAGATGAAAATCGCCATCAAGTCGATGGGATTAGACGACCTCAAACCGTTCAATCCTGACGAAAAGGTGATTGAATACATGATTGCCGACAAGAGCGGCAACCGTCTGGTAGATATGACCTGCGAGGGTTTTGCCAACGAGACGGCTTCGGAGAGCCCGGCTCCCGGCGGCGGTTCCATCTCCGCCTACATGGGTGCGCTGGGCGCAGCGCTCGGCACCATGGTCGCCAACCTGTCGGCCCACAAGCCCGGCTGGGACGCCAAGTGGAAAACCTTCTCCGAGGTGGCCGTCAAGGGTCAGCAGATCAAGGAAGACCTTATCCATCTGGTAGATGAAGACACCAACGCTTTCAATATGATCATGAACGCCTTCGGTCTGCCGAAGGGTACCGAGGAGGAGAAAGCCGCCCGCAAGGCCGCCATCCAAGAGGCCACCAAATATGCCACCGAGGTGCCGTTCCGCACGGTGAAACGCTCGTTCGACGTGTTCGACATCTGCGAACAGATGATCAAGAAGGGCAACCCGAATTCCGTGACCGACGCCGCTGTGGGCGTGCTCTGCGCCGAGGCTGCCGTGACGGGCGCCTACCTGAACGTGAAAATCAACGCTTCTTCATTGGCCGATAAAGAGTTCGCCAACCAGATTGTGAGCGAGGCACACGACTATGTGATGAAAGCCCGCCGCAACAAACAGCGTCTTATCAACTTGGTGGACAAGCGTTTGGATTTTTAATTTTTGAATAAAGAAAAACAAACTGATATGAAAAAACGCTTCATCATTTCCGGTGGCGGCACTGGCGGGCACATCTTTCCGGCCATCGCCATCGCCAACCGGATCAAGAAAGTGGTTCCCGATGCGGAAATCCTGTTCATCGGGGCATCCGACAAGATGGAGATGCGGCGCGTGCCCGATGCCGGCTACAAAATCGAGGGTTTGCACATTTACGGTATCTCCAGAGATCTGTCGCTCAGAGGAATATGGAAAAACCTCAAGCTGCCGTTCGTGCTGATGAAAGCCAACAGCCGTTCCAAGCAGATCATCCGCGAGTTCAAGCCCGACGTGGTAATCGGCGTTGGCGGTTTCGCCAGCTATGCCGCACTGAACGCTGCCCACAAGTTAGGCGTTCCCACGCTGATACAGGAGCAGAACTCCTATCCGGGCGTCACCAACAAGCGGCTCGCCCCGAAGGTGAAGAAAATCTGCGTGGCCTACGACGGACTGGAACACTACTTCCCGGCCGAGAAAATCGTGAAGACCGGCAATCCCGTGCGCGACGAAATCCTGCACATTGAGAAAAAGAAGCCCGAAGCGTATCAGTTCTTCGACCTGTCGCCCGACCGCAAAACCCTGTTGGTGGTAGGCGGCAGTCTGGGCGCCAAGACCATCAACAAAACCCTTTCCGAAAACATCAGCAAGCTGAAAGGCATGGGCATACAGGTGCTTTGGCAGACTGGCGAGGCGTACTACAAGCAGAACCAGATGGAGCTGTCGATGTTGCAGAGCGACCAAGTGCGTATCGTGCCGTTCATCAAAAACATGAACGACGCCTACGGCATGGCCGACTTCATCATCTCGCGGGCAGGGGCATTGGCCATTGCGGAGCTGAGCATCCTCGGCACGCCCACGATTCTGGTGCCGTTCCCCTACGCTGCCGAAGACCATCAGACCAAGAATGCGATGGCGTTGGTGGAGAAAGGCGCGGCCCTGATTGTGAAGGACAGCGAGGCGGGCGAAAAGCTTATCCCCACCTTCGAGACGCTGGTCAACGACCCACAAAAATGCGAAGAGATGTCGCGCAACATGGCGCAGTTCGCTCTGCCACAAGCCATTGACGCCATTGTGGAGAATATTCTCAACTTGTAAGCGACGAACAGATTCATAGCTACGCCACCGTTCCCTGCCACCATAAAGGGGGTGGCGTTCAGGGAAATGTACAATGTAGATGAGGGCTACGCTTCGCCGCTGCCTTTCAACAAATTCCGCAGCCGCTCCACTTCTTCTTCCAAGTGCTTGACTTTCTCGTCATCCTCTCGCCGTATCGAATGACGGAGCTTGAACATGGCGAGATTCAGTTCGAAGGAGGTTTCGGTGCTCTTTTTCGGAAGCATATCGGTGATGAGGTCTTCCACCAGTTGTCCGCCACGATGCAGCAGTTGTTTCTGTATGACAGCATCGTCTTCCTGTTGGGGAATCTCCACGATCACACGTGACAGTTCCTTCAGTTTGGCGTATGCCTCCACAATGGCGATGGTCGTCTGCACCGCCTTCGGACTTTTCAGAATCGTTGCCAGCATGTAGAGTCCTTTCTCGGTGAAGGCTTTGGGAAGTTGTCTGGTCATTTTGAATTTTGCGGTCAAAAATTTTGACCGCAAATCCGATAATTCCTGATTATCAAGCTCAAAGATGTAGCCCTCAGGAAATTTTTCGGGGTTGTTGCGTACAGCTTGGTTGATCTCCTTGGTTGCAACACCGTACAGTTCAGCGACATCGCAGTCGAGGATTACCTGCTGGTTGCGCAGGGTGATGATTTTTTCTTCCACGTTGGGAACAATTTCTTGTTGTTTCATGATTTTTAGATTGGGTTAGAAATTTAAATGAGTTAACGACTGCAAATATACAAC
>JBGURX010000036.1:0-20424 GCA_045132235.1 Bacteroidales bacterium
AACAAGATGCTGGATGAGATTCTGTCCAAGGGACTGTCGGTCAGGGATACCGAGCTGCTGGCCAAGAACCTCTCCGCTGAAGTCAAACCCAAAAAGAGAGCTTCCCGCATGAAGCTCTCCAATGAGCTGCAGCAGGTCAAGAAGGATTTGTCGGCTCATTTCAACACAAAAATCGGCATCACCCGCAACCCGTCAGGGAAAGGCAAGATCACCATTCCCTTCGATTCGGATGAGCAGCTACAGCAGGTCATCAAGATGCTTTCTGCAGTGAAGTAGTCTTTTCACTATGATGAAGATTTTTCGCATCATTCTGATATTCATATTCTTATTCCTGATTGTCTGTCCTGACTTGTCAGCGCAGGATCCGGTTGTTCCTTCCGACACCACGGCGGCGGTCAAAAACAGGAAGACTTCCGCTGACCGTGGCGAGCCTGTGGTGCGCATGGAAGGCACGCCGCAGGTGGAGCGGGTGCATACCACCGACTCGGCCTTGCAGAGAAAACACTCCCCGAAGATTGCGATTGCCTTGTCGGCGGTGCTGCCCGGGGCGGGTCAGGTGTACAACAGAAAGGCATGGAAAATCCCCATTATTTACACCTGTATCGGCGGTGGAGTGGCACTGAGCTGCTATTTCGGTCATGAGATGAAGTCCTATGAAAAAGAGTACATCCACCGTGCCAACGGCGAGACCGCCCTGCTCGACCCCGAGTTGGCGGAATACGGGGACGAGTCGCTGATCAGCATGAAAAAGAGCTACACGCGCTACATGGAGATTTCGATTGCGGCCACGGGCATCTTTTACGTGCTCAACATCATCGATGCCGCCGTGGATGCGCATCTATACTATTTCGACATTTCCGACGACCTCACCTTCCACATCCGGCCATACGCCCAGCCCTCTTTCCTCGTGGCGCCCGCACATGCCGGGGTGTCGTTCTCGCTCAGGTGGCGGTAGGGGCAGAGACGCCATAAGTAGAGACGCCATAATATGGCGTCTCTACAATGTGTTTTCCAATCTGTTGGATATGATTGGGCTGCCGTGCGGGCGCGATTCATTGCGTTTCCGCCACGTTCTGTCGAGGCAATAACAAACGTCCGCACCCCGTTAGGGGTGCAGGGATTGGTAGGCGGGCATGCAATGCCCGCCGGTGCGTGGGCGCGTGCGCCCACCGCGGCACGCTGGCAGGTGGATAGGTCCTGACGGCCGGTATGCCGCGGAAGAACGGGGTGGGGGATTGGAATGAGGTTCCGCCTCCCTATGGGTCGGCGGAATGGTGCAGTTTGTCAATCAATAAAAAGAGTAGAGGCTGTCATAACAGGGTAGCCCAAAAATTTTTTTTGAAAAAATTTGCTATAGTATGATTAATTTTAAGAAAAAGTTGTATTTTTGCCGCACTAAATTAATTCTAAAATATGACTATCAAAGAATGGACCGCAGCCAATGCTGGCAAGAAAAACAAGAAAAAGAGTTCCATCACCAAATTGTGTGGGATTCTAAAAGGTAAAATTTGGTACAGTGAGAATGCTTTCAGTAAAAGTTCTGCCACTGTATAATGCGATACCTTTTTGACACGCAAGCGCTTGTATATTATTTGGAAGGTGGCACAAAACTACCCTCTGATATTCATGATTTTATTGAGGATTACGACAATCAGGGCTATGTCAGTGTCATAACTTTCCACGAACTTGTCATCAAGAGCGCAAAGAAGCAGCTTGAATTGTCCCATTCTCTTGCACAAATAGTTCAGGATTTGAAGGAAGCTAATGTGAAGATAGTGCCACTTAACCACCATCATGTGATACGGTTGGAGAATTTTGAGCGTGAAAATTTTCACAAGGATCCTTTCGACAGGCTTCTCATAGCGCAATGCATCGAAGAACATCTTACATTAGTGACCTGCGATGCAAAAATCCCCGGTTATGAAAAGTATGGGTTGGAATATTTGCAATACGAATTAGATTGAGTGTTTTCTTCACGCCGTAATTTACAAGGCGGCCAGAGATGCGGGGCTGTCGCGTTATTTCCACGCATTGGGGTATTAACTGGCTGCCGTGCGGGCGCGATTCATCGCGTCTCTGCCGATGATGCCCAGACGGTTGCGATGTCCCTTCACCCCGAAGGGGTGATATTTGGGTAACCCCGTACAAGCGCAGCGCAGTGCGGGGTGTGCGTGGGCGCGTGCGCCCACCGCGGCACGCTGGCAGGGTGATAGGACCTGACGGCCGGTATGCCGCGGAAGAACGGGGTGGGGGATAGTAGGGAATAAAAATTCACGGGAACAGGTAGTTGTTCCAAATTTTATTGTATTTTTGCACGTTGTTCGTTCCGAAGTCCGAACGGGCGGAAGGCGGGCAATAGACATATATTAAAGGCGTTGACTCAACGTCTTATCTGCGGCTCTTGTGAACTTCGCAACTTCCAAAACCTGCTGCACGGTAAGGCAATGTTCAATGTCCATTGGCTTGTGTATTCATTTTATGTACACACAGCGTGGGCTTCGGCATTGCTTATCCTCAGCAGGAAGGCTTTGCGAAGGCCAACAAGAGCGGGATGAGCGATGAATTTCAGGATCCCGCGCTTTTTTATGTGGCTTTGGGTAGAAATTTTGTTTTGTCCGCAATGGGGTCAGCGGGCGGGGAGAGGTTGTCGTATTATGAAGATATTGGATTTCATAGAAAAAGAAGGCAAAGGAAAATATCATTGCTACAAGACGAGAAAAATGTCGCTTGATACAGCAAACAATGATACCATTGCCTACAACTATGATGACAAGACCGCCTCCAATTCCACAAAAAGTGATTTTGCAGAATCAGATAGAACTAGAAAGAGTGTCGTTGACTTGTCAAAAACAGTAAGTGGGGACAAAATTCCCCCACCAATTTTCAGTTATTTTCTTGATGGCTCACGTCATACATACAAAGTTGATGATATTGCTATTGGGAAGAAAATATTTCCAATCATCGCGGGACAAGTGATTGTGGGTTGCTGTGAAAGGTTCGACCGAAATGTATTTAAAAAGGCAATGCTCACCAAAAGCGATTCGCTATGTAGCAAAATAGTTATTGCTATGCCAGATGACTTTGACGATAATGATGGCGGTGATAACTTTTGTCGTGCATTCCGTGATGAATTAAACTCCGAACTGCTCAAATCCAAATTTATTGTTGAACGGAATTTAACTATCGATAAGATTCTGTTATACAAGACCGACGGTTCAAATGGTGATAGAGAAAAAGACAATTACAAAAGTCGTGCTATTGCTAAAATTCAGAATGAAATGATGGATGAGGAACAACTCCTTGTAGCACATCTTTGTAAAGAGAACAAACTTGATGATGAACACTGGTTAATCAAAGACGGATCATTGGAATATAATCCTCGATATTCAAACTTTGATAAAACACAATTCAACAACTTTAAAGAGAATTATACACATGTCGTAGGGGTCTCTAAACTATTTGATCCCGATCTTTTACCTGATTTCGAAGGCAATCGTCTTTCACGAACTATTGCTGAAATGAAACCCTTTCACCGAACCAAAGTTTACAAATATGAATCTCAAGATAAGGATGGATTTGAACAAGCATTTGCAGTTTGGTACGTAAGATTGCGAAAAAGTGAATTCCGAGATTCTCATTTTTCAGATATCATTAAATGTGAAATGATTATGATGGATGGCAAGCCATTTGATTCAGAGTTGATTGATACAATAAGTTCCCAACTAATACGAGAGGCCTATCCCGTGTGTTATGGGAAAGATTCCCGATGGGCAAATCACCTATATCCAGTTTTTTTAACTGAATCGTTTTGCAAATCACACTACATTGACGAGAAAGTAATTTTAAATTTGTTTTAATATGACAAAAATAATTGGAAAAGTCTCAGCGACAGAGAAAATGCCGTCAACAATTGACGAGTTTTTCTTTTGGACGGACAAACAATGCATTCTCAGCCCTTTTGATATAGTTAAAGTCGAACATGAAATCAGTTCTATCACGTATGGTATTATTGAAGAGATAAACCATGTCACTGATGCTCCAAGTCATTTCACAAGTTATATCTCAAGTGATTTTGGTGACACGAACGAGACAATTGGTTATATGAATCGTTTGGGCATGAATTATGTCAAAGCTCGTGTTATTTGTAATACAGGGAATATTTACACTCCTGTTTTAGACGGCAAACAAGTTGCAATTTGCACAGAAGAAGATATTAAAATTGCTTTGGGGTTAAAAGATGTTAGGCATCCGCTAGTATGCGGATATTTACAAATGTATCAAGGCGATGACACCTGCAAAGTCAAAGTGGAATTGGACTACCATTTTCTTATAGGACCAGAAGGTGCACATCTAAATATTTCAGGCATTTCGGGATTGGCTGCCAAAACATCTTACTCTATGTTTCTGCTAAATGCCATTCAGCATAAATTTAGATTGGAGGATGGAAGCTCTGCCGCCTTTGTTTTCTTTAATGTGAAAGGTAGAGATCTGATGGCAATTGACGAGGCTAATTCCGAATTATCCGAAGCAGATAAAAAAATATATAAAGATTTGGGTCTATCTACAGAACCGTTCAAGAATGTGAAATTCTACTATCCCTATGGCAAAGATAGCGCGACAGAAAACGTACAGTCATATGCAAAACCTGACGATGTTAGACGACAAAAAGATAATAAGAAAGCAGTTACCTATAAATTTACTTTTGAAAAGTCACAAGATAAATTGGATTTGCTTCTTGCCAATGAAGACGATAGTACTGGAACTTTAGAAAGTTGTGTAAATTTCGTTATTAACAAAGAGGGTGTTTTCTCGGGGATCGACAAGTGGAAATCGCTGGAGTGTGCTATCGGGCAAGCCACACAAGCTGGGAACAAAGACAATAAGAATAAGGAGATTCAGGTAACTAGTTGGCGAAAATTCAAACGTTGTATCAGCAAAGCCATTAAAAATGATGTATTTGCTAAAACGCAGACTGATTTGGACGTGGATTTAACTGATGAAATACAACACAATTTGAAAGCGGGTCAAATAATGGTGATTGACATTGCACGTTTGGACGAAAATACTCAAAGTTTTGTTTTTGGAAGCGTTGCACGTGCTATTTATGACATGAAGTTGGGAGCAGAACGTGACGATATTCCAGAAAAAGTCATCTTGTTTGTTGATGAATTGAATAAATACGCTTCAACTGATGTTCCAAAGAATTCACCTATTTTGAGACAATTGTTGGATATTGCTGAACGTGGACGATCCTTAGGAATCATACTTTTTTCCGTGGAACAATTTCGAAGCGCAATACATGATCGTGTCAAAGGGAACTGTGCGACACATGCATACGGGCGCACAAATGCAATAGAGGTTTCAAAATCCGACTACAAATACATTCCGAAAGTATATCAAAATATGATGACTCGCCTTTCTCCTGGTGAATATATCATTTCAAATCCTGCTTTACGTTCGTTAGTAAACATAAAATTTCCGAGACCAACATACAAGCAATTCCCTAACGGTTAAAACTGATATATTATGAAAGAACACAAATCAAAAGTGGGAAAAAATTTAATTTCCATGCTGATGTTTCAAATGTATGGGGATTCAAAATTGATTTATCGTGAATACATTCAAAATTCAAGAGATGCAATAAATGACGCGGTAAACAGTGGTATCTTAAATAAAATTACAGAAGGAAGAATATCTATCACTATTGATAAGACAGAGAGAAGTATAACAATTGAAGACAATGGGACCGGTGTGTCTTATAAAAATGTTGAACCTGTCCTGCTGGATATTGCTGATTCAAAGAAAGATGGTGAAACATCTGCGGGTCAATTTGGCATCGGGAGATTAGTGGGGGGATATTTTTGTAAAAAACTCTCTTTTAGAACCTCCTTTCAAGGAGAGGATATGGGATCAGAAATCATTTTTGATATAGATAAAATCAAACAGATATTGGAGGATGGGAACGACCTTTCAACTGCAACGGAAGTGATTGACAAAACTACTGATTTAAATCTATTTGAAGAAGACAAGTCAAATCATTACTTTATCGTCAAACTTGAAAATATTCATCCTGATTATCCTGAACTATTGGATGAAAACACTATATCGGAATATCTCAAGGAGGTCGCCCCCATTGATTACTCTATGCCGTTTAAAAATCAACTGATTGCAACAAGCGTTCCTGATGAATACAAAGAACTGCAAAATAGTATCGGACATTTTCAAATTTCGGTCAATGATTCCACCTCGCTAAAGAAACGATATGGATTGACTATTGATGGTACTGGTGATGACATTCTCGGATTAGAATATTTCAGTCTGAAAGACGAAACATTTGGATTATTGGCATGGGGTTGGTACGCAAATACTCCATTTACGAAAGCCATTCCTGTTTCTGATAGAAATAGTTGTTTTCGTCTGAGAAAACATAACATTCAAGTGGGGGATGCAAATCTATTGACATCCTTTTTCCCTAAAAATGAGACAAGAGGGAACAAATACTTCTATGGAGAAATCCATATTGTGAATCCTAAAATTAAACTGAATAGTGCCAGAGACGGCTTGGCACCCACACCCGAGTCTGAAAAACTTAAATCGTTGATACGTGATAAGTTTGATGAACTGGTCAAATTATATCATTTGGCAAATGATATGAAAAATATTGTCAAAAAGACTGACAAGCCCTCGGAGTCACACGCAACTGAAGAGCAACAAAAAACAATTCAGGAAGAGATACACAAAAAAGAAAATTCCAAAAATGCTCAATCATCAGCTGCCAAACAAGTTATTGAGCATTACAAGCAAAAAGTTAGTACTTCGACTGAAAAATCGAATACAGAGACTACGCCATCAGTCTCTTCTAATAAAAAAGCCGCATCCCCATACGTTAAATCAGACCCATTCGAAATATTAAAAGAGACAATGACGGACTCCGACATCAAACTCACCAAACGTATATTCGATTTGTTCACATCCAATTGCCCTCAAAAGCATATTGAACTGATAGAGGAATTGAAGAAAAAAGTGATAAAAGATTTGGCTTAAAATGGCACAACAAAAAAGGAATCGAAAAGTTCTGCTGATTGAGCCGAATTATGCGAACAAGTTTCCTCCCATAGGGCTGATGAAGATCTCCACTTATTATAAAATGTTAGGAGATGAAGTCATGTTCTATAAGGGGGACTTGAGACAATTTGTTATCGAGCGGATAGCTGACAAATGCATAGCTGCCTTTTCTCAGATTGATTCTTCTATTGACTGGCGTATTAAGCGAGAGTTCTTCATCGAATATATTCGTACAAAGCGCAAAGAACATGCAAATCAATTAGATATTGAAGAATCTGAAATGTCTCTTTTGCTTTGGGCAAAACTAATTGAATTCAAGGACTATTATTGGAATGGTATTTGGAAACATGAGCAAGAAAGGGAATGGGATATTGTTGGCGTGACAACTCTTTTTACTTTTTACTGGGACATTACTATCAAAACTATTGAGTTTGCTAAATTGTTAGTCAAAGAAGAAAACAACCTAATGGTTGGTGGAGTACTGGCTTCTATTCAACCTCAAGAAGTATCAATTGCGACTGGACTAAAAATTCATAAAAAAGGCAGTTCGGGTGGGATACATATAGGAATTTTACACCCTGGTGATCTTGATAAAGACAATGATATTCCTATTGATGAATTGGAACTTGATTACTCCATACTTGACGAGATTGATTATCAATACCCGATGTCAAACGCATATTATCGGTATACCACAAGAGGTTGCGTGAGAAATTGCGCATTTTGTGCTGTGAAGACTCTCGAACCTATTTACCAAGACTATATTCCATTAAAATCAAGAATAGACAATATCCGAGAAAAGTACGGAGAACAAAAAGACCTCCTGTTGATGGACAACAACGTGTTGGCATCTAAACATTTTGTGAAAATCATTCAAGAAATAAAAGATTGTGGATTTGCAAAGGGTGCGAAATTTTCCCAACCTAATTTATTGGATATCAGCATTAAAAATTTGAGAAATGGCGTTAACGATCGTGCATATATTCGCAAATCACAGAAGTTGATGATGGATTTGTATGGGAAATTAAAAGACAAGGAAGAATCATACTTTGCTTATCAAGTCCTATTTCAAAAATTCCACATAAATAAGATACAATCTGCGACTAAGGAGAATATTCTCGCTGCATATGACGAACTGAAAGAGTTATGTGACAAGCATTACCAACCTGGGAAAGGCAAACTCCGTTTCGTAGACTTCAACCAAGGGTTGGATGCAAGACTATTCTCACCAGAAAAAGCAAGCCTTTTTGGTCAGATTGCAATTCGTCCTGTCAGAATCGCTTTTGATGATATTAGAACAAAAGGTAAGTATTGTGCAGCAATCAGAATGTGTAAAGATGCAGGGATAAAGGACTTTTCTAATTATCTGTTATACAACTACAAAGACCATCCAGATGATTTATATGAACGACTAAGGATCAATGTTGATTTGTGTGATAAATTGCATATAAGCATCTATTCATTCCCAATGAAATTCCACCCTATCCGCAAAACAGACGAAATGGATGAGGATTACTCACATAATCGTGATTACATCGGGGTACATTGGAATAGAAAATATATCCGTGCCATTCAAGCCATTCTCAACAGCACAAAAGGTAAAATTGGAAAGGGAACATCATTCTTTGAAAAAGCTTTTGGTGAAAACATATTCGAGTATCATAAATTGCTTGAGATGCCTGAGACAATGATTATTTATAGATACTTTTTTGAATGGCTTGGAAGTGAAAAAGGCATAGCAGCATCGGTGAGGAAACTTGGGCACAGTTTAGAACATTTTTCCGTTCAATCTTGGTGGCAGTGTTTTAAAGATTGCGAAAAAAAACTATCCACCAAAGAATGGAAGAATGTGAAGGCTATCATTCATAAAAATGAATTTAATAATATTGATAGATTATCTAATCCAATAGTAATTAAATTGTTATCATATTACACAAATAATAGAAAAAATATCACAGAAGTAAATACCGATCTTTATTTGATGAAGCAAGAATACGATAAAGAACCTACTATCAAAGCCAAACGACATAACAACAAAATAGTTCCTGCCAAATAATTAACACTTTATCCCTCAATCCTATGAAAAAACACCTTGCCCTTTTCATCGCCTGCCTCGTGTTCGCAGGCAACCTCTTCGCCCAGCAGCACCTTTCTTTCAAAGGGGTGCCCATCAACGGCACACTGCAAGAGTACACCAACGCAATGGTGAAAGCCGGCTTCCATTACGAAAGAACCCAAGACGGATTGTCGATCCTGACGGGGGATTTCGCTGGCTATAAAGGCTGCACCATCGTCGTGTCCACATTGAAAAACCTTGATGTGGTCAGCCGTATCGCCGTGCTGTTCCCCGACAGAGACACGTGGACATCGGTTTTGAATGATTACCAAAGCCTTAAATCCATGCTGACCGAGAAATATGGGTATCCATCGGATTCAAAAGAGAAATTTGACAGATATGATGGAAATAACTATGACAATACGGCGGTTATGTATGCCCTTGAAGAAGGCGAATACGAGTGGTACACCGTCTTCTCTACCGAGTTGGGTGAGATTGAATTGTCCATCGTCTCAGGTGAGAAGTCCAGTACTGCATCGGTGTGTTTGCGCTACATCGACAAGGCCAACTCGGAGAAGGTGCGCAGCGCCGCCATGGATGATCTGTAGCCCGCCTGCCATCCTTGCAGCCCTGCAATAACAGGGGACCCTCCTTCATCGAATCTCATAATCTTTTCATTTAATAATTCCTAAATTTATACTTTTTCTTCAGTTCTTTCGTTAATCATTCTGTGAAAAAGATACTGGCATTGGCGATTGGAATCTGTTGCAGTGTCGCGGGCTGGGCCATCAGTCCGCCGCAGCTGCGTTGTGTGAGCGTGGACGCCACGGGCGATGTCACCCTGTCGTGGCTTCAGCCTGCCGATGCCACCGGCTTCAGCCGCTACCTCATCTATGCCTCTTCCGACGGCACCAACTTCAACCAGCTCGGACAGGTGAACAGTCTGACTACCACCACCTATACGCATACGGGCGCCGATGCCGTGAACCAGCCGCTGCTCTACTACTACGTGGCCGCCTGCTCCGCCAGCGAGTGCGCCTTTTCCGACACGCTCAGCACGCTCGAGTTCTACCTCTCCAACCAAGGCAGCGGGATCGCCGTGCTCAACTGGTCGCCGTTGCATACACCTGCTCTGCCCTCATCGGCTGCCACCTACGACATCTTCCGTGAGTATCCCGCCGGCGTGTGGAACCCGATAGGAGGGAGCCCCGCACTGATTTTCCGCGACACGATCGACATCTGTTCCAGCATGTTGTCGTACCGCGTGGAGCTGGCCGATGCAAGCGGCTGCCGCAGCGTGTCGCGCGTGCAGAGCGACCTCTTCTCGGACCTCACCGCCCCCGACATGCCGCAGCTCGACAGCGTTTCGGTGGACTTCACCACCACCACCATCCGCCTCGGCTGGGAGCCCGCCTTCTCGCCCGATGTCACCGCCTACATCATCTACCATCTGGAGAACGGTCTGTGGGTACCGGCCGACACCGTGGAAGGCGTTACCACATGGGTGGATGCCGTGAATGCCGCCACCGCCACGCAGCAGTACCGTGTGGCCGCGCTCGACAGCTGCCTCAACTCCAGCGCCATGAGCGACCCGCAGCACAACATCCGCCTGACGGCCACCTACGACCTGTGCCGCCGCGAGGCCTACTTCAGCTGGGAAGAGTACGAAGGGATGCCGATGGAGGTGGAACATTACGAGATCTACTTTTCGGAAAACGGCGGTCCGCTGCAGCTGGCCGGACAGACGGATGGCGAGCATTTTACCTTCACGCTGCCGGGACTTGTGCCGCAAAGCACCTACCGCTGTGTGGTGCGTGCCGTGAACTATGGCGGCAATGTCACCGCCTCCTCCACGCCCTGTAGCTTCCTCTTTGATGCGGCTGACAATCACGACTTTGTGTATATACGCTACGTGTCGGTGGTGGACAATAGGAATCTGGAAATCAAGGTCTCCACGGGCGGGACGGTCACCTTCTCGAAGGTTCATCTCTATCGCAGCGTCGGCGACGACCAGCATTTCGTGCATTTGGACGAGCAGTACAGCGATGGTACGGATACTTATATTTTCTTGGATGACAGAGATTTGCGGGTAAACAGAACCGTGTATTACTATATGGCTTCCATTGAAAACGAGTGCGGGGTGGAGACAAAGCGCTCGGTGGTGGCGCACAACATCGTGCTGACGGGCAGCAGCGAGTCGGCCACGCGGCGCAACCATCTCGACTGGAACGCCTACGACGGCTGGGAGGGCGGCGTGGGCGGCTACCGGCTCAACCGCAAGAGCGAGGCGGATGCCTTCTTTGCGGAGACGGGCGGTGCCTTGAGCGGCTGTAACTACGACGACGATGTCACGGCCATGCGCAAGGAAGGGGAGGGGATGTCCTATTTTGTGGAGGCCGAGGAAGTATTTGATGATTACGGATTTATGGAGAAAAGCGTTTCCAATACCATCGTTTTGAAACAGACTCCGGTCAGCTATATCCCCAACGCTTTCTATCCGAAAGAGGGCGGCATCAATTCGGTGTTTCTGCCCATCCACTCCTTCGTCACGATGGAGAATTACGACATGTACATCTATTCGCGCGAAGGCAATTTGGTGTTCCACACGCGCGATCCCTACGAGGGGTGGAATGGCGGCTACAACGGCACGCTGATGCCGGCGGGCTGCTATGTGTATAAGATTACCTACACCTATGGCAGTGACGGCGAGTACGAAGCGGTGGGCACGGTGACGCTGATACGGTGATGCGGTGATACGGTGATGCGGTGGTGGGGGCTTTTTTCTTGGAAAGGTCTGCCAATCCAGAATTTTGTTATAACTTTGCGCTTTCAAAATTAGGAAATAATAATCTGAATATGAAAACATTATTGGAAGGAAAAGTCGCTATCGTAACGGGCGGCACGCGCGGAATCGGTCGTGCTATTGTGGAGAAATTTTTGGAGAATGGCGCCAGCGTGGTTTTCACGGGCACCTCATCGGTTTCGCCTGAGATGGAGACGCAGTTGAAAGAAATCGGTGGCGAGTGGCAGTTCGTGCAGGCCGATGCCGCCTCCTCTGCGGATGCCGAGCAGGTGGTGAAAACCTGCGTGGAGAAGTTCGGCCGGGTGGATGTGCTGGTCAACAATGCGGGCATCACCCGCGACACGCTGCTGATGCGCATGAGCGAGGAGATGTGGGACGAGGTGCTGCGCGTGGACCTGAAGTCCGTTTTCAACTATACCAAAGCTGTGCAGCCCGTGATGCTGAAGCAGCGCAGCGGCAGCATCATCAGCATGAGTTCGGTAACGGCCATTGGCGGCAATGCCGGACAGGCCAACTATGCCGCGGCGAAGGCGGGCATTATCGGTTTCACCAAGTCGGTGGCCAAAGAGCTGGGCAGCAGGTCGATACGCTGCAATGCCATCGCCCCCGGACTCATCGACACCGACATGACGCAGAAGCTTCCGCAGGAGGTGCGCGACACTATCGCGAAAAGCATCGCCCTGCGCCGCGCCGGCCGCCCCGAAGATGTGGCCAACACAGCCCTCTTCCTCGCCAGCGACCTCTCCGCCTACATCACCGGCCAAGTGCTCGTCTGCGACGGCGGAATGTAGTTTCAATGTACAATTTACAATGTACAATGAACAATGTACAATTAACAATGAACAATTTTGAACTCTTCACCCCTTAACTCCTTTACTCTTAACTCTTAACTCTTAACTCTTTACTTTTTACTCTTAACTCTTAACTCTTAACTTTTCCATTTCCATGACCATCTGCTCCATTTCCACTGCTCCCGGCATCGGGGCCATCGCCCTCGTCAGAGTCTCTGGTCCTCAGGCCTTTGACATCGTCGGCACGCTCATCTCTGACGGTGACCGTTTTGTCGAGTGGCCTGCCCGCACCGCGCACTTCTGCCGCCTGTACAACGGACAGCAGCTGGTGGACGAGGTGGTGGTGGTGAAGTATGCGGCCCCGCACTCGTACGACGGCGAGGACATGGTGGAGATTTCGTGCCATGGATCCCGCTACATCCAGCAGAAAATCCTGGAGTTGCTGCTGCAGGGCGGCTGCCGACTGGCCGAGCGGGGCGAGTTCACCCTGCGGGCGTTCATGAACGGCAAAATGGATTTGCCACAAGCCGAGGCCGTTGCCGATCTGATTGATTCACAGTCGGAAAGCGCCCACCGCTTGGCGGTCAATCAGCTCAAAGGCGGGGTGTCGCGCACCATTGCCGACCTGCGCGACCGCTTCATCCAGTTAGCGGCCCTGTTGGAGCTGGAATTGGATTTCAGCGAAGAGGATGTGGAGTTTGCGGATAGAAAGAAGTTTATGCAGCTGTTGGCTGAGTTGCGCGAGGAAGTGCAACGGCTGGTGGCCTCCTTCCATTCGGGCAATGCGCTTAAAAACGGCATTCCCGTGGCCATTGTCGGCAAGCCCAACGTGGGGAAATCCACCCTGTTGAATGCCTTGTTGGATGACGACCGCGCCATCGTTTCCGACATTCCCGGCACCACCCGCGACACCATCGAGGACACGCTTTCCGTTGGCGGCACGCTGTTCCGCGTCATCGACACGGCGGGCATCCGGCAGTCTGCCGACACCATCGAGAGTTCGGGCATCCAGCGCAGTTTCCGTGCGATGGAGAAGGCCGATGTGATTCTCTATCTCGTGGATACTGGCGACACGCCGGACGACATTGCGGCCGAACTGCGCAGTCTGCCGGCGGAAGTGAACCTTTCTGGCAAAAGAACCATTCTCATTATCAACAAAATAGACTGCAAACCTGTTGACACTGAAAGTTTTGCAAACTTGGGATTCGATGAGGTACTGGCCGTGTCGGCCAAGAAACGGCAGCATGTGGGCGACGTGGGCGATGCCCTGTCGCGCTATGCGGAGGCCTGTGCGGCGGGCGACAACACGCTGCTGACCAATGCCCGCCATTACGACCTGATGTGCGGCATCGCTGCGGATATCACCCGCATAGAGGAAGGGTTTGCCATGGGTATTCCTACCGACCTCGTGGCCATTGACGTGCGCAGTGCGCTCGACAAGCTTGGTCAGCTCACGGGCACCATCACCGACAACGATATCCTGAACACCGTTTTCGGTAAGTTCTGCATCGGGAAATAGTGTTTCTGAGAAAAATTCTATTTACAAAACAAAACGCAGTACTAATGGGCTGCAATGCTGTCCTGCACGGCTTCGCCCCACTTGGCCTTCGTCTCTTGATCGTATTGCATACACTTGATCATCAGTTGCTTAAGGAGATGGGGCAAATCTTTTTTCTCACCGCCCACTGCAATGTACTGGCTTCGCAGCAGGGTTACAAACTCCTTGTCGCGCTGGGCGTAAACCTGCCGTTCTTCCTGAGTGTAAATGGTTGACCACTCTTTTCCTTTTTCATTGGCTAAAGCCCAATATTCATCGTAATACCAGTTGGCCGCCTCCACCACTTCCTCGGTGGTCTGTGCGGCGGTCATCTTTTCCACAGCCTTGTCCATGATGCCATTCAAAGCCACATAAATTGCTGATGGATTTTCAATGTCAGCATCCGTCAGGGGAGTGGTGTTTGCGATTTCAGAGGATGGTTCAACACGCCCGGGTGCCTGCACTTGGGGTTCATTATGGCAAGAAACGCAGATGACAAGAAGAGTTATGATAAAAAGTGTTTTTTTCATATTTTATTAATTGATAATTAATTATGTAATTTTATTAATGAATAAATTTAAATATTTTGAAGAAAAGAATCATTGTGCAAAAGTAGCAAAATGATTCGATTATTTTTATTAATTTTGTGGCAGATTTTTATTGCAAAAAAAAGATGAAAAGATTGTGCTATATCATTGTGCTGTCGCTGGCGGCGTGTTGCCTTTCAAGCCAGTGTGTAGGCTGGCAGGATGCCGCCGCCCAGCCGAAGGTGTCGCAAGATCAGAAATTGGAATACCCCGCCTTCACTGCCGACGAGGATGTGATTGAACATATCGGCTACACCACCTCCTACAACCATACCACCCTCATACCCAACTGGGTGGCCTATGAGCTCACCGGAGAAGAGGCCTCCGGCGAACTGCCCCGCAACGATGCCTTCGCTCAGGATGAGATGTGCAAAGGCAAGCAGGCCGAGCTGTCCGACTACAAAGGCTCCGGCTGGGACCGCGGCCACATGGCGCCCGCCGCCGACATGAAATGGAGCGAGCAGGCCATGCTCGAGAGCTTCCTGCTCACTAATATGTGTCCGCAGAACCACGATTGCAACGCCGGCTGCTGGGAGAAAACCGAGAAGATGGGCCGCCGCATCGCCAAACAGTACGGCAAGGTGTATATCGTCTGCGGACCGCTGTTCACCACCCATGAGTTCGGCACCATCGGTGCCAACCACGTGGCCGTGCCCGACGCGTTCTTCAAGGCCTTTCTCATTGAAAGCAACGGTACTTACGCCGCCATCGGCTTTATCATGAACAACACTTCCGACAAGCAGGAGCTGAAGGCCTCCTCCATGTCGGTGGACGACCTCGAGGCCAAAATCGGCCGCGACCTTTTCCCCAACCTCCCCGACGAAATCGAGAACGAGATTGAGAGCAAAATCGTGAAGAAATATTGGGGGATTTAATCTGCCTCCCCGTCGCCCGGTCCCGCCTCGTGAATCACCTTCGGCTCGGGAAGATGTCCCGGACGGAAGACCTCGCGGTTGCGCAGCAGCAACACTCCCGCCAGCACAGCCCCCATCACATCCGAAATGGTACAGGACATCCAGATGCCGGTAAGGCCGGCTATATGCTGTTGCTCAAACAGATAAGGGATGATGTACACCAGCGGGAGCAGGAAGATGACCTGCCGTGACAGGCTGGTGACAATCGCAATCCACGGTTTGTCGATCGACTGGAAGAAGTTGGAGTTGGTGATGGTGAAGCCGATGAGCGGGAACATCACCATGATGTAGCGCATGGCCGGGATGATGATGTCGATGAGCGTGGCATCGTCGGTGAAGATGTAGGAGAGCGCACGGGGGAAGGCGCAGCAGCCCACGCTGCCCACCAGTCCGGTCAGCACGCACACTTTCATGGTGAGTACGTACACCTGCTTCAGCCGGTCGTTGTGCCCCGCGCCGTAGTTGTAGCCGGCGATGGGCTGCATGCCTTGGCACACGCCGAGGATGACCATGACCATCAGCATGGCGAAGGTGTTGACAATGCCGTAGGCACCCACGGCGAGGTCGCCGCCGTAGCGCAGCAGCTGCTGGTTGAGGAGCGCCACCACCCCCGCCGCCGTCACGTTCATCAGGAACGGACTCATGCCGATGAGCGTGATGTTGCGGAAAATATAGCCTTTCGGCTTCCATGCGTGCCGCCGGAAGCGGATGAAGGAGCTGCGCTGCAGGAAATGGATGATGGAAACCACCGCGGTGGCAGCCATCGAAAGGGTGGTGGCCCACGCCGCCCCCGCAATGCCCCAGTGGAAGCCGAAAATGAACAGCGGGTCGAGCACGAGGTTCAGCAGCGCACCGCCCGCCAGGATGAACATAGCCTTGAAGGGATAGCCGGAGGCACGTATCAAGCCCGTGAGGTTGTAGGTGATGGTGGTAAGGAACATGCCGGGCAATACAATCAGCATGTATTCGCGGGCAAAGCCCAGCGTGCTGGCAGTGGCACCGAATTTCATCAGAATCTTATCCAAAAACAGGTAGCACGACAGCATTACGATGCTGCCCAAGACCAGCGTGAACACCATGCTGTTGCCGAGAATCTTCTCCGCCCAGCGCTCGTCCTTGCGCCCCAGCACAATCGACATGCGCGCCGACGAGCCCACCCCGATGAGCGCGCCGAAGGCGTGGATGATGTTCATCAACGGCATGGTGATGGCAAGGCCGGCGATGGCCAACGCCCCGACACCGTGACCGATGAACGCCCGGTCGGCGATGTTATACACGGAGGCGATGATCTGGCTGATGACGGCGGGCAGGGCATACACAAACAGTAGCCATCCTATCTTCTTGGTTTCCAATTCTTTGGTTTTGTCAACAACCGCCATCTTGCTTCATTTTTCAAGGGTGCAAAATTACGACTTTATTCGATTGGGATTTCACCATTTTTTCTTATTTTTGCGACTTTAAAAATAATACCATAATGAAACACAAAATCAATCTTTTGATCATCGCTCTGATGATGCTTGTGTGCAGTGTGCGTGCCGACGAAGGCATGTGGCTGCCCTATTCCATTAACGGCCAGAACCTCGCCGACATGCAGCGTCTGGGCTGCAAACTGACGGCCGAGCAGATTTTCAGCTTCAACCAGCCCAGCCTGAAGGATGCCATCGTGCAGTTCGGCGGCGGCTGCACCGGCGAGCTGATTTCGCCTGAGGGACTGCTGCTCACCAACCACCACTGCGGCCTCGGCCAGGTGCAGGCGCACTCCTCAGTGGAGCACGACTACCTGCAGGAGGGCTTCTGGGCACGCAGCAAAGACCAAGAGCTTCCCAATGAAGGTCTTACCGTTTCGTTCTTGACTTATATTGAAGATGTTACGGATGCCATTCTGAAAGGAATTGACGACAACACCTCCGAAGCCGACCGCGCTGCCATCATCAAGAAGAATATCAAGGCTTTGACAAAAGAGAAGAAGGAAGGACGCGACGTGGAAGTGGAAATCGTGGCCTTCTACCATGGCAACCAATACATTCTGTTTGTGTATGATGTGTATAAAGATGTCCGTCTGGTGGCTTGCCCGCCGTGGGGCATCGGCAAGTTCGGCGCCGACACCGACAACTGGACATGGCCGCGCCACAAGGGCGACTTCTGCATCTTCCGCGTCTATACCGCCCCCGACGGCTCTCCCGCCGAATACAGCAAGGACAACGTGCCCATGAAGTCGAAACACTATCTGCCGATTTCCTTGAAAGGCGTGCAGCCGGGCGACTACACCATGATTCTCGGCTATCCGGGCTCCACTGACCGCTACTCGGCATCGGGCTCCGTGAAGAATGTCATCGAGCTGGAAGGCCCCGCCATCGTCGATTGCCGCACCACCAAGCTGGAACAGTACCGCAAGCACATGGATGCCGATCCCGCCGTGTTCATCCAGTACGCCTCCAAGCAGGCCAGCGTCAGCAACTACTGGAAATATTATATCGGACAGGTGAAACAGCTGCAGAACAACAAAGTGTACGAGAAACGCCTTGAGCAGGAAAAGGCCTTCCGTCAGTGGGCGGCGCAGGACAAAGAGCGCAACGCCAAATATGCCGGCATCTTCGATGAAATGGACAACTACTGGAACCATCAGGCCAAATACACCAAGGCGCTGATTTACCACCGCGAGGCGGGCTGGCGCGGCGGCGAGGCCATCTCTTTTGCCCTGAAATTCAGAGCTGCCCATTACGCCATCGTTAACAAAAGTGCTTCGATGGACGATATCAAGAACTATCTCAAACAGCAAATCCAGCCCAGCGTGCAGGATTTCTTCAAGGATTATGACAAAGAGTTGGACCGCGATGTGACGATTGCTTTGCTCAATCTTTTCTATAAAGAGGTGAACCCCGACCAGCTGCCCGCCACCATCAAGAAGGTAGGGGATAAGAGTGGTGGAGATTTTACCGCCTTCGTGAACAACGCTTTCGCCAAATCCGTCCTTGTGGATGCCGACAAGCTGAACGCATGGATGGAGAACCCGAAATCGCTGGCCAAAGATCCCATCTTTGCGTTGATGCAGGAGATTGTGGAGTCGTACATCGCTTTGAGCGACGAGGCGGGGAAGGTGAATTGCAGCCGTGCCGACCGTCTCTACATGGAGGGTTTGATGGAGATGCAGAAAGACCGCAACTTCTATCCGGATGCCAACTTCACCATGCGTCTCACCTACGGCAGCGTGGAGGACTGCAGTCCGAAAGATGCTGTGAAATACAGCTACTACACCACTTTGGACGGTGTGATGGACAAATACATTCCCGGCAACTGGGAGTTTGATGTACCGAAAGACCTCATCCGTCTGTGGGAGAAGAAGGACTACGGCCGTTACGCCAACGAGAAGGGCGAGCTGGTGGTCAACTTCATCACCACCAACGACATCACGGGCGGCAACTCCGGCAGTCCGGTCATTGACGCCAACGGCAACCTCATCGGTCTGGCCTTCGACGGCAACTGGGAGGCCATGAGCGGCGACATCTCCTTCGAGAACAAGGTGCAGCGCACCATCTGCATGGACATGCGCTACCTGCTGTTCATCATCGACAAGATGGCCAACGCCCAGAACCTGATGGATGAAATCACGATAGTAGAGTAGCGACGTCATACTATGACGTCTCCAATAAATCATTTCCCAATCCTTTGAGAAAAATTCGAACCTGTAGGGCTGCCATAGTATGACAGCCCTACTTTTTTCCATATTATTACAGTCTTGATGATATACACCGTAGGTGTGTGGGAATCACACAAGAATTTCATCCGCAGTGGCATTCATCTTCGAGAAGGCAAACAGCTTTTTGCCAAGGTCTTTCAAAGAAGCCCCAAGGTGGTAAACGGTATTGTCAATGATCAAAAAACGATCATGGTAATGATGATTCTCTTCCATGACAATCGGCTCATATTGCCGGTTATGCTTATCCAAATCCAACTGCAAGGCCTCCGAAATACGCCGTGTGATGACACGCGCCGACACGCCTTCCATTCGTTTGGAGAGCAGCGTCAATACGGATTCGTCCACATAGTTGTCAATCAGTACAATGGATGTTTTTGCAGATTTGATGACGTTGGAAGCAAATACGTAGGCGTCAAATATCTGCCCGTCGTAGAATACACCTTCCACGGGTGGCAGTGAAGCATGTACAAAGAAGCCGATCTGTTGGTCGTGCTCCTCCACCTTCTGTTCCAATCGTTCAATGCGTTGTGTCACAGCATATCCGTGTAGTAGATAACTCTTCAGCGTTTGAGTGGCCCATTGTCGGAATTTGGTGGCATTACGGGAACTGACTCTATAGCCCACTGATAAAATGGCATCCAAATTATAGTGACGGACTTTCCTGTGAACCATCCTGTTCCCCTCTAAACGAACTACCGAGAAATCCTCGGCAGTTGCCACCATTTCAATTTCACCCTCATCATAGATCTTCTTTAGATGAAGTCCAATATTGTCAGTTGAGCAGCCAAGCAATTGTGCCATCTGTACCTGCGAAAGCCATACGGTTTCTTGTTCCAGTCGCACCTCCAATTGCACAGTGCTATCGGGTTGATACAAAATAATTTCTCCTGTATTCATCTTTGCAAAATAGTCCGCTGCAAAGATACTACAATCACCCTGTCATTTTCAAGTAGCGTCGGGGGGGGGGCCGGCGC
>JBGURX010000037.1:0-5073 GCA_045132235.1 Bacteroidales bacterium
GTGGTAGGGGATGCCGGTCTCGTTTTTGAAGCGGTTGCCGTCAATCAACAGCAGCTGCGGCCTGACGGCCAGCTGCTGCACGGCCCGGTTCATGCCGGCGATGGAGGCAGCCAAGATGTTGGTGGCATCAATCTCCTCCGCCGACACAAACACCACGGCATGCGCCACGGCATCGCGCTCGATCTCGGTCCGCAGCTGCTCGCGCACGCGGCGGCTCAGCTGCTTCGAGTCGTTGATGAGCTCGTTGCGGTAGTCAGGAGGCAAAATCACCGCTGCGGCCACTACCGGCCCGGCCAAACAACCCCTGCCGGCTTCGTCGCAGCCGCACTCAATAATCTGTTCGTCAGAAGAATAGTGTAAACGCAACATCGCTGTCCGTCTGCAATGGGATAGGATTCACTACTGGCGCAGCTTCGCCCCGACTTCGCGCTCGAAGGCCGCAATCAACTTGTTCATCACCTTGGTGATGTCCTCTTCGGTGAGCGTCTTCTCGGAATGCTGCAGCACGAAGTTCAAGGCATACGACTTCTTGCCCGCCTCGATCTTGTCGCCTTCGTACACATCAAACAGCGTGACGTTTTTCAGCAGCTTGGAACCGTACTTGTAGGCCACCTTCTCCAAGGTATCGTACGTCACGGCCTTGTCCACCACGAGGGCAAGGTCGCGCTTCACGGCCGGGAACAGCGGGATGGGGGAGTAGGTCACCTGCGTGCCGCCCAAGCGGTACAGTACTTCCGTGTCAATCTCCGCATAGCATACCGGCACTTTGATGTCGAAATACTTCAGGATGGAGGGCTGCAATGTGCCGATGGTGGCCAGCAGTTCCTCGCCGCTGTAGTAGCACAGCGAGTTGGTGAAACGGGTATCGGTCTCTAACTTTGTTTCTAATCCTTTAATATTCAATAATTTGAAAATATTCTCCACCATATTCTTCAAATAGAAGAAATCGTTGGTACGGGCGGGTTCGTTCCACAAATCCTCGTGGTTCTTGCCCGTGGCAAACAGCGACAGCCACTCCCGCTCTTTGTACTGGTCGGTGACGGAGTCCTCGCGGGTGGCGTCAAGGTTTTTCCAGTAGCTCTTGCCGAACTCGTAGATTTTCAGGTTCGAGCGTTTGTTCTTGATGTTCCGGTCGATATTCTCCAGTCCGCTGAACAGCAGGGTCTGGCGCATCACGTTGAGTTCAGAGCTCAGCGGGTTGAGCAGCCGCACGGCTTCGTTTTCGTTGATGAAGTCGAAATGCTGTGCGTAGGCCTCTTTGGTGAGCGAGTTGTTCATTACCTCCAAGAAACCATTGTCTGAAAGGTAGTTGGAGATGCGATTCTGTACATGGCGGTAGCTGTTCTGTGCCTTGCTCTCGCAGTTGTAGCGCATCGTGCTGGGAATCTCGATGTTGTTGTATCCATAGATGCGGAGGATCTCCTCGATGAGGTCGATGGGACGGGTGACATCCACCTTGTAGAGCGGCACCAGTGCGGTGACCTGGTCCTCGCCGGAGACGGTGGTGGAGAGGTCGATACCCAAGGAGATGAGAATGCTGCAAACGGTCTGCTTGTCGATTTTCTTGCCGGCAATGCGGTTGATGTCATCGTAGCGGAGACTGATTTTGCGGCGTTCGATCTCGACAGGATAGTTGTCGGAGATTTCGGAGGTGAGACCGCCGGCGATGTCCTTGATGATGTTGGCGGCACGGCGCAGTGCATATACGGTGATTTCGGGGTCGCAGCCGCGTTCGAAGCGGAAGGCCGCGTCGGTCTTGAGGTTGTGCCGCTTGGAGGTCTTGCGGATGGAGACGGGGTTGAAGTAGGCGCTTTCGAGAAAGATGTTCTTGGTCTTCTCGGTCACGCCGGAACGCTGACCGCCATACACACCGGCGATGCACATGCCTTCGGAGGCGTTGCAGATCATCAGGTCGTTGGCCGACAGTTTGATTTCGTTGCCGTCGAGGGTGACGAAGGGTGTTCCTTCCGGCAAATTCTTGACAATCACTTGGTTGCCGATGATAGTATCGGCATCGAAGGCGTGGAGCGGCTGCCCGATCTCGAACATTACATAGTTGGTGGCATCTACTATATTATTAATAGGACGCACGCCGATGGATTTGAGGCGGGTCTGCAGCCACTGGGGCGACTCTTTCACCGTGACGTTGCTGATGGTGACACCGGTATAGCGCTGACAGTCTTTTTTGTTTTCAATGATGATGTCGATGCCGCATTTCTGCAGGGTGCTGCGTGTTTCGCGGTCGAGGGGGGCGATGGGGGGCGAGCAGTGCACGCCGTTGGCTTTGAGGATGGCGTACAGGTCGCGGGCCACGCCGAAGTGGCAGATGGCGTCGCTGCGGTTGGGGGTGAGGCCGATTTCGAAGATGGTGTCGCACTCCACCTTGAAGATCTTGGCGGCCGGGGTGCCCACGATGGTGTCGTCGGGCAGCACCATGATGCCGTCGTGCGATTCACCCACGCCGATTTCATCCTCGGCGCAGATCATGCCTTCCGAGGGAACGCCGCGCAGTTTCGACTTCTTGATGGTGAACGATTCGTCACCGTCGTACAGCACCGTGCCGATGGTGGCCACAATCACCTTCTGGCCCTTGGCCACGTTGGGGGCGCCGCACACAATGTTCAGCGGGGTGTCGCCGCCCACGTCAACGGTGGTGACGTGCAGGTGGTCGGAATCGGGATGGGGTTCGCAGGTGAGCACTTCGCCCACTACCAGTCCGCGCAGTCCGCCGCGGATGCTTTCGTAGGTTTCCATGCCCTCCACTTCCAGTCCGCAGGAGGTGAGGTAGTCGGCGGTTTCGGCCGGCGGAAGGTCAAAACTGATGTATTGTTTGAGCCAATTGTAAGAAATTTTCATGGGATGATTTGATTGTCAATAAGATATGTTCTAATGAGAGTGTTTTTTAGTGAAAAATGAAAAAGAGTTCACCCACCAACCGTGGGGGAACTCTTTTTCAAGAGGCGGGGTGTTATGCCACAGCGATGAGCAAACACACCACGACACCGAACAGGGCGACGCCTTCCACGAGGGCGGCGGCCAAGATCATGTTGGTTCGGATGTCGCCTGCGACTTCGGGCTGGCGGGCGAGGGACTCGAGAGCGCCCTGGCCGATTTTGCCGATACCGATACCTGCGCCGATAGCAGAGAGACCTGCACCAATACCAGCGCCCATTTTACCGATGCCTGCACCAGCATCCGGTGCCGCTTGCAAT
The DNA here is from genome assembly GCA_045132235.1 of Bacteroidales bacterium. Lineage (GTDB taxonomy): Bacteria > Bacteroidota > Bacteroidia > Bacteroidales > WCHB1-69 > UBA1756. The sequence continues at coordinate 3,213 of JBGURX010000037.1, forward strand.
AAGGTTGATAAGAATGACATAATATAAAAGTATTAAGTGAATAAATAGGTTTCTGTTTATTTGTGCTCCACGGCGTGCTCGGCCGGCATGGCCATACCGGTGAACATGGCGGTGAGCAGGGTGAAGACGAAGGCTTGGATGAAGGCCACGATGCACTCCAGCAGGCCCATGAAGACGTAGAAGATGAGAGAGACGATGGACACGCCGTAGCCCAGCCCGATGCTCATGCCGCCGAAGATGAAGATGAGCGAGATGACGCCGAGGGCGATGATGTGGCCGGCGGTGATGTTGGCGAAGAGTCGCACCATCAGCACGAAGGGCTTGGTGAAGATACCGATGATTTCCACAAGGGGCATCAGCGGGATGGGAATCTTGAGGAACCACGGCACACCAGGCGTGTTGATGAGGTGCTTCCAGTAGTTGGCGTCGGCGGAGAAGGAGGTGATGAGGAAGGTGATGAGGGCGAGCACGCCGGTGACGGCGATGTTGCCGGTGAGGTTGGCGCCGCCCGGGAAGATCGGGATGAGGCCCATCAGGTTATTAATAAGAATGAAGAAGAAGAGCGTGAGCAGATAGGGGAGGTATTTCTGGTAGCGCGTCTTGCCGAGGGAGGGGATGGCCACCTCGTCGCGGATGAAGAGGATGAGCGGCTCCATGAGTCCCTGCAGCCCACGCGGGGCTTCGTTCTCGCGTTGCTTGTATTGTTTGGCCACCTTCAAGAATATCCAGAGAATCAGAATGATAGAGATGAAAAGCGAACAGACGTTCTTGGTGATGGAGATGTCGATGATGGAGCCGGTGGCTTTCTCGTCCACCAGTTTGGCAAGTGCCTTGGGGTCGTCTTTGGTGATGTTTTCTTTGAGAAGGATGTCGGCGAAAGGACCGGTGTAGTCGGCGTACTGACCGGAAAGTTTCACGATTTTTCCCTTGTGATCCTTTGTAAAACCGAGGGCATAGCCTTTGTAAACCTGATGGCCATGCTCGAACTTGTTGGACATGAACACGTGGAGCCCGTTGTTGATGAGGATGACGGGCAGCGGGATGGCGACGGACTTCTCGCCTTCGCCGACGATGTGCCAGCCGTAGCTGTCGATGACGTGCTCGATGATGAGGGTGCCGGGGTTGAAGGCCGGGGCGGCTTTTTCCGCGTCTTTGGCCTCAGTGGAGGGAGTGTCGGCTTGATTTTTTTCTGCCGCGAATGCGCTGTTGGCAGCAAATATCGTGAAAAGTGCGATGGTGAATCCGACGAGTAATTTCTTCATATTGATATGTAAATCTAACTGTATAAACAAATTATGAATCTTTCTCCAGCTTCTGCCCAACTCTGATTTTCGAGCCGCTAATATACAACTTTTTATTCAATGCCGCGCGTTAAAAAATATTTTATATTTCTGAAAATATCCAAAAAAAACGTGTAACTTTGCACGCTGAAAAAATAGATTTTTTGAACATGAAAAAATTTGCATTTGTAATTTCATCCGCTGTCGCTGCATTGCTCTGTCTGAACGTGCAGTACGGCTTCTCCCAGAATGCCGGCGAAACCAAGTGCGACGGTGAGGACATGGTGATTGAGAAGACCAATTCCAAGGGCGACACCTCCAAAACCACGTTGCGTGTGCCCGAGTTCGACGATGGCGTCGCTGATGTGTACGCCTATCTCGATGAACATGTGAAATATCCGGAATCCCTTGAGGGACAGCGTGCTGAAGGCACCTGCACCGTGCAGTTCCTCGTGGGCACCGACGGTTCCATTTCGCAGGTCACCGTGGCCCGCACCTCCGGTTACAAGGAGATGGACGAAGAGGCCGTGCGTGTGGTGAAGGAGTTCCCCAACTGGAAGCCCGCGCAGATGAACGGCAAG
>JBGURX010000038.1:0-80728 GCA_045132235.1 Bacteroidales bacterium
GAAAACGGGAAAAGCCTCTTCCTGACCGGCTGCGAGGTAACCCTCCGCAACTGCGAATTCAGCGGCTTCACCGAGTCGGCCATCCGCATGATGCAGTGCAATCCCGTGATTGAAGCGTGCTATTTCCACGACAACCATGCAGCCGCCATACAGTCGCCGGCCAATGCGGAAAGTTCTCCCCGAATCATCAACAACCGTTTGTATAACAATGTATTAGACAACACCAACAACCCGCAGATCAACTTGGGTATTGGCGGCACCGACACCATCGTCATTGAAGGCAACCGCATTGAGGGCGTGGCCAGCACGATGAGCGGCGGCGTGGCGGTGTCGAACCTCGTGGGGGCCACCTCCCCTACCCGCATCCTGCTGCGCGACAACGACATCATGCACAACCGCTACGGCTACACCCAGACCGGCACGCAACTCGATGCGCTCATTGTGGACAACCGCATCATCGACAACAATTTGGAGACCGACCCGATGAACGGCGGCAGCGGCATCTCCATCTACGGCTACGACACCACCTGCTACGCCAAGCTCCGCCGCAACCTCATCGCGGGCAACCTATGGGGCGTGACGGCGGTTTACCGCTACAGCATTGACATGGGCACCGCCAACGATTGGGGGCGTAACGTACTGTACGACAATGGAAACAATAACGAGCTGTACGCTTTCGCCATGAGCCAGTACTCCACACTGGATGTGACTGCCATCGGCAACTACTGGGGTGCCAACGACACCGCCTTTGCCGAGAGTGTGATTCTGCACAAAGCCGACCAGTCCAACCTCGGACGGGTGGAGTACGAGCCCATACTTCCGATATATCCAATAGTAGAGGGTGTGCATTCGAATTTTCATCAGTTTTGGGGACAACAACTTACCGATTGGTATTGTTACATTGATTCACCATACATATACACAGAAGTTCATGACTGCGAACCTTATGCTCCATTAGAAGAAATATATCTAATCGTGCCACTGGGGGTCACTTACACTCCTATTACAGACGAAGCATGGCCTGACGACACCACATCAACATTACCAATTCAGAGACAAATAACTTATTGTGTCACAACTCCTCATCACGATACAGCCATCTGGTATCTTAACATCTATGTTTATGTATCGTGCAAAGAGAATGCCAATGACATCACCCTCTACCCCAATCCCGTTAGCGGCACACATTTCACCATAAGAAATGATGAAGGAAGCCCTATGGACATCGAAGTGTACGACATGAGCGGGAAGCGCATTCAACACCATTCTTCCAGCGACATTTACACCACAATCAATGTAAACAACTGTAAGAAAGGTATTTACCTTGTAAGAATTCGAGACCACAAGGGTATCACCACACGCAAGCTAGTGGTGCAGTAAGGATTAAAACTACCGTTTCCCCGTCTCCAGCACATCCTTGAAAATTCTGAAAACCCTGTCCTTTAACACCTTGGCATTCTTACTGTGGTTCGGATAGATGGGTTTCATAAACTTCACATCCACACGGTTTTGGAAGCGCGGCAAGGCAACATGTTCATAAACAGCGCTTTCAGAACCTTCAATCGCCACGGGCACGATAGGGACGTTGAGTGTGCGGCTCAGAATGGCGAAGGTGTCCCTGAACTCATGGAGCCTGTTGTCTTTCGAGCGGGTGCCTTCGGGAAAGATGATCACCTTTTGTCCTCCCTTCAGCGCGGCGGCCATCTGTCGGAGCGAATCGGTGAGGTTTTTGTTGATGTCCATGAGAATCACATTGTTCTTCTCGGCCATGAAGCGGGCGAAACGGCTTTTCCAGTGCTTGGCCTTGGCGAAGATGAAGGTCTTGCGAGCCGACAGCAGCCGCATCTGCGAGGTGATGAACACGCCATCGAGGGCACTGCGATGGTTGGCCACAATGATGCAGGCCTCATCGGGGATATTCTCCTGCCCCTTCGACTTGCAACGGCAGAAAATCCGGACCAGAAAGTCGCACACCGACCGGGTAACAAGCTGTATGACACCGGGTTTCGGGAGGGTAACACCCGTAAGGTTGCCCAGTAAAATGCTTTCCCACGACACCACCTCCTGCGTTACCTGCGCATCACCGGTACGGCTCTCCACGAACTCGCTCAGCAGGGCGAGGGTGTTGAGTTCGTCCATCTTCTCCTCATCCACCTGCACCCTGAAATTAGAGAACACAAAGGCCATCAACGCCACACGGGAGAGCGAATCCATGGCGAGGTCTATCTCGAAATGGTCGTGGGCACGCACGGTGTGTCCCGTTTCACCTTCGAGGTATTTTTTCAGACGCTGGAACACCGGCGACGGATTTTCCGACTCCTCTTCCCTACTCTTTTGCTCCACCGGCTGGGTGAGCGACGGCAGCATGAAATGCTGGATCTTGCCGAGACGCGTCTTGGGCAGTTCGGAGGAGACCACATGAAAACGCTGGATATGCTTGTATGAAGGCTGTGTCTGGTTGAACGCGGCCACCACCTCTTTCAGCACCTGATGGATATTCTCCACGTACGTGTCGCGCAGGGCCGACATCTCGGGTCGCACCACCGCATGCAGGAGACCTTTTTCCATAAAGATGCCCACCTCCTTGAACATGGGCGAGAAAGCCACCATGTCGGACTCGAGGTTCTCGGGGTTGATGTTTTTGCCGTTCGGGGTGACGATGATGTCCTTGAGGCGGCCGGTTAGCTTGAGGCCATGACGGTCGAGGAAGCCCATGTCGCCGGTATGCAGCCAGCCGTCGCGGATGATGGCGGCGGTCTCGTCGGGACGGCGGAAATAGCCTTTCATCACGTTGTCGCCCTTGACGCACACCTCGCCCTGCTCGTCGATGCGCACCTCGATGCCGGGCAGCGGCTGTCCCACATAGCCGATCTTGCGGCCGCCGGGACGGGTAAAGCTGATCATGGGAGCGGTTTCGGTCATGCCGTAGCCTTCCAGCACGTAGAAGCCGAGGGTTTTGAACACCTCTGCGGTGGCATCCGACAGGGCGGCGCCGCCCGACACGAGGTAGTCGATGTGGCCGCCGAATTTCTGGTGCACGCTGCGGAAGACGAGGCGGGAAAGCCACTGGCTGCGGAAGAATTTCGTGGTGCGGTAGATGGCGCGGGTGAGCCAGCTGGCGTTGATTTTGTTCATCACACCTTTGGCCAGCATGTCGTACAAGCGCGGCACCCCGATGATGATGTTGACCTTGCCGTTGCTCAGCGTGGCAAGGATGCTCTCGGCGGTCATGCCGTCGGCGATGCAGGCCGTGCCGCCCACGTAGAGCGGGGCAATCAGCGAGCCCATCAGCGGGAAGGCGTGGTGCAGGGGCAGCAGCACCATGACGTTGCGTTTCTCTGTGAAAATCGGCACATTAACCGATACCGAGTTCACATTGTAGAGCACATTGCGCATGGTGAGCATCACCCCTTTGGGCGAACCGGTCGTGCCGGAGGTGTAAATGATGAGCAGCGTGTCGTCGGCCGGACGGTTTTCGATGGGAGTGGCAGGCTGTTCCTCATAATAGGTGAGGTCCACATCAGCTGGGGTGAGGATGGTGCAATGGTAGTTCTCCACCATGCCTACCGCCTCCTCCATGACACTTCTTTTAGTAGATGAGGTAAAAATGATTTCCGGACGGCAGTCGTTGAGCACGTAGGCCACCTCCTTGGCGGTGGAGAGCACATCCACGGGCACGACCACACTGCCGTTGCGCATCGCGCCGTAGAAGGCGAACACCCACTCAGGCGAGTTCTCTGCGAAAATGGCCACCCGTTCGGCGACATCCGTGGCAGCAAATTTCTGCGCGAAGCAGGTAGAAATCTGCAAAAGTTCTTTATAAGTATAATTGACGTCGCGGTATTTCAACGCGATTTTGTCCCGGTTCTGTAGCATTTTTTCTTTTTTAAAAGGCTAATCGGTTTTTCGACGGCAAAAGAACACATTTTATCCTTTTCTTCAGAAAAAAAGGTCTTTACGTCCAATCCGAGGGGTGAAAAATTAAAATATGGGGTGAAAAATGGGTTATTGGGGTGAAAATTTTTATGTATTTTTGCACCCCCAAAAAAGAGGGGCTAAAATGAACAAAAAAATCCCGCCATATCTCGCAAAAGGCACCACCAACGTCTATCTTTTGATGTTTGTGACCTTTTTTTCGCTATTTTTCGTCAATGTCTATACTCCATTCAAAGATGCCGGATGGTTCAACGACAACGAATACCAAACCACCTCCTTTTACTCCACCTGTGTCATTATCGGCGGCGTGCTCGTGATGATCATCAGCCGCATCATCATGCATTTTGTCAACAAAAAGAAACTTCTTTCCATACTGGCTTACGTGTTGTGGCTGTTTGCCGAGCTCTTCGTCATCGCCCTTCTCTATCTCTTTATCTCAAAAATCACTCTGCACGATCCTCGTCCCGCACAAATCATCTTCCAAAGAACCCTTATCTTCATTCCCACCATCCTCGTCATCCCCTACCTCATCTCCTATCTGTTCATTGCACTCAAAACCAAAGAGATTACTATCAGAGAGTTGCGTAAAAAAGCACACCAAGCCGGTCCGATACCTGAAGGGCTTGGCGACGACACCGTCAACCTCACCGATGAAAAGGGAAAACTGCGGCTTTCCATCAAACGAAGCAGCATACTGTTTTTAGAGTCGAACGACAACTACGTGAATGTCAATTACATGGACAACGGAAAACTGGAGCGTACCATGCTGCGCAACAATTTGAAGACATTAGAGGGCGAACTCACCGCCATAGGCTTCGCCAGATGTCACCGTTCCTACATGGTCAATCTTCAGAAAATCAAAATGATAAGCCGCGACAAAGAGGGATTGTCCATCTCCTTCGATGATGCATCCGACGCACGTGTGCCGCTGTCGAAGACCTACGCCGATACGGTGATGCAGCGGTTTTCGGAATAGAATGCCTACTCCACGACGATTTCATCCACGAAGATGTGGGCATCGCCGCCCGCGCCTTGATGCCACTCCGGCAGCACGCCGAAGTTCTTGGCCCGCACCCGCACATAGCGCGCCTTGGCCAAGCCCGTCACCGTGAAATCCTGCACTTTTTCGGTATAATCGTCAACCGGCCCTTCGTTCTTGTAGGTGCCGAAGGGGATGAAATTCTCACCGTCTTCCGAAACCTCCACGCTCATCTCCGTCGGGAAGTAGATCCATGCGCGGATGTCCTCCAAGAAGCCCGCTGCCACTCGGTGAATCTCTTTCACCGAAAGCAAATCCACCACGACCTCAAAATCCTGACTTTGGTAGCCTTGCCAGCCGCCCAGCCGCCATTTCACATTGCCGCGGATACCGTCAATCAGTCCTTCGTCGCCACCGGCCGTGTATTGCGGATTGTAGTGACTGATGTATTGTATCTTCTTGTCTTTTACGAATTTATGGTAGGTAGCCTCCGACACGGCACTGCGGAACTTCGACTTTGTCTCCACCCACGCCCGGATGGTCGTGGTCTCGCTGATGGTGAAAGGCTTTGTGTAAAGATGCTTTTTGCTGAAATTGTCGGCAGAGGTAGTATAGTAGATGCTGTATTTCCCCGTAAAAGGTCCTGTATACCCTTGCCGGATGGAGACGATCATCTTGTCGCGGAACACGCTTTCGCTGCTTTCAAAAACAGGCACCGTTAACTCTCTGTAAACTGTGATCATTACTCCCTCTGGTTCCCATAATCCTGGCTCTCTTGCATATGAGGATACATCGGGATACTTATAATTTGGTTTGCTGCCCATCTCAATTTCCAACGCATCGCCATGGGCAATCATTTCATACTTGATTTGGGTATTGTAATAGGGCTTTCCATTCAATTTAACAGACTGGATATAAGCATTTTTCTTGCTTTGATTTTTGCAGATAATAGTAAAAGTCTTTCCATTTTCGAGATGAATCTTCACTTCGTCGAAAATCGGGGAGCCGAGGTCGTATCGGTTGCTGCCCGGGGCGATGGTATAGAAGCCCATGGCGCTCATGACGTACCAGGCCGACATCTGGCCGCAGTCCTCGTTACCGCACAGCCCGTCGGGGGCATCAGTGTAAAGTTCGGTGAGGATGCGGCGCACCACCTGCTGCGTTTTCCACGGCTGGTCAACATGATTGTATAGGTAGGGAGCGTGGTGGCCGGGCTCGTTGCCGTGCGCATACTGCCCGATGATGCCGGTGAGGTCCACCTGTTCACGTCCCGTCATCTTTGCATTGCCGAAAAAGAGGGTATCCAGCATTTGAGCCACATGCTGTTTGCCGCCCGCCAACTTCACGTAGGTGTTAAAATCGTGCGGCACGTAGGTGGAATACTGCCATGAGTTGGCCTCCGTGAAGTGGTTGTTCACCTCCGCCGGATCGAAGGGCTGGATGAAGGCCCCGTTGCTACGCGGGTGCATAAAACCGTTCTCATCCAGAATGTTTCTGTAGTAGTGACTGCGTTTCCCAAATCGATACTCTGTTTCGTCATCTCCTAAATCCTTGGCATACTGACTGATGCACCAGTCGTCAAAGCAGTATTCCAATGTTTTGGATACCGACTCATGCTCTTTGTCGGCGGGAATGTACTCGTATTTCGCAAACTCGGGGCGGCCCAATTTCGGCAGTTCCGCCGAAGCCACCATCGCTTCCAACATTTTCTTCTTGTCGTAATCGCCTATTCCTTTGCGACTTGCATCCAAAATCACGGGGATGGCGTGGTAGCCGATCATGCACCACGTTTCAAAAGCAGAAAGTTCCCACATGGGCAACTGACCACCCTGTTCGTAGGCCAGCAGGAAGGTGTTGAGGAAGTCGTTGGTGCGTTTGCGGTCGATGAGGTTGAGGAGCGGATGCAGGGCGCGGTAGGTATCCCACAGCGAGAAGACCGTATAGACCTTGTGGCCGTCGCCGCGGTGGATCTGATCATCCTGACCGCGGTAGCGCCCGTCGAGGTCGGAAAACTCGTATGGAGACAGAAAACAATGATACAGAGCGGTATAGAAAATTCTCATATCATTCTCCTCCCCTTTCACCTCAATCTTACCCAGCTCTTTATTCCAGGCATCGTTGGCGCGTTGACGGTAGAGGTCGAAGTTGAAAGTAGGTGTTTCCACGAGGTTGGCGCGGGCTCCAGCAATATCCACCGCCGAGATACCCACATTGAGGACGACCTGCCGCACCGTGTCGGCGAAATAGACCAGTGCCTTGAGGTTGCCGCCTTGGGTATGGTCGTTGGTATTGAGGAGGGTGGAATCCCTGAAAAACAGCACCTTGACAGCAGGCTGCGACATTTTCATACAGAAATGGGCATACTGTTTGTCGCTCCATGCGCGGGAGACACGGTAACCCGTAATCTCTTGGTTGTTCACCACCTCGAGATAACTGTCCAGCACAATGTCGCGGTGGGCGAGGTCAATGACGATGCCGTGGGGCTGGCCGTCGTTGGCGAAAGTATAGCGGTGGCAGCCCACGTGGGTGGTGGCGGTCAGTTCGGCCAGCACATTCGGGGTTTCCAGCTGCACGGAGTAGTAGCCTGGACTGGCGGTTTCGTGCTGGTGCGAGAATTTCGAGCAGTAGCGGCTGTTGACCGGGGATCCCTCGCCGGCGAAAGGCATCACGAGGATGTCGCCGTAGTCGGAGCAGCCGGTGCCGCTGAGGTGGGTATGGGAGAAGCCGTACACCACATCGTCGCTGTAGTGGTAGCCCGAGCAGCCGTCCCAGCCGGAGAGGCGTGTATCGGGACCGAGTTGGACGGCCCCGAAGGGAACGAGCGCGCCGGGGAAAGTGTGGCCATGTGCGTCGGTGCCGACGAAGGGGTTGACATACTGGGTGAAATTCTGGGCCATCATCCGTGCGGGAGCGCACAGCAGAAGAGTGGCGAAGAGAACGAGGGTGATACGGGTATATTTCATGTGATTTTGAATTGATGCTGCAAAAATACATTTTTTTCATGAGAAATCATAGGAAAAGTTGTATCTTTGCAAGTTTGAAATAGGAGGGGCTACAGCTCTGAATATGAAATGATAAGCCATTATGAGAAAGGACAAAATCATAGAATTTTTCAAAGACAAGAAAATTGTCATCGTGGGATTCGGGCGTGAAGGCATTTCCGCCTACAAACTCATCCGGAAGCACTACCCCAAGCTGCCGCTCACCATCGCCGACCGCAGTCCCCTGATCCATCTCGAAGACTTCCCCGAAGACAAGCACCTGAAGATTGTGGCGGGCGAGGAGTACGACCAAAACCTCAACCAATACGAGGTCATCCTCAAATCACCGGGCGTCAACTTCAACAATCTCAACTACTTCATCCCCAAGGAGAAATTCGTCACCCAGACCGAGCTCTTCCTGTTGGCCTACGGCGACAACGTCATCGGCGTGACCGGCACGAAGGGCAAAAGCACCACGGCATCGCTCATCTACCACATCCTCTCGAACTCAGTAGGCAACACGGTGCTGGCCGGAAACATCGGCACCCCCTTCTTCGACATCATCGAGCAGATTGACGACGACACCACCGTCGTGGCCGAGCTGTCGGCACACCAGCTGGAGTACACCGACCATTCGCCCCACATCGCCATCCTGCTCAACCTCTACCAAGAACACCTCGACCACTTCAACACCTTCAACAACTACCAGCTCGCCAAACTCAACATCACCGAACACCAGCAGGAGAGCGACATCCTCATCTACAACTTCGATGACCGCTACATCCCCGGCCTCATCGAAAGCCACCAACTGCAACGGCGTTTCATTCCCTTCAGCAGTCAGACTACGCTAAAAAATGGCGCATTCTGCACGAAAAATGACATCGTGCTGATGAAAAACAACGAGCAGATCTGCACGATTCCCATTGAGGGAAGGCCCAACATACCCGGACGGCACAACAACAACAATATCATGGCAGCAGTATTAGCCTGCAAAGCCAAAGGCATTGCCGATGCCGATATCATCCGCAACATCAGCACATTCAAGGGATTGGAGCACCGTATGGAGCTGGTGGGCACTTTTAAGGACATCACTTTTTACAACGACAGCATCTCCACCATACCGGAAGCCACCATTGCGGCGCTCAACACCATCAAACGAGTTGACACACTGATTATTGGAGGATTTGACCGCGGCATCGACTACTCGGTTCTCATCAACCACCTCCGTGAAAATCCGGTGCGCAACATCGTCTTTGTGGGGAAAGTCGGCGAGCGTGTTCTGACGGAATGGAAAGCAGCGGGCAATCCCCTCCCCGAGCACTATCTCGTAGAGAATGACTATGCCAAAATCGTGGCTTTCGCCTATGCACACACGACCCCCGGCAGCAGCTGTCTGCTCTCCCCCGCCGCCGCCTCGTACGACCAGTTCAAAGACTTCACCGTGCGCGGCAGAACCTTCAAAACCTTGGTTCAGCAACAGGCTGAAGCCTAAACCCATCTTCCACCTCTTTAAAAACCCAAAAACAATGAAAAAGCTCTTCCTCCTCGATGCCATGGCTCTGATTTACAGGGCTTATTATGCCATGATCAAGAGTCCGCGCTACACCACCACCGGGCTCAACACCTCCGCCATGCTGGGGTTCACCAACACGCTGTACGAGGTCATCAAGAACGAAAAACCCACGCACATTGCCGTGGCGTTCGACACCGGCGCGCCCACGCTGCGCCACGCCGACTTCGAGGAGTACAAAGCCAACCGCGAGGCCACTCCCGACGACATCGTCACGGCCATCCCCTACATCAAACGCATCATCACCGCCTTTGGAATCCCGATATTGTCGAAAGACGGCTACGAAGCCGACGACATCGTGGGCACCGTGGCCAAACAGGCTGAAATAGATGGTTTTGAGGTCTATATGATGACCTCCGACAAAGACTACGGACAGCTGGTGTCGGAGCACATTTTCATGTACAAACCTGCCAAATTTGGGCAGAAAGCCGAGGTGGTCGGCGTGGAGGGCATCTGCGAGAAATACGGCATCCAGCAGCCCGAGCAGCTCATCGACATGCTGGGGTTGTGGGGCGACAGTTCCGACAACATCCCGGGCGTGCCGGGCATCGGCGAGGTGAAAGCCAAGAAACTGATTGCCCAGTTCGGCAGCATCGAGAACATCTATGCCCGCATCAACGAGGTAGATAATGCCAAACTTCGGCAGACTCTCATTGACAACGAGGAGCAGGCATTGAAGTCGAAAGCATTGGCAACCATCATTTTAGACGTTCCCATCGAATATCAATGGGATGACATGAAATTCGGAAACATCCATGTCAGCGATTTGCAGGCGGTGTTTGCGGAACTCCAGTTCAAAACCCTGTCGGCTCGCATCTTCAACGACCTGCAGCTGACGGCCAGCAAGCAGCCCGCTGCACCCGACCTGTTTGCTGAAGCCGAACAGCAGGAAGCGGCTGTTCCCGAATTACCTTTATTCAACAGCTTCGAACAGCAAGAGCATCATTTTGAAGCCGTTAACCAGTACGACGGCACAGGCAACCTCTACTTCGAGTGGCTGCTGAACGAGGGGAAAATTGCCGGCTTCTTCTATGCCGATGAACAGCACATCTTCTATCATCTCCTTGAAAAAGAGCACCATTACTTCAAAGACATTCTCCGAAATATTTTCGGAAAAGAACGGCTTATCATCACTTATAACTGCAAACAGAGCTACAAATTCTTGGAGCTGTTAGGCATTCCTGTCAAAGCCCATTTCTTCGATTTGCAGATTGCCCACTACCTTATCCAGCCCGAAAACTCGCACCTGCTTCCCAACCTCGCAGAAAACTATTTGAACTATACGATGCTTCCGGAAATCAAAAAGATACAGCCATCTGTTAAAGAATTACTCGAAAGAACAGACGAGCAGGTGGAGATTTATCGTCAACTTTATCCTATTTTCAATAAAGAATTGACGGACAATAATTTGCAAAGTCTTTTTAAAGAAATAGAAATGCCCTTGGCCCCTGTGCTGGCAAAGATGGAGAACAACGGCATCCACTTGGACAAGGAGACGCTTGCGGAGAGTTCGCGACAGATTGGCGAGGAGATTGCGTCACTGGAGGAGCAGATTTACACGCTTGCAGGCGGTCAGTTCAACATCGGATCACCGAAGCAGCTGGGCGAGGTGCTGTTTGAGAAGCTGCACATCATTGAGAATGCGAAGTTGACCAAGACCAAGCAGTACCAGACCGGCGAGGAGATTCTGGTGAAGTTGGCGGCCAAGCATCCCATTGTACCGCTGATTTTGGAGTGGAGAGGTCTTACCAAACTGAAATCCACCTATATAGATGCGCTGCCTCAGTTGGTAAATCCGGTCACGGGGCGCATCCACACCACCTTCAACCAGACGGTGACGGCCACGGGGCGGCTCAGTTCCACCAACCCGAACCTGCAGAACATCCCCATCCGGACGGCGCGCGGCAAGGAGTTGCGCAAGGCCTTCACCCCCACCACGGAAGGGTCGGTCATCATGGCGGCCGACTACTCGCAGGTGGAGCTGCGCATCATGGCGGCGGTGAGCGGCGACACGGCCATGATCAACGCTTTCCAGCACAATGTGGACATCCATGCCATGACCGCCGCACGGGTTTACGGGGTGGACTTGGCCCATGTGACGCCCGACATGCGCCGGTCGGCCAAAACCGTCAACTTCGGCATCATCTACGGCATCTCCGCCTTCGGACTGGCCGACAGGCTCTACATTTCGCAAAAGGAGGCCCGCGACCTGATCGACGGGTACTACCGACAATTCCCCAAAATCATCTCTTACCTTAACGAAACCATCGAGTTCGCGCACCAGCACGGCTATGTGGAGACGCTGCTGCACCGCCGCCGCTACATCCGCGACATCAACGCGGCCAACGGAATGCTGCGCAAAGCCGCCGAACGCAATGCCATCAACGCGCCGATACAGGGCACTGCCGCCGACCTCATCAAAATCGCTATGATACAAGTGGATAGAGAGATGAGCCGACGCGGACTGAAGAGCAAAATGCTGCTGCAAATCCACGACGAACTGGTCTTCGAGGTACCCAAAGAGGAAATCGAAGAGATGAAAGAACTGGTGGTGGGCATCATGAACAACGCCATCCAGATGGACGTGCCGTTGGCCACCGAAGTCAACTACGGTTCTTCGTGGTTTGATGCGCACTGACGGATTTCGTCGTAGGTATAGCCTTTCGACATCAAATGCCGATACAGCTTGGCTTTGTCGGCACCGGGATTTTCCCTATGCCAACGTTCCACCAAGTATTGCAAATTCTTTTCGTATAGACCTTTATCAAGATTGTTGAGCTGCTCTGTAATGATGGCTGAGCTGACGCCGCGCTGCAAAAGCTCGGCACGGATTTTCACCCTTCCCCATCGGTTATAGGTCATCTTGCCCCGTACAAAACCCTCGGCGAAGCGGGTATCATCCACGAAACCCTCCTCCAGCAGCTCCTGCATCAGATGCTCGGATTCCTGCTCCGACATCTTTAACTCTGCCATTTTTTTGCGCACTTCCAAGGCACTTCTATCTCGGAAAGCACAATATTTCAATATTTTAGCATAATTATCCATCACACAAAACCCTCTAAAAGGCGACTTCGGCGGATAGATATTACTTCTGGATCACCAGTTTGCTAACCGAGCACTGGTTGCCGCACCATACTTTCACGAGATAGATTCCCGTGCTGTAGGGCAAGGCCATTTCCGTACGGTTCACAGATGTGTTGAAGCTGTCGGCATGGATGGTCTGTCCGAGCAGGTTGCAAACCTCGACGCGGGTGAACGGGCTGTCGGATTCCACCACAACCTTGTCGTTGGCGGGATTCGGGAAGATGCGGACAGCGACTGATGACTCGTACTCATGCACCCCTACCACGCAAGAAGGCGCAGATGGGCTGCTTTCGCCAACAATACAAACGCCAGCCACCGTGAAGCAGTTTTCGCCCTCCACAGTAGGCACGGTGCAACAGGTATTGGGGATGTACTCAGCCACCACTTCTCCATTGCGATAAATGGTGTAGCTCTGCGCAGCAGGGACGGCATTCCAGCACACTGTTGCTCTTCCGCCCGAAATGGTCACTGCATTGACATTCGCAGGCACTGCACTGCAATCGACTCCGCACGATGGTGAATTATGCGTAAAAGAACCTGCAACCGGCGTACCAGAAGAAGCGTAAATCTGCATGCCATAGTTGTTTTCAATCTCGAAAGAGATCTCCGCATCATAGCTCGACTGGACGGGTGAACCCACAAAGTAGTAGTCGATATTGCCCGCCTCGCAGGTATATACGATGGCTGTATCCAAAGAGCCCGATTCCAAAGTGATTTCAGCTATCACCGTATTGCCGCGCTTCATTTGGATCTTCGCACCGTTCCAGCCATCGCCGTACTGGTCGTGCATGATGATGCGCACAAAGCAGTTGCACGGATCGGTGGTGAAGCTGCCGCTCTGCCATGTCCCGAAATCGTCATTCCCACAGACAGGCTGCAAATAGTAATAATAGGTAGTACCACCATTAAGGTAATTAATATGGAACACTTCGCTTTGTATAAGCGTGTCCAGCACATTGGCGTAACCCGACGGGTCAGCCAACGGATATTCAGCCATTTTCAGATGCCAAGCCACATCGGAGCCATTGACATTGTCCCATGTAAGGGTTGCCTGATTGCCCGACACTCCGCTGACGGCAATGTGCTGGGCTGGCCAGCAGTCGGTATGCAACAGAATGGAAAGCTCGTCAACCAAGCAGTAATTGAAATCGGAAACACCATTGTGACGAATGGCGATATAGCGGTTACCTCCTGTGAGAGTGGTGTTTGCAAATGAAACGGACTGGAAGTTCCACACCCCTGCAGCATCCGGAGTAAAGGTAACAACATGCTCAAAAGTGGCATAGTCATTGGGACTTGACATCACACCCACCTCCAAGCTGCCCGAGAGGTTGGCGTCTTCAAAAAAGAGATACATCGAAAGTGACAGGTCGTGGATGTCAGTTCCGATGGCGGGCGAAATGGCGTAGGTTTGCATATTGGAACCCGTGCAGAAGAGAAGGCTGTTGTCGCCATTGACCGAAGAGATGCCGGAGATGGAAGGCGTGATGGAAGACTGGTAATACGAGGTGGCGGGACGGCTCCAGCAGGCGGGGAAGGCGTTGCTTCCCGTACCATAGTCGTCGAAATTCTCATAATAGGGCAATGTGACGATGGTACCGCAGCCAGTGGTGAAGCTCACCACATGGCTCCATTCGCTGTAATTGTTGGTGGAACAGGCGGAACGGGCATAGAGGTAGTAAGTCGTCAACGGATTAAGATTCTGAAGGTTATAAGTCGTTGAGGAGACGTTTGTCGGAGTGGCCGAAGAGGGATTGGCGAGGGGGACATCCGACACTACAATCTGCCAATTATTGGCAGAACCAACCTCTGTCCAAGTGATGGTGGCGCCATTGCCAGTGACATCGGAGGCGGTAAGGTTGGCGGGGGCGAGGCAGCCCGACGCGGCGCGGAGGTTCACTTCGTCAAGGTAGCAGTTGCGGCCGCCGCCGGCAGTGAAGAGGAAGCCGACATAGACGGAGGAGTGCGCACCTGCGGCGGGGATCATCACGTCATAGTCGGTCCAGCCTGACAACGCGTTGTGGTAGCGCGGGATAAGACCCTGCGGGGCATTGTTCCAAGTCGTACCGTCGAAGGAGTACTGCACCTGCACGCCTTCGGTGACCGCCTCTGGGTTCTCGCTACCATGATACCATTTGAAGTTGACATCCAGCACATTAGTGCCGACAGTGGAAATTTCAGGTGAGACCAGTCGTCCTTGGCGGCCAGACTGATAACTGCCGCTGGCCCACTGTGCCATGGCGGAGCCGGCCGCAGGCGACACGAAAGGATTCTGTCCGCTGGCCACAAAGTTCATGGTGGAAGATCCCGTCACTTGCTGGAATGACCAGCAGGCGGGCATTTCGCCATAGGTAAAACCCTCTTGCAGCGGCAAAGAAGCGGTGCCGCAGATAGTGGTGAAAATCGTGGAGCTCCACGCACTGTAGTCGCCGCCGCAAACCGACTGCACATAGAAGTAGTAGGTGGTATTGGGCGACAGATTGTTGTATGTGATGGTAGGATTATTGACGGTAGAGGGATTTGTACCGGCGAAATTCGTGATGGGGGTGGTAGAGCGGAGCACACGCCACTGCGTGGCAGTACCGGCTTCGGTCCAGTTCAGCGTGGCCGCCTGAGAAGTGATGCCGGTGGCCTGAACATTCACAGGGTTGAGGCAGTCGGGCATCTCATCTACAAGCACGTTATCGATGTACGACACCGCATTACCTTCATGTTGAATCAGGATGTAACGGCCGCTGCCTGTATAGGAGTCAAAATGAACCTCTTGGTGATAAACCATGCCTGTCATGGCCAGAGTTATCGTGTCGATATTGACCATGGAGGTCGATTGTGACCAGTCGGGGAAGTCAATCACGGAAATGACGATCCGGTTGCCGGTATTCTGCACACTCAAATCAAAACTGATGCGCAAGCCGTTGAGCGGCACGGACATCTCGGGCAGGGCGGCGATACAATACCCGTTGAAAGCAAGGCATTGTTCAATACCCTGCAGTACTGGATAAGGGTAGTTATTGTTGTCTTGCATTTTGGTCCAACAGTCCGGAAAGGAGTTGATACCCGTATAGCAGCTCTCAAAATCTATCGAGTAAGGGATGGTTTCAGGATCACACTGGGCTTGAGCGGAAAAGACGATTCCGCAGCAGAACACACTGAGAAAAAGAACACGCAAAAAGTTTTTCATAATAACAATGATGGTTGGTTTGTAAAAAATGAGCGGCAAAGATACAGAAAAAAAGCAAGTGAAACGTGTTTTGGGAGAAAAAAATTTCATACCTTTGCGAAGTATCTTTTTGTCAATCAATTCAATAATAACTTACTAAACTCAAATGTACTATGAAAAAGTTTTTCAACATTCCACGCGGCGAATTCATTGCGACAGCGGTGTTGCTCGCCCTCATCATTGCAGTTTTTTCAGCCTATTGTCTGTACGACACGAAAGCGGCGGGGCCGGCTGACTTGGACAAATTCCGCAGCAAGGTGGAGCGATTTTACGCGGAGCAACAGGCGGCGGACGACTCGGCGCGGGCCGCGCGGGAAAAGCGGTGGCAGCGGGGATGGAACGGCAAAGGGGGCGGATACTGGCGGGATGACACCATCCGCGGGCGGGGCGACAGCAGCAAGTTCCAGCCGTACCGTCCACAGTATGAAATTGTGAAAATCGACCTCAACCGCTGCGACACCAGCGACATCATGCGGGTGCCCACCTTCGGCAGCAAGCGGGCGCAGAAGCTGGTGGAGTATCGCGAGCGGCTTGGTGGGTTTCACTCCCTCTCGCAACTTCAGGAAGTCTATGTTCTTCAGAATGTTGACCTTGAACTCTGCAAAAAACATTTCACCCTCTCCCCTGCCCACATCCGGAAAATCCACATCAACACAGCCACTTACAAAGAACTGATTGCCCATCCTTACATGGATGCCTATCTCACCAAAACCATCCTCAGTTATCGCGATAAAAACGGGAAAATCAACAACATGGAAGAATTCCAACGTATCACACACGCTTATAAGGAGTTAGTGGAACGACTCCGACCCTATCTCGACTTCGATTAGCGCAGGTAATTTTTTTGTTTTTCATATTAAAATATATTGTACTTTTGCAAGTTAAAATCTGATTTTAAAGGAAATTATTAAAATATTAAATATCAAAATTTTACAAAATGAAAAAGTATTTATTACTGCTGTCTGCGCTGGCCTGTCCCTTCCTTTTGTCGGCCAGTGAGGCGGATTTGACGCTTCCGAACTTCAAAGATGTCACCTTTTTCAACGGTGCAGTCACCGGGCAGGCACTCCTGCTCTGGGGTTCCATCATCGTGCTTCTCGGACTATTGTTCGGGTTGTTCCAGGCACTGAGAATCAAGAAACATCCCGTACACCGTGCGATGAAGAGCGTGTCGAACACCATTTACGAGACCTGCAAGACCTACCTGCTGCAGCAGGGCAAGTTCCTGCTCATCCTGTTTGTCATCATCGGGGCAGTCATTTGCTTCTATTTCGGCGGATTGAACCACATGTCCATCGACCGCATCCTGCTCATCCTGCTGTGGACGATCTTGGGTATCGGCGGTTCCTATGCCGTGGCATGGTTCGGCATCCGCATCAACACATGGGCCAACTGCCGCACCTCCTTTGCTTCATTGGAGGGCAAGCCGTGGCCGGTGGTGAAGCTCCCCCTCCAGTCGGGCATGAGCGTCGGTTTGCTGCTCATCACCATCGAGCTGATTCTGATGCTTGTCATCCTGCTGTTCATCCCCAAAGACAGCGCCGGTGCATGTCTGATCGGTTTTGCTATTGGTGAATCGCTGGGTGCCAGTGCCTTGCGTATTGCCGGTGGTATCTTCACCAAGATTGCCGACATTGGTTCCGACCTGATGAAAGTGATTTTCAAGATTGGCGAGGATGACCCGCGCAACCCGGGTGTCATTGCCGACTGCACGGGTGACAATGCCGGTGACAGCGTAGGCCCCACCGCCGACGGTTTCGAGACCTATGGTGTGACGGGCGTGGCCCTCATCTCGTTCATCATCCTTGCACTCGCCTCCAGTCCCGAGCTGCAGGCTCTTCTGATTGTCTGGATTTTCGCCATGCGTATCCTCATGGTGTTCACCTCCGTTTTCTCCTACGGTATCAACCAGTGGATTTCCGCTGCCAAATACAAGAAAGCCAGCAACTTCAACTTTGAAGCCCCGCTCACCTCTTTGGTATGGATCACCTCCATCATCTCCATCATTGTGACGTATGCCATCAGCTATCTGCTGCTCAACAACTACCAGATTGCGGCCACAGACTCTCTGATTGGCGGTTTGCAGCCTGACCCGAGCATGTGGTGGCGTTTGGCCTCCATCATCAGTTTGGGTACGCTGGCGGCGGCCATCATTCCCGAGCTCACCAAGGCATTCACCAGTTCCAACTCCCGCCACGTGCAGGAGGTAGTGACAGCCTCGCGCGAGGGCGGTTCCTCTCTCACCATCCTTTCCGGTATGGTAGCCGGCAACTTCAGTGCCTTCTGGAAAGGCCTTGTGATGATGGGCCTGATGTTTGTCGCTTTCATGGTTTCCTGCAGCGGTCTCAACATCTTCGGCGACTACTCCGCCATCTTCGCCTTCGGCCTTGTGGCCTTCGGTTTCCTCGGCATGGGTCCCGTGACCATCGCGGTGGACAGCTACGGACCGGTAACCGACAATGCACAGTCGGTGTTCGAGCTTTCGCAGATTGAAAGCATCCCCGCCATCAAGTCCGACATCGAGAAAGAGTACGGCTTTGTACCGAACTTTGAGAAGGGCAAGTACTTCTTGGAGGCCAACGACGGAGCCGGTAACACCTTCAAGGCCACGGCCAAGCCCGTGCTCATCGGCACGGCAGTGGTCGGTGCCACCACCATGATTTTCGCCATCATCCTGATGCTCAAGAAAGCAGGTCTGCTGGACCTCAGTCTGACGAACGCTCCGGTCATCCTCGGTTTCATCACCGGCGGTGCGGTCATCTACTGGTTCAGCGGTGCCTCCATGCAGGCCGTCACCACGGGTGCCTACCGTGCAGTGGAGTTCATCAAGCAGAACCTCAATCTCGACAAGAGCGAGGCCGACATCGAGGATTCAAAGACCGTGGTGAGAATCTGCACCCGCTATGCACAGCAGGGCATGTGGAACATCTTCGCCGTGATTTTCTGCCTCACCTTGGCTTTCGCCTTCTTCGACCCCAACTTCTTCGTTTCCTACCTCATCTCACTGGCTGTGTTCGGTCTGTTCCAAGCCATCTACATGGCCAATGCCGGTGGTGCGTGGGATAACGCCAAGAAGGTAGTGGAAGTGGACTTGCAGGAGAAAAACACTGATCTGCACGCCGCCACGGTGGTGGGCGACACGGTGGGTGACCCCTATAAGGACACCTCTTCCGTGGCCATGAACCCCATCATCAAGTTCTCCACGCTGTTCGGCATGCTGGCCGCGGAAATCGCCGTGGTGATGAAGCTGGCCGCCCAGAATGGTGACGCGACCGACTACACTCCCTACATCGGCGCTGCATTCCTCGTGGTGGGTTTAGTGTTTGTGTATCGTTCCTTCTACGGCATGAGAATCAAAACCGAGAAAAAGAAAAAATAGTCTGACGGCTATACATATTTATTATTCATTTAATAAGCAAAAAAATGAAGCGAATCCTTCCGTTCCTTCTTGTCGCCCTTGCAGCGACCTTCCTTACCGCATGCAGCAACAGCAAAGCCAAAAACGACGAAGCCATCAAGGTGGCCGACGACGAGGTGATTGTCTATTTCTGCAAAGACATCACCCCCGAGAACATTCTGAAGCTGTACGAGGCTTTGGGCGTGAAGCATGAGGGCAAGATCGGCCTGAAGGTGCACTTTGGGGAGGATGGCAACCAGAACTTCCTGAACCCCGAACTGTTGCGCCCGCTGGTGAAAAAGACGAACGCCACTTTTGTGGAGACCAACGTGCTGTATGTCAGCAAGCGCCGTTTCACCGACCAGCACATCGCCTTGGCCAAGGAGCACGGCTTCACCTTCGCACCCATCGACATATTGGATGCGGACGGGGAGATTGAATACGATGCCAAGGGGCTGAAGCATTTCGACAAGATCAAGACGGGAAGTCATTTCGCCAATTACGATGCCTACATCATCTATTCGCACTTCAAAGGTCACGGTTCGGCCGGTTTCGGCGGGGCCATCAAGAACGTGTCGATGGGGTTCGCCTCGCCGGGCGGCAAAATGGCCATGCATGCCTCGAACGTGCCGGCGGTCAGGAACGGCCACAAATGCGTGCACTGCAACCGCTGTGTGCAGCAGTGTCCGGCCAACGCCATCGTGCTCACCGAAGGCGGTCCTGTGATCGACAGCAGCAAGTGCCTTGGCTGCGCCAAGTGCATCGCGGAATGCGGCTTCGGCATCTTCAGTCCCGACAAATTCAGTTCGGGAGAGGAATTCCTCGAGAAGCTGGTGGAATATGCGAAGGTGTTTGTGGAGCAGAAGCCGATGGTGTTCATCAACGTGATGGACAACATCTCAAAGACGTGCGACTGCTCTGCGAAGGCCCCGAAGCCCTTCATGGACAAAATCGGGGCGGTGGCTTCTACCGACATTGTGGCTGTAGATATGGTCTGCCACGAGCTGTGTGCCAAGAAACAGCACACCGAAGATGCCTTCAAGGATGTGAACGACGTGAGCGGACTCGGGCAGTGCGAATACGCTGCCAAATTAGGCATGGGCAAGACAAAATACGTGCTGGTGGATGTCACCACCGGCAAGCGCATCACCCTGGAGGAAGCGTTGAAATAGAGCTTGAGGAGGCAGACCGGCATGTACCTTCACTCCATTCAGATCACCAACTTCAAGAACTACGAACAGGCGGATTTCACCTTTTCGGAGAATGTGAATGCGGTGGTGGGCGACAACGGGTCGGGCAAGACCAACCTGCTGGATGCCATCCACTACTTATCGTTTTGCAAGAGTTACTTCTCGGCACAGGACCAGCAGTCGGTGCGGTTTGACACCGATTTTTTCGCGATACACGGAGAGTTTGTCGGGCAGCAGGACGAGCGCACGCGGCGGGTGAGCTGCATCTACAAGGCGGGCGGTCGCAAGGTGATGAAGCTGAACCAGAAGGAGTATGAGCGGCTGAGCGAGCACATCGGGGCATTCCCCTCCATCATGGTGGCGCCGGTGGACAGCAACCTGATCCACGAGGGCAGCGAGTTGCGCCGCAAGTTCTTCGACATGATCATCTCGCAGTTCGACAAGGAGTACCTGCAGTCGCTGATTGCATACCAGAAGTTGCTGGCGCAACGCAACTCGCTGCTGAAACAGATGTTCGAGCAGGGGCACTACGATCGTTCGCTGGTGCAGATTTACGACCTGCAGATGGCACCGCTGGCGCAGTCGGTGCATGAGCGGAGAGGGGCTTTTCTTTCTGATATACAGCCTATTTTCCAAAAGCATTACGAGTTTCTGGCCGACAGTCGCGAAGAGGTGGGCATTGCTTACCAGTCGGCGCTGCACGAGGCGACGATGGAGGAGTTGCTGCGCAGGAACGAGCAGGCGGATTTCAGAAGCGGTTTCACCTGCGCGGGGGTGCACAAAGACGACTACGAATTCGTGATGAACGGAAAAAATGTCCGAAAGTACAGTTCGCAGGGGCAGCAGAAAACCTTCCTATTGGCACTGAAACTCACGCAGTTTGACTATATTTTCGAGAAAAAAAAGGTAAAACCCATCCTTTTATTAGACGATATTTTCGACAAACTAGACGAGAAACGCATTCAAAAACTTTTGTATTTAGTTGGGAATGAACACTTTGGACAAGTATTTCTTTCCGATACCGACCCCAAGAGAGTGGAGCGGATTTTGACGGCTCACGACATCAGTCACAAGATTTTCACCATCACCAGCCATCCTTCAGTTTAATTTTGTAAAAAATAAATCATTGTCTATCAATTTTATAAGAATTATAACAGAAAAATATGAAAGACGATGATTCCCCAATCAAAAAAAAGTAGTACTTTTGCACAAATTTTTAAAGTGAATTACAATGGAAGAATTGATCGAAGAAGTAAAAGAAATCATCGCAGAGAAATTAAGCGTTGACAAAGAAGACATCACCTTGGAGAAGAGTTTCACCGCTGACCTTGGTGCTGATTCGCTTGACACTGTCGAATTGATTATGGAATTCGAGAAGAAGTTCAACATCACGATTCCTGATGAAGTGAGCGAAACGATTCACACGGTTGGCGACGCTGTAGAATACATCAAGAATAACCGCAAATAACACTTTCCCCTCATCGTATGGAATTGCGACGAGTTGTTGTTACCGGTATCGGAGCTCTGACACCGATTGGTAATAATGTTGCCGAATATTGGGGCGGTCTCCTTACCGGGAGAAACGGTGTCAATTACATCACGCACTTTGACGCGAGCGGGTACAAGACCACTTTTGCCTGCGAGTTGAAGGGTTTTGACATGTCGAAATACATGGACCCGCGTGAGGCCCGCAAGATGGACAACTGTTCCCTCTATGCGATTGCCGCCTCAGTGGAGGCCATGACGGATGCAGGGCTTGCACCCGGAACCTACAATCCCGACCGTGCGGGAGCCATCATCGGCACTGGCATCGGCGGGGTGACCACCAGTTCGTACGAGATCTTCGACGAGGCCGCACGGGGTGGAGTTCCGAAGTACAGCCCGTTTTTCATTCTCCGTTCGTTAAGCAACATGATTGCCGGCAACCTCTCGCTCCGCTTCGGACTAAGGGGGCCGGCCTACATCGTTTCCGCTGCCTGCACATCGGCGGCGGTGGCGTTGTGGAATGCCTGCAATTTCATCCGGTCGGGACAGTGCGACCTGATTCTCACGGGCGGCACGGAGGCCGGCATTGCGCCGGTGGGCATCGGCGGCTTCAACAGCATGCGTGCCCTCTCCACCCGCAACGACGACATCCGCACCGCATCACGCCCCTTTTCCATCGGGCGCGACGGTTTCGTGATGGGAGAAGGATCCGGCATCCTGATACTGGAGGAGTATGAACACGCGGTCAAGCGCGGCGCCAAGATATACGCCGAAGTGGCCGGCATCGGACTCACCTCCGACGCCTACCACTCGACCCATCCGCGTCCGGACGGCGCCGGTGCCCGTCTGGCCATGAAACTCGCCTTGCAGGAAGGCCGTATCGCCCCGGAAGATGTGAAACACATCAACACGCACGGCACCTCCACCCCGCTGGGCGACAGCGCCGAATGCCGCGCCATACAGGACCTTTTCGGCACGCATGCCAAAGACATTCTCTTCAACTCCACCAAGTCAATGACCGGTCACCTGATGGGTGCCGGCACCGCCATCGAGAGTATCGCCACCATTATGGAGCTCCAGAACGGCGTGGTGCACCCCACCATCAACTTCATGGGACGCGATCCCGAGTTGCCCGACTGGAACTTCTGCATCTACGGTCCAGAGGAATGTAAAACCGACTATGCCTTGTGTAACGCCTTCGGATTTGGCGGACACAACGCAGCCATTCTTTACAAGAAAATATAAAAACCAGCGTTTTGTTCAGCATAGGCAAACCCACCGATCCACACGCGAAGGAGATTGCAAAGTTTCTCCGCAACGTCATCGGCATACGCCCCGGCAACCTTGAGATTTACCTCACCGCGCTGACCCACCGTTCGGCATCGAGCAACGTGATGGAGGGGCATAACCTGAACAACGAACGCCTTGAATATCTGGGAGATGCCGTGTTGGATGCCATCATGGCAGAATTCCTTTTCAAAAAATATCCTTTGAAATTTGAAGGCGAGCTCACCGAGATGCGCTCCAAATTGGTGAGCCGCGAGCGGCTGGGACAGTTGTCGCGCAAGATGCACCTCAACGAGCTCATCACCATCAACCCCAACGCCCATGCCAAGTCGGCGGGCGGCGACGCCTTCGAAGCCCTCGTGGGCGCGCTCTTTTTGGACAAAGGGTACGAAAAGACCAAGCAGATTGTGCTCAAGAAAATCTTCGAAAGCAACTACAATCTGGACGAGATTGTGAAGGAGGATATCAACTTCAAGAGCAAGATCATCAACTGGGCACAGCACAACCACAAGAAGGTGGTCTTCGACCATGAGATTGTGGAACAGCGTCGCAACTCGCGGCTCTATCGCGTAAAACTCACCCTCGACGGGCAGCCCTGCGCCGAAGGGCTGGAGTACACCATCAAGAAGGCCGAACAGATTGCCGCCCAGCGGGCTTGCGACAAGATTTTCCCCAAAGAAGAAGAGGAAAAATAACTTTCACCCACCATGATACAAATCCGTCCTTTCTGTATCGTCCTTATCGTCACCCTTATATCTTTTTTGACAGGATGCCGGCACAAGCCTGACGACAAGAAAGAGGAAACGGTCAAGGGAAACACAGAAAAAACAGCGGCACTTGCTCCCCTACCCGACACCATTTACTCCTCTGTGGAGGCTTTGGAATACACGATTACCGTGTTTGACTCGCTGACCGACGGGCATTTGGCTTGGATGGAGGACCCCTACACCGAAGCGCCCGGCGTGTTCACCTTCCGCGGCAACCATCAGCGCAATGCCGACTTCCACGGCACTGTGAAGGGCAGGCCCGACACGGTGGTCATCGACTGGGTGTTCCGCACCGGCTTCGACGAGCGGGTCACCAGCTTCGGCAGCTGGGGCGGCGGCACCGGATGGACCGGACAGCCGCTGTATGTGGAGTGGCCCGACAGCTGCATGGAGCGGTTCCGCAAAGAGAGTACGGCACTCACCAAACACTTTGACAAACAAGAGATTATCATCGGTTCATTGGATGCACACCTTTATTTCATCAACTTCCAGACCGGCGACTCGTCGCGGCGCAGCTTTTACGTAGGCAACACCATCAAAGGCACGCCCTCGCTGGACCCCGACCTGAACGGCAACCTGTACGTGGGACAGGGAATCCCGTGCGTGCAGCCCTTCGGCGCGCTGACCTTCAACCTGTTCAGCCACCGGCGGACACAGATGTTCGGACGCGACGGGCGGGCACAGCGGCATTGGCACGCCTACGACTCCTCCCCCATCCGCGTCGGCCAGTTTCTGTTCCGGCTGGGCGAGAACGGCACCGTTTACAAGTTCCTCTGCACCGGCGACACGCTGAAACTGCACTCCACGCTGCGCTACCATGCCAAAGGCCGCGGGGCGGCGGGCATCGAATCGTCGATGGCGGTGTATCGCAACTACGGCTATTTCTCTGACAACCATGGCAATATCGTCTGCATCAACCTCAACAACCTGCAGCCTGTATGGCACTACTTCAACCACGACGACAGCGATGGCACACCCGTTCTGGAAGTGGAAGATGGAATTCCCTATCTCTATACCGGCTGCGAGATTGACAAACAGCAGACCGGCTACGGTTATCTTACCAAGCTGAATGCCCTCAACGGCGAGGAGGTGTGGTCAACGGCCGTGGAGGGCTGCAAAGCCACCTTCAACGGCAAGCACTTCGACGGCGGTTTCTATGCCACGCCGCTGTTGGGACAAGGAAACTGTAAACATTTGATATTCGCCAACTTCGTGCGCAACACTCCGCCAATGTCGGGAGATTTCATGGCCTTCAACAAGCAGACAGGCGAAGTGATTTACCGCATTCCACTTCGATACTACGCATGGTCGTCGCCCGTCGCCTTGTACAATGAGAACAACGAGATGTTCATCTTCACCGGCGACACCACGGGATACATCTATCTGATTGACGCCGCGACCGGCGAGGTGATTTTCAAGAAATTAGTGGGCAATAATTTCGAGTCATCGCCCGTTGTAATTAATAACCATGTGGTGGTGGGCTCGCGCGGACAGGAGATTTATAAGTTTACGGTGGGGAGGTGAAAATTGAAAGTTGAGAGTTGAGAGTTGAGAGTTGAAAGTTAAGAAGTTAAGAAGTTAAGAAACTAAGAAATTAGGTCATTAAAAAACATAATTATGGAAAGAATTTTCATTTCGTTGTTATCGGCATTGTTATTGATGGCAGGTGTGCAGGCGCAGACTGAAGTAAATTCCAAGGTGGAGAAAGCCACGGTTTACCTCAACGGTGCCACGCTCACCCACACCGCCACCGCTGCCCTGAAGAGCGGCAGTCAGGAGGTGGTCATCACCGGACTGAGCCCCGACATTGTGCTCAGCAGCCTGAAAGTCACCGCGAATGGTGTGCTCATTGCCTCCACGGAGTTTTCCACCGACTTTCTCACCCTCCAAGAGGAGAGGACACACATCAAAAAGATGGAGGACTCGTTGGAAATGTACAAGCAAAAGCGGCTGGATGTGACGAATGACCTCGATGGCTACGAGCACATGCTGAGACTGCTCAAAGAGGGCACCCTCCACAACATGCAGCAGACGCAACAAACCGTGTCGGTGGCGGACATCAATGCCAACATGGAGCTGTACAAAGCCAAAGCAGGTGCCTTGCAGAAGAGCATTGACGAATGCGACAGCAAAATTTCCCAGCTAAACGGAACCATTCAACGGTTGGAAAACCAAATCAAGCAGGACAAGTCCCAAGGCCTCCACACGCAGGGCGTGCTGCACCTGTCGGTGAGCGTGCCCAAGGCTCTCACTACCGAATTCACCATCACCTACTTCACTGAAATGGCGGCATGGACTCCCTGCTACGACCTCAACATCCACGACATGGAGCAACAGGTGACACTGCAGGCCAAGGCACAAGTACAGCAGACCACTGGGCTGGACTGGAACCACGTACAGCTCACCCTGTCGAACGCCACCCCCAACCGAACCACTGAGGCTCCCGTATTCTCCCCGTGGTTTCTCAATTTCAGAAATTACTATGCGCCGAGAAAAGAGAATCTAAGAAGCAATGTCGTCTCCTATTCATTTACTTCGGATGTTGAGGAATCGGAAGCGCCTTATGACGCAGGTTATGTCGCAGGTGTAACCGCAACTGCTGAAGCGAAACCGATGCCCATCCTGATGAACGACTACGTGGATGTGGACATGCAGGAGGTGCATGTGAACTATGTCATCTCACTGCCCTACGACATTCCCGGCAATGGCAAAATTCAACTCATTGATTTGAAAGACTATACCATCAATGCAGAGTATAAATACTACAGCATTCCGAAGCTGTCGGACGAAACCTACCTGGTGGGCACCCTGTCGGGCTACGAGCAGTACGGCCTGCTGCCCGGCTACGCCACGGTGACCTTCAACAACACCTTCGTGGGCAAGACGCTCATCAACCCGAATGTAGCCGACAGTCTGTTCACCATCACCCTCGCCACCGACCCGCGCATCGCGGTGAAACGCGAAAAACAGCAGCAGTACTGCGAGACCAAGCACGTGGGCAACAGCACCACGGTCACCCAGTCGTACCTGATTACGGTAAAGAACAACCAGAGCAAGGAGGTAAAACTGACGTTGAAGGAGCAGTATCCCATCTCCAGCGACAAGGATATCGAGGTGAAGGTGACCAACATCACGCCGGCAGCCACTTACAACAAGAGCGACATCGGCGTGGTGACATGGGATGTGAACCTGAAGGCGGGCGAAACACGCACGTTCAGCATCACTTACAGCGTGAAGCACCCGAAGGACAGGAACATCAGCTGGTAGGAGTTGAAAGTTAAGAGTTAAGAGTTAAGGAGTTAGAAGCGTTGCTCTACTACCTGCCAGTTGACGATTGACCAGAGGGCGTTGAGGTGGTCGGGACGGCGGTTCTGATAATCAAGATAATAGGCGTGCTCCCACACATCAAAGGTAAGTAATGGAGTGAGGCCTTTCTGCACGGGGTTGGCGGCGTTGGTCTCCTGTGTGATGACGAGCTTGCCATCGGCGTCGGCGGAGAGCCACACCCAGCCGGATCCGAAGAGCGTGGCGCCGGCCTGCACGAACTCTTTCTGGAACGCCTCGAAAGAGCCGAACTGCGCATCGATGGCGGCAGCCAGTTTGCCCACAGGACGGTTGTCGGCTTTCGGAGCGGCGAACTGCAGGAAATAGAGGTTGTGGTTCAGAATCTGTCCGGCATTGTTGAGCATACCGCCGGAAGCCTTCTTCACAATCTCCTCCAAAGGCATTCCTTCAAAAGAAGTGCCGGCGATGGCCGCATTGAGATTGTTGACATACCCTTGCAAATGTTTTCCGTGATGGAATCCGATGGTTTGGGCAGAGATTACCGGTTCCAAAGCATTAGCTTCATAAGGCAACGTAATTAATTCAAATTTTCCCATGGTAATTTTTTTATAATGACGGGGCAAAGATACGAATTAAACTGAAAATTGAAAGGTGAAAATGGAAAATAAAAGTTCGCAAAAAAATCGTAACTTTGCACCCTGATTTTGTTAGTATGGAAAAGAAGCAGAAATCGGCTACGGAGCTGTTGAAGAAGGTGCTCAAATTCATCCTGTTTGTCGGGGTGGGCGTGTTTTTCGTATGGATTTCCATCCGGAAATTGTCGGCGGAAGATGTCGCTCATCTGAAAGAGAGTGCACGGCAGGTGACGAAAGGCACGGCGTGGCTCTTTTTGTTCCTTGCCTTTTTGGCGGGGGCGATATCGAACTACATCCGCGCCCTGCGGCAGCGGCAGTTGCTGCAACCTCTCGGCTACGAGACGCGCCGCAGCATGGTCTTCTATTCCGTAATGGTTTGTTATTTAGCTAACTACGTCTTTCCTCGTCTCGGAGAAGTGTTGCGATGCACCTTCCTGCAGCGTTACGAGAAAGTGCCTTTTGAGAAGTCGTTGGGCACGGTGGTTACGGAACGTGCCGTGGATTTCATCATCATGGTGGGCATCTTCATCGCGGCATTTTTGCTGAACACCGGTCTGATGGACTCGCTCCACATCGGCGACCTGACGTTGCGCGAGACGCTTCATGCGAAGATTGACGGCATGGTGAGCAACCATACCCTTTACATTGTCATCGGGGCTTTCATTCTGCTGGTGGCGCTCATCATTTTCACCCGCAAATGGTGGTCGAAAGTGACTTTGTTTGTCAAAATCAAAGACTTTTTTGTCGGAATTTGGCAGGGTTTGATTTCCATCAAAGACGTGCGGAGACCGTGGCTCTTCATCTTTTACTCACTGATAATATGGGTATTATGGGTGTTGGAGACCGTATTCTGTTTTCAGGCGTTCGACTATCTCTCAGGCTATACCTTCGTGATGATGTTCACGGTGTTTGCGATGGGCAACATCGGCTTTTTGATCGGCCCCGGCGGCATCGGCACCTACCCGCTGATTGTAGCGGCCATGATTGTATTGTACAGCGGCACTGACATGTATGCCCCCGGACTGGCCACCGGCTGGATTGCATGGGGCGTGCAGACCGTGCAGGTGCTCACCCTCGGTCTCTTCTCGCTGGCAGCGACCGCATTGATGAAACGAAAGGAGTAGCCATGATAGAAGATATTGAAAGAAAGATTATTACCGCTGCGCAGTGGCAGAAACCGGAAGGCCGGAAGGTGGTGTTCACCAACGGCTGCTTCGACATCCTGCACCGCGGCCATGCCACCTACCTGGCCCAAGCGCGCGAGCTGGGCGACCTGCTGGTGGTGGGGCTCAACACCGATGCCTCCGTACGTCGGCTCAAGGGTCCTTCCAGACCCGTCAACAGCGAGCGCGACCGTGCCTTCCTGCTCGCTTCGCTCGCTTGCGTGGATTTCGTCATCCTCTTCGACGAGGACACCCCCGAGCAGCTCATCCACCAAGTGCAACCCGACGTGCTGGTCAAGGGCGGCGACTACACCCTCGACAACATCGTAGGAGCAGATTTCGTGCTCCAAAACGGTGGCGCCGTCACCACCATTCCCTTCGTTGACGGATATTCCACAACATTAACCTTACAAAAAATTTCACAACAAGCATGAAAAAAATCACTCTTTTTCTGGCTATCACGTTCATCGCATTCTCCTGCTTTGCACAGGACGACATTCTGAGTCCCTTCGACGGATCAGGATCTGCCACCACTCCCCCACCCGCCGACAGAAACCTCATCACCGAAAACTATCAGATTCCCTCCTACAACCTCTATCTTCAGGATTGGAACACAGAATATCTGAAAATCAAATCATTGGGCATTTCTTTTGGAAATAATGAAGACATCAAAATCATCCTTGTGGAGAGTCACAACAATGATTTCTCGATGCCTTGCGAGATGTACAGGCTCACCAGCAAATATGGCAACCGCAAGGGCGGCAACCACACCGGCGTTGACCTCGCCCTGACCAAGGGAGCCCCCATCCGCTGCTGCTTCGACGGCGTGGTGCGCATGGCGAAAGACTACAGCAGCTACGGCAAAACCGTGGTGGTGCGCCACTACAACGGATTGGAGACCGTGTATGCCCACCTTGACTCCATCTGCGTGGTTCCCAACGAGATAGTGACTGCGGGACAGCTGGTAGGCACCGCCGGCAGCTCCGGACGCGCCAGCGGCGTGCACCTCCACTTCGAGACCCGCTTCCTGTACGAGCATTTCGACCCCGAGAAGATGATCGACTTCGGCAGCGGCGACCTCATCAGCAACATCCTCACCATCGCCAAGTCCGAACTTGATTTCGACACAGCACCCGAAGCACCGGCAACCGCACAAACTCCCGCTCCGACACCTGCTCCTGCCACATCCAGCAACAACACTCCGGCAACGGCCAACAATGCCCCAGCCGCCACCAACCCCACCCCGAAACCCACTCCACAACCTGCCCCCAGCACTCCCAACAATAACAACAGCGAATCGGTCATCCACACCGTTGTGTCGGGCGACACATTGTACGGCATCGCCAGAAAATATGGCACTACTGTTGACAAACTTCTAAAACTCAACAATCTGACAGAAGAAAGCAAACTCCAGTTAGGACAAAAGATCCGCGTTAAATGAAAAAATGGATGCTCTATCTCGCCTTTTGCATGCTGTCGCTGACGGCATGGGCGACCCATCAGCGGGCCGGCGAGATCACCTACGAGCATCTGAGCGGTCTCACCTACCGTTTTACCATCATCACCTACACCTACACCCCCAGCGCCGCCGACCGTCCGCAGATCGAGATGCTGTGGGGCGACGGCACCTCTTCCGTCGTTGACCGTTACCAGAAAATCAACATGGACAACGACATCAGCCGCAACATCTACATCACCGAGCACACCTACCCCTCCACCGGCACCTACCATGTCACCTTTGAAGACCCCAACCGCAACAACGGCATCGTCAACATCCCCAACTCGGTCAACATTCCGTTTTTCCTCGAAACCATACTGGTTATCAATCCGTTTCTCGGAGCCAATTCCTCACCGCAGCTACTGAACCCGCCCATTGACAACGGCTGCACCAGCGTACCCTACTACCACAACCCGGGGGCTTACGACCCTGACGGTGACAGTTTGAGCTACAGTCTCATCGCCTGCCGGGGCTACAACGGCGAGGACATTCCCGGCTACGCGCTGCCGGCGGCCAGCAACTACATCAGCATCGACCCGCAGACCGGCGACCTTACGTGGGATTCGCCGATGGCGGTGGGCGAATACAACATTGCGATTCTCATCAGCGAATGGCGGCACGGCGTGCTCATCGGGTCGGTGGTGCGCGACATGCAGATCACCATTCTCGCCTGCAACAACCAGCCGCCGGAAATCATCACCTGCATGGACACCTGCATCACCGCCGGACAGACGCTCCAACTCACGGTGACAGCCACCGATGCCAATTCCACTGTCGTGCGGCTCACGGCCACCGGCGGGGTTTTCGGTCTCTCCGACCATCACGCCACCTTCCCCACAGCCGAAGGCACGCCGCCTGTCAGCAGCCAGTTTGTGTGGAACACCACCTGCAGCCACATCCGACTGGCGCCCTACAGCGTGCTTTTCAAGGCGGTGGACAACGGCCCGCAGGTCAATCTCACATCATACAAAACACTGAACATCAATGTAGTGGCACCAAAACCCGAGAATGTGGTGGCGGAGCCGGTGGGCAACACCATCGAGGTGTCGTGGTCGCTGCATGCCTGCACACAAACCGCTGGCTACAGAATCTACCGGCGCAACGGCAGCTACGACTTCGAGCCCGACAACTGCGAGACGGGACTGCCCGGCTACACCGGCTACCAGCTGGTAGGCGAGACACACGACTGGAGCGACTGCCTCTTCACCGACGACGGCAGCACCCTGTCCCTTTACCACGGCAATGAATACTGCTACCGTGTGGTGGCTTACTACGCTGACGGCTCGGAAAGCTACGTGTCGGATGAGGCCTGCACGGTGCTGCACAACGACGTGCCCCGTCTCACCCACGCCGACATTGACGTTACCGACAGCGAAAACGGCATCATCTACGTGGAGTGGCTGCGACCCACAGAACTTGACACGATACAGTATCCCGGTCCGCAGTACCAGTATCGGCTGTATCGAGCCAACTCACTACAACCCAACGATTTCCAGCTCATCTATACGGGCATGTCGCTGCAAGACACCCAGTTCACCGACATGGGATTGAACACCCTTGAGCTGACCTACATTTACAAGGTGGAGGTATGGGCGGAAGTGCACGACAGCCTCGTGCTGGCCGGCACGTCGGATGCGGCCTCGTCGGTTTGGCTGGCGATTACCCCGCAGGACTGCGCCCTGCTGCTCGAATGGGGCGCTGCTGTGCCGTGGACCAACACCGAGTACACGGTCTTCCGATGGAATGAAAACACCCAGCAGTTCGACTCCATCGCCACCACAACAGTGCTTTCCTACACCGACCGCGGTTTGCTGAATGGCACCTCCTACTGTTACATCGTGCGGTCAACGGGCGGCTACTTTGCACCTGACACCATCGCGCCGTTCCTGAACCGCTCGCAGAAAGATTGTGCCGTGCCCGCCGACCTCACCCCGCCGGAAGTGCCGCAGCTGACCGTCACCACCGACTGCGAGACCGTGGAACTGAGCTGGACATTTTCCAACGACTCCGCATATCTTGATGTATATCAATATTATATCTATTATAAATCTACTATTGACGAAGATTTCAGCATCCTTGACTCCTTCTATCTCCCCAACGATTGTTACACCACACATTGCATCTATTCGCTCACCGAACTGCCCTACGTCATCGGCTGTTTTGCCATGGCCGCCATCGACACGGTGGGCAACCTCTCGCAACGCTCCGATTCGGTCTGCTTCGACATCGACGACTGCTTCACCTACGAACTGCCCAACGTGCTCACTCCCAACGGCGACGGCTACAACGACATCCTTGTCCCCTTCCCCTATAAAAATGTGCAAGGTGTTGATTTTTATCTATATAATCGTTGGGGAAGATTGGTTTATAAAACTTCGGACATCGACATCAACTGGGACGGAACGGATATGAACAGCCATCAGGCCTCGTCCGACGGCACCTATTACTATGTCTGTCAAGTGCATCTGCACTCTTTGCACGGTCCGATGACCAAAGAGTTGCACGGCACCCTTACCGTTATTCGCTAACACACTATTTTCCATGCAGATACAGCAGCGCAAAACCGAAAACCGAACCGAATGTTTCGACATTATCCGCAGGAAATGGGTGCCGATGACGCCAGAGGAGACGGTGCGACAGTTTCTCATCCACTTTATGATTGAAGAGAGAAAAATTCCGGCGATACGGATTTCTGTGGAGCGTGAGATCACCGTCAACGGGTTGAAACGGCGGTATGACTTGGTGGTTTACAGTCCTGCCGGCACGCCGCAGGCCGTCATCGAGTGCAAGGCGCCGCACGTGAAGCTCTCCCAAGAGGTGGTGGAACAGGCGGGGCGCTACAACAAAACCCTGCATGCCCCTTTCATCGGGGTGAGCAATGGCAAGCAGAGTCTTTTTTTCAGGATTGATTTTGATTCGGAGAAGATTGATTTTTTGGAAGGATGGCCTTTTTAATCAGAAAAACATAAAGATATGAGAGCATACGTATTCCCCGGACAGGGGGCACAATTCATCGGGATGGGCAAAGAGCTGTACGACAGCCGGCCGGCTGCCCGCGACCTTTTCGAGCGCGCCAACGAGGTGTTGGGGTTCCGCATCACCGACATCATGTTTGCCGGCACGGATGAGGAGCTGAAGATGACCAAGGTGACACAGCCGGCAGTATTCTTGCACTCTGTCATTGAGTATCTTACCACCGATGTGCCGGCGCCCGACATGGTGGCCGGGCATTCGCTCGGGGAGTTCTCGGCATTGGTGGCCAACAAAGTGCTTGCCTTTGAGGATGCGCTGCGGCTGGTCAGCCAGCGTGCCTTGGCCATGCAGAAAGCCTGCGAGGTACGTCCATCCACGATGGCCGCCATCCTGAAATTCGACGACCAGAAGATCGAGGAGGTCTGCGCTTCCATCACCGAAGAGGTGGTGGTGACGGCCAACTACAACAGTCCCGGCCAGTTGGTGATTTCGGGCTCTGTGGAGGGGGTTGACTTAGCGATACAGAAGCTGCGCGACATAGGGGCGCGACGGGTACTGCCGCTCAATGTGGGCGGGGCGTTCCACTCACCGCTGATGCTGCCGGCGCAGGAGGAGCTGGCGACAGCCATTGAACAGACCGACTTCCACGAACCCATCTGTCCTATCTACCAGAACATCAGCGCACAAGGCACCACAGATCTCACCATCATCCAACAGAACCTCAAAGACCAGCTCACCCATCCGGTGCGATGGACGCAGTCGGTGCAGCAGATGGTGGCCGATGGTGCCACCGAATTTGTAGAGTTCGGTCCGGGCGAGGTGTTATGCGGGCTGGTACGCCGCATCGCGCCGGAAGTGGCGGACGGAGTGCGGCACATCTGAACAGGAGAACTCACACACAGCCACTTACCCTCTATGCGCTCTGCTCCCCCGGATACAGCAATGCGCAACGGTCGATGATGTCGCCGGCCAGGTCAAAACCTGCCTCACAAACCTTTTTGTTCTTATTGCCATCATACCCCATTACAAGGTGCATGGTACTATAACCCGTGTTGACATAAGTCAACAATTTCTTATCCCGCTTACCCGCAGCTTCTTTGTATTTAGCGATTGAGGGGCGTCCTTTCCCCTCCTGCACCTGCAGCACAGCATCGAGTGCCACTAAGCAACCCAACCATAGAATGTTACCGGCTGTCTTGACATACTTGCTGTCGGTGTAGCATTTCAATTCCGCATCATAATTCGCTTTCTTGATGATTTCTTGAGCATTGGCCACATAACGGCGCGCTTCATCAATAGGATTTTTCATTTCCATCGTACATCATTTATAGTTACGGCTGCAAAGATATAACAAAAAAAATAAAATTTTTGCAAATTTTTAAATAATTTTTCTCCTTGAGAATAAGATAATTGGCTAACACTCTGCAACATTTTTGCAGCAGCAAAATCTCTTAAAAAGTAGAAATCAAACTTTTATCTCCCTCCGTGCGTCACGGTAAACTTCTCCTGCAGGAGGCCTGCCTCGGTCTGTAAACGAACGATGTAGGTGCCGGCAGCCCAGTCGGCCACAGCAATCTCAACACGCTCGGCATTCGGCTGTGCGCGATAGACGCATCTGCCCGACAGGTCGAACACCTCCACCTGCTGCAGCACAGCAGTGTTTTCCATCGTCAGCTGCGTGGATGCAGGCATGGGATAGATTTTGAGCTGAGAAGCGAAATCCCTCACCTCATTGGGAAGCGTGTCGCCCGGTCTGAGATACCAGAAAGAGAGTGAGTCGTGGATATACGTGCGAATATCATAGATATTCAGCGCACTGACATAGCCATTCGACAGAAAAGGCTGTGGGTCGGTGGAATAGTTGATTTCCGTACGGTGCGCACTCTGCGAATAATTGGCATTGTTAATCTGTCCGTCCGTGGTGAGCGTGCCTCCCGGACGATAGACATAAACCTCATCCAGTATATCCTCTCCATTCCAGCTGGCATTACCTTCAAAATTGGTGTTGATGCGGTAAATCACTGCGCCGCCATTGGGGATATAGGCCTCGAAGGGACCGTTGGATTTTCGATATTCAATGACGAAAAACTCGTCAGGGTCTTCCGAATTGATGCGATAGCATATTTTTTCGGGGACGGACGAGCTCACCGGACGAAGCACATAACGTCCTGAGTTCTCGATGAGGGGAATCTCCTGAATCCAATTCCCGTAACGGTACTTCATGTACGTGCCCCAGTGCTGTGGATGATAGGCGTTCTGCGCCATCAAGTCCCAGCCACCGACAGGAGTGAACCCCAGTGTGTCGCTATAGTGGTAAAGATCGGGGGCACCGAGTGAATGCGACATCTCGTGGCATAGGGTGGAATTGCTGAAATACCATTCGTTATCACTCATTTCAAAATTGAAATCCCACACACGCAGTCCATTGATATACACCTCCTCGCCATACAGGCACCAACGATGAGGCCAGATCAGGTCGGCCCATCCGGCCACATCACCACGAACCACAAAGCAGATATTGTCCACCAGACCGTCGTTGTTATAGTCAAGGTTGATACCCGTAGGCACCATATTGTTTTCGTTCACAAAATCCACCGCCCGTTTCAGCAGCTGCATCTCACGGGTAGTGCGGTTGTCATTCTCATTATCATCATTATAACCCATCGGATTGGCTTCCGACCAAGGCATATAATAATCTCTCGGATAGATATCCTCGTAAGATACAATGTTGTCATCCGAGCTTTGCGGCAGGAGGTACGAGCGGACAAAAAGCTGGTTGTAAGTATTGTATCTGAAATAGTTGAACATGGAGTTGGTGTAGTTGCCCGTAGGAGACAGCGAACCGCCGCTGGAGGCAGCCGAAGAGTCGTTGAACATGAGATTCACCTGACTGTAAGTCTGCTGGAAGGGCGCATCGCCGGCGAAACGGATGAAAATCACGAGATTGTTGAAATCACCGTGGTTGGCATTTCCGTCGCGGGTGGTGTTCGCACGGCGTGCCTCAATGGGCTGCATCATGGCATCGTATCGTTTGTGCCACTCGGCACTGGATATGCGGGCATTGGGAGTCAGGCCGACCGATGCAGGGTTCACCTTCCCGGCCACAAAAGCCGTGGGCACCACTTTTCCATTCTCCCGCTGACCATAAACAAAATAGCCGGTGGCAGGATCCTGCACGATGGTATATCCCTCTGCATCATGCAGATAGTGATAAAACTCGTCGCCCGTAGCGAAGCAGTGAAGGGTGTCACCGTTAGGTTGCACCACCGTCTGCGGAATATTACTGAAATAGGCGGCATTTGCACAGGAAAGTACCAAGAGCAGGAGGATCAGTGATAATGCTTTTCTCATTCTAAAAATCATTAAAATCATACAAAATAACAAAGAAGAAGTGGTGATTTTTACAACAACCTCACCCTTTCCGCTTTGCGGCTGCAAAAATAAAAAAAATCTTGCTTTGTGGTAGGGAAAATTTCCATTGATTTTGTGTAAATTTGCAGCCAAATTTTTAAGATGAGAATCCGAACCATTTTCCTGTCCATCCTGTTTGTTTCCCTTGTCGGGGTAATGCACGCGCAAGTGGGCGGTCAGTATATATACAACTTTCTGACCCTCAACCACTCCAGCCGTGTGGCAGGCTTGGGCGGAGGACTCATCGCGGTATATGACGACGACCCGTCGATGCTGCTCAACAACCCGTCGCTCATCGGCGAACGGCACCACACTGCGTTGGAGGTGAATGCGGTGGACTACTTTTCCAACGCCTCCTACGGCTCCGCGCTCTACTCCCACACCTTCAAGAAGGCGGGCAGTTTTGTGTTTGGCATGGAGATGGTGAACTACGGGAAGTTCACCGCCACCGACGAGTACGGCATCGAGCAGGGCTATTTCCACGCCGGCGACTACGCCGCCACGGTGGCATGGGGCCGCCAGCTCGACAGCTGCTTCTCCATCGGCGCCGACCTCAAGCTGATCTACTCGGCCTACGAGTCGTACCAGTCGTTCGGACTGGCCGTGGACGTGGCGGGCAGCTATGTCAACCACAAGAAACGCCTCGCCTTGTCGCTGATGGCGCGCAACATCGGCACGCCCATCGTGAACTACGTGCCCGGACAGTTCGAGAAGCTGCCCTTCGACCTGCAGATTGCCTTTTCGCAGCGGTTCAAGTTCCTGCCGGTACGCTACCACATCTCGCTCCACCACCTCTACCGCTGGAACATGGCCTATGTGGGGCCCAACAACCCGCTGTTGGAGTACGACGTCATCTCCAAAGAGCCGATCTACCCCAGCAAGGCGGCACAGTTCTTCGACAACTTTTTCCGCCACATCAACTTCGCCATCGAAATCATCCCTGCGAAATTCCTCTCCTTCTATGTGGCTTACAACCACAACCGACGGCAGGAGATGAACATCCCGCAGAAGCGCACCCTCGCCGGCTTCTCCTACGGTTTCTCCATCAACATCAAATCCATCCGCTTCGGATTCTCTCGCATGCACTACGCCACCGGCGCCGTGCCCAACTTCTTCGACTTCTCCGTCAACATCAACGAGCTGTCGAAACTTCATCAGGAAAACAAAATGAAAAAATTACAACGAACCAACTAACCGACCATGATACCTTTTTCTCCACCCAGAATCGACGAACGCACCCTCGAGGAGGTCTGTGCCGCGCTGAAGTCCGGCTGGATCACCACCGGCCCGCGTGTAAAGAAGTTCGAGGATATGCTCTCCCGCTACTGCCACGTGCAGAACGTGCTGTGTGTCAGTTCCAACTCAGCAGGGATGGAGCTGATGCTGCACTGGTTCGGCGTGGGTCCCGGCGACGAGGTCATCGTGCCGGCCTACACCTACTGCGCCACTGCCAACGTGGTGGTGCACTGCGGCGCGAAGCCCGTGATGGTGGATGTGGATGAAAACTTCTGCATCGCGCCGGAGGCCGTTCGCCGCGCCATCACCCCACGCACCAAGGTCATCATGCCCGTCGATATCGCCGGCTTTCCCTGCGACTATGACGCACTCAACGCCATCGTGCGCGACGAAGCCGTGCGGCGGCAATTCACCCCCAGCAACGAGATTCAGCGACAACTCGGCCGCATCCTGCTACTGGAAGACGCTGCCCACTCGCTCGGCGCCCGCTACCACGGACAGCCTCTCGGCACCCAAGCCGACCTCGCCGTCTTCTCCTTCCACGCCGTCAAGAACCTCACCACCGCTGAGGGCGGCGCCATCTGCCTCAACCTCCCCGAGCCTTTCAACAATGAAAATTTGTACAAACAACTGAAAATCAAATCACTGCACGGACAAAGCAAGGATGCACTCTCCAAAACCCAAGCGGGCAACTGGCGGTACGATGTCACCGAGGCCGGCTACAAGTGCAACATGACCGACGTGCACGCCGCCATCGGCATCGTGGAGCTGGAACGCTACGACACGGAGACACTCCCCCGCCGCAAGCAGATTTTCGATGCCTACAGCAACGCCTTCCGCAACGACCCACGCTTCCAAATCCCCACCTACGAAACCGACGAAAAGACCTCTTCTTACCACGTTTATCCTTTAAGAATCAAAGGAATAACCGAACAGCAACGCGATGAAATCATGCAGCGTATCTTTGCCCAAGAGGTCAGTGTGAACGTGCACTTCATCCCACTGCCCCTGCTCAGCTTCTATAAAAACAACGGCTACGACATCCAACATTATCCCACCACTTACGACAACTACTCCCGCGAAATCTCCCTGCCGGTCTATTACGACCTCACCGACGAACAGGTGCAGACCGTCATCCAAGCCGTCATTCATGCCATGAACAGCTAATCATCCTGAAATTCATTAATAAAAAAAATATAAATAATTGATTATAAATAAATTATCATGTCAAAGAAAGAGAAAACGCCGCAAGATATCCAAGACCGCAAGAAAAGAATCCGCGTAGCCCTGCTCTGCATCTCAGCTATTCTTATCTTTTATATCGGAGCCAATTTTTTGAAAGGCATCAATGTTTTTCACAAAAAGACCTACTATTATTGCGTGATGGACGATGCCAGCGGCATACAGCAGAACACTCCCGTGTATCTGGCCGGCTACAAAATCGGGCAGGTGCAGGAGGTGGAGATGTTGAGTGCCAACCCGCCCCGCATCTGCGCGAAAATCATGCTCAGCGAGAAGGTGGACATCCCCACCGACTCCAAGCTGAAGCTGAAATCGAGCAGCATTCTCGGCGGCATGCAATTAGACTTGATGATGGGCAAGGCCACCGCCTATTTCCAGAACAACGACACCATCGCCAGTTTCAAGGAGGCTGGACTGCTGGACGGCATCGATGACATGAAGGCCAAGATTGGCAGCGTGGTGGCCTCGGTTGACACCATCGGCCTCGAGCTCAAAGACCTGCTGCACAAGGATGGCGGCGGTGAATCGCTGCGCAACACCCTCGCCAACATTGAGGACGCCACCGACAACCTCAACAGCATCCTCGCCGACAACAAGGGCAAGGTGAGCAGCCTCGTCACCAGTCTGCAAAAATTCGGCAACACGCTGGAGGACGCTTCTCCCAAGCTGAACGAAATCCTTGACAACTTCGACAATATCAGCGACACCGTCGCCAAGGCCGACATCGCCGGTGTCATCACCAATGCCAACAGCACCATCAAAGAGGTGCAAACCCTCGTTGCAAAAGCCAACAACGGCGACGGCACCGTGGCCGCACTGCTCAACGACGAAGGCTTAGTGAAGAAAATCGACGACACCATCAAGAGTCTCAACGATTTGCTCAAGGATTTCCAAGATAATCCGCGCCACTATCTGAAACCGCTGGGAGAAAAGAAGAAGAAATCTAAGAAATAGGGCTACTTCGCCCGCACCGGGAAGTTGGCGGTCTGCTCGGTCTTGTACTTTCCATTCTCGTCATAGATAAAGTACGCCGACAGGTTCCCCATTCCCTTTCCATGGTCTAAATATTCCATGGCCTTTTCGCGTCCCATCACCATAAAGGCTGTGGCGAGTGCATCCACGTAGGCGCAATAGAAGCCGCTTTCATCCATCACCGGCACCTGATACACCACCGTCACGCTCAACAGGTCGGACTCTTCGGAGCGGCCGGTTTTAGGGTTGATGATGTGGCTGTAGCGATGTCCGTCGCGCACATGGTAGTTGCGGTAATTGCCGCTCGTGGCCACCGCCATGCGGCTGTTGGTCGCCCGGCCCGTCTCAAACGTATAGTCCGACTCCACCGCCCCGTCCTTCGTTGTCGTCGGCACCTGTATGCCCACGCGCCACGGCACCGGCTCATCCCCGCGCACCTTCACCCCACTGGTCAGCAACTCGCCGCCGATGTCCACAATAAAATCCTTGATTCCCCTTTTCAGCAACAGTTTCCCCACCCGATCCACCGCATGGCCTTTGGCAATGGCGTTGAAATCCAGCTGCATACGCGGATCCTCCTTCATCAAGCCCTCGCACGGTACCCACTGCAGCTTTTCGTAGCCCACAAACTGCATGATGGAGTCGATGGCGGCCTCGCTCACATCGCCTTCCTTGTCCTTGGCGAAGCCCCACTGCCGGATCAGCGGACCGGCGGTCACGTCGAATGCGCCGTCCGTCTTCTCACTCACCCGCAAGGCTTCATCCAGCAACTCAGCAAAATGGAACTCCCACAAACCCGGCTCGTTGCGGTTGAACTTCGACACCGCCGAGTTCTCGTCAAACAGCGAATAGACGCTGTTCACCTCTTTCAGCACAGAATCTATCTGGCTTTCAATACCTTCCACCGGCTTATCGCTGATGTAGGTGACACGATAATAGGTACCGAAGGCAAAGCCCTCTATCACCTCGGGCTGCGGCTTCTTGCACGACACAACAAGCACAGCTAAAGCTGCGAAAATCAGAAGTTTATTTTTCATAAAAAGGATTATTCCCTATTTAAGGTGCAGATTATGCCCCATCTTCTCCTGCTTGGTTTTGAGGTAGAAACGGTTGATGTCGTTCGGCTCGATGATGATCGGAACGGTCTCCACAATCTCGATGCCGTGACCGAGCAGTCCGGCACGTTTGGCTGGGTTGTTGGTGATGAGGCGCAGTCGGGTGGCTTTCTGGTCGCGGAGAATCTGCGCACCGATGCCATAGTCGCGCTCGTCGGCCTTGAAGCCGAGTTCGAGGTTGGCCTCCACGGTGTCGCGGCCCAGCTCCTGCAGATGATACGCCCGCAGCTTGTTCACCAAGCCGATGCCACGGCCTTCCTGGTTCATGTAGAGCACCATTCCCCTCCCCTCTTTATCAACCATCTCCATCGAGCGGTGCAGCTGCGCGCCGCAGTCGCACTTGCACGAGCCGAAAATGTCGCCCGTGACACAGGAGGAGTGCACGCGCACCAGCACGTCGTCGCCCTCGTTCCACTCGCCCTTGCGGAGCACCAGATGAGTAAGGCCGTTGTTGAGCTGCGTGTAGGCAATCAGGTTGAAATCGCCCCACTGCGTCGGCAGCTTCACCTCCTGCTCCTTGCGGATGAGCGTCTCGGTCTTGACACGATAGGCGATGAGGTCTTGTATGGTGATGATTTTGATGCCGTAGTGGGCGGCCACCTCCATCAGCTGGGGCACACGCGCCATGGTGCCGTCGGGGTTGATGATTTCGATGAGTGCACCCACCGGCTGTAAACCGGCCAGACGGGTGAGGTCAACGGCGGCTTCGGTATGGCCAGCGCGCACCAGCACACCGCCGTCGCGGGCACGCAGCGGGTTGATATGCCCCGGACGGCCGAAGTCCTCCGGCTTGTGTCCCGGCTCCGCCAGCGCCTTGATGGTGGTGGCGCGGTCGTACATCGACACACCCGTGGTGCAGCCGTGTCCCAGCAGGTCCACCGTCACTGTGAAAGGCGTTCCCAATAGCGAGGTGTTGTTGTTCACCTGCATCTCCAAGTCCAGCTCGCGGCAGCGGTCCGCGCTCATCGGCGCACACAGCACCCCGCGGCCGTATTGCATCATGAAATTCACCTTCTCAGGCGTAATCTTCTCGGCAGCAATGATAAAATCGCCTTCATTTTCGCGATCTTCATCATCCACCACAATCAAAAATTTGCCTTCGCGAAAATCCTCAATCGCCTCTTCTATCGTATTGAATTTAATTTCCATATAAAATTTACGAGTTAATGATTTAGTAATTATCCAATTATCAACATCTAAACTATTTATTGGGCACCAATTTCTGGAAATGAA
The DNA here is from genome assembly GCA_045132235.1 of Bacteroidales bacterium. GTDB lineage: Bacteria > Bacteroidota > Bacteroidia > Bacteroidales > WCHB1-69 > UBA1756. Next base: position 42,660 of record JBGURX010000038.1, read on the forward strand.
GCCCTTTCACGGCCCACTGTCCGCTATCGGCCGTTGAGGTGTGGTAGCGGAAGCCGATACGGATGTCGCCTGACAGGCCATTCAGAACGCCCACCTGCGCACGGTAGAAGCTCGCGCCATCGCGATAGTCGCTGTATGTCAGCGGATTCCACTCTGTGGTGGCAGGATCGCCGGTGTAGTTGGTGGTGTAATAGATGGTGAATTTGCTCTGGGCGGTGGCATCGGTGTTGAAGAAGGCCTCCTCCACATAGAGGGTGCTTTCCTCCACGGTGGCTTTCGGCAGCACGGGCGACACGAGCCACTCGTCGGTGGCAGCATTAACGCCGTTGTGCAGCATATAGTCCTGATTGGTGACCCAACCGGTATAATCCCAACCCGTACCGTTGGCGGTGGAGACAGAATATACATCCTGCACAGAACCGAAGGAGAGCACGTCATCGCTGGTGCGCAGCATCAGCTGGTAGGTGGAGTTATATACGGAAAGGATGCCGACCAAGTCGCCGGTACCGCCGGGAACCAACGCCTTGCGGAACTTGGCATAGTTGGAGGTACGCACCACGAGGTTGGTCACCGCCTCGCCGTTCACGCTCTTGATGGCGCGGGAGGTGGTGGCAGTCTCTTCCGACCACGGCTTACCCACTGCATCAGTGGCGAATTCCACATTGTGCAGACGCACCAAGCGGCACACGTTGCCCTCGTTAATGTCGTAGGCGCTCATGATGTCGATGGGCGCCACCGGCTGCGGCAGCCCGTCGCGATGGAGGTACTGGTCCAAGTAGTGGCCATCCACACGGCCCACATCGCCGTTGTAAATCCAGCCCACCTGATACACGCCATGGTAGTTGCCCACCACAAGACCGCTGCAGTCAAGATAGACGGTCTGTCCCACGGGATAGGTGTGGCACAGGCCTGTCTGGTTGATTTGCAGCTGGATGGCGCCGGTCTCGTCCTGGATGACCATATTCTTGTAGAAGTTGCCACCCTCGTCGGAACTCACCACCGTAGCCCGCACGATGAAGGTCTCACCGGCATGGCAGATGGAGTCGAGATGCCCCGCGTTGGTATATACATTGATGATATCTTGAATGGTCTTGTTAGCAGGCTCACCGGTATAGGTCGGCACCTCAAAGGCGGGGTCTTCCCACTTGTTGCAGGAGGTGAAGGTGAGCACTGCGGCCATCATCAGAATCAGGGAAAGATATTTTTTCATGATGAAAGGATTTTAGGATTAACGGACAGGCGTGCCCTTGACTTGCACGCTGTTGATGCGCCAGTTGGCGCCATTGGCATCGCGGTAGCGGAAGGCGATACGGAAGTTGCTGTTAGCGGTGACCTCCGCCGGAAGGACTTCCAGCTTGTTGAATCGCACCCAGCCATTCTCATCGATGGAGGTGCCGTTGAAAGAGGTGCTGTAATACATCTCCATCAGGCCATTGTCGGAGGCGTTGGCCACATCCTCCACGGCGACAAACACATTCTGGTAGCCGCTCAGTCCGGTGATGGACGGAGATACCAGCCAGCTGTCAATCAACGTACTATTCTGATTTTGAATGGCAAAGGCGTGACCAGTGGCATAATAGAACCAGCCCGCATCGCCCTGCACGCTCCAGCCCTGCCCGTCGAGCGGGTTCTGGTTGAGGTCAACGCTGTACACGGTCTGCACGTCAGAGGGATTGACACCGCCGCCGCCCGCGATGCGCACATCCGCCAGCGAGCGGATGATAAGCTGCGGGGTGGTGTTGTAGATGGTGAGGATGCCGTAGATGTCGCCCTCGCCCTCCGGCAGCAGCGTGTTGGCGAAAGTAGCGTAGCTGCTGGTACGCAGCACAATCTCCGTATTGTCGCCCATCACGATGTTGCGTGAAGTGTTGGCGCCTGCATCGCAGTAGTTGGCCTTTCCGCCATCCTCAAAATGGCAGCCTTCCAGCTTCACCAAGCGGTTGTACATGCTCTCGTCAAGCTCGTTTTTGGAGGTGATGACCAACGCCTCGGGTTCCGCCCCGCACACGCCATCGCGGTGCAGGTACATGTCCTCGCGTGAGGAGGAGATGCCCGTCATGGCGCCATCGACCCATAAACCGAGCTGCTTGTTCTTGCGGTAGTCGCCAATCACCAAGCCATCGCACTCCACAAAGATGCGCTGTCCGATGCTGTACTTGGGATAGAGGTGCGAGTCATCCACCTTGATCATGATGGCGCCCGTCTCATCCTGAATGGTGAGATACTTATAGCAGTTGCCCTCCTGATCGCTGGAGGTGACCACACCCGTGATGACGGTGCCTTCAGGGATTTCAGAGTAGCTGTCGGTGCCGCTCACCGTGTGGTACGAGAGCAGCTCCTCGATGGTCATGTTGGCCGTGCCGGGGTAGGTCAGCACGGGAGCCACGTCCAGCTCCTTGTTGCACCCCGCCGCCAGCAACGCCAGCAGCGCGACCGCCATCATCGTTTTTACTTTGCCGATTGTATTCATAGTGAAGATTTTTATCTGTTATTGAAAGCTGTAATTGATGCCGATGTAGAAGGTCAGTCCCTGTGCATAATAGTACTTGTTGGGGAACTTGTTGACATTGTAGCCGCTGTAGTCGAAACGGCGCTGCTCCCAGCCGGAGGTCACGAGGTTCTTGTTGTTGGTGAGGTTGGTGATGCTGACGTTGAAGCCGATGGTGTTACTCTTCACCTTCCACGACTTGCTGACGGAGAGGTCGAGAGTGAACTGGCCTTTGCAACGCTCTTGGGCGACCAGCTGCTGGTAGAGCTCGCTGTTCACATCCAGCGTGCCACGAGCCGCCGTGGTGCGACGCTCGGGGTTCATATCCACATAAATCTTGTCGAAATAGTTGGCATTGAGATTGACATACCAATACTTGTAGTTGAATTTCAGACCGAGGGTACCGGCCACCTGCGGGGTGCCGGCCACGTGGAAGTTCTTCCAATACACCAGCTCGTCATATTCGCTCTTTCCATTGCCCAAAATATCGTAGCCGTTGTCGGCCGTGATGGTGACATTCGGACGGCTGGTATAGATATAGTCGCCGTAGTTGCCCGCCAGCGCGATGGTGAACATCGAGCCGATCGGAATCTCCACGCCCAGCTCCACGCCCATGTTCCGCTTGTCGATGCCTGTCATGGCATAGTTCACGAAGCTGCCGTAGTCGTCGTGGTAGAAGCTGAACTGGTCGGTGACATCCATGAACTTGTAGTAATACATCGAGAGGCGCATCCGCATGAAGGGATAGCGCATGATGTAGGAGAAATCGGCGCCGAGGTCTTTCTCGCTCACCAGATTCTTCACATAGTCGTTGCGAATGGTGGGGCTGATGAAAGCATCGAGGATGCTGGGAGCCTGCGTCTGCCACTGGGCATTCAGCACCAAATAGTTACGACCGTTAATCTTGTAGGTAAGACCGGCTTTCACGCCATAGTCGGGGAAGAATTTCTTTTCGGAGCTGCCCTGCGAGTTGTCGGGGAAACGGCCGTTGCGCATGTAACCCACGCGCCACATCTCGGTAGCGGTGGCGTTCAAGCCCACGTGGAAGTCGATATGGCTGTAGGCGAACTTGGCCGTGGCCCAGAGGTTCTGCTTGAAGATGTTGTAGGTGTAGTCGTAGCCGAACTTGTCGCCCACGCCGAGGTGTGCGCCGATGTTGTCGAGGTCGTCGTACAGCAGGTAGGGATTTTCAGGACTTTCGCCGTCGGCGTACTTGTCTTCATTCAACCAGTAGGCACCTCCCAACAAATCATTGATGGTCTTGTAATTGCGCTGATGATAGCCGCGGATGTCGATACCGCCGGCCAGTTTGATGTGGTCAGAAAGGTTGGCCACGACATTCGAGGAGCCCGACACCTGCACATGGTCGATGACGCGGTTTTCCACGATATACTGGGCGCGCTCGTCGGAGGCGGCGGCCAGCTGGTTGACTTCATAGAAGTGGTCCCAGTCGAGCTGGCGGAAGTCGCGGTTATGCAGCCACTGGTCGGTGTACCATGCCTGCAGGGTGGTGTCGTCGGTGATGTAGCTGGGCAGGTAGCGGTAGTAGTCGGGACGCGGGTCCGGCACGTCGGCCCAGTTGAGCGAGGTGGTGCTCTGGCGGCCGAAGCTGCTTCCTATATTCGTGGTAATTTGATATTTACCATTTTCAGGGGTAAAGAAATGCGAGAGCATGAACACCGGCTCGTAGGTATCGCGAATGCGGGCGTTGCGTTTCTTGCCGTTGTACCAGCCCCAGTTGGAGTTGTAGTAGTGGTCGCCGGTAAGGTCGTACACCTCCTGTGTGGAGTTGCTTTGCAGACTCTTGGAGGTGGGAGACCCCCACAGCGAGAGGTTGAGGGCGTGCTCGTTGTTGATGCGTTTTTCTGCGGAGAAGAAGTAGGCGAAGCCCGTGTAGGAGCTACCGTCCGCGTAGCTCAGCTGGCTGCCGAAGCGCGTGGAGGCGGAGGCGGCGAACGCCCAGCCGTTCTTCATCAGGCCGGTGGCGTAGGTAAGCATGATGCGGTTGTTGTAGTTGCGGTTGCACAGCGAGTAGTTGGCATGGAACTGATGGCGATAGTTGGAGGCGCGGGTGCTGTAGTTGGTGGAGCCGCCCACGTCGCCGAAATTGAAGGTCACGGGGTCGAGGTTCGCCACATTCTCGGGCCAGCGGAACACGCGGTTGAGGCCACCCCATTGGGCGTAGGTGGCGCGCCCCGTCACGAGGCTCTCCATTTCCAGCCCGTTGATGGCAATAGTCTGGTACTTCGAGTCGATGCCGCGGGCCTTGAAGTAGGCGATGCCGAAGGCGTAGGAAGTGTTGCTGCTGTAGATGTCGCGCGACGAGTGCAGCAGTCCGGGCACGAAGCCGCCGGCGGTAGATTCCTCATCGTCGAGCCCTTCCGTGTCGAAGGAGGGCACCTCCGCGCCGCCGCGAGTGTTCGCAACGCTGTCAGTTTGCGTTTGATCTTCTTGTGAAAATCCTGTAAAGCAAATCATTACAAGAGATAAAACGAGCCATAACGCTTTTTTCATATCCTTAATTTTGGTGATACTTTTCCATCTGCAAAAATACATCAAAATATTGAAACATCCACCAAAAAAAAGAAAAGAGGCGATGGAAGATTTTTCACTTCCACCGCCTCTGAAAAGGCATTTTTGAGGCTGACTACTTGGTCACCACCAATTTCTTGGTGATCACCTTGTCGTTGTCGCGGAGGTTCACGAAGTAAACACCTGCTGACCAGCCATTCACATTCAGATCGATGGTACCGGTGTGCGTTCCATTGACAGCGTACACCACCTTGCCGCTCATATCGGTCACCGTCAGCTGGGCGCCATCCACAGTACATTGTACATGGACGATGTCGCGAGCCGGGTTCGGATAGAAATCGAGCTGGCTGAGGTCGTTGTCGTTGATACCCATAGGAGCGCCATTGGGGCTGGCAGGCACGCTGTAGTTCACGGTAGCCGTAGAGAGCACTGTGCTCGTAGATACGGCAGACTGACCGCCAGCGTACTGGGAACCGTTGTAAGCGATACCCACATCACTACCACGCTCCATTTCAACCAAGGTAAACACAATCTGATATTCACCCGGCTGGTTCCAAGTAGCATTAATCTGGCTATTGGTAGCTTCCATGAAGTGGAGATAGAAGTAGTTGAAGTTGAACATGTTCATCAAGCTGAAGGTGTTTTCAATCATGTTGCCGCTTCCCTGCTCCAGGTCACTGCCCACATAGGTGTTCAATGCCGGGAAGTAGGTAGAGATGTGGATGTTGGCCACATTGTTCACCGTTGACATCGGCTGTTCACCTCTGAGAATCACATAGTTGACAGCCAATTGAGTATTCGGCTCATAGCCGTTACCCTCACAGGTCATCTCCACAGTGGAAGTAGCAGACTGAACGGTCGCTTCATTGTAACCATTCACCAGCAGAGTCGGCAGCGTGCCATCGCCCTCTTCCTCTTCAACGGCATCCACCGTGAAGGTGATGTTGGCCGTGGACAAAGTATCGCCTACCGTGCTGAAATAACCGCCAATGTTACGGGTATGGCCATTGAACGTGTAGGTCAGATTCTGGTCTTGACCATCGTTACGGCTCATCAAAGCAAAGGCGATCTCGTACTCACCGGCTTCCGTGAAAGAATGGGTAATCTTGTTATCCCTGCCATTCAGGAAGTGCATGTAGAAGTAATCGAGGTAGTTGACACTGAATCTGAAGGTGTTGCCCGGGATGGTGCCTTCGGGTTCATAGACCACTTCACCAACATAGTTGTTCAGCAGCCAGGTACCCATATAGAGCTCACCACCGCAATCAGCATTGATATTGGTTACCAGCTCACCATCCTTGAAGACTGAGTAAGCGATGGCCACCTTGGTATCTTGATCCATGCTGTTGGCGTAAGCAATGAGGCTGTACTCATTTTCACCTGTTTCTTCAGCCACCATGAACGCTTCACCGTTATGCGAATCGGTCACCGTCAGTTGCAACGTAACAATACTGTCGCAACCGGTAGCAGCCGTCAGATTGACGGTTTGCGAGCCGGCGGACTCGAAGATGAGGCCATTCCATTCATACGGCAGTTCAGTTACGTCGATGGATTCTTGAACCGTCACATTATAGATCGGGTTGATGGTCAGATTGACCTCGAAATAGGTATCGCAGCCTTCCTGTTCCGGAATATAACCGGTGATCACATCATCACCACTGGTATATTCAATACCGTCAGGTGCAACATAGGTAGTACCCTCGCAAATTGCTGTATCAATCAACAGGGTAGGATTCTCATTAATCACGATGGTGACATTTTCGCTGACCACGCAAGCACCGGCATACACGCTGTAGGAGATTGCGGACTCGAACTGGTCTGCATCAAGCGACAGTACATTACTACCAATAACAGTTTCGTTGTCAATGGTCCATCTGATTGTGTCGGCATTGCCACTGACTTCGAGTGACAGAGCAGCCGTTTCAGCATTGGCGCAGACTTCAGTACCGAACAGTTCCACTGTCAGCATCGGGTCGAAGACGATCGTCACGCGGCGGATGCTGTCGCAGCCGTTGGCAGCCTGCTGAGCGTACACCACGTTCACGGTGGTGTCACCCATCACCTCAAACTCCTGCCCGTTCTCACTATAGATGAACGGCATGTCTTGGTCGGCGCAGAAGTGAACCGTACTGTCTGCATAGGCCGTCGGCAAAATATGCAGCGTCAACTGGGTGATGCTGTCGCAAGCGTTGTCAGTCTCATCATAGTTGTAAGTCACAACGACGTAACCGTCCTCGTCCTCTACCCAGTCGCTGGTATTGGCACGTGTCACAGGCATATTGCGCAGCTCGGCGATTTCCTCAGCGGTCAGTTCAAATCCGTTTTCTGAATAGCCGTATCCCTCGCAAACCTCGCCGCTGACCTCAGCAAAGCCGAATTCGTCATTGTACACCGGATTGATGGTCAAGGTAAGGCGGGCATAGAAGATACCGCAATCGGTACGGCCTGTCTCCACCATGGTTACATACGTTCCAGTCTCAGCAGTTTCGTCTGCACTCACATTGAAGATGTCATCCACATAAGGCTCGCCTCGGCAAACCGAAGCCTCATAGTCAACAGTGTCGCCCACCGGAACAGCGGTCAGCACGACGGAGTCGGTAACTGAGCAGCTGATAAACGGGAAATCAGAGATGGGTTCGAAGGTCTGGTTCTGGTCAGGATCGATAATCTGCTGATCATTGGGCTGATCAATGACAGGAGCATACGGCAGATAGTTGTTTGTTCCTGTGAGATAGATGGTCACGGTTTCGTTCACCGTCACACTGGCTTGAAGCGGGTCGTTACCCACGATTGCCGTACCTGCCGGACCCCAAGTGTAGTCATCGGCATTTCCAGTAGCCGTCAAAACAATCTCCCGACCTTCGCAAACACGTGTACCCGGAGTGTAGATGCCCACTTCAGGCAGCGGGAGGAGGAAGATGGTCAACGTAACCGTGCTGTCGCAACCGGCCTCTGTCTGGCCATTCAAGGTGAACACAGCGGTATTGGCACCGTTAGCCACCTGTGCGATGGTGTCGGCAGAGAGGGTGAAGTTATTATCCTCGTACGGAGCATTCTCGCAAACGAAAGCCGTGTCGAACAGTGCATAGGCCGGATTCACCGTCAGGGTGAAGGTGACCACCGTGTCGGATACCTGATACGGGTCGGAGAACTCGATCTGCTGAGGTTCTTCAGTGGAAGCCGTGAATTCATGACCGTGATATACGAACGGCACTTCGGTGGAGCAGATAACCGTGTCGAGGTCCATATACACCGTGTCAACAGAGTAGTGCATCACTATAGAGTCAACAGCGAGGTCGCCGGCGATTCTGGTAGAGCCGCCACCACCCACCAAGTGCGGGTCATTCTGATTGAAGGTCAGGACATAGTCTTCACCTCCTTCGCGGCCACGCAGGTAGAACTTGATCTTGTAATCACCCGGCAAATCCCAACGTGCAGTGAGTTGGCTCGGGGCCTGGTTGAGGAAGTCAAGGTAGAAGTAGGTGTAGTAATAGTTCATTATTCTGAAGGTATTGGCGGGAATGCTGCCCGTACCCGTACGCAGCTGTCTGCCGAAGGATCCGTGTGCATCGGCATAGTAAGTGCTGAAATAGACATATCCGAAGTCTTCCACATTGTCGAGGATTTCACCGTTACGGTAAATCTCATAGTCAACAGCGACCTTCATGTTGTCAAGACCGCCGCTGGTGACATCCACGCTATACTGAGCGGTCTCACCCAACTCAGCAGCCTCGGTGACCGTATTGATGTCGAAGCCGGTGGTAGAGGTACCCAGTACGATATGGAGGATGCTGTCGCAACCATTTTCACGCTGGTAAACGATATCATACTCACCTTCGGTTTCGTAGATATGGTCGTCATCGTAAGCGTAAGGCAGCTGCATCGGAGCCACCGTCACATGGAGGGTGTCGCTGTATGCGCTGTTCACTGTCAGATGCAGGTTGTAAGTGGCGGTGCAATCGCCGTAAGGAGCATCCGTCGTGTAGTTGCCAGATTCTGTATAGGTTTCACCGGTCACATCCCAGATGAACGAACCGCAAGCCATCGCAGCGGTGTCGATGACCACGCTGCCGTCGGTGCTGTGAAGCAGATGCAAAGTGGTAATCAAGCTGTCGCAACCCGAAGCGTAACGCACTGTATCGTAGAAGTCACCGACGCCGGTGTAGGTCACGCCATTCCATGTGTAGCTGCTGCAGTCATCGTTCAAGGTCACCGTGAACTCGTCATAAGAGACCGTGTTGACCGTCACGTTAATCGGATACATCTGGTAATTGCCTTCATTACCGGCGAAGACCTCGTAGTAGCCTGCACCCGTAATTTCAGTGCCATATTCGTAGAAGGGCAGATCACGTTCGCAAACCACCGTGTCGAGGCTCGGCATTGTATCCACAACACCCACATGGAAGTTGATGTAACGGATATCAGCAAAAATTCTGCCATTAGGCTGAGAACCTGCGCCACCCATCACCTGACCGTGGTCATCCGTATAAGCATAGTCCATACCGCCATCCATGCCGATCACCACCAGTTCGAGTTTGTACTCGCCGGGTTCATTCCAGCTGGCCGTCACCGTGTTGGTGAGGGTAGCGAAGTAGTCGGCATAGAAGTAGTCGTAATCGTAGTTGTAGAGCGAGAAGGTGTTGCCCGGGACATTACCGGTACCCGTTCTCACCACATCACCGAACTGCTGACCCACCTCAGGCATATAGGTGGAGATGCTCACACTGCCATAGTCGCTCACAATGTCAATCAGCGTGTCGTTCTTATAGAGATTGTAGGAGATGGCCATTTGTGCACCCGGATAGTCGCAATCCTTGCGGAGGTTGAATTCCGCAGAAGCAGCCTGGTTCACCGGCATCACCACGTCGGCAACCGGAACATCCAGATAAGGCTCGTTGGAGATGGTGAACTCAAGGGAGTACACGATGCTGTCGCATGCGTGATTATCAAGGTCGCTGAAGCTACTGACGCAAGGCACCACCTGTGTACGATAGATAACGGTGTCAGCCATTGTCACATCACCGATGGCCTCACCCGTCACAGGCCACACATAGGGCTGCAGCGGGTTGTTGCAGTAATGTACTCTCACAGAACGCTCGATCGGATAGGTCACATCCAGCATGAGATATACCACACTGTCGCAGCCGCCGTCCGTCGTATATTTGAAGGTGTAGGCACCCGAGTGATCGCAGACGGTTGGCGGATAGTAATCGGGATCAAACACATAGTTGAGGTCAGAGGCACAGATATGGACAGTCGTATCCTTTGCGATGAGATTGACGCGGAGTGAAGCCTCGGCAGTGGCCGAACAGCCGTTCTCTGCATCGTATCCCGTCACCGTATAAACCCATGTACCCTGAGCCGCCGGTGTAGCGTTCACATCGGCACCCACTTGAGCGTCAAGTCCTTCACCGCTCCATGAGAAGGTTGCACCTTCCAATGTGCTGCTGGCACTCAGGTGGTAGGAAGGACCAAGGCAAACGGTGTCAAAAGCAGGAGTAACCGTGAGGTGGAGTGACGGATGAACCGAAATCTGCACCGCATTGCTGTAGCCCACGCCGCATGCGTTGGTGTCGGCATAGCGCAGCCACATATTGTTCCACGTATCAGCATCCACACCGTTGTTCACATCCACAGCCGTGAGGGTGTTATCAGCGGTAAGGGCGCTGTCGGCACTCAAGTACCAGAACGTGGCCAGTGAATTCAAGCCGCCATCGTCCACAACCTCAGGTGTCTCAAGGTTGAATTCGTCGCCGGAGCAGTAGGTGGCGCCTGAATAGGCAAGCTCACCCAGTGTCGGGACATCGTTCACCAGCAACAACACGGAATCGGTATGCATTGCACCACATTCATTGCCAATGTAGTAGCGCACCCATGTGTTGTTCATACCATAGTCGATGATGGTGTCATCGGAGAAGCGGATGTAATAGTCTGAACCGTAAACTGCCGTGTACTCCCAGCCTTTCACGATAGTACCACCGAACTCATGTGTTACAGGCGGAACGACGGCCAAAGTCTGACCGGCACAAACCGCACCTTCAAGCGCGGTGAGGTTCTCTGCCCAAGGAGACTCCCAGAACTCCAGCGTGATGGTGTCGGACAACACCTCGCCGCAGCCATTGGAAGCATAATACCATGCCTTCACCGTATCAGAATAGCGGAACTCCTGTGAGGCATTGAAATCAACATCCTCGCCATTAATGTTCAGACGCCAGCCTTGTTGAGTATCGGCATTGCTGTTGTTGTGCCACTCGATTTCAGGCACGTAGGAATCCCAATCGAAGGTGGTCGGTGCACACATCGGGTCGGGCTGCTGCAGTGATGCAACAACCGGCAGGCTATCCACCGTAATCTGAACGGCATTGCTGTAGCCTGTCTCGCAGAGTGTGGTCACATAGTAGCGCACCCACCAGCCGTTGTAGCTTTCGCTCACGGCAACTGAATCGGTGAACTCTTGGAAAGTCACACCATCCTGTGAGCATTCCCAACCCTGTGCCTCCACTGTTACGCCAAGTTCTGACAGATAGGTGGTGAACGACGGGGTTGCAATACCCAGCGGATTGCGGGCGCAAATGCGTGCAGGAGCCTCGATAGTGGCAATATCAGCAGGATTCAGCACATAGATGGTCTTGGACTTGCACTCGGTGGCACCGCAGACTTCAGATTCCAGTCTCACGAAGTAAGAGGTGGTAACCGTCGGGGTGACTGTCACAGAAGCGTAGCTGCTTTCCATACCCCGTGAAATCTCCACGCCGTCGCAGCTTCCAGAGGTCCACACGTAATCAGTAATGTCGCCTTGTGAAGCACCCACAGCCGAAATGGTGGCAGACTGACCTGCGCAAATGATCGTATCGGTAGCGTTGAGCTCCATTTCCTCGACAGAAGAAGGATTGCAGATCCTCACAGAGAATCTACGAGCGTTTTCTGATACACAGCCGAACTGAGTCTCACCTGTGAGGGTGTAATAAATGTTACCCAAGAAGTAGCGGTTGGAAGTTGCTGACGGGAAGTCGCTGGTGGAAGCCGTAGCATCCGCGCCATAACCCGCATGTACTTTCAACACGTTGGTACTCGGAGCGGTCAGCACATCGCCGATGTGAATACCCTGTGTATTGTTGGACGAAATACCATAAGGTCTGAAATAGAGGTTAGCATCGCTCATCACATAGAAGCTGAATTTCTGACCAGCGTAAATTTCGACAGGATTGTCCAACGGGATGTTGCAAAGCGTTGCCTGGGTCTGGTGGAGGTTTCCATTGTAAACGAGGTTCCAGCCCGCGCTGTTGGTGGCTGCACCCTCGCAGCTACCCAAACGGCAATACACCTTGACATTCGATGCGTTGTTTGCATTGTCGGAGTAACGCGGGTAGAAGCTGATGGTGTCCACCGTAAGGTTGGCGCTGGCGGTCAGATCCACAAAGACACCCTTTCCGTCTCTATCGTAAATATCCAGTTCTTCCGGATTGGTGGAGAAGGAACCCGACACCGAGATCAGGTCGGTGGCAGCGTATGCAAAGAAGTAATTATTACCACTAGCGTAATCATAGGGAGGCTCAATATGGAACGCTTCCCCACTGTTGCTATAGCCAAGGAAGTTGTTATCGGCATCCATCCACAGCAGCCACGGCTGTTCTTGCTCGGCGTCACTTTGAGCGTATGCAGTCTGACCAGCGAGCAGGATTTCAGATCCGCGACAAACACGATTGCTGGCAGCAGGTTCTCCATTTTCATCGGACACGTATGCAATGCTAGGTCTATCGATTGCTGTTATGGTCACACTGACTTCAGTAAGCTGTGACTCGCAGAGGTATCTTTCGGGGAAGTAGTAATGGATACGCACATAACCGTTCTGGGTATTGCCATCGGGTTTAGCGGGGTAAACGGATACGCTGCCCGCGAGGGTTTGTGCGTCGGTGAGGTAGAGGTTGCTGTTGAGCAGGCAACCTGACGGGTAGTTCTGTGCGGTTTCTTCGGTATAGATGTAGCCGCTACCGCCGCCACCGCCGCCGTTGATGTTACTGCCTGCGCCAGCGGCACCGCCGTACCAGCCGCCGCCGCCACCGCCGCCATTGAGGGCGACACCTGTATAGGCTCTACCGAAGGCATTGTTGCTATGGTCGCCAGAATAGGTCTGGCCACCGCCCTCGCCGCCGGGCACCTCCTGCGTGCCACTCAAGCCCGACTCGCCGATTCCGCCGGCCAAACCGCCGCCGCAACCACCAGCCACTTGATAATTGCCGCCCATATAGCCGCTACCGCCGCCACCACCAGCCACAATCAGACGGCTGAAGTAGTGGTCGTTGCTGTTCACATCGGCATGGAGGAGGGAGATGTCGGATGCACCGCCACCGCCACCGCCGATACCTTCAGACGCGGGCTGACCGCCGTTGTAACCGCCGTTGTTGACGTGGCCATTGACACTGCCGCCCACATACACAAACAGGGAGTCAATGCCTTCGAGCTGGGTGAGCGTACCGCGGGAGTAACCGCCACGGCCGCCTTTCGCCTCAGTAAAATCAGTTATCATGTTACCGCCATCGGCACCCCACACCTCCATGGTGATACGGGTAGCCTCAGCGGGGATTGCGAAGCCCTGCACATCGCCAGTGAACACGAAGTCGCGCTGGCCCTCCACCGAGGAGGCAAGCAGGCTACGATAAGCCTTCACGTAGTAGGTGGTATTGGCAATGTTCTTGCCGCCTTCGAGATCGAAATAGATACCGCGGTTCACCTCTTGCGTGCAAGCGGCATCGGAGTACCAAATATAAGTATAGCTATCATCAGGATTGTCAATCACCAGTCTGCCGGGAGTACCGCAAACCAACTGCAGGTTTTCCACTTCAGGCTGTACGAGTTCCTGTATCGTGATGATAACCGGAGTAGGATCAATCAAACAGAGTGTATCATATCTGGGAGCGAGATAGGAGATGATGGCGACGCCATTGCCTTCGCGGCCGGTGATGCTTGCACCGCCTTCCGGATTCGGCATGGCAGCGTTGCCAGAGATCAGGGCAGGACTGTAGAGGACGCTGGTGTAGTAGCCGCTACCGCCGCCGCCGGCACCTGCATTGGGGGCACCTGATGCACCGCCGCCGCCGCCGAACCAACCGGCACCGCCGCCGCCGCCGCCAGCGTAGCCGCTGCCGCCATTGCCGCCATAACCAGAGCCGCCTGCAGTAGCACCCGTAGCACCTGTACCACCCATTTCGGTGGTGGCACCTGTACCGTTGACACCCGTCACATTGGTGTTACCGTCGCCGCATGCGTTACCGCCACCATATCCACCATTGCCGCCAGCGGAAGCACCGCCACCGCCACCGGCCACAAGGATACGATGCTGCACGGTATTGCCGCCCAAGCGCACATCGGTGGCACCGCCACCGCCAGCACCCGGACAATAGCCGGCATTACCCGTGCTGGCAGAGCCGCCATTACCGCCGCCGTTGAAACCGCCTTCAATGGCTCTACCCGTCTCACCATTAACACCGTCGTTGCCTTGTCCACCGACATTCACATACAGTCTTTCGCCCTCTTCAACGTGCAGCGTACCGACAGCATAACCGCCGTTGCCACCATGGCGGGTGACCGACGAGCTGGCCACTGCATTACCACCCTGGGCACCCCAGAGTTTCAGCGTCACTTCGTTCACATCGTGAGGAACGACGAATTCGAAGGTTTCGCCTGAGTAGTTAATCACAGAATCCACCAGATCGATACCTTCTGTGGTGCGGAGGCCGAAGGCGCGCACATAGTAGGTGGTGGTAGCACCGATGGCCGGGAGTTCCCATGTGGTACCCTGATGCAGCAGCTGTGTACACTGCGCATCGGCGTACCAGTTGTAGAACAGGCCTTCAACGGGATTGACCACCTCAAGGGTAGCCGTCTCACCGCAGGAGATTGTAGCTCCATTCACCTGCACCGGCTGGGCCGGAGCCACGGTAAGGTTCACCGTACCATTCTGGGAATAGCAGCCCTTGCCCAAACCTCTGTAAGAGATGGTCACATCATCCAAATTCACGCGCAAGGTACTGCTTGATGAATATTGATGACGGAAAGCGATGTAAACCGTACGACCTGCGTAGGATGACAGGTCATACACATGCTGCTGATAGCCAGCGGACTGGACAATAGTTTCAGAATTGATCATATTGACGAAGTCGTTGACCGAAGTACCCGTAGTAGATACATACACCTTAAATTGCGTAGAACTGGTACTGCCGGTACTCATATTCTGTCCCATGGTCCACCAAGAGAGGGAGACCTCCTGCGAGCCTTCCGGAATATAGACAGCCGGCGTCACCAGCCAGTTATCCGGTGACAGATAAGGACTAAGCAAGGTCGGCACATACAACAATGACGATACAAAGTTGCTACCTGTATGAGCAGCATCAGCGGCGTTGGTCAGTGACCATCTATAGCCATCACCATCATTGTCGATACGAGTCCAATTGGCAGGAATAACGCCTCCTTCGAAGCTCTCGTTCAGCAGGTAATCTGCCGGCTGGAGGAGGTTGCTGTAGCTGCGCAGGTAATAGGGATAGGTGCCTTCACCTTGTGTTACAGTGAGGGCCGTACCCTGAGCGAGCGTATTTTCAAAATTGGCATCATCGCTCCACTCATAGAGGAAGGCCTCATCCGGATTGCTCACCTCCAAGGTGACCGGCTGGCCGCAAGCGGCTTGCATATCCTCGCCCGACGGTATGGGGTGGCTGTTCACCTCCACCGTATGTGACACCGGGCTGGAGGGGCAGGCTGACTGCAAGCCCGCTGCCACATGCCACAGGGTGGTGGTTTCGGTCAAGTAAGGCAGTGTAACCGTGGAACCCGTAGCATAAAGCTCGGTACAGCCGGCATCCAAGAACCATGAGTGCTGCACTTCCACATCTTCCACAGCGGTTAATTCAGCGGAAGCACCGCAATAGAGCGGAGTAGAGTAGTCCGTTATCAGATTTTCGTAGGGGTAAGTCCACGGAGCCAAAATGGTGATGGTGTAACTACCTTCGGATTCCACCTCACGGCTTTGATCACATCTATCCAAAATCGAACGGGTGTATGTGTAGCTACTGCCTACGGAAAGGGTCTGAAGTTCTTCTACGCTAATGGTATAGTATGCATTATGTGCATTTTCATTGTCGATGAGTACACCATCGCGGTACCAATTGTAGCTTTCCGCTCTTCCGTTGTCGAGGGAGGCGATGGTGAAAGCTGCCGACTGACACACCTCGCTGCTACCCTCTGCAATTGCACCACCAACAGAAGTCGATGCAGGAGCCAGAGTAAGCTTAAGATTCAAACGATAATTCTGGACATACTTCGTACCGCTATATGAACCCATATTGTAAGGATTGGGATCATAGCTATCGCTATGGCCAGATATCAATGCACTCGTAGCCTCTGTATAATAGAAGTA
The DNA here is from genome assembly GCA_045132235.1 of Bacteroidales bacterium. Lineage (GTDB taxonomy): Bacteria > Bacteroidota > Bacteroidia > Bacteroidales > WCHB1-69 > UBA1756. The sequence goes on from JBGURX010000038.1 coordinate 59,090, forward strand.
GAGAGTACTATAACCCGAAGTGTATTCATGCATACCTATCATCAAGTTACTATTGCCATCATAATCAAATGGTTCGTCAAGCGTAATGGTTGTCCAACCCTGACTAAAGGTTACGGTACCACTAAACACCCTGTCAGCCGCTGTTACAGGCTCCCAGTCTGTATTGTCGGCGAAACTGCTTCTGGACACATTCTTCATGAAAACATCCACGCTATTGGTTTGTGTGCTACTGCTTGACATGTTAAAACTAATTGAAGTAATTTGACCAGAACCGCCAATTTCAGCAGCAGTATAAATCTGCTCCACATAAGAGTAACCCCACAATGAATTGAACGGGCCATAATAGGTTGTTCCCGTGCCATTTCCAATCGTAATTTCATCAGGAGTAGCTAACGCGCTCTCTGGTCTGAAGCTAACCACATTGCTCCAGTTGGTGCTTTGTCCGAGGTCGGAGCCGCAATCGGCTTTCACTCGGGCATAATAGTTTGTACCAGGTATCAAGCAGTTAATGGTGAACGGATTTTCGGTCACCACCTGCTGCTGTGTGGTAGTGCTAGTGAAACTAGCGCTGGTGCTGTATTCCAAAATCCAGCTGGTGGCGTCACCTGCCTGATCCCATCCAAGAGTGGCGCTCCACGCCGTCAAGTCATTCACATGGAGGTTGGTGGGGGTGGGACACATTTCCAAAGTGGTGAAATAGATAGGATCGCTCCAATCGCTCTCCACACCATTACAAACACTCTGCACCTGGGCACCATATAAGGTTTCAGGAGACAGACCCGTAAGGGTATAGGGATTCGAAACACCGCTCAACGCATCGAATGTGCCTAAGTTAATGCCGTTCGTCGTCTCGGTTAAATTAACGCCATCACCATCTGACATACTTTGTAAAAACATCTCAAAAGTATAGGTATGACCTGCTTGGAACACAAAGTCATTAGCTCGTGCATCTCTGTTACCATTTGCCCCCGCTATGTAAATCTTATCATTAGGAGAGGGGTTGGTGATACACCAGTCGTAAGTACCGGCAGGGAGCAAAATTGTCACGCTATTGTCTCTCACCACATTTTCAGTACTACAATCGCCGTCTGCATTGGCAGGGATCTTGATTGGGAAGTTCGCATAAATACCCTCGTTACCTGAGCAGGCAGCTGACAAATAGCCAGAGGTCGGGATAACGGAACCATAGAGACTATGGGTGGGGTCAAGCAACAGTTGGTATCCAGTACCGTCGCTCCACACATCACCCGCCACCAATGTTACGATGGCGAAATCGCCTTCCACACTGCGGATATTGAAGCTTTCACCATTGCCGCTCCACAGGAGTTCCGTACTGTTGTAAGTGGTGTTGTCGGCACTGAGGTTGGTGGGCGCCGTAATGGCGAAGTTGGCCACCAGATGACGGTCGCCCGTAGCTCTGAACATATAAGTGGCATCGGTAGAGACCACCGTTCCATTTTCCGTCCAGTTGACGAAGCCCAGACAGCCTTCACCAGAAGTTGCAGTAAGGATGACAATATCCTGACATGCGGCATAGACACCCGTACCGCTCACGGTGCCCGTACCGCTCGGACTGACCTCTGCTGAAACAGTGGCCGTACCGGCGCTCGTCTGGTCGCAGAGGCCAATATGCAGCTGATTCTTTACGTTCGTCACATAACCCGAATAGGAAGAGGGGCTTGACGGATTGAAGGCTGTACCATCCTGATAAATGTAGATAGCCTGATTGCCATCAGCGGGATAGACATAGCAAGCCATTCCAGATGAATAAGAACCCGTCTTGTCATTCACCACCACCACGAGATTGTTGACGCCATCGTACTCAAACGCGCGGTCCAATTCGAAAGTAATCCATTCACCAGCGGTCATCGAAACGGTAGAAGTGCCGCTATATACCTTATCGGCATTGGTTACCGCAATCCAGTCGCTGCCACTTGCAAAACTTTCCTTTGCAGTATGTTTCATGTAGATGTCGTATTGACGAGCGCGTGTTTCACCTCCGTTGTAGAAGGAGATGCTGCTGATGGTACCGCCGCCGCCGATTTCGCAGGGGGTATAGATCTGCTGCGTAAGGGAGTAATCATAGAAACTTTCCGAGGGAAGGAAAGCATTGGTGACGGAGCCACCGCTGCCCAACACTTCCACGGTGGGACAGACGCGGGCCAATGTGGTGAAGGTCACCGGTGAAGACCAGCTTCCTGGCTCACCCTCGCAAACGCCCTGCACCCGCACCTGATAAGTGGTACGGAAGGCAAGGTTGTCGAGTGATGTGCTGGTGGTGCTGATATTCGTAGCGGCATCAATCCAGCTGTCGGCAGAGGCAAGCTTATACTGTACATTGTAGCTGTCGGCGTTGCCGCTCCAAGTAACATCGGCGCTGGCATCACCAATATTGGACACTGCCAAGCCGCTGACGGGGCAGGTTTCCAGTGTGGTAAAGGAAACGGGAGCGCTCCAACCACTATTGGTACCGTCGCACACACTTTGCACCTGTACCAAATATGTGGTGCCGGCATCAAGTCCAGAGAGGGTTGTGCTTTCCGAGTTGCTAGAAACCACAACAGGTGTACCCGGAATTTCCATCAAAATGTCATCAATATAGAACTTGTCCTCATAATTATTCACACTACCATCCTTATCGTATGACCATTTGAAGGTATGAACACCCGCAGCAACAGAGTAGGTATGTTGTCTCCAGTCTATTTCACCTTCTTCTTGTAATTGTTGCTCTCCATCAATATAGAAGCGACCATGGTCGCAACAGCTTTCTGAAGACACACGGCTATAGAAGCTGATGGTACCTGCCACAGGGTATGTAGCCATCAACGAAATTTCCGATGAGGTGGAGACGAAACCTGAGCTACTGGCGAGACAGTAAGCACCACTATGCGGAGTAACGCTGGAGATACTCCACGGATAAGTATTATTATTATCGAAGGCTGCATCTATGCTGCCATCATTGAAATCATACGCACCCACAATGGGGTAATAGCTTATGTTGTATGAATCGCCACTCCCATTCCATGAAATATCTGCAGTATGGGCTGTTTCATTACCCACAACAAGAGATACTGGCGGAGAGCAGGACTCAAGAGTCGTAAACGTAACAGGACTGCTCCAAGTGCCACCATTGCCGTCGCAAATCCCCTGCACCTGCACCAGGTAAGTGGTTTCCGGGGTGAGGCCGGTGAGGGTGGTACTCGTTGAGCTGCTGCTCACTATTGTGGGGGTACCAGGAATCAATAAGAGAACATCATCAATATAGTATCTATCCTCACCGTTGTCCACACTAACATCCTTGCTGAAAGACCATGTGAAGATATGAGTACCCGCAGCGACGGAATATGTATGCTGTCTCCAATCAATTTCTCCCTCCTCACTATATTGCTGGACTCCGTCAATATAGAAATAGCCATGGTCGCAACAGCTTTCTGAAGATACACGGCTGTAGAAACTGATGATGCCTGTCGAAGTGAATGTAGCCGTCAGCGAGATATCTGAAGTAGTGCTGGCGTAACCACCGTTTCCACTACCAATACAATAGCTACCACTATGTGGAGAGGTAGATGAAATGCCCCACGAATAGGAGGAGGAATTGCTGAAACCGGAGATGCTTCCATTGTTAAAATCATAGGAGGCCAATTCCGTCATGGCAGCATAGCTCACATTGTAGCTGGAGCCAGAACCACTCCATGAGATATCGGCGGTACGACCAGTTAAATTGCTCACAATAAGACTAGTAGGAGTAGGAACATTCACCACGAAGTTGGCTGTCAGCGTGCGAGCGCTACTGACCGTGAACGAATAATTCGGATCAGTTGACACCACCGTACCATTCTCAGTCCAGTTTTCAAACACATAACAGCTGGACGAGGGAGTGGCGGAAAGGCTGGCGGTACCGCACATGCTGACGCTACCTGCACCGCTCACCGTACCTGCTCCGCTGGGGTTGACATTGGCGGTGATATTGGCCGTACCCGAGCACTTCGCTATCGAGATATTGTCCACTGCCGCAGGAGGCTGGGTACCGCCACTGCCGTCGTTGGCCCACATGAAAACGAGGTAGTAATTGCCCGCTGACACGCTGGGGGTAGCCAGATGGGTTTGCCAGTCGGATGACACATTCAACTTAGAGCCGCCATCCAAAGAGATCCAGCCACTTGGAGAAGAGCTCATATAGCTATATGAGGAAGTACTACCATCTGGGAGCACACCTGCAGTAAAAGTGGCCGAAGCAGGAGCCAGCCACACTCTCAAATAGTCATAACTACCCTCACCATAGCCTTTCCAGTCGTAAGATACATTGTATTGTCCTCCCCCAAATGACAACAATTTGGTGGCATAGGATATTTGAATACTGCCGACAGTGTATGCATTGCTGGATCCACCGTTGTTGGAAATGTAAAGGCTATGGGTGCCACCGTGGTTGGTAGCCGTGCCGACAACCCATGCATTTGTACTGTTCACGAACTCCCACTGGGGAGAGCTCTCAAAGGTCTCTGTCCAACCATTGTCAACTGAAGTAGCTTCTATCGAGGTAGTGAAGGAGATAGGGCCTGCCCAGTTGCTCTGCTCACTGCCGCAATTGGAACGGACATAAACCTCATACGATGTCAATGGAGAAAGTCCTGTGAGAGTGTAAGAAGAGGTAGTGATTCCAGTAACGGTGACGGGGGCACCAGAGCCCATGGCGGAAATATTGACATTGTCAATGCCAAGTCCATAACCATATTCATCGGTGTGCCTGAAGCCGATTTGACAATTAGCAGCACAAGCGGCTGCAGGGAGTGTAACACTCTGTGTTGTCCACCCAGAATGTGCCGCTGTTGTACTAAAAACAGGTCCCTGCCAAGCGCCTCCATTTAAGCGGTAATAAACATATAAGTAATCGATGTCACCACTCCAAGAACGATTCACATAACTGAATGAAAGAGTGGCGTTAGATGCACCGCTCAGATCCATGGAGGGTGTAATCAGGTAGGTCGTATTACCTGTTGAAGAATGCGTTATCATTGCGTTATAATTTCCCGAAGCGGCACCTGTACTTGACGAATAGTCACCCGTACCAACCGACCACGAACTACTTCCAGAACTCGACCAGCCCGAGGGCATGGAACCTCCTTCAAATCCCTCATTCAGGTATGTGGTGGACGCAACAGTCATATACTGCAAATCGTAACTACTAGCATCTCCCGTCCAACTAACAGAAGCCGTGCTTGACGTTATATTTCCAACAGTAACATTGGTAGGTCTTGCGCAGGAAGGTCCTGAACCCGGGGTAATGCAAAGCTTAATATTATTGCGGTATTGTGTATAGGACTTGCTTCCACTAAAAGAAGTGGTTGAAAGTTCTGGACAATAGCTATCGCTATACCAATGAATACCACTGTAAAAATCTGTTGTGTGTGTACGGAACTTATATGAACTACCTGGATAGCCACTGGTTGGGTCATACATACAGACCAGGAGGTTGCTGCTACCATCATACTCAAACGGAGTGGTGAGGTTGATGGTTATCCAGCCCGAACTACTGGCAGAAAAGGTGCCATTCCATACCAAATCACTGGCTGAAATAGGCTCCATATCGGTGTTGCTTGAAAAAGAAGATCTACTCACATTCTTCATATAAAGCTTTACATTCGACATAGAGAAGCTACTGGAATAGTCATAATAGAAGCTGATGGAGTTGATGGTACCCGCTGTCCCTATTTCATCAGGTTTGTAAAGCTGTTGAGTTAGCGAGTAATTAAAATACATATTGACAGGGTAGTAATAGTAAATAGTTGTACCACTACCAATCGACACCTCATTGTCGCAGTCAGCTGTGGAGCCACCGCCGCCGCCACCGCCAGGGCAAGTGTAGGTTGCAGGGAATCCACTTCCGCTACTACTGGATACAAGCGTCTGTCCACCAACAGAAACTGTATAAGAAGTCTCACCATCCCACGAGCCGGAGGTCCATGTCAACTGAATAGTAGTGCCGGCGGGAATATTAACCGTACCGCTATTTGAGCTACCACTACTGATAGTCAGAGTAGCAATCGTGGAACTCGTACTTGCATTAATTACATTAATGGCAGCTCCGTTCCATCCGTCACCATAGCTGTCTGTAAGACTATAGCTTAAGGTACACTGTCCCCGTAAGCTCTGTCCGAAGCCGAAGCACATCAGCATCGCCAACAGCAGGGGGAGTTGGGCAATGCGGGAAGATTTTTTCTGAAAGGATAAAGTTGCTTTCATAGTTGATGGTTTATGATTAATACTAATTTTGATATCTGTATATGGTATATGTTTGTTTTCAGGTTTCACGGATAAGGGCTTATTTTTTTTCGCCAGTTTGGTCTTTTATCAGTTGTGCTATGATAGTTTTTTAGATTTGATTATCAATTTTTGTTTTGTTGACGCGCTTCAACGCGCCTGTGCGATTTTGTTATATACGTTTTTCCACTGTTTTAGTTTCAAGTGAATGGATATTTTTTTTCAGCCGATGGGCATGAGCGAGACATGCGTATAGAAAAATCAACATCGGTTTGTGGATAAAAATGGAGCATCAGAGCGCACAATTGCACCACACAACCCAACGGCGGTCAAAGAACCTGCGTTTACAATGAACGGACAATCAAAAGTTTAGCAAAAGCATAAACCTTTCCCATCCAATTCAAAAAAATCGGGTGCAAGATAATAAAAAAATCAATATCATTCCGCAAGCCACGAAAAAAAAGTTCTACACAGGTTTGCAAGATATTTTATATTTTTGCAGCCGCAAAAGAATCATCCTTCACATGAAAATCATCCACGCAGCCCGCTTCACCATCGACGAAGAAATCTACCAACAGGAGGACAACGTGTTTGTGTTCGACAAGCCCTACCAGTGCACCTCCTTCGACCTCGTGTCGAAGGTGAAATGGAACATGAAGCGCCAATTCGGCAAGAAGGTGAAGGTGGGCCATGCCGGCACCCTCGACCCGTTGGCCACCGGCGTAATGATCATCTGCACAGGCAAATACACCAAACAGATTGAGCAGTACCAGTCGCGGGAGAAGGAGTACACCGGCACGTTCCGGCTGGGCGAGACCACCCCGAGCTACGACATGGAGAAGGAGGTGGACGCCCACTACCCTACCGAACATATCACCGAAGAGATGGTGCGGGCGGCAGCCGCCTCGTTCATCGGCGAGCAGCAGCAGGTGCCCCCGCAGTTTTCGGCAGTGCGCATAGCAGGCCGCAGGGCCTTTTCGTATGCCCGTCAAGGAGAAGATGTGGAGATCACCCCGCGCAGCATCACCATCAGCGAGTTTGAAATCACCCGCTGCGAGTTGCCCGATGTGGATTTCAGAATCGTCTGTTCCAAAGGCACTTACATCCGCTCCATCGCCCGTGACTTCGGCCTGGCGCTGGAGAGCGGCGCACACCTCACGGCCCTGCGGCGCACCCGCGTGGGCGACTTCCGCGTGGAGGACGCCATCGTGCCCATCCCCATCATCCCCAACGAATAATCCCCTACCCTCATGGAAAAACAGAATTGGAACCATGCCGTCGGATTAGGCATCATGTCGGGCACCTCGCTCGACGGGCTGGACCTTGCGCTGTGCGAGTTCAGCCGTGAGGCAGAAACATGGAAATACAAGACCATACGTTGCGAAACCGTTGAGTATGACGCACTTATGCGGAAGCGGCTGCAGGAGGCCGACCGGCTGGGTGCGCTCGAGCTGGTGGCGCTGGACCGCGAGTTTGCGGCCTATATCGCCGGGCAGGTGGTGAAGTTCTTGGCAGGCAGCCCCGCGCAGCCCGACTTCATCGCATCGCACGGGCAGACGGTGTATCACCAGCCGGAGCGGGGCATCACGCTGCAGATCGGCAGCGGGGCGGTGATTGCGGCGATGACAGGCATTCCGACGGTTTGCGACTTCCGCACGACGGACGTGGCGCTGGGCGGGCAGGGCGCGCCGCTGGTGCCGATTGGCGACAAGCTGCTGTTTGGCGGCTATGCGGCCTGCTTGAACTTGGGCGGGTTCTGCAACATCTCGTTCGACAGCGGCGCGCGGCGGGTGGCCTTCGACATCGCGCCGTGCAACATGCTGCTGAACACCCTTGCGGCGCGCCTCGGGCAGCCTTACGACAAGGGCGGTCTGTACGCCCGCGACGGCTACTTGGTGGACGCACTCACCGCCCGGCTCAACGCGCTGCCCTACTACGCGCAAGGCGGGGCGAAGTCGCTGGGCAAGGAGTGGTTCGACCGCGAGGTGCTGCCCCTGCTCAACGAGGCGGGTGCGATGCCGCAGGACCTGCTACGCACGGCCGTGGAGCACATCGCCGTGCAGATAGGCAGAGTGTTGAATGACAACCAGATAGCATCGGTGTTGGTGACGGGCGGCGGGGCGAAGAACAGCTACCTGATGGACCGCATCCGGTGGCATGCGCCGAACACCATGGTGGTGATTCCCGACGAGGCGACGGTAGATTTCAAGGAGGCGATCATCTTTGCCTTCTTGGGGCTGTTGCGATTGCAGGGCGAATGCAACTGTCTGGCGGATGTGACCGGGGCGGTGCGCGACAGCGTGGGCGGTGCGGTGTACCGATAACCGCACCCCTATCGGGGTGTCTAACCCAAGACAGCACCCCTATGGGGTGCTTTTTTTGTTTTACAATCTACAATTCAAAAAATTGTTGTATTTTTGCAACTGAAATTCAGTTACAGATGAGCAAGAAAGAAAAACTAATCAAAAAACTACAATCACTTCCCAAAGATTTCACATACGCGGAATTAGAATCACTATTATCTCAGTTGGGATTTGTGATAGACAACAAGGGCAAAACATCCGGTTCTCGAATTCGTTTTTATAACAAAGAACTGAAAGTACAATACTTAGCCCACAAACCACATCCAACAAAAGTAATAAAAGAGATTGCATTAAAAGACATTCTATCATTTTTAGAAAACAACAATTTAATATAATGGAAACACTGAATTACAAGGGATTTATCGGCAGCATAGAGGCCGACCTCAGCGACAACACGCTGTATGGGAAAGTGCTTGGTTTAGACAAGAGCACCCTTATCACCTACGAAGGGGCTACGCTTACAGAGCTGCAGGAAGACTTTCGCAACGCTGTGGATGACTACATCATCCATTGCAAAGAGAACGGAATTCCATTACATAAGTCGTACAGCGGCAGTTTCAATGTGCGCATTCCTGCTGAACTTCATGCGAAAATCGCCCTTACAGCACAATCCTCTGGCATGTCTCTCAATGCCTATATCCGAAAAATTCTTTCGGCGGCTGTGTTATAACGCGAAAGAAAACCGCCATCCAATTCAAAAAAATATTGTATTTTTGCGGGCTTATTATGAAATTCTAAATTCAATTTTATTATTCACTAAAAATTAAACATTTATGAAACACTTATGGGAAACTAATGCGTCCTTGGTCATCTTGTGCGCCATTTTGATCGTCGTGATTCCCTTTTTGGCTTTCTACATTGTAAAAGCCAAGAAAGAGCATCCGAAAGGACTGGTGGCCGCCGCACTGAGTAACATGGGCGAGCGCTTCGGCTATTACATCATGAATGCCGTGCTAACCTTATTTCTTGTATCGAAATTTGGCCTGCCCAAAGAAATTGCGGGAATTATCTTTTCCGTTTTTTACTTCGGCATCTACATTCTGAGTTTGGTGGGCGGTATCATTGCCGACCGCACCCAGAAATACAACAGTACCATCCAATGGGGTGTAACGCTTATGGCTTTTGGATACATCGCTTTGGCCATACCCTTGTTCAGCAAAGAGGGCGGCTTGATTGTTGACCATAACGGCACTTGGTGGGCCATTCTTATTTTCACTTGCGTGGCCTTGCTGCTTATCGCCTTCGGTAACGGTCTGTTCAAAGGCAACTTACAGGCTCTGGTAGGACAGATGTACGACAATTTCGAAGCCGAAGCCGCCAAGAAAGGTCCCGAAGCCTTGGCCGAAGCCAAAGACAAGCGAGACAGCGGTTTCCAGATTTTCTACGTGTTCATCAACATCGGCGGTGTGATCGCTCCCTTCGTGGCTCCGTTGATCCGCACATGGTGGCTGAAAATCCACAACTTTGTCTATAACGCCGACATGCCCGCTTTGTGCCACCAGTACATTGCCGACGGTCAGGTTACCCAGAAATTCACCGAAACCATGAACAACTCGGTAATTGATCCGTCCCTGGTCACGAGCGCAACGCAATTCAGCTCCGACTATATCGATGTATATAACACGGGTATCCACTATGCATTCATTGCATCAGCACTTGCCATGGTTATTTCACTCATCATTTTCTTTGCCAATAAAAAAGGCTTCCCGCAGCCCGCAAAAAAAGTTGCTGCCGAGACCGCTGGCTATACCGCTGAAGAGAAAAAGGCGATGGCAAAAGAGATCAAACAAAGACTTTATGCTCTCTTCGCTGTGTTGGGCATTGCCATTTTCTTCTGGTTGTCCTTCCACCAAAACACACAGTCACTGAAGTTCTTTGCAAGTGACTTCGTAAACACCTCCATGTTCCCCGCAGAAATTTGGGATTCCATGAATCCTCTGTTTGTCATCATCCTGACCCCCCTTATCATGATTCTTTTTGCAGCTCTGGCTCGCAAAGGCAAACCGGTTTCCACTCCTCGCAAAATTGCCATCGGTATGGGAATAGCGGGCTGTGCATACCTGTTCTTGATGATTTTCTCCATCATGAAACACTATCCTTCAGGAAATGAATTCACCAATATGGATGCCGCTGCAATGGCTCAAGAGGGTCTGGCCAAAGCCGCTCCGTGGGTAATGATTGTTACTTACTTCTTCCTGACTGTGGCCGAGCTGTTCATCTCCCCGCTGGGACTTTCATTTGTGTCGAAGGTGGCTCCGAAGCATCTGCAGGGTATCTGCCAGGGCTTGTGGCTGGGTGCCACTGCCATCGGCAACCTGTTCATCTTTGTTGGAACCGTCATGCTCAACGCTTGGCCCATCTGGCAGTGCTGGGGCGTGTTCCTCGCCATCTGCTTGGTATCCATGACCGTCATGCTCGGCATGGTGAAGTGGCTTGAAAAGATCACCAAATAGCAGCCATTCAATCATTCTCAATAAAAAAGGATGACCGTTCGGTCATCCTTTTTGGTTTTGTGCGCTGACTCAGAAAAAAAATTGCGGAGATTCCGCCGCCGCTGCGCGCGCGGCGGAATGGTGCGGGGCACACAAAAAAATCATGCGGAGGAGATTCCGCCGCCGCTGCGCGCGCGGCGGAATGATGCGCTGACTCAGAAAAAACACGTGGAGATTCCGCCGCCGCTGCGCGCGCGGCGGAATGGTGCGCTGACTCAGAAAAAAAACACGTGGAGATTCCGCCGCCGCTGCGCGCGCGGCGGAATGGTGTGCTGACTCCGAAAAAAACACGTGGAGATTCCGCCGCCGCTGCGCGCGCGGCGGAATGGTGACGACAACATGATTAAAACAATGGTAGAGGCGGTGGCTGCACCGCCTCTACCTGTTTTGTTTTAATCGAATCGCCAGCGTCACCATTCCGTTGCGAACGCAGTGAGCAACGGAATCCCCGTTATTTCACCCGCAGCGTCTTGCCTTCACGCAGGAAGGTGGAACGCCCCATATTGTTGAGCTTCTGCAATTTGGAGACGGTGGTATGGTACTTGGCGGCGATGGAGCCGAGGGTTTCGCCAGCCTTGATCTTGTGATACACGGGCTTGGGGGCGGGCTGGGCTGCCGGCGTTGAAGAGGCTGCCGTGTGGGTGCCGCTCTTGTAGATTTTCAGCTGCTGTCCGATGCTGAGCTTGTCGGGCGAGGGCAGGTTGTTCCACCGCTGTATTTCGGCCACGGTGACGCCGTATTTCTTGGAGATGGCATAGAGCGTTTCTCCCTGCTGCACGCGATGCACGAGGCAGGTGGTGTCGGGCTTCGCAGCGGGAGCGGCGGCGACCGTGTCGGCAGCAGCAACGGCAACGGTGTCGGGCTCGAACACCACCGGCACACGGGAGGTGGTGTCGTCGGCACACTCGAAGATGCGGCGCGTGCCACAGAAGGTCTTGGCATACCAGTTGCTCTCCAAACGGTCGATTTTCACGCCCGTTTTATAGGTGGAGGCGTGGATGAAGGTGACATTTCCGGCCGAGTCCACCTCGGTGACCAAGCCGACATGCCCCACACAGTGGCTGCGGTAGAAGAAGACGAGGTCGCCGGGACGTATGTCCTTGCGTTCCACCTTCTTGCCCACCTTGAACTGCGTGACCGAACCGTGCGGCAGGTCGATGCCGAACTGCTTGTACACCCACATGGTAAAGCCCGAGCAGTCGAACGAGTTGGGACCGCTGCCGGCACGGGTGTAAGGCTTCCCCTTCTTGGTGAGCGCCAGCTGCACCAGCGAGTCAATTTTGCTGCACGACGGGATGTCAATGCACTGTCCCGCCGCAGGCCGCACCAGATTCTGCGCGACAAGCGCATTCCCCAAAAGGAGAAAAACAGGTATCAAAAAGAGAGTATGAAGGCAACGCATGGAATTCTACTATATATATATGTAAGACTATAAGGCCAACAGCCCCTCCTCACGGGGCAGCACCGTGGTGATACCATTCTTGAAATCTCTGTCCAACAATGATTTAAGATATTCATAATGGGCAGGATGACGCACAAAGTCCAGCTCATGGGTATCCACAATCACGATGGGCATGCTGGTGATGTGGTTGAGATAATTCATGTATGACCCTTGTATATCTTGCAGATAATCAGGGGAGATATCCTGCTCGAAGTCGCGGCCGCGGTGGGCGATGTTCTTCAGCAGGTGCTCCACATCGTTGTGGAGGTAGAAGATGATGTCGGGTTTGGGAAGATAGGCGGAGATGATGTCGTAAACTTTGATATAGAGATTGTACTCATCGCCCTGCAGGTTGTTTTTGGCGAAGATGTAGCACTTGTCGATGAAGTAGTCGGAGATGACGAGGTCGGTGAAGAGGTCACGTTTCGAGAGAAGGGTTTTGAGCTGCTGGTAGCGGTCGGTGAGGAACGACATTTCGAGGGGGAAGGCGTAGTGTTCGGGTTCTTTGTAGAACTTGGCGAGGAAGGGGTTGTCGATGAAACGCTCCAGCACCAGCTGGGCGTTCAGCTCGGCGGAGAGTTTCTCGGCGAGGGTGGTCTTGCCGGCTCCGATACATCCTTCTATCGTAACGTAGTTGTATTTCATAATTTCTGATTTTCTTTTGTAGAAAGGTCGTCCAGCATTTTCTGGAAAGAGCGTTCGAAAGGTTCAAAGACAGTGTCGCCATAAAGCTCGGCAAGCAGCACGAGCACGAAGGCGCGCTGCGGGGTGCCCGGGTGCGGCAGGGTGAGTTTCTCCCCTTCCCTACGCTCGCCCTCGACCCACAGCAGGTCGATGTCGATGGGGCGGTCGTGGTAGACGGGGCGGCCCTGTGCGTCGCGGCCCGATTTCTCGGTGCGACCGAGGTCGTGTTCTATCTGCTGGGTGGTGTCGAGGAGCTGCTCAGGCGAAAGGCCGGTATGCACCTCCAGCACCTGGTTGAGGAACGGGGTGGACTGGAAGCCCCACGACTCCGACTCGCGCACGGAGGAGGCACGCACGATGTTCCCCACGCGCTGCGACAATTCCCGTCCGGCACGCTCGATAAAGGAGCGGCGGTCGGACATATTGCTACCCAACGACAGGACGGCTCTTTTCATCGGCGGGTGAAGATGGAGATATAGTACAACAGAGTGGCCAATGAGGCGAGGGCGGCCACCACGTAGGTGCGGGCGGCCCATTTCAGGGCATCCTTGGCATCGCGGTGCATGGCATCATTCACCAGTCCGCTGGTTTCCAGCCAGCTGAGGGCGCGCGCGGAGGCGTTGTACTCCACCGGCAAGGTCACAAAGGTGAAGATGGTGGTGAGCCCATAGAGCGCCACACCGATCAGCGTCACAATATAACCGATATTCATATAGTTTACAGAGCCATCTTCCGGGTTATGCAAAAAGGAGAGCAGCAGCAGACCGCCAAGGATGAGCCAGGTGGAGAGGGTGCCGCCGATGTTGGCGAGGGGCACCATGGCGGAGCGGAAGCCCAGCCAGTGGTAGGCCTCCTGATGCTGCACGGCATGTCCGCACTCGTGGGCGGCCACCGCGGCGGCGGCCACGTTGCTGCCGTTGTACACATCCTCGCTGAGGTTGAGCGTCTTGTTGGTCGGGTTGTAATGGTCGGTGAGTTTTCCCTTGATGCACTGCACCTGCACGTCATAGATGCCGTGCTCATGGAGCATCTTTTCCGCAATCTCGCGGCCGGTGAGGCCGGAGGGAAGGAATTCTTTCGAATATTTGCGGACTTTCGATTTCAAACGGGCCTGCACGATGAGGCTCAGAATCATGAAGAAGCCAAAAATCAACCAGTACATTTCTCTATAATTAAAAGTTTATCATTTTTATAAAAACAAAAACAGCGCAAAAAAGTTTGCAAAGATACATATTTTTTACCAGCCATCCAAAAGAAGAAAAAATATTCAGAAAGATTTGAAAAGAAGGTGAGAAAATATGGAAAAATAATGTAAATTTGCAGCCTTAATTCTGCATAGCGGGATATAGAACGAAGAATAAACAATAACAATATAAAAATCAAAGCACAATGAAAAAAGCTATCACTGCAAAAGAGGCTGCCGCCATGGTAAAAGACGGCATGACCATTATGGTAGGCGGATTTCTGGCCGCCGGTTCTCCCAACCGCGTCATCGAGGCAATTGCTGAAGGCCCTGCCAAGGACCTGACCATCATCTGCAACGACGCTGGCTATCCCGACAAGGAGACCAGCAAGGGCAAGGAGCTGGGCTGCGGTCTGCTGATTGCTGCCGGCAAGGTGAAGAAACTCATCGCCTCGCACATCGGCACCAACCCGAAAGCCATCGAAGGCCTCAACAACAAGACTCTCGAAATCCAATTCGTTCCGCAGGGCTCACTGGCGGAGAAAGTGCGTGCCGGCGGCGCAGGCCTCGGCGGCGTGCTCACCCCCACCGGCCTCGGCACCATCATGGAAGAGGGCAAGGAGAAAGTGACCGTTGACGGCAAGGAGTATTTGCTGGAGAAACCCCTCCATGCTGACATCGCCCTTATCGGCGCATCATTGGCCGACGAAAGCGGCAACCTCGTCTATAGAGGCACCACCAACAACTTCAACCCCATGATGGCCACCGCCGCTGACCTCGTCATCGCAGAGGCCAAGGAGATCGTGCCCGTGGGCGACATCAAACCTGAGCAGGTACACACCCCCGCCCTGTTCGTCGATTATCTCGTACAGGCTTAATCAATCCCGTGGAGGGCGATTGCTCTCCACTGATTCATCATTTTAAAATATAGGGGCGATGTACACATCGCCCCTACAATATTCAACCATGATCCCTTACTCCTCACTGATACACCCCGCCGGCAACTTCTTTGTTATTGCCGGTCCCTGTGTGGTGGAAAACCGCGACATCACCTTTGCCGTGGCCGAACACGCTGCCAAGGTGTGCCAACGGCTCGACATTCCCTTCTTCTTCAAAGCCTCGTACCGCAAGGCCAACCGTTCCTCGCTCCGATCCTTCACCGGCATCGGCGACGAGGCCGCGCTGAGCATCCTTGCCGACGTGAAGAAACAGCTGGGATTGCCCATCGTCACCGACATCCACACTGAGGAGGAGGCCGCCATGGCCGCCGAGGTGGCCGACATCATCCAGATTCCAGCGTTCCTGTGCCGACAGACCTCGCTGTTGGTGGCGGCGGCGCAGACGGGTAGAATCGTGAACATCAAGAAGGGCCAGTTTTTGTCGCCCGAGGCGATGCGCTTTGCCGTGGAGAAGGTGCGCGACGCCGGCAACCCGAAGGTGATGCTCACCGAGCGCGGCACCACCTTCGGCTATCAGGACCTAGTGGTGGACTTCCGTGGGGTGAAGGCCATGCAGGAAAATCAGTGCCCGGTGGTGCTCGACTGCACCCACTCGCTGCAGCAGCCCAACCAGCCGGCCGGCGTCACCGGCGGGCATCCCGAACTCATCGAGACCATCGCACGGGCCGGCGTGGCCGTCGGCTTCGACGGGCTTTTCCTCGAAACCCATCCCGACCCCGCCAAAGCCCTGTCGGACGGTGCCAACATGCTGCCGCTGGACCAGCTGGAGGCATTGCTCACCGGACTGGTCAGGATCAGAAGGGCTATTCTGTAGGAGGAGATTCCGCCGCTCGCTGCGCTCGCAGGCGGAATGGTGCGGGGCGCACAAAAAAATCATGCGGATGGGATTCCGCCGCTCGCTGCGCTCGCAGGCGGAATGGTGCGGGGCGCACAAAAAATCATGCGGATGGGATTCCGCCGCTCGCTACGCTCGCAGGCGGAATGGTGCGGGGCATAAACGATAAATAAAAAAAAAGACGCGATGCATCGCGTCTCTACATTACCGTTCGAATTCGTAATCGTACAGCAGGACACAGCTGACCGCCCAGTGGCTGAAACTGCCACCCAGCGGCTCGCCCTGCGGGATGGCGATGGTGATGGTGTGGTTTCCTTCTTTTAACGGGGGGAGGTCGAAATAGACCGGCTGTGTGGCGGTGCCCGGGCACCAGCCGCTGCGGGAATAGTCGCTGCTCGACATGCCGTTCCAGAAGTTGCCGCTCACAGGGTTGAAACGCCGGTAGCAGCCGCAGTCCTCGCGCCACGGCGTGTAGGTGAACACCGGCTCGCCGTCAATCAGAATGGTGTTGGGCTTCGGGGTAAACTCGTCGCCGCCGTCCCAGCCGCCATGTCCCGTGCTGATGTAGCGCAAACGGATCTTTCTATTCTTCATTACGGAAAACGTGGTACTCAGACTGTCGGTGGCGAAGAGTTTGCCGTAGTTCTGCCCCGCCATCTCCAACACATTGCAGGTGTTGAATAGGGATTTTACATACCCGTCATACTTAGGTCTTTCCTCCCACATTTCGCTGCCCGGGTACGACTTGATGTCGAGCGTCACCTTGTGGCCGCCGCCATCGTAGTTGCCGATCCAAACGCCGATCCACACTTCGCCCTGTAGCACCGACCACAGGTCGGTCACCTCCTGTTTGTAGTAGGTCTCGTCGGCCCATTCCAGACCGTCAATCTGCACGCGGTCGTTGAAATGCCCCACACCGAAGGGGGTGAAAAAGCGCATCAGCTCCACGGGAGGGGAATAGATAAAAGAAGAAATAAAATACTGACGCAGCGAGCTTAAATCAGGCCTTACACCCTGGTATTTTTGACCATCTTTTCCTATAAAATAGGGTATTGAGTCAATGCTGTAATTGATCGCATCAAAAAAATTGGGGTTCAAATCATTGTCGGCTCCCGGGATGACGAACACGCTGCCAGTGCGGTCGTAGGCGTCGCCGTTGCTGCGCTGGTGCAGCTCAATGAAGGTCTGGTAGTGGCGGGGCAGTCTGGGAAGATTTACTCGTTTCAAGGCGAGTGTACCCCCAGCGAAGTGCAGCACACTGTCGAACGGCATGTTCTTCCGGTAGTCACCCTCCACATGGTCGTTTTGTTGTCCCCAGCTCAGCTGCACATCGTCGAAGATGCGGGTGGTGATGACCAGTTTCTGCTTTTTGAGGTTGGAAAGCTCGCGGCCAGTCACACGCTGACAATTACGGTAGCCATCGCGGAAAGGCGCCTTGCCCGCCTGTTTCCACCACTCGTTTTGCGCCAACTGCAAATAGGTCTGATTGTTGCGTTTGAAGCAAACCACCAATCCCTTGAAGCGACCATAGTAGGGTAGCGGGTTGATGTCTTGAGGAAAATCCTGCACGAAAAACTCCAGCGTATTGCTATTGATGTGGCAGGTGTAGCGGGTGAGGCCGTCCACGCGGGCAGTGTCGTAGTCGATGTCGGTGCGGCTGAACGGGGAAACCACCTCGTAGCACTCCGATTGATTTTCTCCCGTAAATTTCGCCAACAAATAGGTGCTGTCCAACGTCAGATTGACGATGGTGACCTCACGGGCATAACCGGGCACGAGAGGCTCGTTGCTTTCATTCGCAGCAATCTGATACTCATCATGATACAAGGCTATCCACAGCTGGGAAGTGTCGATGGTTTCGCCATAATCATACACTTCATACAAAAAATGGTTGGCATTTTTAACGAATTCCACAGGTTTCACCTGCGCCACCGATGCCTGTGCCAACAGCAGCAGGACGGGCAAAAAGAGGAGCGATTTTTTCACAATTTATTTTTAATAATTGACCTGCAAAGGTAGCCAAAATATTCCGAATAATTTTGTACTTTTGCAAAAATTTTAGTTAACCGATAATGACACTGCTTTTCATATTCCTTTTCGGCGCAATAGGAATATCTTTTTTATGTTCACTGTTAGAATCTTCACTGATGTCAACCTCCTTTTCCTACATCATTGCGAAGGAGGAAGAGGGCGACAAAAACGCCTCACGCATACGCAAATACAAGACCGAGCCGGAGAAACCGCTGGCGGCCATCCTCTCGTTGAACACCATCGCCAACACCATCGGTGCGGCGGGCGTGGGCTTGCAGACCAACGAGGTTTTCGGTGAGGCGTGGTTCGGTGTGGTGTCGGGTGTGACCACCCTGCTGATTCTCATTTTTTCGGAAATCATTCCCAAAACCATCGGCTCCACGCACTGGAAACAGCTGCTCGGCTTCACGGTGCGCACCATCCGCGTGCTGATTGTGCTGATGTATCCGCTGGTGCTGTTGGTGAAGGTGGTGGGACGGATGGTGAACCGCAAGCAACCCGAGTCGGTGGTGAGCCGCGAGGAGGTTTCGGCCATGGCCAACGCCGGCGAGGAAGAGGGTGTTTTGGAAGAAGACGAGAACAAGATCATCCAGAATATCATCAAGTTGGACAATGTGAAAGCCGCTGACGTGATGACCCCGCGTGTGGTGGCCGCCATCGCCCCCGAGAGCATGACGCTGAAGGAGTATTACGACGACGACCGCTACGACCACTTCTCGCGCATCCCCGTCTATGCCGAGTCGCCGGAGTACATCACCGGCTACGTGCTGCGCGACGACGCGCTGGAAAACCTTGCCGAAGACAAGTTCTCGCTCACCCTCGGCCATATCAAGCGCGACCTCCCCTACTTCAGCGAGGAGAAGTCCATCAGCGACATCTGGGACGCCCTGCTGAAACAGAAATCGCAAATCGCCCTCATCATCGACGAATACGGCTGTTTCCAAGGCATTCTCACCATGGAAGACATCATCGAGACCATCTTCGGGTTGGAAATCATCGATGAAAGCGACGAGGTGTCCGACATGCAGCAATACGCCCGCGAGCGTTGGCAGATGCGACAGAAAAAGTACAAGAAACTGCGTCCCAACAGCTAACCGCTCCCCTATTTCATCCTTTCATCCAGCCATTGTGTAATGCGTCCCAGCAGCACAGGCGACAGCGTCTGCTCGATGGCGCCGTACTCGTCCACATAGCCGGTTTCGCACTCTTGGAACAGGTGGTTGAGGCCGGGCAGGATGGCGGGGGTGAAGTCGGGACAGCGCTTGAGACCGTCGCGGATGGCATAGACATTCTGCACCGCATCCACCTGCTTGTCGAGGTCGCCGTTGAGGGCCAGCACCGGACAGGTCACCTTCTTCAGGTACTGCGTGGGCTTGAGGTGAATGAGGGTGAAGAACCAGTGGTCGGCGAGGGTTTGTGATGAAAGTCGGATACCTTCATCGGTGAGATTCAACGCGATACGTTCCTGCTCCGTGAGCCGGGCGGCACGCGAATGCAGGTAGTCGCTCACCTTGCGGGCGGCCGTGGGCGAGTCCTTCGCCTGCCGCACCAACGCGTACGTTTCGTCGGAAATCTGGAGGGAAGCCCGCAGCATGTCGGCCGAAAAATGTTGCTGGATGGCACCTTCCGCCGCCTGATAGAGCAGCACATCCCTCAGCGGGGTGCCCATGCCCGCCATCGAGATGACGAAGGCAAGGTCGTGCCGCCGCGAGGCCACAATCCATGCCACCATGCCGCCCTCGCTATGGCCGAGCAGTCCGACCGGACAACCCTGCAAATCAGCACGTTGCAGCAGCGTGTCCACAATCACGTCCACCTGTTCGGCGAAGTCGAGGGTGGACATGTGCTGGAAGGCCGCGGGCGGGGCGTCGTCGTAGCGGAACACGGCATAGCCTTGGCGGGTGAGGTGGTCGGCGAGCAGCTTGAAGGGCTTGTGGGCCATGACGGTCTCGTCGCGGTCCTGCCAGCCCGAGCCGGAGATGAGCACGATGGCAGCCTTGGGGCGGCCGGTTTCCGGCAGGGTGAGGGTGCCAGTAATATTGTGATGATCAGGGTGATACGGGAAGGAAAGTTCGCGCTGTTGGTACGGGAAAGGCTCCTGCGGCTCTTGCGGGCGGGGGAAGAGCTGGCGGTGGGCGGTGGGGCGCAGCACGAGCGGGAATTTACGTCCGTTTTGGCGGAATTTGCCGGCGATGCTGTCGCCGCGCCACACCCCGCGGAACGAGGCCCCCAGCGAGGCGGCGGCAAACGAGAGCGTGTCGCCGCGCAGCGAGAAAGCCGTGGTGGGGATGTCGGTGACGTACTGGTCGGGACTGTCGAGCACGGCCGTCAGGCTATCGTCCTGACTGTCAACCACCAGCACCAGTGCCAATGAATCCGTGCCAAGGTGCAGATAGCCCTTCCACACTCCTTGCGGGGAGGCGGTTTGTGCGGGCAGCAGGGCGCACCAGCAGCAGAGGAGGAAGAGGAGGAGTGATTTTTTCATTGCGGCAGGATTAGGCTGGCAAAGATACAACAAAATTCTGAAAAAATCGTATATTTGCAGCCGAAAATTTCCATGCGAACACAATGAAAATTGGGAATTAGTACTGTTGTAATAAATCTACAATCATCGTGCTGAAAGCACGATATTCAAGTAACCCCGTACAGCTTGCTGTGCGGGGGAGGCATCTGTACAATGGAAAAGAGCGTGCTGAAGGCACGCAACTGATTGTATATCTGTAGCGTACCTCCGGCACGCAGGATACGAGGGAGATTCCTCTACCCCGCACCGCACTGCGTTTGGTACGGGGTTAATAGGATTTCGTACCGGTTGGCACGATGATGATGGTCATCAAATCAAAAATTATTGAATATACTTGTAATTAATTGCATTGTAATTGTTTGTATTAATTCTTTGAAAAAATATCGCAACAATAGTAATTGAAAGGTGAGAATGATTGTCTGGTAGAGGCGCGATTCATCGCGCCTCCGCAGCAGCCCGATACACCCTATCTATATCATTGATTCACAGTAAATTCCGCGAAAACAATCCATTTCGCTGAAGAAAACTGCACATTCAACGAAACTACCCAAAGCGACAGACAAAAAAAAATGTAACTTTGTGCGGTAAATTACGTATGAAGCATTTTAGGGTGTACTCTATCATAACCAACAGATTATCAACCGATAACACAAACCACCACCCTGAAACTTTTCAACAATAACGCGTTGAAAACTGAAGAAAAATCGCCAACGGGAAACGAAAAATTGAAAACCGTACAGACAACGCATGCGTTGTCTCAACAAAACCTACCGCAACTGATCATCGACGTACAGACAACGCATGCGTTGTCTGTGCTTCCGCTGCCCTCCTCCCCCCCCCGCGCCGCACCTCTGCACCGCCTCCACTAC
>JBGURX010000039.1:0-13733 GCA_045132235.1 Bacteroidales bacterium
TTCCGGCATGGTGGAAGACCGCGACAGCGTGGGTAAAATCCCGATGGTGCCCGTCTCCGACTTCAAGAACGACAGAAGAAGAAACTACCGCGCCGCTGACAACATCAACTACCTCGACGGCGACTGGGCTTCCCAGATCGAGACCGAGGACTGGAAGAAGAACTCCAGCGACGCCACCACCACCATGTACCCGAAAGACATGGTCACTCCGTTCGAGTACTCCATGGTCGGCGACCACTCCAGAGTGTATAAGGGCGGTTCATGGATCGACCCGCAGTACTATGCAGCTCCCGGACAGAGACGTTATCTCGAAGAGGACGAGTCCACCAAGTACATCGGCTTCCGCTGCGCCATGGCCCGTCTCGGAACGCCCTCCGGCGGTGGCACCACCCGCTAAATCTGAACACTTTACCTTTAACCCATCGAGACGCGAAATTCGCGTCTCGATATATTTTAAACACAAAACATCTCCAACATGATCGTCATCACAGGCGCAGCCGGCTTCATCGGAAGCTGCATGACATGGAAACTCAACAACGAAAACCGCCACGACCTCATCCTCGTGGACGACTTCTCCAAGGAAAGCAAGAAAGCCAACTGGCAGAACAAGCAGTACACCGACAAGATCCACCGCGATGAATTTTTCGCATGGGCGGATGCCAACGCCAAGCACATCACCGGCATCATCCACCTCGGCGCCCGTACCGACACCACCGAGATGGACTACTCGGTGTTCGAGCGGCTGAATGTGGACTACACCCAGCACATCTGGTCGCTGGCCACGCAGCACCACATCCCGCTGCTCTATGCCTCCTCAGCGGCCACCTACGGAGCCGGTGAACTGGGCTACAACGACGACGAAACCATCATCCCGCAGCTGCAGCCCCTCAACCCCTACGGAAAATCCAAGAACGAAATCGACAAGTGGATCCTGCGGCAGCAGTCCACCCCGCCCGCGTGGGCCGGCTTCAAGTTCTTCAACGTGTATGGTCCCAACGAATATCACAAGGGGCGCATGGCCTCCGTCATCCTCCACTCGTTCCACCAGATCAACGAAACCGGCAAGGTGAAGCTGTTCCGCTCGCACCGCCCCGACTATGCCGACGGCCAACAGCGCCGCGACTTTATCTATGTCATGGACGTGGTGGATGTGCTGTACTGGTTCAGTAGCCAGCGCCATCCCAACGGCATCTTCAACCTCGGCACCGGCAAGGCCCGCACCTTCCTCGACCTCGCCACCGCCACCTTCCACGCCATGGGCCGCGAACCCGTCATCGAATACGTGGATATTCCCGAAGATATTCGTGACAAATACCAATATTTCACCGAAGCACGGATGGAAAAAACCAAGGAAAGCGGGTGCAATCACACATTTCATTCCCTCGAAGATGGTGTAACTGATTATGTATCAAGATTTTTATTAAAAAATAAAAATTGTTGATTTTTTTTGCGCAAATAGCCTCCCATTTATAGAAATATTTATACCTTTGTAACTCTGATGGACAATTGCCGTCCCGCAGTCAGCGTCGGCAACTCCATTGGCTCTGTTTGTTTTTTAACCAAAAGAGAATCACATGCAGAAGTACACCGAGAAGGACATCAAGAAAATGCTGAAGAAAATCTTCGGATTCAGTCAGTTCAAAGGTAACCAGCTCGAAATTATCAAGTCGCTGTTGGACGGCAACGACTGTTTTGTCATCATGCCCACCGGCGGCGGCAAGTCGATGTGCTACCAGCTGCCCGCGCTCATGAGCGAAGGCACCGCCATCATCATCTCGCCGCTCATCGCCCTGATGAAGAACCAAGTGGATGCAATGCGCAACTACAGCACCGAAAGCGGTGTGGCGCACTTCCTCAACTCCTCCCTTTCCAAAGCGGAGATCAACACCGTGCGCGAAGACCTGCTCAACGGCAAGACCAAACTGCTCTATGTTGCCCCCGAATCGCTCACCAAAGAGGAAAACGTGGATTTCTTCAAGGCCATCAACATCTCATTTTATGCCATCGATGAGGCGCACTGTATCTCCGAGTGGGGCCACGACTTCCGCCCCGAGTACCGCCGCATCCGCAACATCATCGACTCCATCGGCGCAAAGGTGCCCGTGATTGCCCTTACCGCCACCGCCACCCCGAAGGTGCAGAACGACATCCAGAAAAACCTCGGCATGGACAATGCCAAAGTCTTCATCTCCTCCTTCAACCGTCCGAACCTTTACTACGAAGTACGCGAGAAAACCAAGAATATCGACAAAGAGATTGTCAAATTCATCAAAGACAACCCCGGCAAATCGGGCATCATCTACTGCTTGAGCAGAAAGAAGGTGGAAGATTTTGCCAATTTCCTACAAGTCAATAAAATACGCGCACTCCCCTACCATGCCGGCTTGGATTCCAAGACGCGTGTGGAGAATCAGGACGCATTCCTGATGGAGAAGTGCGACGTGATTGTGGCCACCATCGCCTTCGGCATGGGCATCGACAAGCCGGACGTGCGGTTTGTAATCCACTACGACATGCCGAAGAGCCTGGAGGGATACTATCAGGAGACGGGGCGCGCCGGCCGTGACGAGGGCGAAGGCAAGTGCATCGCCTTCTACGACTACAAGGACCTTTACAAGCTGGAGAAATTCTCCACCAAAAAGGCCGTGGCGGAGCAGGAAATCGTGAAACAGCTGCTTGCCGAGACCTCCGCGTATGCCGAATCCACCAGCTGCCGCCGGAAACACCTGCTGCACTACTTCGGCGAAAGCTACGAAGAGGACAACTGCCACAACTGCGACAACTGCTGCCATCCGAAGCCCAAGATGAACGCCTCCGACCAAATCCAGCTCGCCATCGAGGTCATCCAGACCGTGAAACAGCAGTTCAAGGAGGATCATATCGTAGATATTCTCACTGGAAACAAAACCACTTCCATCACCAAATTCAAGCACAACAAGCTGAAACAGTTCGGGGAAGGCGCGGAATATGATGCCAAATTCTGGCTGAATGTAATCCGTCTCGCCATTTTCGACGAATTGGTGGTGAAAGATGTGGAGAACTATGGTTTGCTGAAAGTGACAGAAAAGGGCGAGCGCTACATGCGCAATCCCTACTCCATCATGATTACCAAGCCGGTTACGGAAGACCAGGAAGACGAGGTGGACGAGGAGATGGTGCCCAACAAGGGCGAGGCCATCGACAACATCCTCTTCTCGCTGCTGAAGGATCTGCGCAAGACCATCGCGCAGCGCGAAAACATCCCGCCGTTCGTCATTTTCCAGGACACCTCCTTGGAGGACATGTGTACCCAATATCCCACCACCATCGAGGAGATGACGCACATCAGCGGCGTGGGCACCGGAAAGGCACAGAAATATGGGCATCCCTTCATCGAGCTCATCAAGAAATATGTGGAAGAAAACGAAATCGAACGTCCGCAGGATTTCGTGGTGAAATCGGTGGTGAACAAGTCGGCCCTGAAGGTCTATATCATCCAGAACATCGACCGCCGTATCAACTTCGAGGACATTGCCATCGCGAAGGGACTGGACATGGACGAACTGCTGTCGGAGATCGAGAGCATCGTGGCCTCGGGCGCGAAAATCAACATCGACTACTACATCAACGAATACATCGAGCCCTACCATCAGGAAGAGATTCTCGACTACTTCGCCAATGCCGAGTCCGACTCTGTGGATGAGGCACTTGAGGAGTTGGGAGAGGGTGAATACACGATGGAAGAGATCCGAATCATGAAGATCAAATTCATGTCGGATTTGGGGAATTGATACCCTTGAAAACGCCCTAAAAAAATCTCACTTTTTTTGCCGCCAAGAGGCGAAAAAGTGAGATTTTTTTTGTACCTTTGCAGTGTTATATAAAAAATCTATAATACTGAATATGAGCGAATTAGAAGAAAGAAAAATGCAGGTTGAAGATTACAATGCGGACCACATCCAAGTGTTGGAAGGGTTGGAGGCTGTACGCAAGCGTCCGGCCATGTACATTGGCGATGTTGGAGAGCGTGGTTTGCACCATTTGGTATATGAAGTGGTGGACAATTCCATCGACGAAGCCCTGGCCGGTCACTGTACCAAAATCGATGTCACCATCCTGGCTGACAACTCGATTTCGGTGTTGGACAATGGTCGTGGTATCCCGACCGACATGCACGAGAAGGAGCACCGTTCCGCTTTGGAGGTGGTGCTGACGGTGTTGCACGCCGGCGGAAAGTTCAACAAAGACTCCTACAAGGTGTCCGGCGGTTTGCACGGTGTGGGTGTATCCTGCGTCAACGCCCTGTCGAAGCACTTGAAAGCCGATGTCTATCGCAACGGCCGTCATTTCGTGCAGGAGTACGCCTACGGCAAGCCCCTCTACTCCGTAAAAGAGGTGGAGGACACCGACTACCGCGGCACGCGCATCACCTTCACCCCCGACGACAGCATCTTCAACGTCAGTGTGTACAAATACGACATCCTCGCCGCCCGTTTGAAAGAGCTGGCCTTCCTCAACAAGCGCATCACCATCACCCTCACAGATGAACGCGAAAAAGAGGAAAACGGCGAGTTCAAGCACGAAACCTTCTATTCCGAAGAGGGTTTGAAGGACTTCATCCGCTTTTTGGACAGCGGCCGTACCAAAATCATGGAGTCGCCCATCTACATCGAAGGCGAGAAAAACGGTGTGCCGATCGAGGTGGTGATGCAGTACAACGACGGTTTTTCAGAGAACATCCATTCCTATGTCAACAATATCAACACAATAGAAGGCGGTACGCACCTCACCGGTTTCCGCCGCGCCCTCACCACCACATTGAAGCGTTATGCGGTGAACAACAAGATGTTGGAAAAGGTGGAGAAGCAGAAAATCGAGATTTCGGGCGATGACTTCCGCGAAGGTCTCACCGCCATCATCTCGGTGAAAGTGGCCGAGCCGCAGTTCGAGGGACAGACCAAGACCAAGCTGGGCAACAGCGAAGTGGATGGTATTGTAAGCTCGATGGTGGGTGAAATGCTGAACTTCTATTTGGAAGAGCACCCGAAGGATGCGAAAGAGATTGTCGATAAGGTCATCTTGGCGGCCACGGCGCGCCATGCGGCCCGCCGCGCCCGCGAGCTGGTACAGCGCAAGTCGGCCTTCAGCGGCGGCGGTCTGCCCGGCAAGTTGTCGGACTGCTCGTCGAAGATAGCCGAAGAGTGCGAGCTCTACCTCGTAGAGGGTGACTCCGCAGGCGGCACCGCCAAGCAGGGCCGCGACTCCCACTTCCAGGCCATCCTGCCCCTGCGAGGCAAGATTCTGAATGTGGAGAAAGCCCCGCAGCACAAAGCCTTGGACAGCAAGGAAATCCAGAACATCTACACCGCCCTTGGCGTGTCCATCGGCACCGACGAGGACCACAAGGCGCTGAACATGGAGAAACTCCGCTACCACAAGGTCATCATCATGACCGATGCCGATGTGGACGGAAGCCACATTGCCACTTTGATTCTCACCTTCTTCTTCCGCCACATGCGCGAACTCATCGAACGCGGACATGTGTATATCGCCATGCCGCCCCTTTACCTCGTAAAACGCGGTGCCAAAGAGCGTTACGCATGGACCGACGAGGAGCGCGACGCCATCATCGCGGAGCTGACCAACAACAGCGGCAGCGACGCCAAGGTCAACGTGCAGCGGTACAAAGGTTTAGGTGAAATGAACGACGAACAGCTGTGGGCCACCACCATGGACCCCGCCCGCCGCACCCTGCGCCAAGTCACCATCGAGAACGCCATGGAGGCCGACTACATCTTCTCCATGCTGATGGGCGACGAAGTGCCCCCGCGCCGCGAATTCATCGAGAAAAACGCCCGCTACGCCAATATTGACATTTAATCCCCAACCCCATGCCAGAAAACGAAAGCCCGCAAATCACTCCCATTGAGGAGAACATCCTCACGGATGCACAGTTGTGCCAAGAGAACACGGAGGAAACCCCTACCCCGGAGCCCACTTCCACCCCCGCAGAGCCGGAGACCAAAATCGCCATCGAGTTGAACGAGGTGGATGTGTATCAGAAAAAAATCCTGATTCTGCCCAAGGTGTCCTTCACCATCCACGAGGGCGAGTTCGTGTA
Source organism: Bacteroidales bacterium (assembly GCA_045132235.1). GTDB lineage: Bacteria > Bacteroidota > Bacteroidia > Bacteroidales > WCHB1-69 > UBA1756. The sequence goes on from JBGURX010000039.1 coordinate 6,101, forward strand.
TCTGGTAGGCAAGACCGGCGCGGGCAAGTCATCCATCCTGAAGATTTTACTGGCCGAACTCCCCATCAAGAGCGGTGAGGCTTTCTGCGCAGGCTTCGACCTCACAAAAATCAAAACACGCAAAATTCCCTATCTGCGCCGCAAGTTAGGAGTTATCTTCCAAGACTATCAGCTATTGGTGGATAAAACTGTCAAGGAGAACCTCATCTCTGCGATGAAAGCCACCGGCTGGAAGAACACCCGCGAGATGGAAGACCGCGTGAAAGAGGTGCTGCAGCTTGTGCACTTGGAGACCAAGGACTTCAAATACCCGTTCCAACTCTCCGGCGGCGAACAGCAGCGCGTGTGCATCGCACGGGCACTCATCAACCATCCCGATGTCATCCTCGCCGACGAGCCGACCGGCAACCTCGACCCCATCACGGCGGAAGAGATCTTCCAGCTGCTGCACGACATCAACCGGGAGCAAGGCACCACCGTGCTGATGAGCACCCACAACTTCACCATGATCGACAAGTTCACCTCGCGCACCATCTGCATCGAGGATGGACACCTGCTCGACACGATGCTGTAGCCATGCTCTCCATCTGCATCGCCATCCACAACTGGAACGTCAACCGGCTGGTGAAAGACCTACGGAAACAGGCTCTCAAGCTGGATATTCCGTTTGAAATTCTGCTGCTGGACGATGCTTCAGATTATGAGTACCAGCTCAAAAATGCACATTTGGACTACGAAGAGCACGTCACCTACCTGCAGAGTTATGTCAACTTAGGACGGTCGTTGGCGCGCAACAGACTGGCAGCCAAGGCCCAATACCCCTATCTGCTTTTTTTGGACTGTGATGCGACGGTCACCCATCGCGACTTCCTGAAAAAATACCTGTCGGCGCTGCCCGCGAAAGTAGTGGTGGGCGGCTGCGAGTACCAGAAACGCAGACCCAAAAGGAACTGTATCCTGCGGTGGCAGTACGGCTTGAAGAGGGAACAGGTTCCCGCTGCTGTGCGCAACGAGCATCCCAACAGTGCATTTTCGGCTTTCAATTTCCTCATCGAAAAAAAGGTCTTTGACCAAATAAAGTTTGATGAGAGCCTGCGGGGCTACGGCCACGAGGACACTCTTTTCGGCCTTGACCTGATGGATCATCAGATTACAGTGAAACACATCGACAACCCGTTGCGGCACGACGGTATTTTCCCAACCGACGACTTCCTTGCACGCACACAGAACGCCATCCAGAATCTGTTGGCCATCTTGGAGATGAACCGGCAGCGCGATGCCCTCATCCAAAGCATCCGCCTGCTGCGCACCTACCAAAAATTGAAAAAATGCCGGATGGTGTGGCTTTACCGTCTTTTCTACAAAATTTCAAAAAAAATCATTGTCAAAAACCTATACTCCACCAAACCGAAAATCCGCCTTTTCGATCTTTACAAATTAGGATATCTCTGTGAGATAAAGCGTTAGTGGACAAATAGAATTTTAGCAACCGTCTTTTTCTTTCCGTCAGCATCAGAGATGAACACGAAATAGACACCCGTGGCAGGGCGTTTGCCGTTGAAGTCGCGTCCGTTCCAAGTGAAGGTTCCGCCGTTGGCATAATCCTGCCACACCAGATTTCCCGCAGCGTCGGCAACTTTGCAGAAGGAGTTTTCCTTCAGTCCGGTTACCGTAATCAGTCCGTAATAGCTCTCGCGCACCGGATTGGGGAAGACGGTCACCTCGCTGTAATCCTCCGTGCCTTCGGTAGCTGTGCCACGATAGGAGACAATGCCCTCGGCAGTGGCGAAAAACACCTCTCCAGTCTGGCGCTGTATGGTAATGTGGTTAATACGGTTGGAGAGAAGGGGGGAATTGTCGGTGGAAAAATGCAACAGTTGCTTGTCGCCATTTGCCGAAATGAGGAACACGCCCGACTTGGCCGTACCCACCCACTTGCGGTTGGCATCATCCACCGCAATGGCGGTCACCTCTTCAAATTCAAAAAGATTCTGTACATAGTTAATCTGCTCAACCAGAATATTTTGCGGATACACACCTCCCGAAAAAATCTGTGAAGGATTGTATATCACTTTTATACCCAGATTGCAGCCGATCCATATCTCGCCTTTTTTGTCCTCTGTCACACAATTGATGGATGAAGTGTTGATGTTGGCAGCGGCATTCATATTCACGGACGTGGTACGGTCATCCAGCGTATTGTCGATGGTATTGTTGTCGTCCACCACCACGATGGTGTTGGCACGCGGCAAAGTCACCCACTTCCACCCTCGCATATCCACCATAATGTCTCCTACAGCTGTTGAAGCCGAAACATAAGAAGAAAGAGGAAATGCCTTCCATGTTCCGTCAGACTTCAGCACAGACAATGGCCTTGCGGAATAACTGGTTGCTATCCACAGATTTCCATAGCCATCAAAACACAATCCCCCGATATATGCCTCTGAACTGTCATACGAATACAGGATACTGTTCGAGCGGTTGAAGATCTGTTCAACAGCATAATCTCGATATTTCACCAATCCACCTTCAAACAGACCTGCATAAATCTCGTTGGTATTTCTGGGATTGATGGCCACCGCCGTCAGGTCGTAATATCCGCCAAGCGAGGGATTGTCTTTCTGGAACAAATTGACCCATTCCTCATTACTAAAAAAAGATAGATCAGGGTTGATATATAACTTCCCCCATGTAGAACTGACGCCACCCGGCACCATCGCCAACTTTCCATTGCAATAATCCATTCGGTAAGAGGATGCTGAATAAGGTCCATTGAGGACATGCAGCTTCACCACACTCCAGTCCTGCGACATCTGCATCAGCCCGTTGTGGGCATCGGCAAACCAGATAAAATTGCCGTCGAGACAGGCATCCTGCACATTCTGCCAATTATAGGTACCTTCAAAGCCAAAATAGCCCAGCATCTGCTCCGTGGCGTCATAAATCTGTCCATAAGACCAAGAGGCCACCAGCAGCTGGTCGCCCGACACATCCAGCGCCCGGATGGTTGAAAGGTCAACCTGCGAAGGCAGCCATGCCGAGCCATCAAACATGATAAGAGAATCGGCATCGTTTTCGAGGTGGCAAGTCACATAAAGTCTGTCAGCGAACACACAACTATGCAGATAATTGCCAACGGGCAACTCATCCGCTCTTTGCCATGTGGAGAAATCAGCCTGTGAATGAGAATCCAATGAGGTGAAATAGATTCCGTTATCAGTTAGTATAAAAAATTGATTATTAAATACTTGCATAGAATTAACACACCGCGACGCCGCACCTGCCTGCGTGTACCATGTATCCTGAATCAACAAAGTGGCAGGATCCACAACCACGATGCCGAAAGAACAGCCGAGATAAAGCAGATGATTGTACGACAGGATATAGTTGACGGTTTTCACCCCCGTCATCGTTTTGTTGTAGATGTCGGGCAGGTTGGTAAGTTTGCCGTCGCGGATGAAGTCGAGATTGGCATTGTTGTACACCACAATGAGATAACGTGAATCTTCATCATAAAAGACACGGCTGATGCCGGTTTCCGTCAGTCCTTCCACCTTGGTCCATGTGTCAACGGTTTGGGTGGAACGGTCGTAGAAAAGGACAGCATTGTCGGAGGCGGCATACACGTAGTCGGGGGAGGCGGTCACGGAATGGACGCTATAATAGGAAAGGTGCGTGCGGAACTCGCCGACAGCAATCTGCGCGGAAAGGCGCGTGGGCCATACCAGCAAACCGACCAGCAATACCGTGAATACTAAGATTTTACGATTCATGTGCGTTGTGTTTAAGGTTCATGCGAAGGGTGGGAAGCAGTGAAGCCAGCAGACTGATGAGAAAGATGGTGCCGAAAACGATGAAGAAATCCATCATTTCCATTTTAACAGGGTAATAATCAACGATATAACTCCCCGTGCCATCGCCAATTTTCACGATATGAAAAGCACTCTGCAGGGCGCAGATGATGCCGCCCAGCACCATTCCCAGCATACCGCCGCAGAACGAGATGATCATTCCCTCCAAAACAAAGATACGGCGTATCAGCGATTTATCGGCACCGAGATAGTTGAGTTCGACGGTATCCTCGCGTTTTTCGATAATCATCATGGCGAGCGTGCCGATGATATTGAAGATGGCGATGAGCAGGATGAAAGCCAAAATCACAAAGATGACGATTTTCTCGGTCTTCATGGTCTTGAAAAGCAAAGATTCTTGTTCGTAACGGTTCTGCACCGTAAACTTCTCCCCTACGATTGTCTGCACCTGTTTTTGCAGCTGATCGGCACGGGCGGGGTCATCCAGAAAAATCTCTATGGAAGTCGCCTCCCCCTCGTAGCTCATCAGGCTGCGGGCGAAGTCGATGGAGCAGAAGAGGTACTTGTCGTCGTACTCGGTCTGCGACTCGAACACGCCGCCCGGTACCAAGTAGCGTTTCAGCAAGTCGCGCTCGCGGGCAAGGGCTTTGTGCTTGCGCTGCGGATAGTAGAGCTTAATCAATTCCGGACTTTTGAGATTGAGCCGCAGGTTGCCCGCCGCCCGCGAGCCCATTACACCGAAATCGCCATTCTCCCACACCGTGCCCTGCTCCTCACTCCACTGCGCGGAGTCTGCAGTGAAATCGAAACTGCCATCAATCAACAAATCCTTCTTTCGCGCCGTAAGATGATTCACATAATCATCATCAACTCCTTTCAAATCAATCAGATACTGTTTATCGGCATACTCAATGAGCACCATGTCCGACACCACCTGCTCCACAGCCTTCACGCCCTCCAACTTCTGCAATTTCTGCAAAGGAAACGTGCTGACATCAAACGACTTGCCTTCCGTGGCGGTAATCTTGAAGTCAGGGTTGAAGTTGTTGAACGAATCCGCCACCAATTGTTCCAGTCCGTTGTAGGCGGAGAGCACGATGATGAGAGCCGCCGCGCCCGACATGACTCCCACCGCCGAAATGATGGCGATGATGTTCACAAGGCTGTGCTTCTTTTTGGAGAAAAGATGCCGCCATGCGATAAAGAGGGCCGTTCGGAATCTACGGGCTGACACGGTTTACAATTTATGCTGAGCTCTTATTGTTTCAGCAGTTTTTCAATATTTTCGATATAATCCAAAGAATCGTCGATGAAGAACTCCAGCTGCGGGATGATACGCACCTGATTATGGATTTTCTGTCCCAAACGGTAGCGGATTTCCTTGGTGTTGGCGCGTACCGCCTTGATCACCGCCTCATTGTCCTCCGCATTGAAGATGCTGAGGTACGAGCGGGCGATGGACAGATCCTTGGTGACGTTCGTCTTGGTGACGGTAATCATACAGTCGTACACGTTGGGACCGTCGAACAGGAAGATTTCCGCCAGTTCCTTCTTGATAAGTTGGGAGGTCTTTTGCTGTCTGATAGTATCCATAGGACTCTTTTATTTCTTTACAATACGATTGGCTCCCAGCACTTTACCATCATCCGAAACTCTACGCAGCAGGTAGATGCCGGCGGGGCAGTTGGTGAGGTTGAGCGTCATGGTTTCGGAAGTGACGCTCTGAGCCATCACGCAGCGGCCGTTGAGGTCGTACATCTGCCACTCGCCGCCCTGATAGCCGCCGATGCACTGCACGGTGACAAAGTCGGTGGCGGGGTTGGGATAGACCATCACGTCGGCCAGTCCATTCTCGTGGATGCCGATGTTGAAGATAGAGTCGTTGTAGCTGTCAACGGTGCCTTCTACCGAAATGGCGCAGCCCAGATCATCGCTTCTGACGATGGTGAAGGTGAGCACGCTGGGGAAGTTGAGGGCAACGGTGTAGCGGCCGTTGGTCATCGGCTCGCTCATGTCAGCATCCTGAACCGTAATCTGGTAGTTGTCGCCGGGGGTGTAATCGTCGATGGAGATTTCCAAATTCACGACACCCGTGCCGGGAAGTTCATCGCTGAACACCGTGTCGATGGCATTCACAGAACAGGTGAATGGCATGACATCGCACGGAATCTCGTAGCAGCCGAGGTCGATTGCTTCGCCATTGACACGCGGCTGTCCGGCATAGTCCACCTCCGGAAACTGGTAGCCGGAGAGGCTGAGGGTGGCAATGCTGCCTGCATCGCGGCAGAGCGAGCTGCCCTCCAGCGAGTAGTCGCCCATGAGCATCTCGTCGAGTTCATCCTCACTGGCCGGCAGTCCGATGATGGAGCAAGGATCCACGAAGGCGATGTCGGCAGTGGTCACGTTGAGGTTGCCGTTGCCGGCGGGAAGCATTCCTTCCACGGCGGTGTATTGGCAGTTGAGTTCAGCGGAGAAGAGGTTGGTGGCATCGCTGCCGTTGTTCCATAGAATGCTGTTGAAGAGGGTGAAGCCGCTGCCGCCGCTGATGACGGTATTGTTGGCGGCGGTATTGTTGGCGAAGGTGCAGTTGATGCTGCGGCTGCTGGCACCGGTGGTACAGATAGCACCAGCATCTTCAGTAGCTGCATTGTTTGCAATCAAGCAGTTGGAAGTCAGTAGGCTACTGGCGGTGTTGCCGAACAGGGCACCACCTCTCTTGGCGGAGTTACCGACGAAGGTGCAGTAGTGGAACTGGTTGCTATTGGCGAAATAGACCGCGCCGCCCGGGTTGGTGCAGCTGTTGCTGATAAACGCACACTGGTAGAAGCTGCAGTTGTTGCCGCTGCTCACCGCGCCGCCACCGTAGCGCGAGGTGGCGCTGACGTTCGAAGTGGCTGCACAGCTGTTGTTGAGAAAATAGCAATAGAGTGCCACCGTGTCGGCATAGGAGCAGTTGTCGAAAAACACCGCACCGCCTCCGGAGTTGGCCGCGATGACCGAATTGTTATAGAAAGCGCACTCCTCGAAGCGGTTGGTATAGGGCACGTAGGCTGCGCCGCCGTTGAGGTTGGCGGTGTTCATGTAGAACATGCAGTTGCGGATGACACTGTTGGTGGAGTGGTTGGTCTCATTACTTCCGCCCATGAAGATACCTGCACCGCGCTGCTCGTTATTATAAGCATTACGGTTTCCGTAGCCACCCATGATGGTAAACCCGTCAAGGATGAAGTTGCTGGCCGTGGCGGCATACACCACATGATAAGCGTTGTCAGTAAAGTCGGTGGGGGTGTTGCTGATGTCACCGCTGAGGATGGTGGGGTTGGAGAAATCGAACGACAGTCCTTCCATCTCGCGCTGTGTGGGGTCAGTCTCGGTGCCGTCGAAGCCGCCGTAGAGGGCCACGCCGCTTTTCAGCACGAACGATTTGCAGCGGTTGTCGCTGCCGTTGGGGAAGTTGCTGGTAGGCACGTAGGTTCCGGCGGCCACCCAGATCTGGTCGCCTGCCTGTGCGGCATTGAGGGCATCCTGCAAATTGGTGTACACCATCCCCGACTGGCCGTCCCATGCAGTGCTGGCGGCATCGGGTTTCACATAAAGGGTGTCTTGGGCAACAGTCACAGACAGACTGAAAATTGCCATTACAATCAAAATAAACGTTTTTTTCATATAGGATAATTTTTAATATTCCAAGCGGTTTTGAGGCTGCAAAGATACAAAAAAAATCCCGCAGTTGCCTGCGGGATTTTGAATAATGTAGGGCTGCCATAATATGACAGCCCTACAATTAATTATTTCTTCACAACCTTGACGGTGATGAAGCT
>JBGURX010000040.1:0-40733 GCA_045132235.1 Bacteroidales bacterium
AGAGAATGCGGAGCGCATTCTGCAGTTTTGGGAATATGTAGAGGGTTTGTAGGATATTTCCTCATAACAAAGCAGGCGTCCGTCCACTGTCGGGACAGCGAATTGCGTTGTCGGAGTTCCTCATTGGGAGGGCACTCCCTTAATCAATTATCTTTTTTTCATTTGGTTGTAATTCAATGGATTAATGGAATTGTTACAATGCTCTCCATCAGCCACATCTTGGTTTGGGGCACGGCTTAAAGGGAGGCTGCAAAGGTAGCAAAGGTAGCAAGGGGTGCAAAGGGGGGGGATGTTGAAGCTTGTTGTTTTCGGGTTCAGATATGCGATTATTCCATTGTAATCAAAAATGTATAAGAATTTATGATTATACCATAAAATCAACAAGAAACTTGAAGGGAGTGGGGCAGGGTTTGCTGGGGGGAAACACCTTCACAGATGTTTTTTGATTTATAATGCCATTTATAATATCTTTGAAAATCCCCTCTTTTCGTCCGACAAAAATCTTTCTCCAACAACGTAAAGTCGAATTATTTCAGTTTTTCTATTAATGGCCGTAACTTTTTATCATACTCTTCATTTCCAAAATTGACTACAATAAGATTGCGTCTACATCGAGTTAAACCAGTATAGAGCAATTCATCAAAATGTTCGTTAAAGCGTGTTCCCTTATCATATTTGGGCTCGATAATCAAAAACACGACTTCACTTTCCCAGCCTTTGAATGAATTGATGGTGGAAATTTTTATTGTTCCAGTGTTCATCCAAAAGTGTAACTTTTTATTATCTCGAATATCCCTATAATCGTAACTATATACTTTCGATTTAAATGTATTAAGATCTTCCTTATAGGTTTCTATAAAGGTCAGGAACTCTTCGAAAGAAATTTTACATGAGTTGCATTCTTCCTGCAAACGATTTGTGAATACATCGGAATATTGATTGTATAAGTCATAAATGGTAAATAGCTTGGCAATGCGTTTGCGCAGTTTTACTATATTATCACCCCATGACACAATTCTGTTGGGGAATAGCGTTTTTTTAAGACGATTTGAAATTATCTTGAACCACTCGTCCGCACTATCTATGTCTTTACCAAAGAAGTTAAGATGTGTCATGTACATCACCTCTATGGTCTCTAGCATAGTGTTAGTTCGCTCTCTTGATGCGTAGCGATAATAGCAATCGAAGAACCTCAGCTGATTTGCAGTATAGCCAAGTATTGTAATGTCATTAGGTGATATACCATTTGCCTTGTTGAGAATGTTACCTCGAATAATGTTATACAAGGCAGAAATAGTGCTTTTGTCAGATAGATACATATAGTTAATATAGCCTTCTTTCTGCTGCTCTTGTCCAAAAAAATCCCCTGCCCCATTTTCGCTAAAATCATCTAAATCATATTTGTCACCAAAAATATTGCTTTGGAATGATTGGGCCAAATCTCTGACTTTAAAATCAGAGCGAAAACAATACTTGAGTTCGTTCACACCTCTGACATTTGTCACTACATCTTTTTGGGATATGGGTTGACCATAAATATTCTGTTTGACATCTCCAAAGAGGACATAATCCCCTAAGGGGTCCCGGAAATAGTTCTTTATGATATCCATCCAAGGACGTCTATAATCTTGAATTTCGTCTATAAGAACAGCATCATACTTCACAATCTCGTACTTGTGTTCTTCAAACAAAGGAATATTTGAATAATAGTTCCGATCAAAGTATTCAGCTATATGTTCTTTGGGATAGTCTTCTGGTACAACAACATCAACATTTAGGTTATTCAATTCAGCGTTTATAAACTGATGATAATTGATGATTATAAAGTTCTCCAATGGAAAAGTTTCATCTACCCGTTTCAACTTGTCATGGATGAAATTCTTTAGTGTAATGTTAAAGGTTAGAATAAGAATTTTGGGATTATTATTTCGCTTTAATGCTCGCTTATATGCTTGTACTGCTCTTGCTGCTAACACAGTTGTTTTCCCAGAGCCAAAAACTCCCTTTATTCGCTGTTCCAATGTCTGGGAGTATATTATTTCCTTTTGTTTGTGAGAATAGCTATAGGGCACGCCATCGCTTTTCATATGAATCGTTGGTGATAGCAGGCGTTTGAAATTATCGTATAAGTCATCAGTAAAAAGAAAAGAGGGTTTGTATTTGCTCAAATACCGATCTTTGAGAATTCTATTAAAACTGACTTCGTTAAGTCCATCCATTCCTATCAAATCTATATTATATCTCAAAAAATCTTGATACTTTCGATCTCCCTTAAAGGGAGTAACCAATAGATTCTCAACTTCTATTTGGGAAGCACAGTGGAAATAGAGTGCACAAACAACAATATTGAAGTGCCTCATGTCCATAACTTTCTTTTCTAACAAATTGTCTACATGCAGATCAAATAAATTCTTTTTATACTTTAGAACTTGGTCTATTGGTGATTTCACGACAGAGCCGTTAGGCATATACACCCATTTTTTCTTCTCATTCAATTCAAAGTTGTTGAGATTCCAATCTTTGACTTCAATTACCATAACCCCATTGCCCTTACGCATTATTAGCACATCAGGACGGTCTCCATTTAGATAGGGATTAAAGTAAACCTCATAGGAATCATCCAATACCTTATCTAGAAAGTTAAGCAAAGTCCATTCTCCTTCGGTTGGATGAACTTTGAACTTAGCGATGGTTTCTAAAGTTGGAATAAAAATTGCCATGGAGATACTAATTTTCGATTTTCACTTTCCCCACTCCACCAGCTTTCTGTCGAGCCGTATGCGTTTCGGGGTGGCACGGTCGCCGGTGATGTAGTAGTGGCTGGCAATCGAATCGTCCATCTCGCGCAAAAAAGCCTCGCGGATGCGGCTGCACTTCTCGTTCAGCGAGTTGCTCAGCGGATCCACCAGCTTGTTCACGCTCTGCCGCATCTCCTCGTCGAGCTCGCGGCCCGAACAATGGCGGTATAATATCAGCAGTTCACCCCTGCACTCCGAAATTCGTTTGAACAAAATCCCTTCAGGGTGTCTTAGAAACAACAAAAACACAGCTTTCGGCAACGGCCCCATCACAATCTCCTTGTTGTTGTAGTCGGGCAAAAATAGTCTGTAATCTTTGGTGATAAGCAGCCGGCTCGGTTTTACCTCTTCGCGAAACAAGCTTTGTATGATCAGATCATTAATCCCAAGTTTGCGCAGCTTTTCCACTCTTTCCATAATCTCATCCGACAGCTTGTACGCTTCTTCAGGAAAAGCATCATCGGCCGCGCGCACCGGCTTGATTTCCGAACATTTGGTGATCTCGAACACTATATCATCATCGGTAAGATGCCACTCAGGAGGATAATCATTCTTCTTTTCCTGACGTTCACTCGTACTCGACCTATTAGACAGAATCTCCACATCGTCAGAGATGAACGGTTCATCAGCGTTGTGCAAAATCGTTCCACCTGCATCGCTGGTGTAGTAGTGCGCCGGAGGCGTGTGTTTTTCCGCATACTGTTCAGGAAAATATTGCTGGAAGAATTCATCAATTTGTTGCCAGACAATTCCGTCACTGCCCGGCTCTATACTCGCCACATAGTACCATGGTTTTCTTTCGTACACGTGTTCCCAGTCCAGACAGAAATCAAGGTGCGGAAAATCATCGCGATCCACTGCCATTACCAATCCGGTTTGATTGGCGACATTCTTCATCATATACTCCATGGGGGTAAGTCGCCCGGGGTGGTGTATGTCGGATTCTTTTCTGAAATAGCTATACATATCTTGGGGTGACGCAAGTGACACCATGTCGCAAATCTGTTTTTCTGAAAGCGTGGGGATCTGGTAGGCCAGCAGCGTTTTCAAGTATTCTGGCTTGAGCAGTGCCGGCAAATAAACAAACTCAAGGTCGTAGCTGGCAAACAAGCCCATTACTTCTTCGAGGTTGCGCTGAAAGAAATCATCAAGCTCACTAATGCCTTTCTGATTGATGAACAGCACCTGCTTGCCATCCAAGAACTCGGCAATGCTCTCTGTGTATAGTTGGGAAAACTGCATGCGATAAGTGTTGATTCGATTGGCAAAAATAGGAAAAAATATTATTTTACAAAAGTACATCCTTCCCTAATAGAAAAACGGCTCTGCAAGGCTTGCAAAGCTGAGAATGTGGAACCACCGTTTCCCCCCTCACACCAAGCACACACGGTGCAGCTCCTCCGAGAATTGCAGTATCCCGTTTTGGATTCGCTGTACGGTTTTGGGTGAGGGACGGCTTTTGCCAGTGGCATAGTGGCTGAGCTGGTGCCGGTTGATCCCCGTGATGGTTTGCAAATCCGCTAACGACAGCCGCCCGTTGATGTATTGCAAAAAACTTGCCGTGTCAAATTTGTACTCGAATTCCATTTCAGGTAGGGAAGGCATCATCTCCCGGGCCTCTGAATAGGAGTTCTGCAAGTCCTCCTTGACCGCATCAATGGTGCTGCCTGTGCCGATAAATCCAATTTTGTATCCGTGTTGCGGTATGGCGGTGAAAGTGCCATCGCTGTTGCGCTCGATAATTACTGATATTTTTTCCATAGTATAAACCTTTGGCATTTTATTTGACATTAACCCCCGACTGTTCTCTAATATATCCCATTAAATTTTTACCTACATCAGCGGTTGAGTGCCGTGGCAGTTGAAACTTTTGTTCTGTTATAGGACTCCACCACCATTCATGGTTCTTTCCTTCACTGACAAAGTAGCATCCATTAGCCTTGAGTAGCCTTTTGAGTTCTGTAATCTTCATTGATCGTTGGTTAGATTTTGCGGCTGCAAAGATACACAAATGTTTATTAATTCCAGTATACAACTGAATATTTTTGCAAAAAAAGAGAGACGCGATTCATCGCGTCTCTTTTTCAGTTTTCAATTTTCAATTCTCAATTTTCATTTCCCTAAGTTCGCGATTTGCTCCTTCAGGATCTTGATCTTCTCTTCGGCGTCGGCTTTCTTCTTGCGCTCCACTTCCACCACGGCGGCAGGGGCGTTGTTCACGAATTTCTCGTTCGACAGCTTGCCCATCACCGATTTCAGGAACTTCTCCGCATAGTCGAGGTCGGCCTGCAACTTCTTCAGCTCTTCCTCCACATTGATGTTCTGCGCCAACGGGATGAAGTACTCGGTGTTGTTTTCGATGAACGAGCAGGTGCCGCTGACTTTCTCCGTAACGTATTGGATGGATGAGAGATTGCAAAGCTTGGTGATGATGGCGTCCATCTCTTCGTCGGGCGCTTCCTTCTTCAGTACGAAGAGGTCGAGTGCGACTTTCGGGGCGATGTTTTTGTCGTTGCGTACACGGCGCACACCTTCCACCACCTTCTGCATGATGTTGAAACGGGCGAGGATGCTGCTCTTGGCTTTGGCCTCGTCCCACTTCGGCATGTCGCTCACCATGATGGATTCGCACTCGCCGCGCTCTTTCAGTCCGTGCCACAGCTCCTCGGTGAGGAACGGCATGAACGGGTGGAGCATCTTCATCAGGTTCTCGAAGATGGCGAGGATGTCACTGTAGCTCTTGCCGTCGATGGGCTGCTGGTACGCCGGTTTCACAATCTCAAGGAAGTAGGAGCAGAAGTCGTCCCAGATGAGCTTGTAGGTGGCCATCAGCGCGTCGGAGATGCGGAACTTGTCGAAATGGTCGTTGATTTCGCCCAGCACCTCGTGCAGACGGCAGTTGAACCACTCGATGGCGGCCTTGGTGTGCAGCGGCTGCGCGATGGTGTCGTTCACCTGCCATCCCTTGATGAGACGGAAGGCGTTCCAGATCTTGTTGCTGAAGTTACGGCCCTGTTCGCACAAGCCCTCGTCAAACAGCAGGTCGTTGCCGGCAGGCGAGCAGAGCAACATGCCCACGCGCACACCGTCGGAACCGTATTTGTCCATCAGCATGATCGGGTCGGGTGAGTTGCCGAGCGATTTCGACATCTTGCGGCCCAAGTTGTCGCGCACAATGCCGGTGAAATAGACGTTGCGGAACGGAATGTCGCCGAGGTATTCCTCACCGGCCATGATCATACGGGCCACCCAGAAGAAGATGATGTCGGGGCCGGTCACGAGGTCGTTGGTCGGATAGTAGTATTTGATTTCGGGGTTGCCGGGCTCGTTGATGCCGTTGAACAGCGAGATGGGCCACAACCATGATGAGAACCACGTGTCGAGGGCATCCTCATCGTGACGGAGCTGCTCGGCGGTGATGTTCTCGTACCCCTTGATCTTGCGGGCTTCGGCCAGTGCCTCCTCGTCGGTGAGCGCCACCACGAACTTCTCCTCCTCGTCTTCTGCTGTGGGCAGGAAGTAGGCCGGAATGCGGTGCCCCCACCAGAGCTGGCGGCTGATGCACCAGTCTTGGATGTTCTCCAGCCAGTTGCGGTAGGTGGTCACGTATTTGTTGGGGTGGAACTTGATCTTTCCTTCGAGTACGGGCGGCAGGGCGATGTCGGCGAAGTGCTTCATGGAGAGGAACCACTGCTTGCAGAGACGCGGCTCCACGGCGGTGTCCTGGTTGCGTTCCGAGTAGCCCACCTTGTTGTCGTAATCCTCGATCTTCTCCATCAGGTCGGCAGCCTTCAGGTCGATGACGATCTGCTTGCGCACCTCCATGCGGTCTTGGCCGACGTAGAGACCGGCGGCCTCCGACAGCGTGCCGTCGGGGTTGAAGATGTCGATGGTTTCCAGATGGTGCGTCTGGCCGAGGGCGTAGTCGTTGATGTCGTGGGCGGGCGTCACTTTCAAGCAGCCCGTACCGAACTCGATGTCCACGTAGCGGTCCTCGATGACGGGCACCACGCGGCCCACGAGCGGCACCGTCACCTTGTGGCCGCGCAGCCACTGGTTCTTCGGGTCCTTCGGGTTGATGCACATGGCGGTGTCGCCCATGATGGTTTCGGGACGGGTGGTGGCCACCACAGCGTAATAGCCCTTGTCGTCTTTGTGCAGAATCTCGCCCTCCATGCCGGTGGGTTTCACCGGGTTCTCGGCAGCGTCGGCCACATAGTAGCGAAGGTAGAACAGTTTGCTCTTCTCCTGACGGTAGATGACCTCTTCAGTACTCAACACGGTCTGGGCTTTCGGATCCCAGTTGACCATGCGCAAGCCGCGGTAGATCAAACCTTTGCGGTACAAGTCAACAAACACTTTCAGCACCGACTGGCTGCGGAGCTCGTCCATGGTGAACGCGGTGCGGTCCCAGTCGCACGAAGCGCCCAGTTTCTTGAGCTGTTCCAGAATCACGCCGCCGTGCTCCTCTTTCCATTCCCAAGCATACTTCAGGAACTGCTCGCGGGTGAGGTCCGATTTCTTGATGCCCTCCTTGGCGAGTTTGGCCACCACCTTCGACTCGGTGGCGATGGAGGCGTGGTCGGTGCCGGGCACCCAGCAGGCGTTGAAACCTGTCATGCGGGCGCGGCGCACCAGAATATCCTGTATGGTGTTGTTGAGCATGTGGCCCATGTGCAGCACGCCCGTTACATTCGGCGGGGGGATCACCACCGAATAGGCGGGTCTTCCATCGGGTTTGGAGGCGAACAGCTTGTTCTTCATCCAATAGCTATACCATTTGTCTTCAATAAGTTGCGGGTCGTACTTTGATGCTAATTCCATTGTGTTTGTGTTTTCTAAAATAGGGTGCAAAAATACGAATAATTTATAAAGTGAAAAAGGAAATTTTAAGTTGACTTTTAGAAGGTAGTGAGATAAAAAGAAAACGGACATACTGCAGGGTATGTCCGTTTATTGTTCTGATTATCATTAAGATAAATGTGAATTTGCGTATCAGCTGTTAATACTCGTCTTCATGAAAAAAGAAGTCTTCTTTGGTGGGATAGTCGGGCCAGAGGTCCTCGATGGAGTCGTAAACCTCACCTTCATCTTCCATCTCGCGCAGGTTCTCGATGATTTCCATCGGAGCACCCGAACGCGTTGCATAGTCAATCAACTCTTCACGGGTCGCCGGCCACGGCGCATCCTCTAATTTCGATGCCAATTCAAGGGTCCAATACATAACTTTCAGGTTTTGGTTTTCTGCAATTTTTTGAGGCGCAAAAATACACTTTTTTTGTTACGTTGGAGGGTGAAAATAAAAATTTTATTTCGTTGATTTCCAAATTGTTGCATTTTTGTTTTCAAGTTGCAGCGCTTTTCTTGCCGAAATAAAGTAAAAATCGGAAAGCCGATTTGCATATTTCATCACCTGCTCGCAAACCGCTCCCTCAAGGTGGTTTTCTGCGGCAAATTGGCATATCCTGCGCTCCGCCCGACGGCATATCGTACGGCATACATGCAGCTGCGCCGACAGCATCGAACCGCCCGGCAGAATGAACTCCTTCAGCTCCGGCAACTCCGCCGTGTATCGGTCAATCAACCCCTCCGTCTCGGCCGTCCATGCCGTCAGGTCGGTCGTGGACCAGTACTTCTCCCACTGCCCCTTGTCGGTGGCCAAGATGCTGCCCACCGTGAAGAGCCGGCATTGTATGTTGTCCAATGCATCCAGCATCACTTCTTTCATATCCTCTTGCCCGACAGCAGGTTGCAGTTGTTTCAGCATCTCGATGGCCACGCCTGTGGCGGAGTTGAGCTCGTCGATGGTGCCGTAGGATTCTATCTGTTCTGAGAATTTCTCAATCCGGATGCCTCCGATAAGGGAGGTCTTGCCAGTGTCACCGGTTTTTGTGTATATTTTCATAATCTAAAGGATTGGTAAAGGATTCGTCAGTTAATGTGTTTAAAAATGCTTTTAAATCAGCGATTTGCGATGGGGTAAGCATCGCACCGCCCTCATTGATTTTGTGCATCAACGGATGCACGTAAGGCGATTGCTGTAGCCCGCAGTTGTAAAACTCCAGCACTTCGTCCAGTGTGTTGTACCGTCCGTCGTGCATGTAGGGAGCGGTAATCGCCACGTTGCGCAGTGTCGGAGCGCGGTACGCCCCCAAATCCTGCGGCCGGCCCGTCACCGAGAAACGGTCTTGCGGGTCGGTGGGATTGGAATCCAACGCATTGTTGTAGAACAGGTTGGTGGTGAATAGGGGAGTGCCCGCCCCGCCGTGGCAGTGGAAACAGTCGGCGCCCTCCTCGGTGGTGAACAGCACATAGCCGCGCAGCTCCTGCTCGGTGAGTTGCCCCTCGCCACGCAGATATTGGTCGAATCTCGAGTTGGAGGAGACCAGCGTGCGCACGAACTGCGCGATGGCCTTCTGAATGCGTTCCATCGTCACCTCTTCCGACCCGAAAGCCTTGCGGAACATCTCTTTATACACGGGATCATCCTTGATGTGCGCCACCGCCTGGTAGGTCGTGGCCGCCAGCTCGTCGTCAGCCGTGATGGCCGCCAGCACAATGTCCTCGATGTTTTTGTCGCCATACACCGCCCCGTTCCACAGGTAGCCTTCGCTGTTGAACACGAGGTTGCAAAGCGGCATCACGTTGTGGTGCGTGGTGCCATGCATCCCGCGCGCCTTGCCGTTCTGCAGACGTGGATTGTCTATCCCGATGTCGAAGCCGTACCGCTGCACGTGACAGCTGGCGCAGCAGATCAGCGAGTCGGGATTGCTGCCGGTATAACCGCACAACCGTGTGTCATTGAATAATTTATAACCCAGCTCAACCCCCTCTTTGGTCATGGGATTGTCGGAGGGCAGGTTCAGAATCGTAGGGAAATATTTCGGAATGGTGAGCTCGTAAGGCGTCGGCTCGTACTGATTTTTTTTCTTGTCGCACGACAGCAGCAGCCACGGCAGCAGCAGTGCAAAAAGCAGTATGGATGTGATTCTCAGACGCTTCATGACGGGTTATTGCGGTTTGACCACCATCTGCACCGTGGTGCGCGAGCGTTGCTCTGCAAATACCGGACGGTTGCCCAACACCTTGGCGATGGTGGCGTCGGTGTAGTGCCGTATGGTGATCAGTTCCATGTTTTCGTTGTACTTGACGGTGAAATTGCGCCCCAGCTGCTCGAGTACCTGCGGGATGCGGTGCGGGTTGAGGTCGGTGCAGATGGAGAAGCTGAGTGCGGTATTCTGCATCAAGTTGATTTTTACGCCATTGCGCGACAGAATGCTGAAAATTTCGGAGAGGTTTTCCACAGAAATAAAAGAGAAATCTTTGGGGAAAAGGGTGATGAGGATTTGCTCTCTTTTAAAAATATAGGAAGGGATATTTTCAGATGTGCCGTTGGCGGAGATGATGCTGCCCGATTCCGTGGGAGCTAAAAAGGGCTTGATATAAAGCGGTATATTCTTGTTCTGTAAGGGTTTGAGAGTCTTGGGATGGATGATGGTGGCCCCGTAGTAGGCGAGTTCGATGGCCTCTTCGTAGGAGATGGACTCCAGTTTCACGGCCTCCGGATAGAACTTCGGGTCGGCATTCAGCAGCCCGGGCACATCCTTCCAGATGGTAACGCTCTTGGCATCAAGCAGGTAGGCGATGATGGCGGCGGAGTAGTCCGACCCTTCGCGCCCGAAGGTGGTGGCGGTGCCGTCGGTGGCTCCCGCGATGAACCCCTGCGTGATGCACAGCTGCGGGGCATGCCCGCCGGCGGTGAGCGCCTTCTTCAGCAACTGCTCCGAATCCTCCCACTGGATACGGGCTTCCGTGTAGGTGCGGTCGGTGCGCATCACCTGCCGCGCATCCAACCAGAGGTTGCTCAGCCCTTTCAGTTTCAAATATTTGGAAATCAGCTTGGTGGAAAGAATTTCACCAAAACTTACAATCTGGTCGTACTCGAATTCATAACAGTCTGTCGGCACGGTCTGTAGCTTGTTTTCCAGTTGGCGGAACACAGGCTCAATCACTTCCGCAAGTTCCTGCTGCGGCACATCCAGTTCGTTGACAATCTTTAAGTGGTTTTCTTTCAGTTGGTTGAAAAGCGGGGCAGGGGAGTCTTTCCGGTAGAAATAGGCTTGGAGGATTTTCTCCAACAGGTTGGTGGTCTTGCCCATGGCCGAGATGACCACGAAGAGCGTTTCATCAGGGTGCTTTTCGAGGATGCTGTGCAGGTTGCGCACCCCCGCGGCATCTTTCACCGATGCCCCTCCGAATTTGAAAACCGTGACGTTGTTATCCCAGAAGTGGTTCATGGTCAATTATTTTTCATTGTAAATTACACAAAGCAAGGTCTTTCCGACGATGGCGAGTGTGTTTTTGTCGATATGGCTGATGTTGTCCTCCATGGTGTGCCATGTGGAGGGAAAACCTGTGCCGGTGAAGTCATCCTGATGGATGATGTCGATCATCGGGATGCCGGCGATGGTGTTCACATAGTAATGGTCGTCGGTGATGGGGTGTGAAGATTCGGCGACGAAAGTGCCGCCATAGCCGAGGCGGTCGGCGATGTTCCACACATGGGTGAGCACGCTGCGGGCATAGGTGGCCGAAAACTGTTCGTAGCGGAAACGCGCTCCGGTAGCCCCCACCATGTCAAGCAAAATGCCGTAACCAGCGTGATAACCAGCTACATGCGGGTTGCGCGACCAGTACTGCGCTCCGAGTCCCCATGAGTCGCTCTGTCCGTCGCTGCCGTAATCTTCCACGTCGAAAAACACAATGTCCACGCCAATGCCGGGGCGTTTCATCGACAGCTGGCGGGCCATCTCCAACAGCACGCCCACGCCGCTGGCACCGTCGTTGGCACCGTCGATGGCCTTGGTGCGGTTGGCTTCATCGGCATCGGCATTGGCCCACGGGCGCGAATCCCAGTGCGAGGCCAGCACAATGCGGACGGGATTCTCCGGCGCGAAACTGCCTATCAGGTTGCAGCTCTGTAACTTAGTACCGTCAAATGCCGTGGCGGTGAAAGTCTGCGCAATCACGGTGTCGCAGAATTCCGTTAACTTATTCTGTAAGTATTTGGCACAGCTGCGGTGTGCTTCCGTGTTGGGTACCCGCGGCCCGAAGTCGGTCTGCGCCTTCACAAACTGAAAGGCTGAGTCGGCATCAAAGGCAGGTGCCTCCAACGGCGTGTCCGTATCCGTTGTCTGTCCCTTGCCTTTGTCATCGTGATGGCAGGCGACAGTCAGTATAGATATGATGGCTGATATACAGATGATTGCAAAATATCGAGGTCTCATTTTCTGCTATTTTTTTGCATATTGTAGATACTCTTTTCGGTTTTTGAGGATGTCGATGGCGAGGAAGATGGCGTTGCGCATCGACTCGCATTGTGCCACATTTTTGCCGGCGATGTCGAAGGCGGTGCCGTGGGCAGGGGAGGTGCGCACGATGGGAAGTCCTGCAGTGAAGTTCACACCCTCGCCGCCCGAAATCATCTTGAACGGAATCATGCCTTGATCGTGGTACATGGCCAGAATGGCATCGAATTTGGCATAGTTGCCGCTGCCGAACAAACCGTCGGCGGGGAAGGGACCGAAAGCGTTAATCTTCTCGTTGAAAGCCTGTTGGATGGCAGGCGCGATGATCTCCTGGTCCTCTTTGCCAATCAGCCCGTTGTCGCCGGCATGGGGGTTGAGCGAGAGTACGGCGATGGTGGGATTCGTGCAGGCGAAGTCCACTTTCAGGGTCTGCTGCAAGGTCTTCAACTTCTTCACAATCAGCTCGGGAGTGAGCACTTTCGACACTTCCTCAATAGGAAGATGGTTGGTGGCGAAGGCGATGCGGCAACCCTCAGTTACCATCATCATCATGGCGTTCTGCGACGAAAACTGCTGCGCGAAGAACTCGGTGTGACCATTGTAGTTGAAGGTCTCCGACTGGATGTTGGCCTTGCAGATGGGTGCGGTTACAACTGCATCTATCAATTTATTTTTTAAATCTTTACAAGCGTTTGTTAAAGCTAATTCTGCGAGCTTTCCAGCCTCGGGAGTAACTGTCCCGGGCTCCACTTTCACCTCCTGCTCGAAGATGTTCACGAGGTAGTTTTTGTTCTTGTTGATCTGTTCCACTTTCCGGCATACCTGCATCGAGAAATCCTGCAGTTCAAACAGGCTCTTGTAGTAGCTGGCGGCTTTGGCAGCGCCATAGACGACCGGCGAGCAGAGCTCCAGCATCTTGGGATCGTTCAAGGCCTTCATGATGACCTCGTAGCCGATGCCGTTGTAGTCGCCGTGGGTGATGCCGATTCTGAAAAGGTTGTTTTCGCTCATGTTAGTAATGTTTTTCGTTTGTTTTTCAGATGATTAAGTATGAATGTGAGGATTTACTCCTCTTCTACAATATCGTATAAAAAGTTGTTGTAAGGATAGATTTGGATGTGAAGTTTCTTGATTTCTTCATAAAGAACGCGCTTCATCTCGTCAAAATTGTCTTTGGTTTTGGCAGAAATGAAAAGTGTTTTGTGGTTCATCTTCGCCATCCACGTCTGCTTGAGCTCCTCAAGGGTGATGTTCTCCTTGGTGCGCGGCGTGAGGTCGTCAGGCGACTTTTCTATCCATTTGTAATTGTCTATCTTGTTGAAAATCACGATGACAGGCTTGTCGCCTGCGCCAATTTCTTGCAGAGTTTGGTTGACAATGGTGATTTGTTCTTCGAAATCGGGATGGCTGATGTCGATAACGTGGAGGATGAGGTCGGTTTCGCGGATTTCGTCGAGGGTGGATTTGAATGATTCCACGAGGCTGTGGGGCAGTTTGCGGATGAAGCCGACGGTGTCGGAGAGGAGGAAGGGGAGGTTGTCGATGACTACCTTGCGCACGGTGGTGTCGAGAGTCGCAAATAGCTTGTTTTCAGCGAATACATTCGATTTGCTAATGAGATTCATTAAGGTGGATTTGCCCACGTTGGTATAGCCTACGAGGGCCACACGCACGAACTGCTCGCGGTGACTGCGCTGGGTGAGCTTCTGCCGGTCGATGTCGGCCAGCTTCCGTTTCAGCAATGCGATACGGTCGCGGATGATACGGCGGTCGGTCTCGATCTCCTTCTCGCCGGGACCCCTCATGCCGATACCGCCGCGCTGTTTCTGCAAGTGGGTCCACATGCCGGTGAGTCGCGGCAGAAGGTATTGGTATTGCGCAAGTTCCACCTGCACTTTCGAGTGGGCAGTCTGCGCACGCTTGGCGAAAATGTCCAAGATAAGGTGCGTGCGGTCCATCACCTTGCAGTGCAGCACTGCCTCCACATTGCGCAGCTGCGACGGGCTCAGCTCGTCGTCAAAGACGGCGAGGTCGATTTCGTGCTCGTGAATGAATTCAGCAACTTCCTCCAGCTTTCCGCTGCCCAGGTAGGTCTTGGGGTCGGGATAGGGGAGGTTCTGGGTGAATTGCTTCACCGCCACACCGCCGGCTGTGTCGAGCAAAAACGCCAGCTCATCCAAGTACTCCGATACGCGCTCCATGCCGAGCGCCGGCGTGGCAACTGCCACAAGCACCGCCTTTTCCGGCTCGTTCCCGATAATATCTTTCGTTTTCTCCATACGCTTAAAATGCGATTGCAAAAGTAATATTTTTTTGTGGTATATTTGCACGCAATTTTTGGAAACATGGAATCATCCGCTGTATTTACGCAACAATTTGACATTCAGTCACATCATATCGGTCCTGACTTTGAAGTGTCCCTCCAGTATCTGCTGGGTTGCATGCAAACCACTGCCGACCTCCACGTGGATAGCCACCGCCTTGGTTGGAAGGACCTGCACGCCAAAGGCTGCTTCTGGGCGATTTATCGTATGGGACTGCGTATCAATCGGTTGCCGCGCAAATATGACCATATCACGGTACGTACATGGGCCAATCCTCCACAGGGCATCTTTCAGCCCCGTAGCTTTGAAGTGGTTGACCAACAGGGAGATGTGTACCTGTACGCCCAATCTCTCTGGATTATTCTGGACGACAAGAGCTTCCAGCCCATCACCATCGAGTCGGTGATGGATACCGACGTGGTGTCGTTGCTGGGCGGCGACCATTCGTTCCCCATCCCCCTCAAAGTGCCGCTCGCCAAGGGCGAAACCGTGTTCCCCGCCGTCACCCGCAACGTGCTTTACTCCGACATCGACACCAATCTGCATGTCAACAACACCGTCTATGCCCGCTGGGTGTTGGACAGCATTCCTGCCGAATTTTTGCAGAGTCACAGGCTTTCCGAGATGATTCTCAACTACGTGCAACAGGCGCATCTTGGTGATACATACGATGTTGCAATGACCAGCATGTCGGAGGGACGTATCGCCACCACCATCTCCCGTCACGGCGGCGATGGGGCGGACTTCTGCAAAATTGTCACGCGCTGGGAGGAAAGAAAACCTGAATGTTGAGTTTTTTTTGTATTTTTGCACATTCTTTCTAATTAAAATGAAAAAAGATAAATTTCTGATACTCTGTTTGTTGGTGGCTCTTTTGGGCTTCACTTCCTGCAGCAAGGACTTTGATTCCAATGCACCGTATAAGGATGTGACCATTGTGTATGGTCTGCTCAATCCTGACGATCAAGACCATTATATCAAGATTTACAAGGGTTTTCTTACGTCCGACAATGCCTACGAGGCTGCGAAGGAGTACGACAGTCTGTACTATTTCGACCAGATTGACGTGGTGATGGAAGAGTATAAGGACGGACGTCTCACCGCCACCTATCCGTTGGACATGACCACCGACATTCCCCGTGAACTGGAGGGCGACTTTGCAGCACCGGAGCAGCTGTTGTACCATTTTTCGGCAGAATTGAACCCGGAGGCAACCTATAAGCTCGTGATTACCAATAAGGAGAGTGGCCGCGTGGTGACGGCTGAGACTGATGTGCTGGGTACGTTCTTCTTGCGTGCCCCGAGCGACAATACGCTTCAGGTGGGCATTCATAGCACCCAAAACACCGATGTGCGCTTTGCCACCCCCAAACATGCCAAGAGTTATGAGGTTTTCCAGACTTTCTACTATATTGAACGCAATCGCATTACTGAGCAGGAGGTGAAAAAGTGCATCCGTCGCAAGCTCAGCAGTGGCGTGGTGCGCGAGGGACTTACCGAGCAGAGCTGTTCATACGTGCCTGCCAACTTGCTTACGGTGCTGTCTGGCCGATTGGAGGAAGATCCCAATATCGACCGTTACATTTCGACGGATTCAGCGCTTTGCTATGAAGTGTGGGTGGTAAATGAGCCGATATACAACTACGTGGCCAACAACAGCATTTCCGGCAGTGTGGTGCTTGACCGACTCTCCTATACCAATTTGTGGTGCGCCGATGACAACCGTGTGGCGGGTGTATTGGGTACGCGGCGCAGTGTGCGTGGCTGGCATGGCATCACCACAGCCTCACAAAATGAACTGGTGGGCGGCGACCTTACAAGGAAACTGAATTTCCACTACGACTGGGAATACCTTGAACTCCATAACGGACGCTAAGGCTGAAAAAAGATTTTCCCATCACGAAAAATCCTTTCATTTTTCACCTCTCAATTCTCAATTTATTCGTACCTTTGCAGCCTGTAAAATCACCTGCTGTGACCAAGGATTCACCGCTTGTTAGGATGGATGCCGGGCTGAAGCCCTACCGCACTGAGTTGGAGCGGCGGCATCGGCGTGCCGTTCTGAAAGAGCTGGAACTGGCTGACGGCCAGCAGAATCTGTCCGACACTTGCAACAACCATCTGTATTACGGTCTGCATGTCACGCCCGACGGCTGGGTGTTTCGCGAGAAAGCACCCCATGCGCAGCGGGTGTATCTCTATGGCGATTTTTCCTACTGGCGCGTGGAAGAGCGGTATGCGCTGCATCCCATCGGCAATGGCGACTGGGAAATCGAGCTGCCCCGTGGCTTTCTGCGTCACGGCATGCTCTACAAGCTCTGGATGGTGTGGCAGGACGGCGCCGACGAGCGTCTGCCCGCCTACGCACAGCGTGTGGTGCAGGACGATGCCACCAAGATTTTCTCTGCGCAGGTGTGGCAGCCCGAACAGGCCTACGAGTGGCAGCACCCCGCTCCCGCCCGCCCCGAAGTGCCCTTCATCTACGAGGCGCACGTCGGCATGGCCACCGAAGAGAACAGGGTGGGCACCTACCGAGAGTTTGAGGAGCAGATGCTGCCCCGCATACAGTCGCTGGGCTACAACACAATACAGCTGATGGCCATACAGGAGCATCCCTACTATGGCTCCTTCGGCTACCATGTGGCCAACTTCTACGCGCCCTCTTCGCGCTTTGGCACTCCGGAAGAATTGATGTCGTTGATTGACACGGCACATGGCCTCGGCATCCGCGTCATCCTCGATGTCGTACACTCCCACTCGGTCACCAACGAGCGTGAAGGCCTCAGTCGCTTTGATGGCAGCTACAGCCTCTATTTCCATGAGGGCGACAAAGGATGGCACCCCGTATGGGAGTCGCGCTGCTTCAACTACGCGAAAAACGACACGCTGATGTTCCTGCTCTCCAACCTCAAATACTGGATGCAGGAGTTTCATTTCGATGGTTTCCGCTTCGATGGCGTGACCAGCATGACCTACTGGAACCATGGCATCGGGGTGGATTTTGTGGACTATGCCCAATATTTCGATGAGAATGTGGATGGCGATGCGTTGACCTACCTCTATTTAGCCAATCGTATTGTTCATCAACTTGATAATAACGCAGTTACCATTGCAGAAGATGTGAGCGGAATGCCGGCGTTGGCCTATCCCTGCGGGCAGGGCGGCATCGGTTTCGACTACCGCATGTCGATGGGCGTGGCCGACTTTTGGATGAAGACCGTGAAGGAGATTCCCGACGAGCTGTGGCATGTGGGCGACATTTTCTACCGCCTCACCGACCACCGCCAAGAGGAGCGTGTGGTGAGTTATGTGGAAAGCCACGATCAGGCGATGGTGGGCGACCAGACGCTGATTTTCAGACTGATAGGTGCGAAGATGTACACCAGCATGTCGGTGTTTACTCCCGACTTGACGGTGGATAGGGGCATTGCGCTGCACAAGATGGTAAACTTCTGTACGGCAGCGCTTTGTGACGGCGGTTTCTTGAATTTTATGGGTAATGAATTTGGCCATCCCGAGTGGATAGACTTCCCCCGCGAGGGCAACGGCTGGTCGTATCATTACGCCCGCCGCCAGTGGTCGCTGGTGGAGAACGGAACGCTCAAGTACAAGTTCCTCAACGAGTTCCATCGTGCCATGGTGGCGACGCTGACTGCCTCCCGCGCACTGGCTGTCCCGCCGCACCCGCTCGTGCGCGACATCGACCGGCAGGTGCTCGCCTTCGAGCGAAACGGCTGCATCTTCCTCTTCAACTTCAGCCCCGCGCACTCCTACGCCGACTATCCCGTGAGCTGTGCAACAGGCGAATACACACTACTGCTCAACTCCGATGCCCCCGCTTTCGGCGGCTTCGGTCATGTTGATGGTACTGCCGGCTACTTCAGCCGCAACGGCGTGCTGCAGGTCTATCTGCCCGCCCGCACCGCCGTGATGTTTGGTCCGAAAAATCATCCTTCATTAATACAAAACACTGATAACCATTAAAATAGAATATAACCCGATGAATCGTAAAATCACGCTGTTGTTCGTTCTCATGTTTCTCGCTGTGCTGCCGCTGTCGGCCCAGCGTTTCCGTTCCTTCTCCAACGATCCTTCTCTCACGAAGGCGGAGGTGCGTGAGTTTGCCGCCACCGCGCCCAAAGACCGCCAGAAAGAAGCCGATGCGCTGGTGGCCAAATTCGACCAGTTTTGGGACAGCCCCGCCATGACCGACGAGTTTCAGGAGTCGTTCATCGAGGCGGCCAACTTCATGCTGCGCAAGAACTTGCGTTTCTTTCCGCATTTTGAATCCCTTGAAAATGCCTTCGATGCTTTTATCAATAGCGGACTGACGGACTGCGACCGTGCGTGGCTGAAGGCCATCCAGTACCATCTGAATGAGAATCTGCCTGAATTCCATCATGTGATGGATGAATATGCTGCCATTTTCTCCAAGGATGTGCTGTACGAGACGCCGAATGTGCGGTGGACCGCCTACGGCTATGCAGAGACTTTGGGTTTTGACAATGCGCCCTATTTCGAGTACAAGGATATGGACTTGGTGGGCAGCGGCACGCGCGACAGTGTGGAGATTCTGGGCACGTCGGGACGGTACTACCCGGGTGCGAAGGTTTGGAAAGGCACGAAGGGCACGGTGCAGTGGTATCGTGCCGGCCTCAGCAGTCAGGTGAAAGCCACCTTCCACGATTACGAGGTGGATGTGCGGCAGCCGAAGGTGAAGGTGGAGAATGCCACCCTCTACTATCCCGACTATTTCGAGTACCCGCTGCTGGGCGTGCTGGAGGACAAAGCCGGTCTGGAGAGCGAGGAGGAGAAGGTGTCGTACCCGCGTTTTCGTAGTTATGATGAAGAAGTTACGGTTCATAACATCTACAAAAATGTGGACTATATCGGTGGCTTTGAGCTGCGTGGAGCGGCGGTAAGAGGGTATGCTTCGGAAGAAAATATGGCTCGTCTGAATATCCTGCGTGGTGATACAACGATCGTTGCGGTGCGTTGCGCCCATTTTCTCTTCAAAGAGTCCACGGTTTGGTCCAACGATGCCAACATCAGTCTTTATATTGATGAAGATTCCATCTACCATCCTTCCGCCAATTTCTATTATAATGAAGAAAAGACGCTCTTGCAGATTTCGAGACCGAAATACGGGGTGGGGCGCAGTCCTTTTTTCGACTCTTATCATAAAATGGACATCAAGGCGGAGTCGATTGTGTGGGACATTTCCACCGACAAGGTCGAGATGAGGCCTTTGGCTACGATGAACAGTCAGAGCGTGGCAACTTTTGAGTCGCAGAATTTCTTTAACAATGCGACGATGAGGGAGTTGCAGGGCGTGAACCGTGAAAATCCGCTGTTTACTCTTTGGAAGCTTTTCAAGGGATTCGACTACCAGCCCATCACGTTTGAGCAGGTGGGACAGGCCATCCGTCACTCTCCGGAGGATGTGCGCGCGTTGCTCATCCAGTTTGCCGCCGATGGTTTTGTGGAGTATGATGTGAATAATGACAAGATTTATTATCGTCCGAAAATTGCCCAATATTTAAATAATGATGTGGGGAAAAAAGACTATGATAATATCACGTTGGAGTCGAAGACGCATTATGCGGTGCTCGACTATGGTAATCGCGAGCTGACGGTGGAGGGCTGCGAGTGGTTCATCATCAGCGAGGCGCAGATTGTGAATGTATATCCGCAGAACGAGCGGGTGGTGATCAAGAAGAACCGCGACATGCGCTTTTCGGGGCGCGTGGTGGCCGGATTGTTCGATTTCGTGGTGCATGAGTGCGACTTCAACTACGAAGAGTTCAAGATCCGAATGGAGCAGATCGACTCGTTGGTGATGTATGTGGAGAACAAAAACGGACCGGTGAACCGCTACGGCGAGTACCAGCTTACCAAGGTGATGAGTCCGATTGAGGATTTGGGAGGAACGCTCTATGTGGATCATCCCAAGAACAAATCGGGCAAGATTGACAATCCCAAGTGGCCCTATTTCACCAGCTTCGAAGGAGGCCGCGTGTATTACGACCATCCTTTCACCTTCAACCGTCACTACGACCGGACCAAGTTCTACTTCGCCCTCGACCAGTTCACCATCACCAACCTCGACAACTTCGATACTGACTCGATTCGGTTTGCCGGCTCGCTTATCTCGGGCGGCATTTTCCCCGACATCAAGCAGGAACTCAAGGTGCGGCCTGACTTCTCTTTGGGCTTTGTACACCAGACCCCCGGTGCCATTCCAGCCTACACGGGCAAAGGTACCTATTCGGGTGTCATCGATTTGAGTAATAGGGGATTGAGAGGAAAGAAAGGCGTGGTTAACTACCTCACGTCCACATCCACTTCCGACAGTCTGGTGTTTTTCTTGGATAAAATGACCGGCAGTGTGGACAAGCATGTGGTGCAGGAGCAGCTGGCCGGCGTGGAGTACCCGCCCGCCGACATGGAGAACGGCTCCGTGCGCTGGGAGGCTTACAACGACCAGATGTATGTGTTTACGGGTGCCACCCCGATGAACGTCTTCCGCGAGACCGAGCTGACCGGCAACTCCGTGCTCACCCCGCAAGGCATGTACGGCACCGGCGTGGTCAACTTCAAACGGGCGGACATCACCTCCAAGTGGTTTACTTTCAAACACCATGAACTGCTGTCGGATGCCGCCGACCTGCGCATCTACGACCTCTACCAGAGCGACCAGTTCGTCTTTTCCACCGACAACTATAACTCGCACATAGACTTCCAGACGCGTAAAGGTCATTTCGTTTCCAACGATGCGACCTCCGAGGTACTGTTCCAGCGCAACCAGTTCAAGACTAACGCCGCCATGTTCGACTGGGACCCCATTGACGAAGATGTGCTCACCTTCCAGTGGAAAGATCCCTACAGTGGCGTGGACATCAACAACACCGATGCGCGTGAGCTGATCGACATGGTGAGCCACGGCAACGAGCTGACCGCCACCAACTCGGAGCGGCATGCGCTGGAGTTTACCGCCACCTCTGCCGAATTCAACTTCAAGACCAACGTCATCAACACCCACGGCGTGCGCTACATCAACGTGGGCGACGGCGCGGTGGTGCCGAAAGACGGTGACGTGACCATTCTGGAGCAGGCGGTCGTCAAAACTTTGAACGATGCCCGCATCGTGGCCGACCGCGACCATAAGTACTACGAGCTGTACAACTGCATCGTGAACATCGTGCATGCCGATGACTTCCGCGCCAGCGGCGACTACGACTATGTGGATGTGAACAAGGAGGTGCAGGTGCTGCATTTCGACACGGTATGGTACTATCAGGCCACCAAGGGAATCGCGAAGGTGCCTTTCGCCCGCGACTTCAAGCTCAGTCCGCACTTCGGCTTCGACGGGCGGGTGGAACTCAACAGTGCCGACGAGTTCCTCACCTTCGTGGGCGGCGTGGAGCTGATACACGACTGCGACACCGTGAAATATGCCCGTATGCGCATCATGGATCAGGTGAACCCTGACCATGTGATGATCAAGGTTGACAGCAAGACCAAGGATGTGAACGACCGGAAGGTGGTGGTGGCCATCGCCTCCACCAATACCACGGGGCGCATCTACACCTGCTTCGGCGCCGCCAAGGATCAGTTCAACGATGCCGAGTACATCTCCGCACAGGGCTACATCGACTTTGACGAGGATAACCAGTGCTTCCGTGCCGCCTCGTTGGAGAAACTGGAAGACCCCGAGCTGCCGGGCAACATCATCACCCTCAGCAAAACCGATTGCATCTCGCGAGGCAGCGGCACCATCGACATGGGCGCCAAGCTCGGCCGCGTCGATTTCAGTACTCTCGGAACGGTTGTCAACTACATGAAGGCCGACTCCGCCGAGATGAGCCTCACCACCACCATCGACTTCTTCTTCAACGAGCAGTCGATGAAGGTCTTTATGAAACATGTGGAGGATGCCTCCCTCGACTTCATCGACCCGTGGGAGGATGAGGATTACATTCTCGCCATGAAAACCATCTTGAACGACAAGGATTTCGAGGACTATTCCTACGAGGTCAACACTTACGGACAAACCCAGAAGCTGCCTGCCTCGCTGAAGGTCAAGTTCCTGTTCGCCGACATTCGTTTTGTGTGGGACAAGGAGGCCAAGGCCTTCATTTCGCAGTATCTGCTGCCGGTGGCCATCTGCAACGGCAAGGAAATCAACCGCGAGATTCCCGGTGAGATTGTGGTGGAGAAACGCGGCTCGCGTAACCGTCTCTATCTCTACTTTGAAATCGACAACGATTTCTTCTTCTTCCAAGTGGAAAACAACAGCATCTACGGCTACTCCAACGATACGAAATTCACTGATCCTATCGTCCAGACCAAGGTGAAAAAACGTATGCTTCCGCCCAGCAACGGTCTGCCGGCCTGCACCTACAAGCTGGGTAACCGTTCGCAGAAGAACAAGTTCATGAAGAAATTTTATCGTGCTCCAGAGGAGGAGGAAGACAATAATGAGGAGTAGGGGATAGTTTAAACTGAATAATAATTAAAAGGTCATAGAAGTGTTTTGAGCCGATGAGCCGATGGTAAATAACGGGCAGGGTGCGTTATGAAAAGTATAATTTTGATTCTCAGCTTGTTGTATTTTGGTTGGAATGGAAATATTTCCTCACAACCGGTTGTTAATGAACCTGTGAAGGCAGTCGCGGTGGCCGAGCAGGGCGATGATTGCGAGTGCTACACGTACGACGACTCCAGCGTGGGGCGTTGGACGCTTTACGTGAAAAATCCTTGCGAGAGCGACATGGTGGCTGACTGCTGGTATGTGGTGGAATATGCTGATGGCACGAAAGACACGCGTACCTCGACGGTGCATCTCCGTCCGGGCAGCAGCACCTACGTGGACACCGACTTCCTCAGCAACTCGCAGGTCATCGAGCACGGTTGCTCCAGCCGGATCGACGAGTAGGGGAGAGAAAAAACTGAGGGTATTTTTTGTGCGAATACATATATCTTTATGTATTCGTTTTTTTTGCTTTTTTTTGATGAAAAATAATTCAGTAAAAGTCGCTGGTTTTTAAGTGAATTAATAATTTTTTTCATTCATTGAATAAAAATGCGACTATATGATAAATATTTGTAATTTTGCGCCCTCAAAAAAATTATTATATAAATAGCGTAATTCATTGAAAATAATGGGTTTTCTATCGAAAAATGCACATCATAAAATTGCAATAATTGCGCAATTTTCTTCCATTTTTGTGCTTTTTTCTTTCTTTCTTCAGACAGCAGTTGCCCAAAACTGTCCCTTTAATGTGAGATTTTCCGTTGTGGATGCCACCTGTTTCAACAATGGAAAGGTTTGTTTTTGCATTCTGGACGACACCGACAATCCTGTCAGTGACCTTTCGGGTACGGGACTTTCTGCGGTACGTGTCTATTATCGGGAAAGGGAAGAGGATTCGGCAAGATATGCCGGCAATTACTACTATGGCGGCGTGGATAGTCTGATGTTGGACTATGGAACCTACTTTGTTGGCATGGAAGCGTTGTGTGATGATGGAATGGGGGGATATGTCAAGGTGGACACCCAGGCGGTTGTGACCATCCGAACCACGTACGCCGTGCCGACGGTTTCGGCCATTTATGCGACTGCTGAAACAGAGGATGGCTTCGGTATGCGCCCCTCATTGTCGTGTATCCCGTCTGGCCGTGTGCAGCTGATTATCGACAACGGGCGTTTCCCTTACAACTTGGCTATTGTCAGCCATTCCGATCCGTCGGATACGCTGCGGACCGTTGTTTTCGATGCTCCGCAATACAGCGGAACGGATCCGCACAGATATGATTATGAGGACTATTTCACTGTTGATGGCATGCCGGCTGGCGAATGGGACTTCTATTTCACTGACGGCTGCGGATATGGGCTTCCCAGAATAGAGCAGACGGTGGAAGTGGTGGCGGTGCCTCTATTGGATTCTATCGGCGTGTATGCCTCCTCTGGGAATATGCTGGATAGCAATGTGGTGAAAGTCGATTCCAAGCTGAGTCCTTTTCTCAGTTATTACGTTAACATGCTGACTCCCCACATGCAGTACCGCTTTGCTTTTGATGGACATGTCATAGGGGATTGGAAACCCTATCCTTTGTCTTCTTCAGCAAAGACCGTCTTGTACGACACCATTGCCGGGGCGAGCCGCTATTGCGATATTTACGACAAGGAAATCCGTCTCGACTTCCATTTCAATTGGGGCGGATGTGTCGACACCACCGTCAGCCGAACTTTCGCCTACCATCTGCCGGATGCGGCATCGTTCCAGACCAGTCATTCCAATAAAACCGACTCTATCGTGAGTGCCGATGGCTGCGAGCGAAGTATCCACGTCCATACCGACTATCACGCCATCCGCTACAGTTCATTTGCCCCTTCCAATGTCAATCCTGCCGAAGAACACGAAGTTCACCGGTATCATTACACACATCCCCTTACATGGCTTTACATTGACCCGCTCACCAATCAGGTGATCAAATCGGACACTGTTGACAGAATTGACAACGCCAGCAGAATAACGCTCGCTGAGATGGAGGCGTATTACTTGGAGGTGGCGCCTTTTTCGCACAGTGTGGAACGGAAACTGGTGGACGGACATGGCTGTGTGCTTCTTGACCGGACCGATGTGCTCGCATTCGACCAGCAGGTCAGCACTACGCAACCCTCATGGTCATTGCATGCGGATGGCAACGATCACTGTTGCTCGGCGCTTCGCACCATCCGTGTGAGT
Source organism: Bacteroidales bacterium (assembly GCA_045132235.1). GTDB lineage: Bacteria > Bacteroidota > Bacteroidia > Bacteroidales > WCHB1-69 > UBA1756. The sequence goes on from JBGURX010000040.1 coordinate 25,182, forward strand.
GAAAGCAACAGCACAGACAGAAGCACTGACGGCACCATCATCCGTTTGGTGGAAAGTCCGTACAGCAACCGCTACAATTTTGTGGCCACCTACAATGCTGCGTCTCAAGAGTGGAGTTGTGTGAAAAGTCATTTCGAAAACATGCTTTCGATTGTGGGAGATGCCTCCGGCCGCTCATTGTCCATACAGGATTATTGCCTCCCCTCGGGTCCTTACCAGTTTGAGATTATCACCCCCTGCGACTCTTTCAACATCCGCAGGAATGTCTCTTTTGCGGATATCTACAGTTCGAGAGTGTCGGAGATGCCGGAATATGTGGTTGACCAGGAGTGTACCGACCAGTATATTACCTACACACATGGTGTGATGGAACGCATCAGCCGGAACACATCCCCGGCAACGGGGTTGGAGATAGCCCCGGTATATACGCCTTTGAACTCGCGGTTCCAAGTGATAGACGGTCCTGCAGGTGGCTATGAAACGCGCGAACACCAACTGAATGATCCCATCCGTATCTCCATTCCTGGCGACTATGTGGTGCGCTTCTATCCGGCAGAAGAGTCTTCTTTGTGTGGGTCGATAGAACTTTTCGACACCATACGGTATGCCGGCGGTACGGTGCAGTTCGACTATCTCGCTGCCTTCATGTGCGACTCGAACTCCACAACGGGAAGCGTTTATGTAAAGGGTAAAGAGGGTACTTTGCCTTACACTTATAATTTATATAGTGAAGCAAACTGTCAGGGCACGCTGTTGGGCTCGAATCAGGTCGGAAGTTTTGTCAATGTTCCCATGTCCTCCAGTCAGTTCTATTCTTGTCAGATTGTTGATGATTGTGGCGCTTATTTCCATGTGAACTTCTATCCCTATACGCTGGCGGATCTGCAGAAGACATGGTTTGATGGAGGTTTGAAGGCCACCACCACCTGTGAGGGTTCTACCATTCAGATTCATGCCCTGCAGGTGGCCAACATCTTCAATTATGAATGGAATGGTCCTGATGGTTTCCACTCCACCTCCCCCGAACCATACATCTTCATTGCCCATGGCGCCTCCGATGGCTGGTATAAGGTGGACATTACGCAGACGGGCTGCCAAGACCATGTATATGACAGTATCTATCTGAGTGTCACTTCGGCGCCATGGTTGAGTATTTCCGGCGAAGGCACCTTCTGTGCAGGAACGGATATCCCGCTCACCTTTACCCCCGACAACCATTTGCACAGCGGTATGGTGGACTTTGTGATGGCATTTGAAAACGAGCTGGGCATCGAGACCCGTACCTATAGCGGTGAGGCCGGTGTGCCGGTCACCGATGTGTATGCCACCACCTCTCCCGCCAAGATATATCCCATCCATATCGCAGATTCAGACGGCTGCGACTACGATGCTGCCGACCATGGCGACACTGCCTATATCCAAGTCCTGACCGATATGGTGGATGCGTGCCAACTGCTTTCGCACAACGACACGGTATGCTATGAGGGAGATGCCATACTGGAGGCCAGAGCTACACTGACACCGCCCTATACCCTCAACTGGTACGGGGATTACAATCTCACCCATTTGCTGAAGTCTGAGAATATCACCGACGACGGCTGGTCGGTGTACGACACTGCTGGAATCCGTCAGAGAACGATCTTGTTTACCAGCGTGGCCAAAGAGGGGTTCTGTCCGAGAGTGAACGGCCTGGCCAACCAGACCATGAACCTTGCCGACGGATTCACTACCATAGGGTGTGCCGATGTTTACCGCTTGTATGACTCCGGAGGAGAAACAGGTGGTTTTTCACCGGGGGAGGTGCTTTTCCATACCTTTAAGAGTACTGACGGAAAACCGGTCAGTATCCTTTTTCAGGAACTCAATTTCTCTACCACATCTCATCTGTATCTTTTCTCGGGTCACGAAATTGAACCGGATTCGATGCTGAATGTGCTTTCAAGAACCAGTCCGCTTCCGGGCATCATTACTTCCAATGGAGATGAATTGTCGCTGTATTTTGTGGCGGGCATGAGCGGGGGTGCCGGTTGGAAGGCCATTGTGCAGCATGAGCCGGGTGTTGTCATTGCGGATGTGTATCCGAGGAACCATGTCACCTTCTATGACGAGGTCTGCCAAAGCCAGTCGCTGCCGTACGACGATATATATAACATCGCACCTGTGGTGGCGTCGCAGTCGGAGTTGGACGAGGCGGTCAAGAGGGCAGGAACCTATTTCTTTACCAAAACCCTTGTCGGGGCTGCGGCCAACGGCTGCGACTCCATCGTGAGCTTTATTCTGACCGTGAATGCCCCTCCGCACAACGACACTACAGTGGTGACTTCCAATTTCGAACTGAACGGGAATCCCTATATGTGGAGAGGCCATGCATACGACACCACCGGACGCTATTCCGAGATTGTCCATACGGCCAACGGCTGCGACAGTCTGGATATCCTGAACCTGATAGTTCTCATTATTGACACCACGGAAAATGAAATCTGTTTGGGCGACACCACTACGATGGGTGTGATGGTGACCACTCCCAAACTGACATGGAAAGAGGGTGAGATTCCTGCGGTGAAGGCGCCGGGGGATGTGCTGTGCAGCGACGGCTCCGTGATTCGTGTGGACTCGTTCCTCCATTCCGATAAAGTGCCTATTGGCGTGGTCTATTACGTGGACCTCACCGGTCAGCATGGCAAGGCCGTGGCGCTCGTGGACGCTCCGACAACTGTGCAGTGGGCAAGAAAGGGCACATCCTCTGTCTCCAGTGAATTTGTGTATAAGTTTGTCCATAGCAAAAATTTGTTAGTAAGCCAGGCAGCGGCATTGTTTGATTTGGATGGAGCTGGCAATACGCTGGTAATCAAAGAGTATGCAGAAAGAGCCACAGGCGAGAGCTTCGCTGAAAATGCTCCTGCCGCCTATTTTTGCTACTATTATGATCCAGAGAGTCAAAATGTCAATCCGACGGAGGCAAGGGGATGGTACATGCCCGCTATGGGCGAGTTGAATCTTGTGTTCGGCAACCGTGCGCAAGTGAACAAGACCCTGAACCGGTTGAGTAGCTACGGGGGTACTGCGCTGAGCACAGGAACTCACTATTATCTCTCCTCTTCTGAACAAAATAATGACAGATGTTGGCACTTGGATTATTCAGGACATTTTCAGTACAATATGAAAGATGCCAAACACCGTGTTCGTCCTTCCATTGATTTTTAGTCAGTATTACAAATATGAAAAAAAAGTAAGGCAATGAATTCATTGAAGATATTTTTCAGAAAGATTGTAGTGCTGGCAATTGTGTTGTTCCATGCCAGCGCGATCATGGCGCAGATCTATCAGATAGGGGCTGTGTTTGAGTTCCCTGACGGTTCGAAGGGGGTGATTTGCTATGTCAATCCCGATAACCCTGTGGAGGGATGGGCAGTGGCTCTGAATGATGTGGGATGGGTGAGCAAAACCAACAATCAGTCGTTCTATCTGCTGGATGAGGGCGCAGGTATTCCGTCGGAGATTGAAAACCACCCGTATGAATATATAGCACGATATGGTATTGATGATTGGAGCTATGAAGGAAAGAAGAACACCCGTGCCCTGCTGGAGTCGGGCAACTCGCCTGCTGCCGAAGCCGTGGATTTCTATAACGGTTGGTATATCCCGGATGCGATCCAGCTCCGCCATGTCTTCGGATTGATTCCGTTTATTGAAAGCTCCATCATTGACGCAGGTGGGGATGTTGAAGGTATGAGATGGATGTATGCCTATAACACTTCAGAGACCGGACACGATTATTGGACTTCTACCAGAACGGGCAACAACTTTCTTGTCATCAGAGGAAGCCAGTATTTCTATAACTCTCGAAACCCTGCTGACCACTCCAACCCTGGGCTTTCAAAAGTGCGGATCCGTGCCGTGCGCGACTTCGGAACAGATGCCTACGCCTATTGGGTGGACAATCCCAAAAGCGCAAGTATGAAGGTCAGCCCGGAGGTGAACACGTCGTATCATGCCTATGTGATTTTCAACAGCGACACCCTCCATGTGAACAGCTCGGCCATCGTGCACGAAACGTACGACAAGGACACCTGCTATGAAACAGTGTGTGCCTCTCCCGACCCATACACGTCGCTGGTTAATCCCAATTTTGTGAATTTGGATATCTCCACTCCGCAGACGGAGGAGTACACCCACCGTGTCACGTTGCAGACCGTTCACGGTTGCGACAGTATCATCACGTTGAAGCTGAAGGTGAATCCGGTGTATGAATTTGTGCATGATACGGCCATCAAAGTGTCGGAGGTCCCATACACATGGCGAGGCCGTCAGTTTAACGAGGCGGGCGACTATTACGACTCTTTGCAGACAACATGCTGCGGCTGCGACAGTGTATATGTGCTTCATCTTGCCCTTACAGGGATTGTGACATACGGCGATACCACTGCTTACACATGCACGGACTTCACTTGGCACGATTCCACCTATACCGTAACGCCTGCCGAAAATCCCACTTATACGATGGTGGGGGCCAACATGTATGGTTGCGACTCCATTGTCACGCTGTATCTGAACTTTTTACCTCATTATTGGGTGGAGAAAAAAGATACTGTATGCTCCAATGGTTTCCCGTACACCACAGAGGATACGACATTTCTGGCAGGTACTGTTACGGATACCTATGTGGTTCACAGAACGACTGTGCAGGGGTGCGACAGCCTGATATCGGTGGAACTGTATGTAATTCCTGATATTGCCGCCGAAGCCACTTTGACCTGTCCGCCCGACACGAGCATCATGCTGGCGTACGGCGCCTGCGACACGACGTTGATGGACATCGGCAATCCGGTCTATTACCATTCTCCTGCTTTGGATGGCGTATCGTACACGATTTCCAATGATGCGCCGGCTGGCAACACTTTTGCCGTTGGCAGCACCACCGTCACATGGACAGTGGAGGATGAGTGCGGCTTGACGTTGGACTGCACCCAGAAAGTGGATGTGGTTTATCCGCCATGCGGAACCCCTGCGGATTCGGTCAGCGACTTTGACGGATTCCGCTACTCTTCGGTGCGCATCGGTTGCCAGTGCTGGACGGGAGAAAATGCCCGCAGCACCCATTATGCTGATGGAACCCCTGTGTCCATGTACTATTATTACAATGGTCTGGACTCTTTGGAGGGGATTTATGGTAAAATGTACAGTTGGTATTCTGCCGTGCGGGTGCCGGAAGGCGACAACAGTGCGGCGCCTGCCGACTCTATTGGATATTTCGGTCCGTATGTGCAGGGCATTTGTCCGGAAGGCTGGGCATTGCCTACCGTGGATGAGTATTTGATTATGTTGAATGCTGCCGGTGGCACTGCTGAACAGGTGAAGTCGGCAAGCTCGTTGTATTGGATTTCAGGGTATGAGGGCACTTCTCCCAATTCGGGCTTCAATGCACGCGGAGCCGGCCGGTACGATGCTGTTTCCGGCCAGTACAAGGATTTGATGATGTATGCCAATTTCTGGACAGTGAACGACAATTATGCGCCTGTTAGCGCAGTGTCGGTCTATGTGCCATATATCTGTGCAGCTTTGGAGCCTGAGCTCAATGTCAAATACATGGGGTTCAGTGTGCGGTGTGTGAGGAAAAGATAAACGTTTTTTATCGTTTTTTTATCTGGATTTTTTTGTATTTTTGCGCATTAATTGTAATTCGCAAAGATTATGAAAAAAGTCCTTTTTACCCTTGTCTTTTTGACCTCTGTTTTGTGCATGCAGGCGCAGCTTTGCCGCGTGCAGGAAAACACTGACGATCAGGTTGTGCTGCGCTATTCCGCGGGACAGCTGGAGGTGACTTCCGTGGGAACTCCCGCGGGTGATTTCTCACGACTTTATATGGAGGGAACTTGCCTCTCCACCGAGGTGGGACAGCCGGAACTTCCGGTGTGTGTCACCATGCTGGAAATTCCTGTCTGCACAGGCCTGCATGTGGAGGTGCTCTCCTCGCATTATACCGACTACGACGCTGCTGCGCTGGGTATCGACCATCCGCTGTTCCCTGCACAGCCCTCTTATTCCAAGTCGGACGTGGGGGAGAAGGAGTTGGTGAAAGATAATGCCACCTATCAACGTAATACATGGTATCATAGAGAATTGGTTACTGTTGAAAGGGTGGGTGCTATGCGCGACATGAACCTCGCCACGCTTTTCATTTCTCCCATCCAGTACAACCCGGTGACCCAAATGGTCAGAGTGTACGACGAAGTGGAGGTGCGGGTGAGTTGCGAGAATGCTGACCTGCCTGCCACCTATGCGATGAAGTCGCTGCACAGCAACGCCATCGTGAACGGCATGCACAACTGGGTGGCCAACCCGATCATGCCGCAGTCGCGCGAGGAGATATTCACCCGTCCCATCAGCTATCTCATCGTGGCCCACAGCATGTTCCGCGGCCAGCTGGATGATTTTATTGCATGGAAGCAGCGCCAAGGATTGAAGGTGGAGATCGCCTATACCGATGATCCCAATGTGGGCACCACCACGACAACCATCGCCAATTTCATCAAGGGCAAATACACCAATGCCACCGTTGACGACCCTGCCCCCACCTTTGTGCTGCTGGTGGGCGACGTGGCCCAGATACCGGCTTTCCCCACGCAGGTCTCTGGCGAGAACCATGTTACCGACCTCTACTATTGCACATGGACCGACGGCGACTACATTCCCGACTGCTTTTACGGCCGCTTCTCCGCGCAGAACGCAGGTCATTTGTCCAACATCCTTGAAAAGGTCATGCAGTTTGAGCAATACACCATGCCCGACCCGTCGTACTTGGACGATGCAGTGCTGGTGGCCGGCACCGACGGTAACTTCGGCCCCACCCATGCCAACGGACAGATCAATTATCTGGCCAACAACTATGTCAACACGGGATACGGCTATTCCACGGTGTATGTCCACCTGTACAACAGCTCCAGCCAGGCAGCCACCATCCGTGCGGAAATCGGTGCCGGTGTGGGCTACGCCAACTATACGGCACACTGCAGTCCTGACGGCTGGGCTGACCCTGAGTTCAGTATCAGTCACATCCCTGCCATGAGTAATACCGACAAATATCCTTTCATGGTGGGCAACTGCTGCCAGTCCTGCCAGTTCAACGATGACGAGTGTTTCGGAGAGGCATTGCTCCGCACCGCGAAGAAGGGCGCTGCGGGTTACATCGGCGGCAGCAACAGCACCTACTGGGGCGAGGACTACTACTGGACGGTCGGCTATCGTGCCAATATTGTGGCCAACCCCACCTATGATGCTGCCAACATCGGTGCCTACGACCGCATGTTCCACACCCATGGGGAGCCGTTCAGCGACTGGACGGTCACGGCCGGTTCCATCATCATGGGCGGCAACCTTTCCGTGGAGGCCACCACTTCCGACCTGAAGCGTTATTACTGGGAAATTTACCACCTGATGGGCGACCCGTCGATGCTGCCCTGGCTCACCAATCCCGACCCGATGCCGGTTTCTGTCAGCGTGGCGTTGGTGCAGGGTGTCACCACGATGAATGTTCAGGCGGTGCCCTATGCATACGTTGCACTCACCGAGAACGGCACTGTGGTTGGTGCCACTATGGCCGATGCCAACGGCATGGCTGTGCTCACCTTCCCGCCGGTTCTCACCACCAACACGTATGAACTTGCGGCCACCGCACAGGGCTACCAGCCCTTCTTCCAGACTATCACCGTGATAGAACCGGAAGGCCCCTATGTAGTGGCGCTCACTACCCAGCTGATGGCTGGCAACGAGCCCAACTACAATGCCTATGTTGACCTCAATACCACTGTGCAGAATGTGGGCGTTGATGCCGCCACCAATGTTACTGCCACCCTGTCCACTACCTCATCCGATGTCACCATAATCAACGGCACAGCGAATATTGGCAACCTTGCGGCTTCCGAACAGCAGACCGTCAACAATGCTTTCTCGGTCTATGTACACGACGACATCCAAGACAATATTGTGGCGCCTTTCACCCTCACCATCACTTTCAACAACAACCTCACCACTACTTCCAGTTTCATGCTTACACTCAAGGCTCCTCGTCTTTCCAATACGGGCTCGAGTTCTTCCGAAGTGGAGGGTAACGGCAACAACGCCATCAATCCGGGTGAGACGGCTGCCCTCCGTATCACCACCCGCAACGCTGGCCATGCACCTGCCGTGGATGTCTATTCCCACCTCACCTGCGCCTACAGCCAAGTGACCATTGATCAGGATGACCTTGCCCTCGGCAACATCGATGCCAATGGAAATGTCGTTTCGGAGTTTACTGTTCACGTTGGCAATAATGTTCCGGAACCCTTCATCGTGCCGTTCATCCATCATATCTATGCGGGCTCGTACTCATTCACCGATACCGTTTATATGTTTGTGGGTGAATGTGTGGAAGATTTCGAAACCGGCGATTTCTCGAAATTCAACTGGACCAACAGCAGCAATGCATGGACCGTTGGGAATGGTGCATACGAAGGAAGTTATTGCGCAGTGTCGAAAAACAACATGAGCTCGGGTAGTAGCTGCACGTTGAGCCTCTCGATTACCGCCGCCGCCAATGACACGATCTCTTACTATCGTAAATATACGGCCGGCAGCAGCTGGTTCGGCACGGATGCGTTCTCTTTCTATATTGATAACAACGTGATGGAGAGTGTGAGCGAAGCCACCGACTGGTCGCGGGCTGCATTCCCGATTTCCGCAGGTAACCATACCATCCGCTTTGTGTTCTCTCGCGACAGCTATGGCGGCAGCTCTTCCACAGCCCGCATCGACTATATCAATTTCCCGATGAACGGGGAGATGGGGCCGGTGATGGTGGAAGAGTCGCAGATGTCGCTGCTGAAGGTCTATCCTGTACCGGCCACCCAGCAGGTGACGGTCTCGCTGCCTTCGTCCAACGAAAGCTACCAGCTGGTGCTGTTCGACATGAACGGCAAGCAGGTGATGAACCGCAAGGTGGTGGCTGCCGATGGTGAATATGTGCTGAATGTCAGTGGATTGAGAATCGGAGTCTATATGATTTCTCTTTTCAATAATGAAGGTGCTTGGAGTGGCAAGCTGATTCGCGCTGCGGAATAATTTTTTCTTTCTAAAAAATAAAAAAATGAAAATCGCCATATTGGAACCGCTGGGGGTGCCCACCGAGGATTTGCGCTCCCGAATTGTGAACAGGATAGGAGAGGGGCATGAACTTGCCTTCTACCCCGACCGTAAGGAAGACGAGGCTACGTTGGTGGCCCGCAGTCAGGGTGCCGACACGGTGGTGCTCTCCAACATTCCGTATCGCCGCAGTGTGATGGAGAAATGTCCGGAGCTGAAACGCATCTGTGTGGCATTCACCGGCATGGACCATATTGACCTCGCCTATTGCGCCGAGCGTGGCATAGAGGTGAAAAACTGTGCGGGCTATTCCACCGTTGCGGTCGCCGACCTTGTTTTCGGACTGGTGTTGTCGCTGGCTCGCAACATCCCTGCCTGCAACGTGGTGTGCCGCGAGCAGGGCACCAAGGCCGGACTGGTGGGCTTCGAGCTGGCCGGCAAGAAGTTCGGCATCGTCGGACTGGGTGCCATCGGCAAGCGCGTGGCCGACATCGCCAACGCCTTTGGCTGCGAGGTGTACGCCTACACCCGCACGCCCAAGCCCTATCCGGGGGTGAAGCTGGTGGAAAAGGACGAGCTGTTCCGCACCTGCGACATTGTGTCGCTGCACACACCGCTCAACGAGCAGACGCGCGGACTGGTGGGAAAGCATGAGCTGGCGCTGATGAAGCCGACCGCTTTTCTCATCAACACGGCGCGGGGCGGTGTGGTGGACACCGATGCGTTGGTGGAGGTGCTGCGCGAAAATCGCATCGCAGGCGCCGGCATCGACGTGTTCGACATGGAGCCGCCGATTCCCGCCGACTACCCGCTGGCACATTTGCCCAACACGGTCGTCACGCCCCACGTGGCCTTTGCCACCCAGCAGGCCTTCGAGAAACGCGCCGACATCATCGCCGAGAATTTGAAGGTGTGGGATAAATAAATACAATATTATGATTATCAAAATCATCCTTATCGTAGCCATTATCGGCGGCATTGTGGGCCTCATCGCTTCCGGCGGCAGTGTGAGAGGCTTTTTCTCCGGTTTTTTCAAGACAGGCTGGGGATGCGTGCGGGTTTTGCTGACTGTTTTCCTCATCATCGCCTTCATTGTGCTGATATTTCTACTGGTTGGTTGGACTTTTTAATGAGTGGTTATGTTTCAGCGTGTGATAAAGGGTTGTGTGAATGTGGTTCAGCGGTATCTTCCTGAACCGTTGATTTTTGCCATTGTACTGACGTTGGTGGCCGCCCTGCTGGCCATGCCGATATGCAAGCAGTCGCCCATTGAGGTGATTGAGCATTGGGGCGATGGCGTGTGGGGACTGCTGGCCTTCTCGATGCAGATGGCGTTGGTGCTGGTGTGCGGTTCGGCATTGGCCGCCGCGCCACCCGTCAAGAGGGGAATCCATTACTTGGCCACGCTGCCCAAGAAACCCGCCGGCGCGATTGCACTGGTCACCTTCGTATCGGCCATCGCGTGCTGGCTCAACTGGGGCTTCGGACTGATTGTCGGGGCCGTGTTCGCCCGTGAGGTGGCGCGGCGGCTGCGCGGCGTTGACTACCGTCTGCTGATCGCCTCCGCCTACAGCGGCTTTGTGGTCTGGCACGCTGGACTTTCAGGCTCCATCCCGCTCACCATGTCCACTGCCGGCGACTCGCTCAGCCGCGCCACCAACGGTATTCTCACCGCCCCTGTGCCGGTCAGCCAAACCATCCTGCATCCCATCAACTTGGTGATGGTGGCGCTGGTCATCGGGGCCATTGTGGCCGTCAACTCGCTCATGCACCCCCGCAACCCGCTGATGGTGGTGTCGGTTGACCCCGACCTGCTGAAAGAGGAGGAGGATGCGGAGCGGCCGAAACCGACCACGCCTGCCGAGCGGTTGGAGAACAGCCGCGTGCTCACAGGGATCATCACCGCGATAGGCGTGACCTACCTCGTAGTGCATATCGGTTTCCGTGGCGGCAACATCGACCTCAATGCCGTCATCATGATTTTCCTTTTCCTCGGACTGCTGCTGCACAAGACTCCGCTGGCCTATGTGCGGGCTTTCGGCAAGGCAGCTTCCGGAGCATCGGGCATCTTGCTGCAGTTTCCGTTTTATGCCGGCATCATGGGCATCATCACGGGAGTGGGCGCCAGCGGCATCTGTCTGGGTACCGTCATCAGCAATGCCTGTGTGCACGGCTCCGGTCCCATGACCTATCCGCTGCTGACTTTCCTGTGCGCCGCTTTGCTCAACATGTTTGTGCCCTCCGGCGGCGGACACTGGGCCATCCAGGCTCCCATCATGTTCGGGGCAGGGGAGGCCTTGCATGTGGATCATGGCCTTACGGGTATCGCCATCGCTTGGGGCGACGCATGGACCAACCTCATCCAGCCCTTCTGGGCATTGCCCGCTTTGGCTATCGCCAAGCTGCAGGCCAAAGACATCATGGGCTACTGCCTCATCGACCTCGTGGTGTCGGGCATCATCATCTGCGGTGGCCTGCTGGTGTGGAGTGCGCTGGGTATCGCTGCGTAATTATCTGATTCTAAATATTTTTCATGGTATAAATTTTTTTTCTTTCTTTTTTGAAAGAAGGGATATGATATTTCATTTTTATCATTAACTTTGCTTGGTGAATAATTAGGCTTAAATTTATTGTATAATATTGAAAATCAATCATTTAATTATTTATAAAAATTTAATTATGAAAAGATTTCTATCAATGATGACCTCAGTGCTGATGATGGCGCTGATATTGTGCGTGTCGCCGACAATGGCGCAGCGCGAAACGATTGCGGGATGGACTTTCCCCACCACTACGGGTGCTCAGGTGATCGCTGCTGAATGTGGCACGGGCACCTTCTATGCCGATGGTACACATGGTTCCTCTGTTTGGGCGGTGGTGACTAGTGCCACGAATGCGGGTATCTATTTTTCCAATAACGGAGCTACGCCGGCGGAGGCTCTTTGTGATGTTTCTTCGAACTCCAAGGATATCACTTTTGTCGGCAGTGCCAACAACGACAGCTCTGCGGTTTTTGTCGTTTCCACGCTTGATATGGTGAATATCCAGTTGAGTTTTAACGAACGTGGTTCAAGTACTGGTTTTACCACTGAGACGTGGTCGCATAGTGTGGACGGGGTGAATTTTGTAGAGGATACGGTGATGACTGGAATGAATGCGGGTACTAATTCTACCTACCCACAACGTATTATGACGGTTGTATTCCCCTCAGATGCCAACAACCAGTCGGAGCTTTACATCAAAGTCACCTTTTCAGGTGCAAGTGGCACCGGTGGCAACAACCGTTTGGATAATATCGAAATCAGTGGTGTGAGCGACCTGCCGATCACCGCACAGCCGCAGTTCTCGCAGCTGGCAGGCAACTATTGCAACGCTTTCGAGGTGGAAATCACCTGCGCTACTGAAAATGCTGCTATTTATTATACGTTGGATGGCACCGAACCGGACAACAACAGCACGCTGTACACGGCTCCCATCACCATTGACGCTACGACCACCCTTTCCGCTATCGCTTACGCCGATGGTCTGGATGCCAGTGCAGTGAAGACTGCTGACTATGTTCTCCCCACCGTGGTGAATACGATTTCCGAGTTCAAGGCCAGCGAAGACACCTATTTCAAACTGATGGGTGACATGACCGTGAGCCACCAGACGGGCAGCTACCTGTTTGTGCAGGATGCCGATGCCGCCACCTGTATCTACGGTTCCGGCCTTCCGACGTTCACCAATGGCGATGTCATCACCGGCGGTGTTTGCGGTGTGAAATCCCCCTATTATGGCATGATTGAAATTGCCAATGCTGAATTTCTCAACCCCACACCCACCACGGGTACTCCGGTTGAACCGATTGAACTCACGATGGCTGAACTGAATGCCAATTTCGCACAGTATGAATCCCGTATGGTGACTGTTACTGGTGCCCACTTCCAGGCCAACGGCTCTTTCTCGAACTCCTCCAACAGCTATGTGGAATTGATGCAGGGCACTGAAACAGTGCTCGCCTCCAACCAGCTCCGTTCGCTCGACGGCTACACCGTTCCTTCAGGAATGTGCAGCGTGACGGGTTTTGCCATCCCTCACGACGACCAGCACCGCCTCGCCCCGCGCGGAACGTACGACATCGTTCCCATGGTGGCTAACGTGGCCATCAACAACCCGGGCTACGGCGATGTGTACGAGCAGGGTACTCAGGTGCTTCCCGATTTCACCGTCTCCTATTTCACTTTCGACAACGATGCCATGATCCATGCTGAATTGCTGTTCGGCGGTGAGGCGGTTGTGGATGCCTATATTCACGATGATGACGAGCTGGCTGCACACACGGGCGCCGACCTCGTGGCTTCCCTGACCGAATTTGGCGAATACACCTACGTGGTCAGCTTGCTGGATGCCAATAGCACCGTGTTGGCCACCGATACGGCCATCTTCTCCTACATGGCGGCTTATATCGCCATCGAGACCTCTGAAACTGCTCTCGAATTTGCAGAAACGGGTGAAACACACTCCTTTACCGTGAGCGCTTTCCACCTTTCTACCGACATCACCCTCTCAGTGGATGACGCCAACTTTGAAGTGTCTCCGCTCACCCTGCCCGCCGATGCCCAGAATGCTGAAGTAACCGTTACTTTCACGGGTACGGCCTCCGCCAGCGGCACCATCACTTTGACCTCTGGCGATGTGGTGGCTACCGTGGCGCTCAATGCAGTGATTCCGATTGACGAAGTGATTTACACGGTCGGTTTTGAGGAAGATGAAGACTTCACCGCTTCTAGTGTTTATAATAACACCACGATCCGTTACGATGGTCCGGAAGGACAGCAGTGGGGCAGCTACTACGGTACAGTTTCTACAAACTATGCTATTGATGATGCCCAGTCGATGCAGATGCGTTGGTATACTTCTGCTCCCGACGCTTTGGGCTATGCCTTCACCAACTTCAACCTGCATAATGTGACTAAAGTTGAGTTTGCTGCCAAGTATCGCAACAAGCACGTGAACCTCCGTGTGAGCCGCTCGCTCGACGGCGGTGCGACATACGGTGCTGACTCTGTTTATACTCTGACTACCAACCCGCAGGATTTCACCTATTTTGTTTCTGATTCCGGACAGTACTATTCTGTACGTCTCAAATTCCAACTTGAATTGGATGAAGAGGATATCCCGGACAACACCGCCCACTGCACTTTCGACCGTGTGCGCGTTTATGGCGTGACGGGTCTGGAGCCCAGCGTGGTGGATGATCCCGTCATCTCCGAACCCAGCAACAGCTACATCAACCCGATTACTGTTACGCTGACCTGTGCCACCGAGGGTGCCACCATCTATTACACCACCGACGGCACCACGCCCGATGAAACCAGCCTGCAGTACTACAATCCTTTCGTTATCGACAGCACCTGCACGCTGAAGGCCCGCGCCTTCAAGGGCGGCATGGATCCCAGTAATGTTGCTTTCGCTGAATATACCTTCCCGACGGCCGTGGCCACCATCGCTGATTTCAAGGCTGCCGGCGCACTCGCAGCAGGCACCTACCGCATTACGGGAAGCGTTACCTTCGTGTATCGCAGCGATCGCCGCATCTTCATCGAGGATGCCACTGGCGGACTGCTGGTGTATGACAACTCCACTCCGGTGATTACCCGTTCCTACAACGAGGGTGATGTCATCAGTGGCGGCATTGTGGGCGATTATACGCTGTACAATGGCTTGATGGAGATGGTTCCGCGCGCTGACTGGGCAGCTGCTTTCGGTACGGCTACCGTTACCCCGGTATTGGTGGACATTCAGGAACTGACGACCAATTTCGCCAACTATGAGTCACGTCTGGTTCGCGTGAACGGTGTTTCCTTCCCCGACGGCTTGGAGTTCACCACCGATGAGGCTACCGAGGCCACCGTGGCTGACGAGACGGGCAGTGCGACCTTCCGCAACCAGTTCAAAACCCTCGACACGACGCTTGCTGCCGGTGCACAGGCCGATATCATCGGCTTCGCCTCCATCTACATGCCTGCTGATGAACCTACCTATCAGATTCTTCCGCGTACCAATGCCGACATTCTCGAAATCGTGGGCATCGACGAGGTTGAACTGCTGGGCGTGAATGTCTATCCGAATCCGACCACCGGCATGGTGGTGGTGCGCTGCGACGCCGCCCAGTGCGAGGTGCAGGTGTGCGACCTCTACGGCCGCGTGCTGACCCGCAGCCAGCTCTCCGGTGAGGAGACCATGATGGACTTCGGCAGCTATGCTTCCGGTATCTACATGGTGCGCTTCATCACCACTGACGGCCGCACCGCCGTGGTGAAAGTCACCCGCAGATAGTTTGTACGTGATTCTGCCAGCCGCAAGGCTGGCGGAATGGTGCGATAGACCATATTACAGAAGAGGATTGGGGGGGCCAACCCCCCCCAATCCTCTTTTCTTTTTGGCTAA
>JBGURX010000041.1:0-4342 GCA_045132235.1 Bacteroidales bacterium
CTGGGCGATCTTGATGGAGTCGGGACGGCTCTGGACGTCTCTCACCTGACCGAAATAAATAATATTGTTATTGTATAACTTCGGAGCGATGAACGCACTGTCTTTGCTGGTGTTGTTGACCAATGCTTTCCATTCAGCATTCATGGGCAGTGCATGCGTGGAGAATCCGCGCGGGTTGTGGCTCAAAGCGTTGCGTTTCTGCATGGCGGTCTCGTCAGCTTTCAGGTAAAGGGTGGTGTCCACCTGCGCGTAAGCGGCTACTAAGCTGGCTCCCAACATGTTGTAGGTGTAGGGGTCTCTGCTGTTCTGAGCATATTTGAGGTCGATCTTGTCGATTTTGGTGGGCTGTGCCGTGAACTCCTGGATGGAGCCGCTGTTCTGCAGCTGGCGGTAGAGACTGTCGGCCAACTTGGCGGAGTTGACGCGGTCTTCGGTGGTGGGGTTCACCGTGAAGTAGGCGATCTCCACATCCTTCTCGGTCTGACGAATCATATAGCGGTTCTTGTGCTCTTTGAAATAAGCCTTCGCATCGCTTTCGCTGATGTCGAATTTCAGGTTGTCGAAAGAGGGATGGTTGATGTTGATGGCGACCATCTGACCGCTGATGCGGTTGTTGTTGTCGGCCATCTGTGCCAGCATCTTCTTGGAGAAGTGGACGGAATTGGCAGCCAAACCGAAGTAGGTATTTTCTTTGGCCTCAATGATATACATTCTTTCAATAGCCTTGTAGGCCTTGTAGAGACTGCTCTCTTTGCTCAGCTGGGTCTCCATATCCTCGGGGCTCTGCATGGCCTGCTGGATGGCTTTGTAGATGTTGTTGATGCTGTTGTAGTCCTGAACGCCTTCTGTGTATTCGGCCAGAGCGTAGTTGATGACAGCGGTCATCGGTGCCTGCGGGTTGTTGACGGATTTCAGCACATTCTCGCTGATTTCAGCCTTCATCTCGTTGGTGAAGGTGAGACCGAGTTTCTTCAGCTGCTCGTCGAGGATGGTCTCGTGCTGGATCTGCTGGTAGGTGTATTCGTGCGCAATCTGGTTGAGAGTAGCGCTGTTGTCCTCGTACAAAGGATTGTTGCTGTTCATGATTTTCAGGAACTCGTAGTTCTGCTGGAAATACTCGCTGTATGCGTTCTCTGTTGCACCGGCTTCAATCTTGTGGTTGCCCACCTGCATGACGGTGTTTCTTCCGAAATTCACCACATTCGTCAAGTCACCGACGATGAATGCCAAGAGTGCCACACCGATGATAATCATCAAAAAAACTCCATGTTTGCGAATTTTGCCAATTGCTGCCATTTCTTTCTTCTTTTATTATTAATTTGTTAATTTTCTATTATATCTTATGATACAAAATTTAGGGTGCAAAATTACGAATTTTTTTCAGATGTTGTAAATTTTCTAATTTTTTTTGCAGGGATGTCCAAGAAGGATTTCTGCTTTTGTAAATTCTTTATTCATAATATGTTCCCTGATCTTGGAAGAACGCACTTTGTTTTCCTCCATGATGAATTCCGGAATCTGGATGATTTCGATGGAATTTTTTTCACAGATTTCACGCATCGACGCACTGTTGCCCTCGCGGTTGTGCCCGAAGTTGTGGTTCGGTCCCATGACGATGGCTTTCATCCCGATTTTAGAGATGAGCATACGGAGAAAATCGCTGTAGTGCATCTTGGCCAACTCAAGGGTGAAGGGGAGAATGATGAGGTGGTCAATGCCTTCATTCTCAATAAGTCGCATATTCTCCTCTGGCGTACAGATGAGGAAGAAATCGCGTTCGGGATGCAACACTTGCTGCGGGTGCGGCTGGAAGGTGATCACCACGCTCTCTCCGTGCAGCCGCTGCGCCGCCTCCTTCACGTATGCCAAAATCTGGCGATGCCCCAAGTGCACCCCGTCAAACGACCCCACCGCCACCACCGGATTCCGCATCACCGGCAAATTCTCTATATCTGTATGTATCTTCATCTTCTAAAACTTCTCCCTCTTCACTCCTTAACTCCTTAACTTTCAACTTTCAACTTTCAACTCTCAACTTTTAACCAACTCTCAACTCTTCACTCTTATCGCACTCTGTATCGCATTGCCAATCAGCATGAAAGCCAGTACCAACAGCATGATGGCGATGCCGGGCACAATGGCCAGATAGGCGTTGTCGAGCACGATGTAGGCGTAATTTTCTTTCATCATCATGCCCCACGACGGGGTAGGGGGCTGCACGCCCAGACCGAGGAAACTGAGGCCCGCCTCCATCAGAATGGCCGACGAAAAGTTGGAGGCCGCAATCACGATGACGGTGCCCGACACGTTGGGCAGCAAATGCTTAACGATGATATGGAAACTGCTGTAACCTAACGATTTGCCAGCTTCTACAAACTCCTTCTCGCGCAGACTCATCATCTGCCCGCGCACCACCCTCGCCACATCCACCCACATGGTGAGACCGAGGGCGAGGAAAATCTGCCAAAACCCCTTGCCCAACGCGAAACTGAGGGCGATGACCAACAGCAGGGTGGGAATCGACCACACCACGTTGATGAACCACATCAGCACGTCGTCCACCCAGCCGCGGAAATAACCCGCGATGGACCCGATGATGATGCCGATGATGAGCGCGATGCTGACGGAAATGCCGCCCACGGCCAAGCTGATGCGGGTGCCGATGAGCAGCTGGCTCAGCACGTCGCGGCCGTAGCGGTCGGTGCCCAACAGGAACCGTTTGGTGATGACCGGCTCGTCGTCGCTGACCGAAGCGCGGGCGTAGGCCGTCTCTTCAGCAGTGCCGCTCTCAAACAGCCGCACATACACGCTGTCGCCACTCTCGCGGTAACTGTCTTTTTCTATTGGAACAGTTTGGTATTCAGATGGTTGTCCGAACAGCATCCGATGAAAAAAGGAGGTGCGTTCCACCTCGGTGGCCCCTTTCAACTGCAACTCCTGCACGGTGAAACCGGGCTTGCGTAGGGCGATTTCCAGCTGCTGGTGGTTGCAGTACGGGGTGGAATCCGGGGTGATGAGATACCCCAGCACGGCTACCAGCACGACCAGCAGGATGAAGCCTAACGACACCATCCCCATCTTGTCCTTGCGGAAGCGCTTCCAGGTCAGCTCCGACAACGAAACCGCCTGATACTCCTTCCTTTTCCACCATTTTACCATGGAATGCCCCTTATAGTTTGAGAGACGCGATGAATCGCGTCTCTACATTACCAGTTTTCAGTTCTCAATTAATTCCTCGCCTTCATTCTCTCAATAAACGGGTTGAAATAGTTGTCGCCTTTGGCGGTCACGCCGGCAAGACCCTTTCCGCCGGTCTTGCTGCGCTTGATGTCGGCGAAGATGCCCTTGCTAAGTGCTTCAAACAGACCCTCTTTCACCATCTCTTCGAGAAGGGCGATGGCATCGTCGAGCACCTTGGCGGCGCGGTTGCGGATGATACCGCCCTCTTTGAATTCCATCTCGTCGCCGATGCTCTTCATGTTGTTGAAGATGTAGCGGGCGTTTTCGATGGAGAGGTAGCGGTCGCTCATGAAGGGGGTGTGGATGGCCTCGGTGGGCATGCCGAGCAGCTGGATGCCCTGGTGGGTCCAGATGCCGATGACGTTGAAGAGGGCGTCTTGGATATGGCCGCGGAAGATGTTGCCGGTCATGAACTTGGTGGGCGGCATGTACTTGAGCGTGGCCTTCGGGAATATCTCGCGGGTCATCTGAGCCTGTGCGAGCTCAAGGAGGAAGCCGTTCTCCAGCATCGGGTCCATCTCGAAGGCGTGGCCGAGGCCCATCTGCTCTTCGGGCAGACCGGCCAGCAGGGCCAGCTGCTCGTTGATGATGTCGGACGCCAGCACCGTGTGGGCGGCCTCCACGGCGTCGGCCGTGGTCAGATAGTTGTCTTCGCCCGTATTGATGATCACGCCGGCAAAGCCGTTGATCACGCGCGAGAAGAACTGGTCGACCAGCGTGCGCTGCATGTTGATGTCGCGGAAGAGGATGCCGTAAAGGGCGTCGTTCAGCATCACATCCAAACCCTCGAGGGCGCCCATGGCGGCAATCTCAGGCATACAGAGACCCGAACAGTAGTTGCAGAGGCGGATATAGCGGCCCACCTCCTCGCCCACCTCGTCCAAAGCCTTGCGCATGATGCGGAAGTTCTCCTGCGTGGCGAACGTGCCGCCGAAGCCTTCGGTAGTGGCACCATAGGGCACATAGTCCAGAAGGCTCTGGCCCGTAGTGCGAATCACTGCAATAATGTCCGCACCCTGACGAGCACCGGCCTGTGCCTGCACCACGTCCTCGTAAATATTACCTGTGGCCACAATGATGTAAAGATAAGGCTTGGAGCCTT
>JBGURX010000042.1:0-26077 GCA_045132235.1 Bacteroidales bacterium
GAACATGGCCTGCAGCTGGTTGGCCGCCACACTGGAGATGAAGAAGCCCAACCCCAACATCACCAGCAAATAGACTGCGGTGAGTCCGAAGAGCAGCAACAGACTGCCTTGTATGTGTATGCCGAACAGCAGGTACATGATGACCAGTCCCACCGCGAACTCCGCCAGTCCGAGAATCCAGAACGGAATCATCTTGCCCAGCAGGAACTGCCACTTCTTGATGGGGGTGACATTGACCTGTTCGATAGTACCCAACTCTTTCTCTCTCACAATGTTAAGAGCCGTTACGTATGCTCCGATCAAAGTCACAAGGATGATGAGGAGCCCCGGCACGATGAGGTTTTTGTAGTTCATCTGCTCGTTGAACCAATACACATTGGTGGTGACCAACTGGGCCAGCTGCGGGTTCATGGCGCGGGTGACCACCGCCGCCTGCTTGGCGCGCTCCTCCTTTTCCGACTGCTCGGCCTGATACTCCAAAGCCTCCTGCTCCGACTGTGCCCGCTGCATCTGTGCCGTCATACGGCGCTGCATTCCCTGCACACTCTGCACGTCGCCGTCGCCCTGCATCAAGGCCATCTGCGAAGATGATGACGGCGCAAAGAACTCCTTACAATAATCCTCATTCTCAACACTTTGCGGAATACTCTTCGGAGTTTCAGCCGAAAGTGCCATGAAATAATTGCCTAAAACCGTCTGCACATACTCGCTGCCCAAGCCTGCCTTCACCGTATTGATGGCATTGGCCGTGATATGAATCTTCACCGGCTCCTGCCGCACCAAAGATTTCTCAAAATCGGCCGGAAACTCCACAATGAAATCCACCTTGTCGGCCCGCATCAACGCCTCCGCCTCCTCACGCGACTCCGCAACTCCCTGGTTGACAAAATAATGGGAAGCAGAAAAAGTGGAAAGAATGTCGGTCGTCATGGTGGAACGGTCGTGATCGACAAAAATCACATTCACATTCTTGATTTCATAGTCGGCCGTATAAGGGAACAGCAGGAATTCAGCCATCGGAGCCAATATCAGAATCTTCCACAGCAACGAGTTGCGGAAAACCTGAAGAAACTCCTTTTTCACTAACATCAATATCACTCTCATCGCCTACCTCCTTCTGTCTAATCGTGTCATACTAAAGACCATCAACACAACAGCCATTCCAAAAAGAATGACCATGTACAACCATATATCCAAGAAGCCTGAACCCTTGAGCATCACATCTTTAATGGCAATAATGAACCATTTACCCGGGAAAATATTGGCCAAGATCTGGAAGAAAAATGGCATATTGTCGATGGGGAAAAGAAAGCCCGACAGCAAGGCCGTGGGCAGGAAAAGTCCCATCATGGTAATCATCATGGCATCCAGCTGCGTCTTGACCATGGCGGAAATGGCCATGCCGAACGAAGCCGACGTAAGCATAAAGACTATGCATAAAAATAGCAGAAGCCACACACTCCCGTTGATGGGCATGTGGAACACTACCACGCTGATAACGATGATGATAATGGTGGAAATGAAAGAAAGAATCATGTAGGGAATCACCTTGCCGATGACCACATACACCTTCTTGACGGGCGCGATGAGCAGCATCCGCATCGTGCCGGTCTCCACCTCGCGCGACAGCGTGATGGAGGACATCAGCGCGGTGACAATGATCATGATGAGGGTGATGATGCCCGGCACAAACATATATACGCTGTTGGCCTCCGGATTGTACATCATCTGCGAGGTCAGCTCAATGGCATTCACCGTGCCCTCCGCCGCGTTGTAATCATGCGTGAAATCGTTGAGTATCAGCTTCACATAGTTGTTCAAAATGGAGGCGACATTCATATCCGACACGTCGCTGATAATCTGTATGGTGACGAACTTCTCCTCGGTGAGCTGTTCCTCGAAATGCTGGGGAATGATGATGGCCAGCTTCACATCCTTCTGTTTGAAATCCTCGTCAATCTCCGATTCCGCATTCGGGTACGACACCACCTCAAAGTAGCCCGAGGCTGTGATCTTCTCCACCAACGCCATCGACTGAGAATCTTTGGAGAGGTCCAGCACCGAAATGCGGGCATGGCTGATGTCCATGCTGATGGTGAAACCGAAGAGCAAAACCAGCATGATGGGGATGGCCAGCACGAGAAACAGCGTGATGCGGTCACGGAAAATGTGGGTGAACTCTTTCTTTAAAATTTGTCGCAACTCCTTCATAACCAGCCTTTCATCGTTGAACAAATTTTACAAAAACTTCCTCAATGGTATTCACCTGCATCCGCTCCTTGAGTTCGGCAGGCGTTCCCACCAGCTTCAGCTGGCCGCTTGACATGATGGAGATACGGCCGCAATACTCGGCCTCGTCCATGTAATGCGTGGTCACAAAGATGGTCACCCCCTGCGAGGCGGCCTCGTAAATCAGGTTCCAGAACTCACGCCGCACGATGGGATCCACGCCGCTGGTGGGCTCGTCCAAGAAAACAATCTGCGGACGGTGCAGCATGGCCGTGGCAAAAGCCAGCTTCTGCTTCCACCCCAACGGAATGGAATAGACCAGCGTTTTTGCCTTGTCTTCCAACTCCAACATCCTCAAACTGGAATAGATACGCTCTTTCAACTCCTTGCGGGGAATGCCATAGATTGTGCCAAAAAGCTGCATATTCTCGAAGACAGAGAGGTCGTCGTAGAGCGAAAACTTCTGGCTCATGTAGCCGATGTTGCGCTTGATGAACTTCGACTGCGTCTGCAGGTCATAGCCGGCGATAAGGGCGGTGCCTTCGGTGGGCTGTAGCAGTCCGCACAGCATACGGATGGCGGTGGTCTTCCCTGCCCCGTTGGCCCCCAAGAAACCGAAAATCTCGCCTTTTTTCACCGAGAAGGTGATGTGGTCAACGGCCGTAAAATCCCCAAAGCGTCGGGTAAGTCCCTTCACATCAATGGAGTATGGCGTTTCCACCGGTGTCGTTGGCTTGAAGATTTTCATAATCAGTTTCCTTTTACAATTTCAATAAAACAGTCTTCGATATTGGGTTCGATGGGGAGAAGGTTGTCGTAAGCGATGGCGTTTTCTTTGAGATAGGCCTCAAAAACAGGCAGAACCGTCTGTAGCGGCTCGTAGAAGATGACGTGCAGATTTTCGCCGTAGGGGTAGAAAGTGCAGTGGATGGGACATTTCTCCATGGTTTTCAGCAACTTGAAGATGTCGTTGCAGCGCAGGGTGACGAGGTGGCCGCTGAAGTCGCTGATGATTTTCTGCGGCGGGTCCATGCGGATGATGCGGCCTTCTTGGAGCAAGGCGATGCGGTCGCAGAGGGTGGCTTCGTCCATGTAGGGGGTGGAGACCACCACGGAGATGCCCTGCTGCTTGATGGTACGCAGAATTTCCCAGAACTCCTTGCGCGAGACGGGGTCCACACCGGTGGTGGGTTCGTCGAGGAAAAGCAGTACCGGCTTGTGTATCAGGGCGCAACAAAGCGCGAGTTTCTGCTTCATGCCGCCGGACAGCTTGCCGGCGAAACGGTTCTTGAAGGGCTCGATCTGCGACCAGATGGAGGCGATGAGCGGCATATTCTCCTTGATGGAGCTTTGGTACATAGTGGCGAAAAACACGAGGTTCTCCTCCACGGTAAGGTCGGGATAGAGGGAGAATGTACCCGGCAGATAGCCGATATGACGGCGGATTTCAAGGTACTGGGTACGCACGTTGCAGCCTAAAACCGTTGCTTCACCAGAATCGGGCAACAGCAAGGTAGTGAGAATGTTGAACAGCGTGGACTTGCCTGCACCATCGGGACCTACAACGCCGAACACCTCCGAGTCGCTGACCTCAAAACTGATGTCGCGGAGCGCTTGGACCTTGCCATACGACTTTTCCAGATGGGAGACACTGATGACCGACATCGCCTATTTCTTGAAAACCACATCGCCCGGCATGCCGATCTTGGCGGTGCCGTCGTTCTTGAAGCTGATTTTCACCGCATACACCATGTTGGCGCGCTCCTTCTTCGTCACAATCATCTTGGGGGTGAACTCGGCCTTGTCGGAAATCCAGCTCACTTTGCCCTTCATCACACGGTCTTTTCCACTTTCCGTATCAATGTGAATGTCAGCACTTTGTCCAACTTTAATAGTAGAAAGCTGATCCTCGGTGACATACACCTTGATGGACATGTTGGTAATGTCGGCAATCTTGAAGAGCGGCTTGCCGGGATAGGCCAGCTCGTTGGGCTCAATGTATTTTTTCAGCACAGTGCCGGTGATGGGCGCAGTGATTTTGCACTTGTCGAGGCCGTTCTGGAGGCGGGCCATCTGGATGCGCATGGCCTCCACGTTTTCGAGGATGGCGGCCGACTGGGTACCGAGGGTGGACTTGGTGGCGGCAATCTGGCTTTTCAGGATCTTAATCTGGGCATCCACATCATCCAACTGCTTGGTAGTGGCGGCGTTGGCATCCACAAGAGTGGCCACACGGTTGCGCTCGCGCTCCATGGTCTGCAGCTGAGCTTGCAGCGTGTTCAGCTGCGACGGAATGTCGGGGCGGCTGGCCATGGTGGCGCGGATTTTCACCTCCAGCTGCTGGATTTGCAGCGCAAGGTCCATCGTATCGGTATAGCCGAGCAGGTCGCCGGCCTGATAGGTTTTGCCCTCCTGCACGTCAAACTCCAACAATTTCCCGTTGCTTTCAGCGGAAACGATGATTTCTGTAGCATAAAAAACGCCGTGGGCATCCGCCTCCTCGTCATCATTGCCACACGAGACGCAAAAACAGGCAGTAGCAGCGCACATCAGCGCCAAAAACAGACGTTTTCCAACATAGAATCTCTTCATAACACTCTCTAAATTATTATGAGATAATGGATTGAATGAGCACCTTGCAAATCAGCAAGATGATGCAAAAGTAATAAAAATTCACATCACAAGCCCATGCCGAAATGAAAAATTTTTCATCCGAGTGTTTTTGCGGAAAACCATGTCCATTTCTCCGAAAAATAACGGTGGCAACTCCCCTATCCTCTCCCTAACTCTGCCATATTTTGATAAAGAGAAGGGTGTTTTTATTTATAGTAACGATTTAATAAAATTATACAACAAATTAATTATAAAATATTTAATGAATATTTCATAAAATTAAAGAACATCATTTTTCTCTCCAAAATATTTTTTTATCAATAAGGAAAACGAAAAGAGAAAAAGTGTAATTTTGCAACTCCAATAGCGGGGTAGAGCAGTGGTAGCTCGTCGGGCTCATAACCCGGAGGTCGCAGGTTCGAGTCCTGCCCCCGCTACTCCAAGAGGCTTCAACCAGTTGAAGCCTCTTTTTTTATCCCATCTCCCCCACCCTTATCCCCAATACAAAATCATGCCATTCCGTTGCAAACATTGTATGCAACAGGGCAACAACATTGCTCATACAGGGAAAAAAGATCCTTAGAACTGGAAGTAGATAAACGGCTGCAGGTCGGCGGTGACAAACTGGTACAGCACGAAAACGGCCGCCACAACCACCATCACCAGCACCCACATCGGCAAGACTGCGAAATTGTAGCGATACCAACGCTTCCAGCGGTCTGGCAGCCAGTGAATCACCATTCCCACAAAGAACATGATGAACACATACTTATACGCCGCCATGATGTCGGGGATAAGCGAGAAGTCCCAGTGACTGCCAATCTGCGCCACCATCGACTTGGCTGTGTTCCAAGCAGTTTCGTTGGCCGTAGCGGGATCGAGGTTGGAACCAGAGCGGAAGAAAAGACGCGTGAAGGAGATGAAAACGAAGGTCTGCGCGATGCCCCATGCTTTGTCAAGCCACCCCACGTATGTCTTCCTGAAAATGATTGCTCCCAGCTGTTTCACCAGCGTACCCGCACAGATACAGCCGGTCCACACGCTGCCAATCCACAGCAACGGACTGGGAAAGAAGTAGGTACACACCGCGAAAGCGCCGAAAACCAGCGTTACCAACATACTGCGCACAGGGAGCGACATCCGCTTCCAGAAGCGATAAACGAGGATTCCCAGGCCGTTGAGTCCGCCCCAAATCATGAAGTTCCAGCTGGCGCCGTGCCAGAGTCCGCCCAGCAGCATGGTATTCATATTGTTGATGTTGGTGCTGATCTCTTTCCGACTTTTCTTCCAGAAGATGGCCAAAAGTCCCAGCACCAGTGCGATGCCTCCCAGCACGCAGGCCAGCACCCAGCTGCCCGTCAGCAGCACCGCCACCACGCACACCGCCACAATGATGATGAATGTGGCCGGCGTGGCATTGCGGTTGCCGCCCATCGGAATATACAAATAGTCTTTCAGCCAGTTGGACAGCGATATATGCCAGCGCTTCCAGAAGTTGCCGGCATTGGTAGCCTTATAGGGCGAGTTGAAGTTCAGCGGGAGGTAGAAGCCCATCAGCATGGCCACGCCGATAGCGATGTCGGTATAGCCCGAAAAGTCGGCATACACCTGCAGCGAATAGATGAACAACGCCGACAGGTTTTCAAACGGCGTGAAAAGATGCGGATTGTCGAACACGCGGTCCACGAAATTCACGGCAAGGTAGTCGCTCATGATGATTTTCTTGGCCAGACCGTTCAAAATCCAGAACACAGCAATGCCAAACTGGCGGCGCGACAGGAAGAACTTCTTGTAGAGCTGCGGCACGAACTGGTCGGCACGGATGATAGGTCCCGCCACTAAGCCCGGGAAAAAGCTGACATAGAAGCCAAAGTCGAGAATGTTGTGGATGGCTTGGCACTTGCGGCGGTAAACATCCACCAAATAACTGATACTCTGGAAAGTATAGAAGGAAATACCGACCGGCAGCAAAATCTTGCTGGCATCGAAATAGTTCTTTCCAGCCAGCTCGTTGGTCCACAGCGCGAACCAGTTCACCACTTTCAAATCACTATGTAACAGTGTATTATAGGAATCAGTAAAGAAGTAGGCATACTTAAAATAGAAAAGGACCAGCAGGTTGAGCGTCACGCCCACAATCATCCACATCTTACGCACCCCTTGCCGCTGCGACTTTTCCGTCCATTTTCCTATAAAAAATCCATATAAAGTTGTCAGTATCAGAATGATGACAAAAAGTCCAGACGTTTTATAATAGAAAAAAAGACTGACAAAGAAAAGGAAGGCATTGCGCAGCAGGCAGCGGTTCCGGGTGAGGGAAAAGACGGCGAAGACCAATGCGAAGAAGGCCCAGAAGTAGAACTGGGTGAAGAGAAGCGGATACTTTTCATCAAAAGAAAAGATATTGGTGAAGAAGATTCGGATGTTCTCTAAGTTCATCGTTACGGTGTCTGCTGCAGGTCTAAAAATGAAGCGGCAAAAATACAACATTTTCCGCAAGCCTCGTGGGGCGAAATTCAAAAAAAAGATGTACTTTTGCATCGTCATTTTTCCAATTACAAATCATTGAAAAATAATTAATTAAATAATGAATAACAGCATTTCAAAACTCAGAAACATCGGAATTGCGGCACACATCGACGCCGGCAAGACCACCGTATCGGAACGTATTCTCTTCTTCACGGGCGTGAACCGCAAGGTGGGCGAGACCCACGACGGGCAGGCCACCATGGACTTCATGAAGCAGGAGCAGGAGCGCGGCATCACCATCGCCTCCGCGGCCATCACCGCGCAGTGGGACGGTCACCAGATCAACCTCATCGACACTCCCGGCCACGTGGACTTCACCATCGAGGTGGAGCGTTCGCTGCGTGTCATCGACGGCATGGTGGCAGTGTTCTGCGCCGTGGGTGGCGTGGAGCCGCAGAGCGAGACCGTGTGGAACCAGGCCGACAAGTACCGCGTGCCCCGCATCGCTTTTGTGAACAAGATGGACCGTGTGGGAGCCAACTTCCAAGAGGTGGTGGCGCAGATGAACAAGTACCTCGGCGCCAACGCACTGCCCATCCAGATGCCCATCGGAGCCGAGAGCGAGTTCCAAGGCATGGTGGATCTCGTAGTGATGAAAGCCATCACCTTCAAAGAGAAAGAGCGCATTGTGAGCGACATTCCTGAAGAGCTGATGCCGCAGGCCCTGGAGGCACGCCGTGTGATGGTGGAGAAACTCGCCGACTTCGACGACGAAATCGCCGAACTTTACTTAGAGGACAAAGAGGTGAGCGAAGAGATGCTGAAAAAAGCCATCCGCGAGGCCACCATCAAACTGCTGGTGACGCCCGTGCTGTGCGGCGCCGCCTACAAGAACAAGGGCATCCAACTCCTGCTCGACGCCATCGTGGCCTATCTCCCCTCCCCGACCGACCTCGGCGCCGTGATCGCCCACGACCCCGACGACGAAGAGAAGACCATCCACCTGCAGCCCTCCTCCAACCAGCCTTTCGCCGCCCTCGCCTTCAAGCTCATCAACGACCCGTACGTGGGGCAGCAGACCTTCATCCGCATCTTCAGCGGCAAGCTGCAGAACGGCATGAGCGTGTATAACACCAACAAGGGCAAGAACGAGCGAGTGGGCCGTATCTTCCGCATCAAAGCCAAAGAGCGTCAAGAAATTACCGAAGCTGGAGCGGGAGAAATCGTGGCGCTTGTCGGCATGAAGTACAGCCGCACCGGCGACACCCTCTGCGACGAAAAGCAGCCCGTGCTGCTGGAGTCCATCAACGTGCCGCCCGCCGTCATCGAGATGAAGATCAACATGGAGGACAAGAAAAACCGCAACAAACTCGGCGAGGCGCTGGCCAAGCTCACCAACGAAGACCCCTCCTTCCACTCCCACTTCGACGAGGAGACCGAAGAGACCATCATCGCCGGTATGGGCGAGCTACACCTCGAAATCCTCGTGGAACGCATCCGCGACGAGTTCAAGGTGCCCATCACCGTGGGCGCGCCTTCCGTATCGTACCGCGAGACCATCACCACCGAGACCGAGTGCAACTACCGCCACGTGAAGCAGAGCGGCGGCAAGGGACAGTTTGCCCATACCGTCATCCGCTTCGAGCCCAACCCCGGCAACGGATTTGAGTTCATCGACATGACCAAGGGAGGTGTGGTGCCCAAGGAGTTCCTGCCCTCCATCCAGAAGGGTCTCATCAACGCCATGGCCAAGAGTCCGGTGGCCGGCTACCCCGTGGTGGACGTGAAGTGCGTGCTGGTGGACGGCAGCTTCCACCCCGTGGATTCCAGCGACATGGCCTTCCAGCTCTGTGCCGCCATGTGCTTCAAGCAGGCCTTCAAGAAAGCCAACCCCATCGTGAAGGAACCCATCATGAAGGTGGAGGTGAGCACGCCCGACGACTTCATCGGCAATGTGACGCGCGACCTCAACAAGCGCCGCGGCCGCATCGAGAACATGCGCCGTTTCCGCAAAGGCTCGCAGAAACTCGACGGTTTCATCCCGCTCTCCGAGATGTTCGGCTATGCCACTGCATTGCGCAACATCACCAGCGGACGCGCCAACTACTCGATGGAATTCTTCGAGTACCAGCCCATGCCGGCAGCGTTGCAGGAGGAGATCGTGAAGAAACGGCAGGCTGAAGAGCGCGAGAAGGCCCGTTAGAGCGAATTTTCACGCATTTTACACCTAATAAAAGCAAAAGCGGCAGGTATCTGATGACACTTGCCGCTTTTTTGTGGTCCCACTCGGGCTCGAACCAAGGACCCGCTGATTATGAGTCAGCTGCTCTAACCAACTGAGCTATAGGACCCAATCCCTAACGGGAATTGCGGCGCAAAAATACAACTTTTTTTTCACTCCCATTACACGCTCTCAAAAATTGTTTGTATTTTTGCAGCCTGATTTAAAATATGATGAAGAAGTCACTCCTTTTTATCCTCCTTTTTGCCCTGTTGACTGCAGGGTACGCACAGAACGATACACCGTCGCAGTCGGGCGAGCCTGCTGAAAGCACCGTGGAGAAGCCCGTGAAGCCTGAAAAGAACTACAAACCGCTGGTGGTGCGCGACCGCTTGGTGTTCGACATCTACCACAGTTTCTGGATGGGCACGCCGTCGCAGGGCGACTTCCTGAAATTCGATCCCGGCTTCAACGTGTCGGCCATGTGGGATTTCATCCTTCCGCAGGCCAAATCGCTCTCTTTCGGCCTCGGCCTCGGCTTCACCTACTACACCCAGTATTCCGACTGCATGTTCAAGTACAACAGAAGCAAGGACATCAGCCAATACTACATTCTTCCTGAAGATTTGGAATACAAGCACAGCCGTCTCGCCTACATGAATGTCAACATTCCCATTGAAATCCGTTACCGCCATCCCTGCGGCTTCAAGATTGACGTGGGCGTGCATGTGGGTTTGGTGGCCGGCCTTACCTATAAATATAAAGGCCCTCACTACAACGGTGTGGAGGACGACTATCTCAACTACAAGGATTACGACTTTTACAACAAGCAGAAATTCAGTGCAGACGTGTACATCCGCATGGGCTGGAAAGCGTTTGGCGTTTATTACTCGTACCAGCTCAACAAAGTTTTTGAAACGGGCAAGGGTCCTGCCATGAATCCCATGTCGTTAGGCATTTCCATCGCGCTTTTCTAAAGCTAATTCGCTCAGAAAACGATTCCTTTCTTCCTTTTGCACACATGCATTGGCCTGTGACAAGAGAGTTTTGTTCCCCTACCCCACTCTCTTCTTTTCTATAAATTATTCATTGTCAATATTTTAATAAGATAAATAAAGGATAGAATTTTTTTTCATCAATTTGTAAAAAGAAAATAAAAAAGTTGTATTTTTGCAGCCGCAAATGAGCCCAGGTGGTGGAATTGGTAGACACGCCACTTTGAGGGGGTGGTGAGCATTAGCTCGTGCAAGTTCGACTCTTGTCTTGGGCACAATTTGAAATAGAAAATCCTGATAATCAATATTATCAGGATTTTTTTGTTTTCCCCCGGTGAAACATCTTCCGGGCTGACGAAGTCCTGACAGGAGGACACAGGGAAATACAAAGGGAGAGGATGGGACTGAAAATCGTCAATGATGAATTTGCTGAAAATTATTCGGCAAACGCAGAATAATATTGAATTATTTTCTATATTTGCCGCTTCAATGTATAAAAGAACATTTTGAAGCATATATTGGAATTTTAAATCCCCAATTTTATAAAAATGAAGAAAATTCTACCCTTTTTCATCACCCTGATTGCCCTGTACGTCCTCCCCTACTCGCAGGCGCAGTCGCTGCTGCCCTACAACGACCGCACTGCCGAACAGCAGGCCGACAGCTGGGACCGCAGCACCAACTGGCTCACATGGTCGCAGAACACCGACATCTACCACATGATCGGCTTCAACAACTCGGTGGACTATTATGCCATGCAGCGTTTCACCACGTCGGACCTCGCCCCCTACAACGGCATGCAGCTCACACAGGTGCGCTTCCTGCCCTCCAATGTGGCCTCGGAGCCCACCTCCGCCACCTACACCGTAGTGGTATATACCGGCGGCAGCTATGAAGGCTATTATCTATACAACTCTCCCGGCACCCTGCGCTGCTCACAGGTGGTGAACGACATCACCTACGGGCACTGGAAAACCGTGGTGCTGAACACCCCCATCACCATCAACTCGTCGCAAGAGCTGTGGATCGGCGTGCGCGTGCAGGCCACGCAGGGCTATGCCATGTCGCACGATGACGCCACCCCTGTCTCCGGCAAGGGCGACCTGATGGGCTACAACGGCTACTGGGGCATACCCGACGACTTCCTCACTGACCCCGAAATCCACAACTGGAACGTGGCCGGCTGCGTGAGCGACGGTGTGGTCGAAGAGTTTATAGACCTGAAAGTCAAGTTCATCAACAACGGCACGTCACAAACCCAAATCACCTCATTGAACGTCCCCACCAACACCTCGTTCCGTCCCGTGGCGGTGGTGCATAACGACAACAGTTTCCAAGCCCAACTCGACTATACCGACACCATCACCTTGCGGGGCTACATGGACGGCAACCTTTTCTCCACCCACCGCTATTTCGATACCCTTTTGTCGGGTCGTGGCATCTGGATGAACATCTTGGAGATGACCCCGGCGGAGGTTTTCCAGAACGGCTATTGCGGCACCACCCACAACTTCTGCTACGAAGTGGAGGTGCCAGCGGGGTGGAACGACTGCGACCTCACCAACAACAGTGCCTGCATCACCGTGAACTTCGCCAACTACAGCCAGCTCTACCATATCACTGTGCTCAACACCGACAGCACCGTGTCGCCTTCCGGTGTGGTGGATATCTACCCGGGCGGCAACCAGCGGTTTGTCATCACCCCGCCCGAAGGGATGACCATCGACCAAGTGCTGGCCGACGATGTGGATGTGACGGGAGATGTGCATTACGTGATTAACATCGGGCGCACTTACACTTTTACCAACGTGCAGAGCGACCATACCCTGCTGGTGACCTACCGTGAGGGCGGTGTCGGCATTGAAGAACAGCCGGTGAACGCGCTGCGGGTATATCCCAACCCCGCCACCACCCGCCTCTATCTTGACGGCGTGGAGGGTGTGCGCAACGTGACCGTCTTCGACCTTGCCGGCCGCTCCGTACTCTCTTCTAGGGCTTGCACCGACCTTGATATTTCGACTCTTCCGGCGGGTAGTTATATCTTGCATGTAGCTACCAATCAAGGAGTTGAAAGAGCCACCTTCATCAAGACATCATTGAAGTAAAATCAAAAATTAATCATAAAAACTTTCACAAATGAAAAGATTATCCCTAATTCTTTTGCTCTGCGCCGCCCTCTTTGCGGTTTCGGCACAGAACGCCGCCATGCGGATCACCAAAACTGGAGAGACCTCTCATGTGGCCATGCCCAACCAAGATCGAGCCTCTGCTTGGCTAACTTGGGCTTCATACATCGATGATGGTGTCGTCAACAACTCCTACATGGACAACGTCATCTTTGCGGAGCGTTTCACCACCAGCGACCTCGCCCCCTACAATGGCTTCCAGTTGACGCAAATCGCCTTCTATGTGGAGAGCGGAAACTACTCACCGTCAGGAAGCTACAGCGTGAAAGTATATCAGGGCGGCAGCTACACCTCCAGCACCTCCATGAACGCCGGTACGCTCGTCGCCTCTCAGGCGGTCAGTTCCGTCAACTTGGGCAGTCTCACCACCGTGACCCTCAACACCCCCATCACGATTGACGCTTCTCAGGAACTTTGGTTCGGCGTGGGCATCAGCAACGTCAGCACCGATAGCTATATGATGGGCTTCGACGAGACCAGCACCATTACGGGAAAAGGCTCTCTGGTTTGGGACTCGGACGATAACGAATGGTATGATTTGAACGACTATATCTCTGATTTTCAAGTAAGCAGTTGGGCTATTGAAGCTTTTGCCGTAGACCCCAACGGCGGTGGTGTATTGGTGGATTTGTTGACTTGGTATATCGACAATGGCACCAGCCAGAACGAAATTTCCTCGATGACAGTGCCTTACGGCAGCGACTTCAGCCCTGTGGTGGTGGCATATAATGCTAATTATGGAGATGCCGTAAATGACTTTAACGGTGTCATCACCTATGAACTGACCTTAGATGGCACTTTTATTGGCACCTATGCCACTGGGACCACTGCCATCAGCAGCGGCAGCGGCGTCTATTTTGACGATATCACCATCTTCCCCGCCTCCTACATCGCCAGCCACAACTACTACGGCACGCACACGTTCTGCATGAACGCCACGGTGACTACTCCATGGGAGGAGAACGACCCCTCCGACAACTCCGCCTGTCTGACCGTCAACTTTGAGGGACCGACCAACGTCACCCACACCATCACGGTGCTGAACACCGACGGCACCATCTCACCGTCGGGCAACGTGACCGTGTCGGACGGCGCGGCGCAGACCTTCACCATCACGCCGGGAGCCTGCCGCACCATCGTGGATGTGCTCGCCGACGGTGTGAGCGTGCTGAGCAGCGTCACCAACAACACCTACACCTTCTACAACGTGACCGCCGACCACACCTTCCAGGTCACCTACAGCACGCCTTCGTTCAACCTGACAGCCTCCACCAATGGTCACGGCGCAGTGACTCCCACCAACACCACCGTACAATGTGGCAGTAGCATCACCTACACCTTCACCCCCAACCCGGGCTATATGGTAGAGTATGTGACCGACAACACCATGGATGTCACCTCATCGGTGAACAACAATACCTATATCATCTCCAACATCACTACCGACCACGACATTTACGTGTCGTTTGTGCAGGACGCCTCACAGACCTTCAACCTGACGGCTTCCACCGACGGCCACGGCACCATCACGCCGACACAGGCCACGGTGCAGGGCGGCGGCTCACAGGTATTCACCATCGTGCCTGACAACGGCTACGAAATCGACTTTGTGACCGACAACACCATGGATGTGACCGCCAACGTGACCAACAACATCTATTCGATTACCAACATCGGAGAAGACCACACCATCTATGTCGCCTTCACGGCATCATCCACGCCGGCAGACACTTACACGCTGACAGCTTCCACCGATGGCAACGGCACCATTACGCCCACCAACGCAACGGTGAACGCAGGGGATTCACAGAGCTTCACCCTCACCGCCAACAACGGTTTCTCGCTGCTGTCGCTCACCGACAACGGCACGGATGTAACCGCACAGGTGGCCAACAACACCTACACGCTCACCAACATCCAGAGCAACCACACACTGTACGCCACCTTCCAGGATGACACCCCGCCGGTAGAGCCCTGCGAAGTGCCCACCAACATCAACATGAGCGAGAACGGCCTGCTGACCTGGACCAGCGACGCACAGAGCTGGACCATCCGCTACACCGTCAACGGCATCACCTACTCGGTCAACATCTCCACCCTCTCCTTCCAGATACCCGGACTGCAGCCCGGCGACGTGGTGGATGTGACCATCCAGGCCGACTGCGGCGACGACAACCTCAGCGACTGGAGCGAAAGCAGCAGCTTTACCTACAATCCCAATGGTGTGGCACAATACCGTCTCACCAACATCCAGCTCTTCCCGAATCCGGCCAACGAAACGCTGCATGTGCGCTGCGACATCCCCATGCAGAAAGTTGAAATCTACAATGTGGTGGGCGGTCTGATGATGACCGTGGAACCGAATGCCAGCAGCACCGACCTCAACATTTCAGCCCTCTCTGCCGGTGTGTTCTTCGTCAGAATAACCGCCGACGGGCAGGTTTGCAACGGCAAATTCATCAAGAAATAGCAGCCTCCTAACAGGACTTTTCAATACAAAAAAAGCACGTCATTGACGTGCTTTTTTTATCGTCATTTCTTCCACCTACTCTTATAGTCAAGGATTACTGCCGCAATCATGGCTGCTGAACCGCCTATGATGCCAAGTACATTCAGCCATCCGAACGGCTTCAATGAAGCGAGCGTCATTCCACCGATGAACAGGAGTATCAAAACGGCGATGTTTCCAAAACTTGCTTTCATGCTACTGTTTTTTGGGGGTGCAAAGATACAAAATATTTATTACGAACAACGGTTATCTGACAATCCTCCACTCCCCGGGCTGGAGGTCGCCCAGGGCGAGGTCGCCGATTTGGACACGGATGAGCCGCAGGGTGGGAAAACCGACCGCCGCGGTCATGTGGCGCACCTGCCGGTTCTTGCCTTCGGTGAGGGTGAGGCGCACCCAGCTGGTGGGGATGCTGGCGCGGTAACGGATGGGCGGCACGCGTTCCCAGAGGTTTTCCGGGGGCAGCGCCCGCTCCGCCGTGCAGGGACGGGTGCGATATCCCTTGATGACAACCCCCTTCGCCAGTTTCTGCAAAGCTTCCTCAGTGATTTCGCCATCCACTTGGGCGAGGTAGGTGCGCGGGTGGGCGTTCTTAGGGTCCAGCAGCCGCTTGATCAGCCGGCCATCATCGGTCAGCAGCAAGGCGCCCTCGCTGTCATGGTCGAGCCGTCCGGCGGCATACACCCCGGGCGGAAAGCCGAACTCGTCGAGGGCCCGATGCCCGGCCTCGGGTGTAAACTGGCTCAGCACCCCGTAGGGTTTATTGAACAAGATGACCATAATCCACTTTCCGTTTTAAGCTTTTCTCGTCAAGATTTTGAGGGTGCAAAGATAGGGAAAATTGGGGAAACGTCCGCAAGCGAGATTGCATATCTCTGCGCTGCCGCGGGCGTCCCTGCAAACAAAAAAGGCCTTTGCTACGCAAGGCCGCCTTTTCGTCCGTCTTCATCCTTGTGAACGCAAGCGAGATTGCATATCTCTGCGCTGCCGCGGGCGTCCTTGCAAACAAAAAGGCCTTTGCTACACAAGGCCTCCTTTTCGTCCGTCTTCATCCTTGTGAACGCAAGGGCGAGATTGCATATCTCTGCGCTGCCGCGGGCATCCCTGCAAACAATTAAGGCGACACTTTTCGTGTCGCCTTTTTGTTTGCGGAGAGGGCGAGATTCGAACTCGCGGTAGGATTACTCCTACGTCAGTTTAGCAAACTGGTGGTTTAAGCCACTCACCCACCTCTCCGGGTCTCGCGCTTAATGCTTTAATGAGGCTGCAAAAATACGACTTTTTTCAATGCAAACCTCTTTTCCGAATTAATTTTTTCAAAATTAATAATCAATTGAAAATTAGCTTATTATAATAAATTCAAAAACTCATCCTTCTCATCCGCCATCTTTCCAACGGAAAAATGTTGTAACTTTGCTGCCGAAAAACCGCCTGACATGAACAGCACTCCCTCCAGTCACAGCCAGCCCGACACCCTTCGCGTCACCCTCGTGCAGAACCCCATCCAGTGGCACAACGTGCGGCACAATCTCGACACCATCAGCGAGATGCTGGGCGATGCCGCCCCCGAAGAGCTCATCGTGCTGCCCGAGAACTTCGCCACCGGCTTCATCGTGGACAACCAACTGTCGGACAACGCCTCCACCATCGTGGCATGGATGCGCGAGCTGGCCGCCACCCGCCAAGCAGCCGTCACCGGAACCGTGGCCGTACACGAACCCACCGGCTGGTACAACCGGCTCTTTTTCATCTCTCCCGACGGGGCCGAATACACCTACGACAAACGGCACCTCTTCCCCACCAGTCCCGAGCCCGAGCTGTTCCGCAAAGGCGAGCGGCAGACCGTCATCCCGCTCCACGGCTGGAACATCTGTCCCCAGATCTGCTACGACCTCCGCTTCCCGGTGTGGAGCCGCAACACCGTCACTAACGGGCAGTTCCGCTACGACATCCTGCTGTATGTGGCCAACTGGCCCGCCGCCCGCGCCGACATCTGGAGCACCCTGCTGCGCGCCCGCGCCATCGAAAACCAATGCTACGTGCTGGGCTGCAACTGCGTGGGCACCGACCCGCAGAAACGCGAGTATCAAGGTGATACACAGGTGATTGCACCCAACGGTGCCGTACAAGCTGCCGCTCAGCCCGGCACCCCGCAACTGCTGCAAACCACCCTCTCGCACACCCGCCTCAACGCATGGAGAATGCGATTCCCCGTTTCAGAAGACTGGGATTAAAAATTTTATTAAAATATTTTTAATTGATTGTAAATATTTAAAAATAAAGTTGTATCTTTGCAGCCTTAATTTGAACTAAACGAGGATGCAAGATGAAAACAACACTCATTTGCACTATATTAACAATATGTAGCTTCGTGCTGAATGCGCAGGAAGTCAGCCCTATTGTCATCGGTTTTTACAACGTGGAAAACCTGTTCCACCCCAGCGACGACTCGCTGAAGAACGATGATGCGTTCACGCCGACGGGGCTGTACCACTGGACTTACGGCAAATACACCCGCAAGATCAACAACATCGGGAAGGTGCTGCTGGCCCTGAACGGATGGGAGCCGCCCGACATCATGGGGCTGGCGGAGGTGGAGTGCGCAGCGGTGCTGAAGAAGCTGTGCCACGACTCGCCGCTGAAGCAGTACGGCTACCGCTACGTGCACCACGATTCGCCCGACGCGCGCGGGGTGGACGTAGCGCTGATCTATCGTGCCGACCGCATCGCCATCCTGCGGGAACGCGCCGTGCCGGTGGCGTTTCCCTTCGACACGGCCTGCCGCAACCGCGACCTGCTGTATGTGGTGGCCCGGCTGCCCAACGGCGACTCAGTACATATTGTTGTCAACCACTGGACCTCCCGCTATGGCGGTTACGCGCCCACCATCCCCAAGCGGAACCACTATGCGCGGGTGGTGCGCGCACTGGCCG
This sequence comes from Bacteroidales bacterium, assembly GCA_045132235.1. Taxonomy (GTDB): domain Bacteria; phylum Bacteroidota; class Bacteroidia; order Bacteroidales; family WCHB1-69; genus UBA1756. The sequence continues at coordinate 18,156 of JBGURX010000042.1, forward strand.
ACTCGATACTGGCCCGCGAACCCACCGCCAACATCCTGATTACCGGCGACTTCAACGACTATCCCACCGACGAGAGCATCACCGAGGTGCTGCGCGCCGGCAACTGGGAGAAGGACGATCGAAGCCAGCACACCCTGTTCGACCTCATGTTCCATTTCCTCGACCTGCCCAACATCGGCTCGCACAAGCACGAGGACTTCTGGGGCTGCCTCGACCAGATCATCGTCTCCCCTGCCCTGCTGGATGACAGCGGCACGCACATCATCGGGCAACAGGCGCACATCTTCATGGCTGACTTCATGGTGGAGCCCGACGACAAGTACGGCGGCTACCGCGTGTACCGCACCTACTCAGGTCCGCGCTACATCGGCGGCTATGCCGACCACCTGCCGGTGTTTGTTAAATTGAAAATGGAAAACTGAAAATTGAAAATGGAGAAGGGAGAGTTGAGAGTTGAGAGTTGAGAATGGGAAAATAGAGCATTGTTAGGTGATATACGCTCGGCTATTCCTCTTTACGCAGAAAAGTGATGGGGACCTGCACGCAGCCGGAAGCCACCTCCCCATTGACGTAGGCGGGTGTCCACCGGGGCATGGAGCGGAAAACCTTCTTCAAAGCATTCTTCAAAGCAGGGTCGGCTTTGCCTTTCACCTTGACACCACCCACCTTTCCTTTCGTATTCACCCGGAATTCCACAATGACTTCACCGTCAGCCACCAGATCACAAGTGGTTTCCGGAACGAGGAGATTATTCTGGATGAAACGTTTCATTTCATCCTCACCGCCCGGGAAAGCGGGGACATTCACAATGTACTTCGACAAATCAGGCTTCTCAGCATCCCCGATTCGTCTCAGAGGGGTCTTCTCTGCAAAATCGAACACAGTGGATGTGGTCCCTACATCAAATCCAAGATATTTATTGTATCGTATAGGAACATATCCTGGTATTTTCCTCACCGGCTCCGCAAATCCCAGTATCACCGATTGGGTGCTGTCGCACCGAGGATCCGGCTCCGTCTGGGCAACAGCGGGCGACATTCCTGCCAGCGACAACCCCGCCGCCACGCCGAGAATGGCCACCTTTTGGGAGAGTTTCCTCCGTTGCGAGATCGCGCGCTCCAACTGCCGTACCTCCCCTTCGCAGCGGGGACAGGTGCCGGAGCACTCACCCTCGAAGGTGCATTCGGGAATTTCCAGATCAATGCCATTGGCCGCCGCAATTTCGCGGCGAATCGCTTTCAGGTAACTACATTTGTCCTTGCCATTCATGACGATAGAGGTAAAAAGATGCGGCAAAGATACTAAAAAAATGTAATCCACGCTAACAAACATCCTCTTTTTACAATAAACCCATAGACATTGCCGTTACAAATCCGCACTACACCCTTACCCTATGAAATCGAAAATCAACAAGACCAACGCCTGCCGCCTTCTCGACCAGAAGGAAATCGCGTATGAGCTGGTGCCTTACGAGGTGGACGAGAACGACCTTGGCGCGCAGCACATCGCCGATCAGTTAGGAGAAGACATCCATCAGGTTTTCAAAACGTTAGTGCTGAAAGGCGACAAGACGGGTCATTTCGTGTGCGTGATTCCCGGCTGCGACGAGGTGGATTTGAAAAAGGCCGCCAAGGTCACGGGCAACAAAAGCTGCGACCTGATACCGATGAAGGAGCTGCTGCCGCTGACCGGCTACATCCGCGGGGGCTGCTCACCTGTTGGTATGAAGAAGTCCTTCCCCACCTACATCCACGCCACCTGCCAGCAGTTCGAGTTCATCTACGTGAGTGCCGGCGTGCGGGGGCTCCAGTTCAAGCTCGCCCCGCAAAACCTGATACAAGTGGCCCACATGACCGTGGCGGAACTGACGGGCGGGGAATAGACAAAGTAATTTTAGTTCCTTCCCAGCGCGTTGAGGTCCTCGAAGGCCACCTGGAGACGCTTCACCATGGAGGCTTCGCCCTCGCGCAACGGCTTGCGCGGATCGTAGTACTTCTTGTTGGGCTTGTCGTCGCCTTCGGGGTTGCCGATCTGCGACTGCAGGTAAGCCTCGTTCTTCTTATAATAGTTCATGATGCCTTCCCAGAACGCCCACTGCGTGTCGGTGTCGATGTTCATCTTCACCACGCCGTACTCGATGGCCTCTTTGATCTTGGCCGGCTCGCTGCCGCTGCCGCCATGGAACACGAAGTTGACGGGGTTGGGCTGCGTGTTGAACTTCTTCTGGATATACTCCTGCGAATTGTGCAGGATGATGGGCTCCAGCTTCACATTGCCCGGCTTGTAAACGCCATGCACGTTGCCGAATGAAGCAGCGATGGTGAAGTTGGGGCTGATCTTGCTGAGTTCCTCGTAAGCATAGGCCACATCCTCAGGCTGGGTGTACAGACGGGCGCTGTCGATGCCAGTGTTGTCCACACCATCCTCCTCACCGCCAGTGATGCCCAGCTCAATCTCCAGCACCATCTCCATCTTGGCCATACGGGCCAAGTATTTCTTGCAAATCTCAATGTTCTCTTTCAGCGGTTCTGCGGAAAGGTCGAGCATGTGGGAGCTGAAGAGCGGTTTGCCGTGTTCCTTGTAGAACTTTTCGCCGGCATCCAACAAACCGTCCACCCAGGGAAGGAGTTTCTTGGCGGCATGGTCGGTGTGGATGATAACCGGAACACCATAATATTCAGCTACTTGATGGATGTGCATAGCACCCGAAACGGCACCGATGATAGCGGCACGCTCACCATCGTTGGGGATGGTCTTGCCGGCAAAGAAGACGGCGCCGCCATTGGAAAACTGCACCATGACGGGGGAGTTGGCCACCTTGGCGGCTTCCAAAACGGCATTCACCGAGTTGGTACCCACCACGTTCACAGCGGGGATGGCGAATTTTTCCGCTTTCGCAATTCTGAAGATTTCCTGCAAAGCCTTCCCGTAAACCACGCCGGGGGCCACTTTCGATAAAATTTTCTCTGACATATTGATTTGATTTTTAGATTATTATTTCCAACATAATGAGGTCGCAAATTTACAAATAAATTGTGTAACTTTGCCGTCTGTAATCAAATCTTTCACAAAATGAGTAATAGTGTAGATATCAGAGAGTTGAACGAGCGCATCGAACGCGAAAGTTCTTTCGTTGAACTCATCAACCGTGAAATGTCCAACGTCATCATAGGCCAGAAGCAGATGGTGGAGAAGTTGATGATCGGTCTGCTGGCCAACGGTCACATTCTTTTGGAAGGCGCGCCCGGCTTGGCAAAAACTTTGGCCATCAAATCATTGGCCAACATCATACAGGCCAAATTCAGCCGCATCCAGTTCACCCCCGACCTGCTGCCCGCCGACGTCATCGGAACGATGATTTACAGTCAGAAGCGGGAGGAGTTTGTGGTGAAACACGGTCCCATTTTCGCCAATTTCATCCTTGCCGATGAGATCAACCGTGCGCCCGCAAAGGTGCAGAGCGCACTGCTGGAGGCGATGCAGGAGCGGCAGGTCACCATCGGAGAGGCCACCTACAAACTCGACGAGCCTTTCCTCGTGCTGGCCACCCAGAACCCCATCGAGCAGGAGGGCACCTATCCCCTGCCCGAAGCGCAGGTGGACCGTTTCATGCTCAAAGTGATTGTGGATTACCCGAAACAAGAGGAGGAGAAACTCATTCTGCGCCAGCACCTTGAGGCCACCTATCCCACTACCCAGACCATCCTGAAGCCGGAGGACATCATCCGTGCCCGCCAGGTGGTGAAGGAGGTGTATTTGGATGAAAAGATCGGCCAGTACATCACCTCCATCGTCTTCGCCACCCGCTACCCCGAGAACTACGGTCTCGACAAGTTCAAGTCGATGATCAACTTCGGGGCCTCCCCGCGTGCCACCATCAATCTGGCGCTGGCATCGCAGGCCTACGCCTTCATCAAACGCCGTGGGTACGTCATCCCCGAGGACATCCGCGCCCTCGCCTACGACGTGCTGCGTCACCGTATCGGTCTCACCTACGAGGCCGAGGCCGAGAACATCACCACCACCGACATCATCAGCGCGGTGCTGAACACCGTGGAAGTTCCGTAGACAATTGACAATTAACGATTAAAAGAAACCACATGTAGATACGGTGCATGCACCGTATCGGGAAAACAGATACAGATAATAAAAGGATGGAATCGTCGGAGTTGATCAAGAAAGTACGGCGCATTGAGATCAAGACACGCGCACTGAGCCAGCAGATCTTTGCCGGACAGTACCATAGTGCCTTCAAGGGTCGTGGCATGGCGTTCAGCGAGGTGCGGCAATACAACTACGGCGACGATGTGCGCTTCATCGACTGGAACGTGACCGCCCGTTTCAACGCCCCGTACGTCAAGATTTTCGAGGAGGAGCGTGAGATGACGGTGATGCTGCTGATCGATGTCAGCGGCTCCAACCTGTTCGGCACCCGCAAGCAGTTCAAGTCCGACCTGATCACCGAGATTGCCGCAGTGCTTTCGTTCTCAGCCATTTACAACAACGACAAGGTGGGTGTCATCTTTTTCAGCAACGAGGTGGAGAAGTTCATCCCGCCCGCCAAGGGCAAATCGCACATCCTGCGTATCATCCGCGAGCTGCTCACCTACCAGCCGGCCGCCCGCCAGACCAACCTTTCCGAAGCGCTCCGCTTCCTCACCAACGTCAGCAAGCGCAAGGCCACCGCCTTCATCCTGTCAGACTTCGCCGACAGCGGCTACGAGCAGGCGCTGAGCATTGCCGCCAACCGCCACGACATCGTCGCCCTCGACATCATGGACCGCGGCGAGACCACCCTGCCCAACATCGGCATCGTGGAGCTGCTCGACCCCGAGACCGGCGCCCGTGTATGGACCGACACCGCCAGCAAAAAGGTGCGCAACGCCTACAATCAGTGGTGGAAAAATCTGAATGACAGCACATTAAACATCTTCCGCAAGGCAGGGGTGGATCATGCGCAGCTTTACACCGACCGTGACTATGTGCCCGCATTGCTGGAGCTGTTCAGAAGGAGGAACTAAAGAGCGGTTTACAACGGGAAAATTAACGCACGTTTTTTTATTTTTCTTGGGATAACCTTTTACGACATTTTCGTAATTTTGCACTGTCAAAAAATAGCAGCGAAAATGAAGAAAATTTCTATCTTTTCTTTTCTCTTTATCTTAATTATCAATATTTTACAAGCACAAGAAACGCAACAGCGCTATGAGCTGACTGCGGAGGATGTGATGCGCTGGCACGAACTGTCGGAACGCATGCGCACCTCCACCCCGCCCACAGCCCCCGTGGTGAGCATCGCCGAGTTTGAACGCTGCCAGGGCGTGCTCGTGGCCTATGCCGGCTACTACGGCTTCGGCATCCCCTACAACCTCATCGCCCAGATGTCGAACCTCGTCACCGTGACCGTGGCAGTTTCCAGCACCAGCCAGCAGAACACCGTGCGCAACCAGCTGCAAAACAACGGGGTGAACATGAGCAACGTGAACTTCGTGGTGGGTGCCGTCGATAGCTACTGGACCCGCGACTTCGGGCCGTGGTTCATCCTCGACGGCAACGATGAGTTCGGGGTGGCCGACTTCACCTACAACCGTCCCTCGCGCCCCAACGACGACGCCCACATGGCTATCATGGCCAACTTTTTGAACATCAACCATTTTGATTTCCCCCTTGTGCATACGGGTGGCAACTACATGTCGGACGGCTACGGCACGGCAGCCTCCGACGAGCTGGTGTACAACGAAAACACCAACCTTACGCAGGCACAGATTCACCAATACTGCAACGACTACCTCGGCATCAACAACTACCACGTCACCATCGACCCGCAAGGCGACTACATCGCCCATATCGACTGCTGGGGCAAGTTCCTCGGCGTGGACAAGATCCTCATCGCGCAGCTGCCCACCGGCGCAGCCCACTACGCCGACTACGAGGCCGTGGCCGACTACTTCGCCAATGCCACCACGCCATGGGGCAACAAATACAAAGTGTATCGCGTGTTCGAGCCCGGCTCCACCGTCAGCAACGCCCGCACACCCTACACCAACAGTTTGATACTCAACGACCACGTGTTTGTGCCCGTGACCGGTGCCAGCTACGACGATGACGCCATCGCAGTCTATCAGCAGGCCATGCCGGGCTACACCATCGTGCCCATCATGGAAAAAAGCGGCACCCCGTGGGAGAACACCGACGCACTGCACTGCCGCACCCACGAGATTCCCGACCTCAGCATGCTGCGCATCACCCACTACCCCACCCTCGATGCGCAACCCTACGACTCAGTATTCACCCTCGCCGCCAACATCAAGAACCTCAGCCACCAGCCCATCGTGGCCGACTCGGTGAGAATTTACTACCGCATCACCGATACGCTCGGCACCACCAGTCCGTGGAACGACACCCCGATGGCACTGGTGAGCGGCGAGACATGGGCCGGCACCATCAGCGGCATCACCGACACCTGCCAGGTGGAATACTACCTGTTGGCCAAAGACGAATCGGGCCGCCGCGAAACCTACCCGCTCATCGGCGAACCAGACCCGTTCATCTTCACCGTGGGCCGCAACCTCAACCCCGACATCCCCACCGACACCATCCCGACAGACACGATACCGACCGACACGACCATCGTCGATACCAACAACCTCATCCTGAACTTCACCATGGCGGACCTGCACCTCATGCCCAACCCGGCCAGCACACAATTCACGGTGAGTGCCCCGCACTTCACCACCCTCACAGTTTTCAACACCTACGGCCAGCTCATCTACAAAGAGACCGAAAACCGCGAGACGTGTACCGTCAACTGCACGGAGTGGCCTGCCGGAATGTATATCCTCAAAGTGGAACTGCCCAACGGACAGATTTTAAGCCGAAAGCTAACCATAACGCGATAACTTCGCTCATCCAACATGCTCACCTACGAATCCATTCTCGACAACATCTTCACCGCGCTGCCCATGTACCACAAGGTGGGGAGCAGCGCCTACAAGGAAGGCTTGGAAAACATTGAGGAGCTGACCGCCGTGGTGGGGCATCCCGAACAGCGGCTGCGCTGCATCCATGTGGCCGGCACCAACGGGAAAGGCTCCACCTCGCACCTGTTAGCCTCTTTCTATCAAGAACTTGGATTCAAGGTCGGGCTCTATACCTCGCCGCATCTGGTGGACTTCCGCGAGCGCATCCGCGTCAACGGCGAGATGATTTCCAAAGAGGCGGTGGTGGCTTTTTTCGAGCAATTCAACCATGATTTCCAAAACATCCAACCCTCTTTCTTCGAAATGACCACCGCACTGGCCTTCTATCATTTCGACCAAGAAAAAGTAGATATTGCCATCATCGAAGTGGGTTTGGGCGGACGGTTGGATGCCACCAACATCATCCATCCCGAACTGTGCGTCATCACCAACATCTCATTGGACCACACACAGTTGCTGGGTGATACGTTGGAGAAAATTGCGGGAGAGAAGGCGGGCATCATCAAGGAGGGTGTGCCTGTGGTGATTGGGAAGTGGCAGCCGGAAACCCTACCTGTTTTCACAGCAAAAGCTGAAGCGCTGCACGCCCCGCTGCACACTACGGAAGATGTGGAAGTGAGCACCATCAGCACGGATGCGCGCGGCTGGCGCGACATTGCCATCCACTACCAAGGGTGCCTCATCGCCGAGAAGGTGCGGCTGCCCCTTGCCGGCGACTACCAGATAGAGAATGTCGCCACGTTTGTCAAGAGCGTGCTGGTGCTGCAGCCGCACACCGAAGCGACCTATTCCGCCATCGCACGGGCGATTGAAAACGTACTGAAAAACACCCATTTACGGGGCCGCTGGGAAATCCTTTGCGAGTCGCCCCTCACCATTTGCGACACCGGGCACAACAGCGGGGGCTTCACCTTCCTGTCGCAGCAGTTAGCCGCCCTCCCC
>JBGURX010000043.1:0-46058 GCA_045132235.1 Bacteroidales bacterium
AATATTGGGGGAGGTTCCGCCGGACGCGCAGCGAGGCGGCGGAACCTCTCACCTTTCAATTTTCAATTGTCAATTGTACATTGTCAATTCTCCATTCTCGCCTTCCCCTGCCACGTGTCCAACTCCTCCATCCTTTTTTCTATTCTTTGTAAAATCACGTCGTACCGCGTTAATCCCCAGTGGTTCACAGACAGATAGCGTGGCGGCACCTCGCCGGCAAACCGCTCGATGGTGAACGCCGGATTGAGCTGTTCGGTGATCTTTACAATGAAATCAATATAGCTTTCGGGGGTGAAAATATGGAAATCAGCAGGGTGGTTCACAAAATCCTGCTGCATCGCCGTGCCTTTGATGATCTGCAGCTGATGGAATTTTATCCCGTTGATTTTTAGATTGTTAATAATCTTCACCTCTTCTAACCACTCTTCCGGCGTTTCTCCGGGCAGTCCGTAGATGAAGTGCGCCGCACAGTGGATGCCCCGCTCCGCGGTCATCCGGATGGCCCGCTCCGCCGTGGCAAAATCGTGCCCGCGGTTGATGCGGTGCAGCGTGGCGTCGTTGCAGCTCTCCACCCCGTACTCCACCGACACGAACATCCTTTTCCCCAGTTCCGCGAAGTAGTCCAGCTTCTCCTCGTCCACACAGTCGGGACGGGTGCCCACCACGATTCCCTTCACTAACGGGTTCTCCAACGCCGGACGGTAAATCTCTTTCAGCTGGGGTAGGGGAGCGTGGGTGTTGGAGAAGGCTTGGAAATAGGCGAGGTAGGCGCCGGCGCGCCGGTAACGGTTGCGATGGAACTTCATGCCCTCCTCCAGCTGCTGCGCCACGCTCTTTTCAGGTGTGCAGTACGAGGGGTTGAAAGCGTCGTTCAGACAGTAGGTGCAGCCCCCTGTGCCCACCGTGCCGTCGCGGTTGGGACAGCTGAAACCAGCGTCAATCGTCAGTTTCTGCACACGGGTGCCGAACTGCTGTTGCAAAAATCGTTTGTAGGAGTTGAAGCGGCGCGTGTCGCCCCACGGGTAAATCATATCGCGTACTTCATTTTTTCCATGATGGCCCCCAGCATGTACTTGGCTCTGAAAAGCTGTATCTTCACATTGTTCATGCTGATGTTCAGCTCTTGTGAAATCTCTTCGTAGGAGAGCTCTTGGAAATAACGCAACTCAATGAGGGTGCGGTACTTGGGACGGAGTTGTGCCACGGCCCAGTGCATCATCTCCGCACGCTCCTTCTGCATCACGGTCTCCTCCTGCGACTGCATGGGCGTGCCCTCGCAGCTGTTTTCAAACAGGCAGAAGTCCTCGTCCACGCACTGCGGCGAGGTGTTTTTGCGGCGCATGTAATCGATGCAGTTGTTGATGGCAATCTTGAAGAGCCACGTCGAGAAGGCATATTCGGTGGTGTATTTCTCCAAGTTCTTGAATGCCTTGCCGAATGCCTCTATGGTGAGGTCTTCCGCATCGTATGGATTCTTCATCATCTTCAACAGGGTGAAATAGAGCGGGTCGCGGTAGTAGCGCATCAGGTCGGAATAGGCCTTCTGACTGCCATTTTCGAGCGCGTCTTTTACCAATAGCGCATCGCGTTTCGCCTTGTCGGTGGTGCAGTTTGTTATTTCCATTTTGATTTTTCAAATTTCGAACCCAGATAGATCCATGGCCGCAGCAGGGTGAGAAGGATTTCGTAGAGGAAGATGCCGGGCACAACAGACATTTCGCCTAACTTCTTCGCGCCTTTGGCGAAGACCCAGTACTGCATCCCGATTTTCAGCAGCACCGCCCCGCACACGATGCCCAGCATGATCCAGTTGTGCTCGATGATAGTCAGGCAGATGCAGGCGATGGCCGCAGCATGAAACAGGAAGCTGAGCCAGTTGTACCATTTGAGCAAAAAACGGGGGATGACTTTATAGAAACTCCGGCTGATAATGGCAAATTGTTTGATTTGCAGCCATTTGGAAAAGTCGATGGGGTATTGCTCCATCACGGCTTCGGGAGAGGCCACCACGTTGCAGGCGTCGTGCTTCACCGCCTCGTTGATGAAGATGCAGTCCTCGCCGAACGGCAGCTGCGCATGGCGGAAGTAGAGTTCCTTGTTGTTGAAGAAGATGCGCTTGTGATAGGCGAGGTTGTGGCCGTCGGCCATGACTGGCATTCCGCTGATGGTATAGGAGAAGGCGAGGATGGAGGTCTCCAGAGAGTCGTAATGCAGCAGTTTGTTGAAGAGCCCGGGCTTCCGGCCGTAGGAGGCGTGCCCCAAAACCACGCGTGTCTTGCGCACAAAACGTCCCGCCACCTGCCGCAGCCAGTACGGACTCGACGGCATGCAGCTTGCCCCCGTCATCAGCACGAGGTCGTTCTTTGCCGCCTGTATGCCGATGGCCATCGGGAACTTCTTGCCCTCAATGGTCGAAACCGATGAGGTCATGTTCACATAATGCAGGTTGTGGTACTTGTTTTTCATTTCAATGGCCAACTGCGGCGTCTCGTCCGTCGAGTTGTCGTTCACCAACACTACCTCGTAGTTCGGGTAGTCCTGCGTCAGCAGCTCCGGCAGCGACTTGATGAGGTGGTGTGCCTCGTCATGCGCCACAATGATGATGGAGATGGGCGGGTATTCCTCCGACAGAATGTGCTTCTTCTCCTTTCTAAAAACAAAGCGTCCATAGAAAGCAAGGTAGTAAAGCAGCAGACTGACAATGATAACCCCTAAGATAATCAAGCAGATAAGGGTGTATGGAGGAAGGTTTTGCAGGAACATGGTAGCGGTTAATAACATTTTGCAAATGTATTGGAAAGTTTGCAAGAATTAGTTTATTTTTGCCGAAAATTATTAACAGAATGCAGTTTACAATTGAAAATAAGGATGCCCATAGCTCCGCCCGTGCCGGTGTCATCACCACCGATCATGGCAAAATCCAAACTCCCATCTTCATGCCGGTAGGCACTTTGGGAGCTGTCAAGGCAGTGCATACCAATGATTTGCACGATGGAGTGAAGGCACAGATCATTCTCGGCAATACCTACCACCTCTACCTTCGTCCCGGCATGGAGGTCATCGAAGCCGCCGGCGGACTCCATCAATTCAACGGGTGGGACCGCCCCATCCTCACCGACAGCGGTGGCTTCCAAGTGTTTTCGCTCAGCAAATGCCGCAAGATAAAACCTGAGGAGGGGGTCTGGTTCCAGTCGCATATCGACGGCTCCCGCCATCTTTTCAGTCCTGAAAAAGTAATTGACATACAGCGTTCTATCGGCTCCGACATCATGATGGCCTTCGACGAGTGCCCGCCCTATCCCTGCGACTACGAGTATGCCCGCAAGTCGCTCGACATCACCCTCGGCTGGCTCGCCCGCTGCTGGAAACATTACCAACAGACCGAGCCCAAGTACGGCCACTACCAGTCGCTGTTTCCCATCGTGCAGGGCAGTGTGTTCAAGGACCTCCGCAGCCGCTCCATGGAGGAGATTGTGAAGTACGACAGCGACGGCATCGCCATTGGCGGCATTGCGGTAGGCGAGCCTGTTGACATGATGTACGAGATGGCCGACCACTGCTGCCGGCAGCTGCCCGCTGACAAACCGCGTTACCTGATGGGCGTCGGCACACCAGTTAATATCCTCGAAAACATCGCTTTCGGTGTGGATATGTTCGACTGCGTGATGCCCTCCCGCGCTGGCCGTCACGGCATGATTTTTACGTGGGATGGCATTTTGAATATGCGTAACGAGAAGTGGAAAGAGGATTTTACACCGCTGGATGCCAACAGCGACCTGCCCGCCGACCGCCTCTATACCCGTGCCTTCCTGCGCCACCTCTACACCGCCAATGAGATTTTGGGACAGATGATCGGCTCGCTGCACAACCTCCACTTCTACCTCGAACTGGTGACAGTCGCTCGCCAGAAAATTGCGGAAGGGTGCTTCACCGAGTGGAAGAACCAGATGGTGCCTAAACTGTCAATACGGTTGTAATACCCTATAAGGAAATTGATCACTTGCACCGTTCCGCTGGCCATTGGGCCAGCGGAACCCCCTCCGTTACTGCCTGCTGACGATTTCCATCGTTTGCCGCTCGAACTCGTCAATGTCGGTGATGCGCAGCAGGGTGGTCAGCTCTTGCGGGGAGAGTTGTTGGAACACGGCGAAGTAGTGCCACAGCTCTTTCAGCAGCGACAGGATGTGCTCCCGCCCGCGCGCGGCCGCCAGCGTCTCCACCAGCTCCCGGTAGAACGCGGCAAAACGGCTGCGCTTTTTCTCCATGGGAAGTTCCGCCCCCGCTGCCAGCTCTTCCGCCAGAAAGATGTTTCTCAGCAGCCCGCGTCCCAGCATGATGCTGCGGATGCCGGGGAAGCAGGCAAGGAAGCGGCGGTAGGAGTCGAGGTCGTTGATGTCGCCGCTGTACACGATGCGGTGACGTGTCTTTTCGCACATCCGGCCAAACTGCTCCCAGTCGGGGGTGCCGTTGTACTCCTGCACGCCCAGCCTCGGGTGGATGGCGATGAAATCCAACGGGTAGGCATTCAGCCGCTCCACAATTTCCAGCCCCTCTTGCGGGTTGCTCCAGCCGGTGCGCATCTTCACCGAGAAGCGGCATTCGGGCGCATTGCGGGTTACGGCGGCCACCACTGCCTCCACCTTGTCGGGGTGCGGCATCAGTCCGCAGCCGCGCCGCTTCCGCACCACCTGCGCCGACGGACAGCCGATGTTCCAGTTCACCTGCCGGTAGCCCAGCGTGGCCACCGCCTGCACTGTGTCGCTCATCTGCACGGGCTCGTTGCCCATCAGCTGCGGGATGATGGCCATGCCGGTGTTGTGCGCGGGCTGTATGTCGGGCCACTTCCGCACGTTCAGCTTCGCCAGCTCCTGCGCCGCCAGAAAAGGCGTCACCGCCATGTCGATGCCTCCGACATGGCGGTGAACACAGTTTCTGAAATGATAGTTCGTGATGCCGTGAAGCGGCGCGAGAATGAAAGTGGTTTTCTCTTCCAAGGGAAAATTATTTCACAATGACCTTCTCGCTCTTCACGTTGTTGCCCTGCTTCAGTTGGAGGAAGTACACGCCTTTGGTGAACTCGCTCACGTTGAGCTGGGTTTCGCCCTGCAGGTTTTCAGCTGCCCAGACCAGCTTGCCGCTGTTGTCGTACATGCGGGCGGCATAGCTCTCGTCGGTGAAGGGGGTGAGAATCATCACTTCGGTAGCGGGGTTCGGGCGGACGCTGAACAGCGGAAGCGTGCTCACCTCGTAGATGTTGTCGCCAGCGGCAATGGCCACGTCGTCCACTGTCAGCAAGGTGCTTTCATCAGGATCACCGGAGGCGTTGGCGAAGATGATGTTCATGGTGTCGGGAGTCACACCCTCCATGCCGTCTTTGTAAGTCACAGGGACCTCAATCTGCGTGTAGTCTTCCATGGCTTGGTCGTTGGTGTAGTTGCCTTCGGCCACCACTTCGCGCTGACCGTTGTTCCAGCGGGTGAGGAGTACTTTTACGTTGAGGGTGTCGTTAACCGGACTATAGGCAATCCATGCGGTCACTTTTTCAGGCACTTGGTTGCAGGCGATACCGCCGGTCAGGTACTGCGACCAGTCGATGGCATCAGGATTGGTCATTTCGCTGACATCCAGCGTGGAGAAGGCGTCCACATTGAACTCACCAAGGTGCATGAGACCGGGAATGTGTATGGAGTACAGTGTACTTCCCATCATCTGTGCGTTGGCGGTTTGGGTGCTGAGCTGTGCGGCGTAGGTACCCGTGTGGGCGTTGGCATTGCGGGTGGCTGCCTGGAAGTTGATGACCACATTGAGGCTGAATCCCATGTATTCAACGGGGATGTTGGCGTTGAAGCTGGCGTTCCAGCCTGCCGGTGTGTGGGTGTCGCTCCACTCTTCAAAGCTGGCGTTCGGAATGGTCTGTGCAAAAGCAAAGGCAACAGCCAGCACTGCAAATAAGGTTGTAAAGATTTTTTTCATAATATGAATTTTTAGGGATTAATATTTGTTGTTTCGATATTCAGTTCGGTGTCGTCTTCATCTGCATTCATCAACACCTGTTTGCCCATGTTGATGAGGGTGCCGAAGATGAAGAAGGTGGTGAACAATGCCGTGGAGCCGCGGCTTACAAAAGGTAGTGTCTGCCCTGTGGCCGGTATCAGGTTGATGTTGGTGCCCACATGGATGAACACCTGTCCCAGCATCAGCATCGCAATGGCCAATGAGTATAGCTTTACAAAGTTTCCTTTCGCCTTTCGTGAGATGAGGAAGGTGATGTTGAAAAAGATGATGAAGTAGATGAACAGCAGTCCGATGCCGGTCCATACCGACAGCTCCTCGCAGATGAGCGAGAACACGAAGTCGTTTTCACCCTCCGGCATCTTGTCTTTGATGATGCCTTTTCCCGGCTGGGGCATGTGCGCCGAACGAGCCACTGCCGTGCGGGCCAGCGTCATCTGGCGGCCGTAGCCCTCCACGTCGCTTTCGCCCGTCAGCCAGTATTTGATACGGTTGTAGCCCGTGCCACCACGGGTCTTGGTCTCTTCGTTCTGCACCTGCTCGCTCTTTCCCTTGTCCTTCAACGCACTTCCTCCAATATAAACCCCACCTGCCAATGCAATGGCCAACAGGAAAATCCCCAAGTATTTCGGTTTTATACCCGAAACAAAAAGCACAAACATTCCTGTGCCGAAAAGCAGCATCGCTGTTGAAATGTTTCTCATGGCAATCAACCCCGTGAACATCGCAAATACCGCCAACCGCACAAAGGTTTTCTTCCCGTCCAAGGTGATGTTGTTCGACATTTCATAGGCCGACTTCGTGCAGAGGTAGAACAGGTAAAGGATGGTCACCAAGTAGAAGGTCTGGAACGACATGAAGCCGAGCGACAGACTTCGCCCGCCGCCGCCTTTTCCGAAAATCACGGTTACCAGCAGAAGTATCAGTGCCAATACGAAAAATAGCTGGTAGAACCTATTGATTTTCTGATAGTTGATTTTTGATATGAAAATCATTAACGCAAAGCCTCCAATGCCCTGCAAGAGGGGTTGCCATAGCTCACCGGTCAGACTGTAGGAGGCGATGACGGATACCGCCACCAATATCGCCACCATGAAGTAGATGGTGTGGTAGAACTTCAGCGTGAATAGGGGTTTCAAAGTCATTTTAAAGTTGTGCTACTGACATTTTGAATTGGTTTCCTCTTGCGGAAACGGTGCTGTTGCTTTCTTTGCAGGATGTGCCCGGCGAGAAGAGCACTGCATCGTCCTCTGAACTGGCATAGAAAGCCATGCGCACGGCCGTCTCCAGATCCTCGCTGTTGTCGCTGCGGATGTTGAGCACTTCGATGAAGTTGCGGGTGGCTTCATCTTCTTCCCCATAAAACACAATCGCTTTCACCTTGCGGATGATTATCTGCAACAGTTTGTCGTCGATGTGGTCCCAACCTGTGAAGGATGTGATCCAAGTGATGGGTTTTGAGATATTCGACAAGGCCATGTAAATCCCGTTCGCACTCTCGCAGGCGGCGTCGTTGATGAAATCCACCCCACGGAAGGTCTTCACGGTCTCCATGCGGTGCTCGATGCTGTCGAAAAATCCCTTTTGGGCAGCCATCTGGCTCTCACGGAGTTCCAACAACTGCTGAAAATCCCGTACGCTGCTTCCTGAAATGCCGGTTCCGTAGGTGTATTCTCCCTTGATGCTGTTTCTGCTCTTCTTCATAATTATCTGATTTTTAAGGTTACCAATGTTAATACGACTAATAATATGCTGACGACAATGAACCGCTGTACAATCTTCGATTCATGCATGCCTTTTTTCTGGTAATGATGGTGCAAAGGCGACATGAGGAGGATGCGCCGCCCTTCACCGTATTTTTTCTTCGTGTATTTGAAATAACTCACCTGCATGATGACCGACAGGCTCTGGACGAGGAACACACCGCAGAGCAGCGGGATGAGCAACTCCTTGCGGATGATGACACACGACACCGCGATGATGCCGCCCAAGGTCAGACTGCCCGTGTCGCCCATGAAAACCTGTGCCGGGAAACAGTTCCACCAGTAGAAGCCGATGCAGGCACCTACCAGTGCGGCAATGAAAATCACCAGCTCTCCGATATTAGGTATATACATAATATTCAGATAGTTGGCGAAGATGGCGTTGCCCGATACGTAGGCCAGTATGGCCAACCCCACGGCCACAGTCGCCGACGTGCCCGTGGCCAACCCGTCCAATCCGTCGGTCAGGTTCGCCCCGTTCGACACCGCCGCAATGATGAAGATGATGATGGGGATGTAGAAAAGGAACGACCAGCGGCCGTCTTCGTCACCCATCCAGCGTGTGAACCACGCATAGTCGAATTCGTTGTTCTTCACGAAAGGAATAGTGGTTTTGGTGGAGTGCACCGACGGTCCCTGCGTCTTTGTCTCTGCTTTTTTCACCGCGATGGTCGCCACTCCGCTCTCGTCGGGATGCGTCACCGTGAACAGCTCGTCAGTGGTGACCTCCTCCTTGGGCAGCGTGGCTTTCTCTTCCACTACCACACCCGGATGGAAGTACATCACCACACCCACCACAAGGCCTAAGAGAATCTGGCCGGCCAATTTGGCTTTGGGATGAAGTCCTTCTTTATTTTTCTTGAAAACTTTGATGTAGTCGTCCATGAAACCGAGAATTCCCAGCCAAATCGTGGTGAAAATCATCAGCAGCACATAGACGTTGTCCAGACGGTTGAAAAACAGCACGGGAATCAGAATGGCCGCGATGATGATGAGGCCGCCCATGGTGGGAGTGCCCTTCTTTTCCATCTGTCCTGCAAGGCCGAGGTCGCGGATGGACTCGCCAATCTGTTTCTGCCGTAGCTTTTTAATCATCCATTTCCCCACAATCATCGACACGATGAGCGAGAGGATGAACGCCCCCGCTGCACGGAAGGAGATGTACTCGAACAGCTGTGCTCCGGGGAAGTCGTGTTGGTTCAACCAGTGGAATAAGTGATATAACATGGCTCTCTGTTTTTTAATGCTGATAAGGGATGTTCCAGTTGAGGCACACCTCTTCGCTGTCGTCGAAGTGGTGCTTCACCCCTTGAATGTCTTGGTATTTCTCGTGTCCTTTGCCTGCGATGAGGATGACGCCGTGGTCGCGAAGCATCATGCAGGCGGTCTTGATGGCTTCGTGGCGGTTTTCGATGGTCAGCACGTTGCGGCGGCACTCTTCCGGCACACCGGCCTCCATCTGGTGCAGAATCTCGTGCGGGTCTTCAAACCTCGGATTGTCGGAGGTGAGGATGACGCGTGTGCTCTGGCGGCAGGCGATTTCTGTCATCACGGGTCGTTTCAGGGCGTCGCGGTTGCCGCCGCAGCCCACCACCGTCAGGATCTCCTCACCCTTGCAGGTGATGTCGCCGACCGTGCTCAGCACGTTCTTCAACGCATCGGGCGTGTGCGCATAGTCGATGATTGCCACACCGCCCTCGCCGTTGCGGATGACGTGGAAACGTCCCTCCGCCGCCGTCAGACTGCTCATCTTCAGCAGCACGGTCTCCGCCGGCTGTCCCAACAGCACGGCCGCTCCGTAGATGGCCATCAGGTTGTAGGCGTTGAAGCGTCCCGACAGGCGGAAGAAAGCTTCCTGCCCGTTGATCTGCATCTGCAGGCCTTCAAAGCTGTTCTCGATGATTTTGCCTTTGATGTCGGCAGCTCCCTGCAGACCGTAGCGGCACACTCTCGCCGCTGTGTTCTGCACCATCACCATGCCGTTGCGGTCGTCAACATTCGTCAGCGCAAAAGCGGTGGCGGGCAGACCGTCGAAGAATGCCTTCTTCGCTTGGATGTAGTTGGCGAAGGTCTTGTGGAAGTCCAGATGGTCGTGGGTGATGTTGCTGAAGATGCCGCCCGCAAACTCCAATCCCTCGATGCGGTGCTGGCAGATGGCGTGCGAACTCACCTCCATGAAGCAGTACTCGCAGCCCTCACGCACCATCTCGCTCAACAGTTCGTTCAGCGTTACCACGTCGGGTGTGGTGTGCGTGGCGGGAATCTCGCGCTCGCGGATTTTGTTCACGATGGTGGAAATGAGACCGGTGCCGTATCCCAACTCGCTGAACAGGCGGTGCAGCAGGGTCACGGTGGTGGTCTTGCCGTTGGTGCCGGTGATGCCCACCAGCTTCAGCTTCCGGCTGGGATGGTCGTACAGTTCGGCGGCCATGCGCCCGAGGGCGACGTCGGCTTTTTCCACGCGTACGTACGTTACCTCCGGTGCACACGTGGCGGGCAGCTCTTCGCAAACCACCACGCGGGCGCCGGCGGCCACGGCCTGCGGGATGTAAAGGTGCCCGTCGGTCTGCGTGCCGCGCTGCGCCACATAGACCACCCCGTCGCCCTTCTCCGCCACTTTGCGGGAGTCGAAGACGAGGGCCGACACCTCCCTCTCGGTGCTTCCCAGCACCTCGCAGGGTTCAATGCTAACTAAGATTTGTGATAAGGTTTTCACGTATCATTAAAGGTTTTTTTCAAGAAATGGTTAATGGTAGGGGAGGAAAGGTCAAAAGGGTGAACAACAAATGGAGAGTCCCCGTCAGCTGGTTGAGAGAATGAGGGTGATGGTTTTGTCGGTATCGTTGACGGACTGGCTTCGCACCACTCCGCGTCCTGACATTCGGATGGAATAGCCGCTTTTGCGCAGCTCGGTCACGGCATCGGCGGCGTTCAGCCCCACCACGTTCGGGATGCTGCCGCTGGCTTTCTTCACCTCCTTCGCCTCCACATGGTCGGGGGTGTCGCCGCTGCTGATGCAATAGCCCTTGCCGCCTTTGCAGTTCTTGATGCCGAGTTTGTACTTCGCATTCATCTTGCTGGCGGCTTCAGTGCGTACCGGGTGCGGGAAC
Organism: Bacteroidales bacterium; assembly: GCA_045132235.1. Lineage (GTDB taxonomy): Bacteria > Bacteroidota > Bacteroidia > Bacteroidales > WCHB1-69 > UBA1756. The sequence goes on from JBGURX010000043.1 coordinate 10,886, forward strand.
CGCATCGGGTTGATGATGCTGTCGTTGGCCTCGTGCGGCGGGTTCAGAATCCGTTTCGCAATGTTGGCGAAAACGGTGATGGCATTGGCGCTGCTGGCAGGGTAGGGAGCATCGAACAGATAGACGATGCAGGTGTATTTCGGCTTGTCGGAGGGGAAGTAGCCGCAGAACGACACGGCGTTGCGGTTCTTGTTGTATGCTCCGAGCTGGGTGTCGTAGATGTCGCGGGTGCCGGTCTTGCCAGAGAAGGCCACGCCGGGCGCCACACGTCTCGCCGTGTTGTAGGCCGTTCCGTCAGGGCCGGCCACCACCGACCGCAGAATGTCCTGTGCAATGGCGATGGTCTTCTTGCTTGCAATCTGATCGGCAATCACCACCGGCGGGTACTCTTTCACCTTGCCTTCCACACGCGATGACTTCACAAAGCGGGGCTGCATCATCTTGCCGCCGTTGGCCACGGCGTTGTAATACACCAGCGTCTGCATCGGCTGCATGTTGAAGGCCGCACCAAAGTAGCGGGAATATTGCTCCTCGAAAATCTTGGTGTCGGGTCGCAGGTTGGCCACCGGATTCAACTTGCCGATCTGTGCCGAATAACCCACCGTGATGTATAATTCATTGAGCTTCGACACGTACTCCGCATAGGTCGGAAAGGCATAGCGCATCATGTTCACCACGCCTACGTTCGATGACTTCTGGATGATTTTGCGCACCGTTGCGCTGTCACTTCTGTCGTAGCCGTATTTCGACTTGTCCTTTTTCAGATAGGTGCGTCTGCCCACCTTGAACTGGTCGCAGAGGTATTTGTAGCGGCGCGTGGTGTCGCCATTGGTCTTCTCAAGATAGGCCAGCAACGAGGCCAGCTTGAAGGTGGAGCCGGGCTCTGCTACCTCTGCTACCATGGCATAGTTGCGGGTCTCGATATAAGAGGTGTCGCCGTTGCTGATTCTGCGCTCGAAGTTGGAGATGCCCTTGATATCACCCGTGGCAGTCTCCATCACCACCGCACAGCCCCACGCCGGCTTGGCCTTTTCGCACTGGTCTAACAGCGACTGATGCACGATTTTCTGGATTTCCAAATTCAGGGTGGTGTAGATGTCGCCACCTTCCACCGGCGGGTTCTCATTCGAGAGCGGCAGGGCGATTCCGTTCATGTACAGCCGCTTGCGAATGCCCGCCTCGCCGGCCAGCACGGGTGCGAACATCGCACATCCGTCAATTCCGTTCTTCTTCTGCGGGTCGCCCAAAATACGGCTCGCCATGTCGCCGTAAGGACGCAGTCGCACTGTCTGCCGCCCGTTTTTGTCCAGTACATTCTGGAACTTCACCTTGCTGCGGCCGGCTAACCCGTACCGTCCGAGGTCTTTCTCTGCAATCGTCTTGCTGAGCACTGGCAGCTTTTCCAACGCTGCGATGTCCTTGTCCAAAATCATCTGCTTGTAAACCACCACCTCATGGTCGTAGAAAACCTGCACCCGCTTGTGCTGCTTGAACGCCTGCGACAGTTTGTCGCGGTAGTAGTCCACCGTGCGGTTGGGATAGCGGTCTGCAAACTGCTCGTAGAATTTAATGGCGATGTCGCTGATGAGCGTGTCAAGATAGGGCGAATTCTCTGCAAAGTATTCGTGCTTGGTGTTGAAGTTGCGTCCATCAATGCCGATGGAAAACACGCGCACGCTGGTCACCAACGGGCGCCCCATGTCGTCGTAGATGGTGCCGCGCGTCGGATTTACATGCTCCACCACCACACAGTTTTTCTGCAGGTCGGGCGACAGCGTGTCGAACTGCTCCTGCGTGTAGGTGGGGTACAGACTCTCGTCCCCGCTGTATTTCGCTTTCTGGAAAAACGCCAGACGCACCACCCCGACAAGGCACGCGACCAACGCCGCAATGCCCGCTATCATGGTCCAGATGATTCTTTTGTTGACGTTCTCCATTTTCTTCTATTTGTTGTCTTTGTGGATGATGTAATAGTCGTATTCTCTCACATCTACGAAACCCTCTTCGCGGGCTTTCTCCTTCTCTTCCGGTTCTTCGGTCAGCACGATGTCGTTCACGTCTTTCAGCTTCAGCATGTTGGTGCGCTGCTTGTCCTCTAACTCCCGAATCTGTGCGCGCTTCTCGTCAATCACCCGCTCGTTGAAGATGAAGATGATGGCGATGACAGTGGCTGTAATCAACCAGCCCACCCATCGCCGCCACGTCAGCAGCAGATGCCTGCCGGAGACGGCATTCATGAAGAATTCCGCCACCTTGCCGCGTTTCCGCATCTTCTTCTGTGGCTCTTTTGCGCGATACATGGTCTATTTTTCTTTCTTTTTTTCAGCGATTCGTAATTTGGCACTCCGCGCCCGCGAATTCTCTTCCGTCTCCTGCTCGTCCGGCACCACCGGTTTGCGTGTCACAAGCGTGAACGGGCACAGTGGGTTGCCATAGAAGTCTTTCTCCACTTTTCCCTCAAAGTTGCCGGCTTTCATAAAGTTCTTCACCAAGCGGTCTTCCAAAGAGTGGTAGGAGATGACGACCAGCCTTCCACCCGGTTTCAGCGCGTCCGCCGACTGGCTCAACAGCTCCTGCAGCACGCCCAGCTCGTTGTTCACCTCGATGCGCAACGCTTGGAAAATCTGCGACAAAACTTTGTTTTCCTTCCCTCTCGGCAATGCCGGTGCCACTGCTTCGGCCAGCTCGGTCGTCGTCTCGATTTTCTGTGTGCGGTTTTTCTCGATGAGAAGCGCAATCTGCCGCGCCTCCGTCAGCTCCCCGTATTGGCGGAAAAGGGTCGTCAGCCGCTCCACAGGGTATTCGTTCACCACCTGATAGGCTGTCAGCCCGTTGGTGCTGTTCATCCGCATGTCCAACTTGCCCTCCATCCGGTGTGAGAAACCGCGCTCTGCCGTGTCGAACTGGTGCGACGAAACTCCCAAGTCGGCCAGGATGCCGTCCACGGGATAGGCTCCGTAGTACTGGAGAAACTTTTTCAGATGGGAGAAGTTGGAAGGTACAAACTGGAAACGGCTGTCCTGCGGTGCGTTGGCCGCACTGTCAGGGTCTTGGTCGAAAGCCACCAGCCGGCCGTCTTCGCCCAGTTTCTCCAATATGCGCCGTGAATGGCCGCCACCGCCGAAGGTGACATCTACGTAAATGCCTGAATTGTTTTGAATGAGCCCTTCCACAGAAGCCTCCAGAAGCACAGGATTATGATACATCCCCGCCCTCCTTTCGGTTCTTGTCGTAATGGCCGGAATGCATCTCTGCATTCAACTTGCCGTACTCTTCCGGCGTGATGGCGTCGCAATCCGCATTGAAAGCATCCACGTTCCAAATCTCAATCTGCCCGTTGTCCAGCACCAGCACGGCTTCGCGTTCTATGCCGTATTTCTCCAGCAAACTCTTGGGAAGCACGATACGGCTCTGCGAGTCGCATTCCAAGTATGCGCTCTGACGCAGCAAGATGTTGCGGTAACGCTTCACCTCGATGAGGTTGCGGTCCAATGAGTCAAGGAATCGCACCTGCTCCTCGTAGGCCGTCTGCGTCCACAACATGATATGGTTGCCAAAACCCACCGTGGCCCAGAAATTCTGACGGTCGTCCTCGGCCAACTCCTTCAATAGAGCAGCAGGCAGCTTCAACCGCCCGTACTTCTCTATGGTGACTTCAAACCAACGATATTTAATTCCAGCCATTCTACTTTATGGATTTTTGGTGCGACAAAAATACTACATTTTTTTATATTTTCCACTTTTTTGGAAAAAAAAATTTAAAAATGTGATTTTTCCTTGTAAATTACTGATTATTAGTGTGGAATGACTTGGAGTAAATTGTTTGTAAGTTTATTTTATAAACATTAAACTATTGATAATTTTGTGGTTATGGATATTATGATTGATTTTTCTTAATTACTTGTAATAAAGTAAAATAGCTATTTTATGGATGGAAAGTGTGATTTTTGGTATGATTTTTTGGAAAAAAATGGAGTAAAATGGAGAAAAAAGGGATTGATGGACTGGAAACGGATGGGAAAAAATGGATGAAAGTGGGGACAGTTTTCGCGCAAGGCAAAAAAAAGAGCGGCTCGTGTGAGTCGCTCTTTATACAATATATTATATTGTTGCTTAGTTGTCCCTGAGGATGGTGAGGCTGCCGTGGTAATCCACACCGCGGGTGTAACCCTCGTAGTGGAAGGTGTAGTAATACACACCGTCGGAGAGGTTATCGGCATTGAAGCCCTGCTCACCGTTGTAGAGCTGGCCGTCCTTGATGTAGGCCTGATAGTTCTCCTTGTCATATACCTTCTTGCCCCATCGGTTGTAGATGCAGAGTCGGTTGGGGAGGATGGGGTTCATGTTCTCGATGGCGAAGACGTCGTTCTTTCCGTCACCGTTGGGAGTCATCACGTTGGGGAATTCGAGGTCGGCCTCGATATAGACGGTGTGGGTCACGGTGCTGGAGCATCCCTGGTCGGTTTCGACGGAGAGGGTGACGACATACTCGCCCCACTGGTCGTAGGTGTGGTTGCCGTTGGTGCCGTGTGTCTCGTCACCGCCGTCACCGTAGTTCCATGTCCAAGTGATGATATCGTTGGGTCCGAAGACGGTGGTGTCGGTGATGTTGATGAAGTTGATCTCGCCGCCTTCTGCGAGGTTGGTTCTCTCAGGATTGGAGAGGAAGTCGGAGATGGGCTGCGGGTAAACGGTGAGGTAGTCGGTTCTGAGGATGGTGTCACCGCAACCGTCCTGTGTGTGCACGATGAGCAGCACGCTGTAGATGCCGCCATCTTGTATCGAGAAGGTGGGGCTGGCAGCTGTGGATACCTGCACCACTTCGTTGCCTGCGTCAAGGATGGCCCAGTAATAGTCGAGGGTTACTTCCGGGTGCTCTTCGCCATCGGTGTAGGTGGTGAGATCGGTGAGTGTGGTGTTGAGCGGTGCGCAGTTTTCTAACAAGCTGGCAGAGAAATTGGCGATGGGCTGCGGGTTGAGGATCACCTGTGCACTGTCGGAATAGGTGCACACGAGCGACCGGTCGTCATTGTAGGTGTTGATGGTGAGGGAGTAATTGCCATTGGTGGAGGTGCTGATAACGGGTGTGCTTTCGCCGTTGTTCCACACATACTCATCGAAGCCGGGGTTGCCCACATATTCGAAGTGCGGGTCGAGGGTGGCGATTTCGCCGACGCAGATGTTCTGGTCGGTGAGCTCGAACTGGGGCTGCTGCACCACTTTCAGATCCATGGTGTGGTCGTATTGGCAACCGAACTCGTCCACGATGGTGAAAACGTAGGTGTAGTTGCCGGGCTGGTCGGTGTTGATGGCAGCGGTGGAGTCGGAGGTGGCCACAATGTTGCCGCCCGACCAGTTGATGCCGGTGATGTCAACATCGTAAGTCCAGTCCTGAGGCATCAAAGCCGGGTCTAACGAGAGCTCCCACTGGAAGATGTATCCGTTGTCAGAACTCCAAGTGTCGCAGATACGGATTTGCCACAATCCATTGAGCGGACAGCCGATCAGGTTGCTGAACGATTGGTTCGGCGGATAGTAGTTGGTGCGCTGCGCCACATTGGAGGAGTCCACGCTGTTTGACATGTGTGCTCCTACGTGGTTGAAACACTCGCTGTTTGCAATCTGGGCATAGTTGCTGTTCTCGCTCCAGCAGTAGTTCCAGCCGGTGCCGGGTGTATTCTGGTTGGGGTCGCATACCCCACTTCCTGTTCCATCGTAAGAGTGGTGTGAGTTGTATCCCATGGGTTCTCCGAAAAAGTAACTTTGGTTGGAACCGCAGTGGTCAGGCATCAACAGCACGCTGCGGTTGTTGGGACAGATGAGCGAGATGTTGATGTCACCGATGAACTCATGCTCCAAGTTGAGTCGTACAGCAAGAATGTCGGCACCGGAGGTGATGGTGGCACCCGGAGGGAAGGCGGTGAAGTTCACCGACGAACTGTAGCACTGCACGGCGCAGTTCGGCCCGTCGGGGATGAACACCATGGAATCGACTGCAAGGCTCGACTCCTGCGTGCTTCCCACAGGCTGCACCATAATGGTGGCCGCGCTGTCCATACTCACCAACAACGGCACTTCCGTGCCCTGGCATACGTCCTCCAACAGTGAGGCGTGCACGAACGGGTCTTTGGAACCTCTTACACGGATGGCCACCGGCGTCTGGCCGTAGCACACGTTGCCGTTGTGGCTCTCGCGCAGCGACAAGGTGAGGTCGTAGCCCTGCCCTTGGTTGAACATATAGTCGAAAGTGGTCTGGCCATAGCCGCTGGTGCCGAAACTCCAGTCGAAATAGGTCGAGGTCTGGTCCTGATGGTAGCTGTAGTCGTTGTCAGGATAGGTGGCGTAGGCTTCCAAATGGATGGTGTCACCCGGACAGAAGTCAATGTAGTAGTAACCATCATTCAGCTCCGTATCAAAATGCGGGGTGGGTACCGAGTTGGCGAAGTCGATGTTGGCATGGAGGCGTTGGCAGGGCTCCTGGCAGGAAACCAGCAACGCAAAACCGGCACCGCAACTCGAACCGGCTGCAGAAACAAAGTGCAGCGTCAGTGCGCCAGTGGGGTTCTGGATGGTGGCAGAAACCTCTTGGTCACCCACCTGGATGACATTGCTGTTGTTGACCCACGGCACAGCCAACGAACCGATCATCAACGGGATGGAGTCGTTGTTGGGGTCGGTGCCGTTATAGATATACAGCGTGTCGGTCTCGGCCACGTCAAACTCCATGAAGCGGATGGTGGCAGCACCGCTGCTGGGGTGAATGGTCAGCCAGTAGTCCACACCGGCAGTGTAAACACTGTTTTCGCCGCCATTGTCATAAATGTAGGCGTTGCAGGTGGTGATGTCGGTGGTGGTGGTGCCAATGCCGTTTACACCGAGCGTGTAGTTGGTCTGCCCGAAAGAGAGGGCGCACGCCAGCACCAAAGAAACAAGGATGAATAATCTTTTCATGATGATATCTTTTGTGTTGTTGGATAAGGGGAATTAGAATCCCATTTTTTTCATATACTCACGTTTTTGCTTCAGGAATTCATCCTGAGGAAGGATGATGACATAGTAGCCGGTGCTGCCGACAGGACACACCGTGTAACGGGTGGGATCGGTGGGCAGCGCATAGTGGAAGCGGTTGATTCGCTTGCTGGCCACGATATCCGCGATGTTGCAGGTTTTGTCAGGAGACACATAGGTGCTGATTTCATTGGCCATGATGTAGGTGGCGGGAAGTTGGCTGTCCACATAGCAGAAATGGGTGAGGTCGAAGTTGATGTCGGCCAATTTCGACGGTGAATCCTTCTCCAAAATGGCAATCTCTTCAGCTGTGAGAGTCTGATACAACAACCTGTCATATTTCATGGAGGTGTTGTTCTGCTGTGCGAAAATGCTCATACACAAGCAGATGATGGTTGCAAATAAGGTGATTTTTTTCATATTATGGTTTTTTGATTGATTTCAACACTTTTTTGACGCATGTTCTGCGAAAAACGCTGCAAATTTACAAAAAAAAATTCTCATTTTCGATTTTGCCTTATAATGTTTGAATTTTTTTGTATTTTTGTATCCCGATTGAAAATCGGCTCTTCTTTTATATTTATTTGAGAATGAACCAGTTGTCAATTACTTTATTGTTGACTTAAACCTTTATTGTATATGGGAAAAATTGGTTTTGACAATGAAAAGTATCTGAAAATCCAATCGGAGCACATCAAACAGAGGATTTCTCAGTTTGGCGACAAGTTGTATATGGAATTTGGCGGCAAATTGTACGACGACTACCACGCAAGCCGCGTTCTGCCTGGTTTCCAGCCCGATAGCAAGCTGCGGATGCTGATGCAGCTGAAAGATGATGCCGAAATCATCATCGCCATCAGTGCCGTCGATATTGAAAAAAGCAAGGTCCGGGGCGACCTCGGCATCACCTACGACGAAGATGTGCTGCGCCTGCAGGATATTTTCACCCAGCGGGGACTGCTCTGCCAGTCGGTGGTCATCACCAAGTTCAACGGACAGGCCAGCGCCAAGGCATACCGTGAACGCTTGGAACGCCTCGGACTCAAAGTGTACTATCTCTACAACATTGTCGATTATCCCAATAATGTGAACTTGATTGATTCGGACGAAGGTTTTGGAAAGAATGACTATGTAGTGACTTCCCGCCCGCTGGTGGTGGTGACCGCCCCCGGTCCCGGTAGCGGCAAGATGGCCGTGTGCCTCAGTCAGTTATACCAAGAAAACAAGCATGGCGTGAGAGCCGGTTATGCGAAATTTGAAACTTTCCCCATCTGGAGCATTCCCCTCAAGCATCCGGTGAATATGGCCTACGAGGCGGCGACCGCCGACCTCAACGATGTCAACATGATCGACCCGTTCCACCTCGAAGCTTACGGGAAAACCGCTGTCAACTACAATCGCGACATTGAAATCTTTCCCGTCCTGAATGCCATCTTTGAAGGAATATATGGAGAAAATCCCTACAAGTCGCCTACGGATATGGGGGTGAACATGGCCGGTTTTTGCATTTGCGACGATGAGGTGTGCAGTGAGGCCTCGCGTGAGGAGATTATCCGCCGCTACTTTACTACCCTCTGCAATATGGTTGACGGAAAGTCTTCTGAAAGCGAGGTGAGCAAAATCTCCCTGCTGATGAAGATGGCCAAGATCGAACCCGAGGATCGCCGTGTGGTGGTGGCCGCCCGTCTCAAAAAGGAACAGTCGGGCGTGAATTCATCGGCCATCGAGTTGGCCGACGGCACGATTATCACCGCCAAAACCAGTTCTCTCCTCGGCCCCAGCGCCGCCCTGCTGCTGAATGCCACCAAGCATCTGGCCAACATCGACCATGATGTCAAGCTGATTCCGCAGGAGATGATCGAACCCATCCAGCGGATGAAGGTGTCGCTGCTGCGCGGCAACAACCCGCGACTGCACACCGACGAGGTGCTCGTCGCCCTCTCCATGCTGAGCCTCAACGATGAAAATTGCCGCAAAGCCCTCGCCACCTTGCCGCAGCTGAATGGCTGCCAAGTTCATAGCACGGCAATGCTGAGTGAGGTGGATCAAAAGATTTTCAAGAAGTTAAGGATAGGGCTTACCTGTGAGCCGTTCCGAAAGAAAATGTAGGGTCCCACCGGTCGCTTGATGCATTGAATTTTTTTTCTCTTCTTCATTGAATAATAGTGTTATGAATGAGGAGAATTTTGGGTGTCAGTAGAATTTTTTTGAAAAATTTTTTCAAAAAAGTGTTGTCATTTAAAAAATGTTGTATTTTTGCGGTTCCAATCTTAACCAAATTATTAACAATAAAACATAGGAGGGACGCTATCGAGTAAACATTCTATCTTTTTGAAAATTAACCTAATAGAAAGGAGTGCCTTATGAAAAAGATAGCGTTATCTGACAATGAGCTTATTTCTCTTTATGTCAATGGTGATGAGTCTGCTCTCAAAACTTTGATTCAGCGCCACGAGAAAAGGGTCTTTTCCTATATTCTTCTTTCCGTTAAAAACCGCGAGTTGGCGGAAGACATTTTCCAGGATACTTTCATCAAAGTCATCAACACGCTGCGTTCTGGCAATTACCATGAGGAAGGCAAGTTCGTGCAGTGGGTGATGCGCATCGCCAACAACTTGAAAATCGACTATTTCCGTAAAATGCAGCGCATGCCCGCCTTCGAGACCAACGGCGAGTTCGATATTTTCGACATCATCTATGGCAGCGAACCCTCTGTTGAGCAGAAGATGATTACTGAGCAGCTGTATGCCGAGATTTCTGAGATGGTGAAGCTCCTCCCGCCCGAGCAGCGCGAAGTGCTGGAAATGCGTATCTATCAGGATATCAGCTTCAAGGACATCGCCGAGATGACCGATGTCAGCATCAACACTGCCCTCGGACGTATGCGCTACGCCCTCATCAACCTCCGCAAGATTCTCAAAGAGAAAAACGTGCTGGTGTAGTCTGCTTCCTCTCTTTTCATTTTTTTTCTTTGTTCCTATGCAATAATCGCGCAGGCTTTGCGTTATTATGGTGTCAATCAATTGCCAACCAAGCGTTTTGCCTATGGAACAAAATTCTACCCCTTTGAAAAAGAAAAAAAGCGTTCGCCGTATGTCCCCCAGAAAATTCATCATCGACAACCTTTTGAACTATTCGCGTTCACTGTCGATTATTGGGACGTCCATGATCATCATCAACAATTAGCGGCTTGAAGCGCGCAGAAAAAGAGGGAGGCCGATATGCAATTGCATATCGGCCTCCCTCTTTTATGGATTTCCGTTACAGTACGGTGATCGTTCCAGTATATTGGTAGTTGCCGCCGCCAAACACCGACACTTTCAGCCGGTAGGAGAAGACATTGTTGGTGGCAATCTTGCCGTTCACGGTGCCGTCCCAGCGGAAGTGCGGGTCGGTGGAGTGATACACCATCATGCCCCAGCGGTCGTAAATCCACACCTCGCAGGTCTCTAACTGTGAAGCGATGCCGTCAGGTACGTGGAAATCGTCGTTCTCGCCGACAGAGATGGACGGCGTGATGGCGTTGGGAAGGTACATGTAGAAAGGACACGGGTGGATGTCCACGCGGGCAAAGGCCTCGCACTGCGCCGTATGGGCCGTCACCACGTAGGTGCCCGCCCGGTGCACCACAATCTGCGGGGTGGTTTCACCGGTGTTCCAATGAATGTACTGCAGTTCTGTGGTCACCTCCAGCACAGCCGTCAAATCCTCGCAGAAGTCTTCGGTGAGGTTGGTGAGCACAAGGTCGGTGTTCACCACCTCCACGTTCTTGGTCACCACACTGTCGCATCCATGCACGCTGCTGAATTCCTGCGTGTAGGTGCCCGACTGGGGATAGACGTGGCCGTTCCATACCAGACTGTCGCAAGCTACTACATCGAAGGTCAGATCGTACACGGGGTGCACGGTCAGCAGCAGGGTGACGGTGCTGTCGCAGCCCTGTGCGGTTTGCAGTTGCTGCACACGCTGCACCACACCGACATCGGCGGTGCTGTCGGCCGACACGGTGAAGCCGTAGCCGCTATAGGGTTCGTGTTGGCAGGTCTCGCCATGAACGGTTACAAACTGCGCCGGTATGACATGAACCGTCAGCGTGACGATGCTGTCGCTGCCCAATGACGACGGGAACGTCAAGTCGAACGAGCCGGCCGCATTGAAGGTGTGTCCCTGCCAAGTGATGGGCAGTTCGTTCTCACATACGGTGGTGTCAGCGCCGGTATGGATGTTCGGAATGACATTCAAGGTCATGGTCACCACACTGTCGCAGCCGTTGGCCGCTGTCAGCGTGGCAGTCTGCGTGCCCGCCTCCGTGAAGGTCACGCCGTTCCATGTGTAGGGCAGCGCGTTCTCCACGATGGTCTGCTCGTCGCTGCCGGTACTGTTGGGCAGCACGGTGAGGTGCAGGGTGACGATGCTGTCGCAGCCCCAGGCGTTTTGCAGCTGGGCGGTCTGCTCCAACACACCGGGCGTCTGCGTCTCAGATGCACTGAAACTGAAGCCATTGACATTGTACGCATGGCCTTGGCACACTTCGTCGTAGATGTCAGAGGAGGTGGGGTCGTGCAGGGTGACACATACACTCTGGGTATATACTGTTCCGCAGGCATCGCTGATGTAGGCGACACGGTAGCAGGTGTTGGTGGTGAGTGCCCCCGCTGTGTAGGTGGTGGAGGTGGCTCCTGAAATGTCAGTAAAGTTCTGGTTGTCGGTGGATTGCTGCCATTGGTAGTGCCCTTGGTCACCGCCCGAGCAGCCTGTTACGGTGAAGGGCGACGGCGCACTGCCCCGGCAGATGTCCTGCGCGCTGTTCACCGTTCCGGCCACCATGGGCTGGGAGAGGTTGTTGAGGGTGATGGTTTGGGTGATGTGGCAGCCGTTGGCATCGTAAGCGGTCACGGTGTAGGTGCCCGCCATCAGCGGCGACGCGCTGGCGCCGGTGAACGAGCCGGTGGGGAAGCCGTTGTTGGAACTCCAAGCGTAGGTGTAGGGTGTCTGCCCGCCGCTGACGGTCACTGCCGCCAGACCGGTGGTGTCGCCATAGCAGAGAATGTCCTGCGTGTTGGCCACGCTGATGTTCATCGGGTTGTCGGCGTTGACCACGATGGTCGTGGTGCTGCTGTTGCCGCACTCGTCGGTGAAGGTGATGGTGACGGTGGTGGCGGTGGTGATAACCGAGCCGGCCGCCGGACTCTGTGTGATGGTGATGTTGGGGTTGCTGGTGTAATTGTCAGTGACGTAAGGCCTTACCAAAGATGTCAGGTCTGGAACGGTGAACACGCAGTTGTTGTTGTTGGCATCCAAGGGACCGACGTTGCCGCTGTAGAAGGGCGGCTCATGGTCGAGGGTCACGGTGACGCTGCCCACTGCGCTGCAGCCGTTGCCGTAGGTCACGGTGACGGTGTAGGTGGTGGGGTCTTGGTTGGGGCGTGCCACGAAGGAGGAGGTGGTGGCGCCGGTGTTCCAGTGGTAGCTGGTGGCGTTGGGCGCTGTAACGCTCACGGTGGTAGGAGCATTGGCGCAGAGGAAGTCGGGTGAGGCGGTCACCGTTATCGGATCCGCGTTGGTGTTCATGGTGACGTGGCAGTAGTTTACAATGTCGAACTCGTCGCCGTTGCAGGCGTGGTACTGGAGGCGTGCGGTATAGTAAGTGGTGCCGGGCGGGGTGACGGTGATGACATCGCCGGTGCCGACCACAGGACCGTTGATGCCTTGTCCTTCATACCATGTGATTGTGTAAACGGGGTCGCCGCCGTTGGGAATGAAGCGCCATGCTTCGTTGTGGGCTGTCCATGCGCCTGTGTTGCGCCCGGGGGCCACGGTAGCCGCGCTTCCTGTGCTGTTCTGTATGCCGATCACGCCGTTGCCATCATTCCAGCTGGTGCAGGTGGGCGCATCGCGCAGGTAGATGTCGATGATATTGGTGCCTTCGTAAAGGACTATCTGCGAAGAGAAAGTGCGGACATCATAGCAAGAGAATAGTGCTATATTATTGAAACTCAATACGTATGAACGGCATGGGTAGCTTCCGAGCACCCCTTGGTAGATGCCGTCGCCCGTGTAGTAGTTGGGGTAGATGTCGCGGTAGCAGGCGAAGATGGTGTTGGTGAAGAGACTGCTGCTGGGGAGCGTCTCGTCATAGCTCCATGTGCAGTAGTCTCCGGCCACGCTGGTGTTGAAGGTGGCGACGGAGTTGGCACCGGGCACAATCTGGTTGAAAGTGTTGCCATAGAAGCAGAAACCGAAAGGCAGGGTGAGCACGTCACCCCAGGTGTCATCTTCAGCATCAGTGAAGATGCGGGTACCAGCGGTGAAACCATAAGGTGGATTGTAGGGGATGGCTGTCACGGTGTAGCTGTTGGTCTGCAAGGCCGTGGCCACCGCGTTGGCTTCAAGGGTGATGGTGTTCACGTTGCAGTCCACCACAATTTCCGTGAGGCCGGTGCCTTGCTGTGCGGGGGCGATGCTGGGGCATCCGTCTGCTCCGCAGTCCTGCACGTTCACGGTGATGCTGGCCACCTGTGTGCCGCAGTCCGGACTGCTGGTGGTTACCGAGTAGGTGGTAGTGGTGGTGGGCGACACGGTGATGGAGTTGGTGCTGGCGCCGGTGCTCCAGTGATAGGTGGTGTTGGAGGAGTTGCAGCCATCGCACGACACAATGGCATACCAGCCGTTGTAGGTCACACTGCCGTCGGAGGTGAACTGTACGGTGATGGAGTTGCCGGTGGAGGTGAAACTCGCGCCAGCCACCGTGCTCAACAGGCCATAATGTAGCTGTGTGCCTCCAGTGCCTGCGCCATTGTAAATGGTGATGTAGTCGCAGCAACTCTCGCCATCGGTGGATATGAAGGTGATGGTGATGGGGTTGCCGTTGCTGGAGGTGAAGGTGTGCACGTAACTTTCACTGTTGCTGTAGCTTCCGCTCGGGCCGCCTGAATCGTAAAAGGAGAGGTTCTGCCCGCAAGGAACCACAGTGGTGGTGTTGGCCATGTTGACCGAACCGGCACTGTTGTTGCACGACACGAGGGCATGCCAGCCGTCGTAGGTCACGCTGCCGTCGGAGGTGAATTCCACGGTCAGCGAGGTGCCGGAGGAGGTGAAACTTGCATTGCCATCCACGGTGCTCAGCAGGCCGTAGTGCAGCTCTGTGCCGCTTGTGCCTGCCCCGTCATAAATGGTGATATAGTCGCAGCAGCTTTCTCCATCGGCCGACAGAAAGGTGATGGTGATATGTCCCCCGCCGCTTGCAGTGAAGGTGTGGATGTAGCTCTCACTGTTGCTGTAGCTGCCGTTCGGGCCGCCCGAATCGTAGAAGCAGATGGTCTGTCCGTTGGCGACGGTGGTAGTGGTGTTGGCCATGTTGACCGAACTGGTGCAGTTGGTGTTGGTGGAGGGGGAGGAGGTGCCGACGCTCAGCGTGGTGGAGGAACCGGAGCAGATGTAGTTCTCTCCGTTAATGACAATGTTTTGCCCTGTTAAGGAAAAAATAACACAACCAATGGCTATAAGGAAAAGAAGGACACGCTTCATTGATTAAAAATCTGCCAAATTATTAATTTTTAAAACAGCGGCAAATTTACAATAATTATCCACATAAAATCATCTTATCAAAAATTTTTTTAAAAATAATAAGGTCAGAGGGGAGAAAAAAATATGTATTTTTGCAAACTTTTATGCTCAATGCCGTAATAGGCAATGCTTTGTTTAACTTATTGAAATTGATGGTTTTACGGGTTTTATTTTGGAAATAAAAAAGTTATGATATGAAAATCACAGTCATCGGTTGTGGAAATTCAGGCCTGATACATGCGGCCAAGCTCTTGCAAAACCAGCATGAAGTGGCGCTGCTCAAGACCTCGTCGTCTTCCAACAGCGAGTTCTACGATATCATTGAACAGGAACATGGCTACAATGTCAAGGACGAGACCGACGGCGGTCGGCGTTTCTTCGTGCGGCCGGCATTCATCACCCGCGACGTGCAAAAGGCGGTGGAGTTCGGCGACATCCTGATGGTGACCACCACCACAAGCCAGCACGAGCATGTGGCCCACCTCATTGCACCCTTCGTGCGCGACGGACAACTCATCGTTCTGGTTCCTGGCTACATGGGTAGCTTGATTTTCAAGCGTTTCATTAAAAAAAATGTGGTGTACAGCGAATGGGAGACCACCGCGTACAACGGGCGCATCGTGGACTCCATGTACGTGCGTATCACCTTCTACAACCCGCGCAATGCGGTGTCGGCACTGCCCGTCGCCGCCCTGCCGCAGGTGGTGGATACCCTCTCGAAGTGCTTCCCCAACACGCACTATACCCGCAAGCACATCCTCGAATCAGCTCTCCACAACCCCAACATGATTGTGCATCCCATCGGCATCATCTTCTCCGCCTCCCGCATCGAGCACAGCGGCGGCGAGTTTTGGATGTACCGCGAGGCCTTCACCCCTTCCGTAGTGAATGTCATTCAATCTTTTGATAAACAGAAAAATCTGATACTCAACGCTTTCGGATGTGAATCCCTCGACTATTTCGAGGCCGCCAAGTGGCGCAACGAGGAGGACCTCTCCAAAGATGCCATGGAGGTCTTCCGCTCTTTCGCCACCGCTTCCAACAAAGGCCCCTCCTCCATCAATCACCGCTATTTCCATGAGGATATCCCGATGGGACTCGGTCTTTTCATCTCCATCGGTAAGATTGTCGGGGTGGACACCTCCGTGCAGGAATCCATCACTTCCCTTGCTTCTGCATTGATAAACAAAGATTTACGCACCAATGCACGCTCTATCCAGTATCTTTTGCAGAAGGACGACGTAACCTTTGAAGATATTCAGCGAGCCATTATTGAATAGCAATGCCCGAGAATCTGAAGGATAAGACGATTGCAGGAATGTTGTGGAGCAGTGTCGGCAGACTCGGCACCATGCTCATCAACTTCTTGTCCAATCTGGTGTTGGCGCGCCTGCTGATGCCCGACGACTTCGGATGTATCGCCATGCTCTATGTGTTCATCGCCGTCTCCGCCATCTTTGTCAACGGCGGCTTGGGAACGGCACTCATCCAGCGCAAAGAGCCCACCCACCTTGACTATACCACCGTCTTCTACTGGAATCTTGTGGTCTCGCTCTTTTTCTACCTGCTGCTTTTCTTCACGGCGCCGGCCATCGCCCGCTTCTATGCCATGCCGCAGTTGTCGGCGGTGTTACGGGTGCAGAGTATCACGCTGCTCATCCAAGCCTTCGCCATCGTGCAGGCTACGCAGTTGCAGAAGCAGTTGAGATTTAGAGAATTGTCAATCCGGAATCTGATTGCCGCCATCATCGGCACCGTCATCGGCATTGCCATGGCCTTCTGGGGCTTTGGGGTATGGAGCTTGGTGGCGTCGTCGTTGTGCAGTGCCGTGGCCAGCGTGCTGCTGCTGTGGCGCATGAGCTCGTGGCGGCCCACATGGGAGTTCAGCTGGAAAAGCCTCGGCTCGCTCTTCAGCTTCGGCGGACTGATGCTGCTCTCCTCGCTGGTGGAGACCATCTACACCAACCTGCAGCGGCTCATCATCGGCAAGATGTTCACCCCGGGCGACCTCGGCTATTACAATCAGGCCAAGAAACTCGAGGAGGTGCCCACCACCACGCTTTCCACTATTGTCAACGAAGTCTCTTTCCCCGTATTTTCAAGGTTGCAGGACGACCGGCAGCAGCTGCACCGCGCCCTGCGCAAAAACATCAAGGCAGTCACCTACCTCAACTTCCCGCTCATGGTGCTGCTGATTGTGATTGCCCAGCCGCTCATCCTCCTCCTTTATACCGCCAAGTGGGAGGCGGCGGTACCCTACTTCCAGATTCTTTGTATGTCGGGGGCTATCTATACGCTTAATACATTGAATACCAATATTATAAAATCATTAGGAAAAGGAAGTCTCTATTTCGTGGTGCAGCTGTCCAAGCGGCTGCTCGGCATCGGCATGATTGTGGCCGGCGTGCAGTTCGGCATCATGGGCATGCTTTACGCAGTGGCGCTGTTCGGCTACCTCTGCTACATCATCAACGCGGTGGTGGTGGGGCGGCTCATCCGCTACGGGCTTTTCAGCCAGTGCCGCGACTGGATAGGCTACATGCTGGTGACCTTGCTGGCGGCGGCGGCGGCATGGGGGCTTTCCTTCATTCCCCATCTCCATCCCTATCTGATCATGGTTTTGCAGATTCTTCTCTTCTGCGGAGTTTATCTTGCTCTTTCTCTGCTCTTTAAATTGGAAGGCTTCTCTATCTATTGGGAAGTAGTGGTTCAAAAATGGAAACAAATCAGAAATCGTTCATAACTTGCAGATATGTTAATCGAACTTTTAAAATCCCGTTACCTACACGTCAGATACCGTGACGACATCGCCAACATCAAGTCGAAGATGAAGCAGTGCGACCTTGTGCCGCTCACCTCGGCGCAGAAAAGCGATATCAATGCCTTTTATCAGAAAATGATAGGGCAGAATGTCCCCACCTACTGGCATGAGTACTTCCAGTCGCGCAACGGCAACTTCTCGGTGAAGTACATTCCCACCTGTATTTATCACCAGCAGATCATCTACAAGCTCAACCAGTTCGGGGTGCGCCATGCGTATGTGGACAAGGGATTGTATGACATATACTTCCCGGATGTAAACCGTCCGAAGACGATTGTGAAGAACATGAACGGCTATTTCTATGCCGGCACGAAGCCGGTGAGCCGCGAGGAGGCGTTGGAGGTCTGCCGCAACCTTCCCGCCGCCGTCTCCAAGCCCTCCACCGAAGGCATGTGGGGCAAAGGCATCCATGTGTTCTCCACCACCGACGGCCGCATGAACGGCGACGGGATGAGCATGGAGGAGCTGTTCGACAGCTACGGACAGAACTTCATCATACAGGACAAAATTGTGCAGCACGACGACATGTCGAAGCTGAACCCCACCTCCCTCAACACGCTGCGGGTGCTGTCGTACCGCGACGGCCTCGAGGTGCACATCCTTTACGTGGTGGTGCGCATCGGGCGCTCGGGGCAGTGTGTGGACAATGAGACGGCCGGCGGCATCAATGCCGACATCGACCTCGCTACCGGCACCATCCTCGACTGCGCCTACGGCACGCCGGCGGAGAAACGCATCGAGACCACCGACTGCGGCACCGTGCTGAAAGGGTTTGCCATCCCCGCCTTCTCCAAGGTGACCGCCCTCGTCAAGGAGCTGCACATGCGGCTGCCCTATTTCAATCTCATCGGCTGGGACTTCGGCATCGACCAGCAGGGCGAGCCCGTACTCATCGAGTGGAACCGCGCCCCCGACCTCAGCCAGACCGCCCACGGACCCGCCTTCGGCGACATGACCGAAGAAATCCTGCTCAGCCTGCGCCATAAACCTAATACTGTTTTGAATAATCTGTGATGAATCCAACTGCAAAATCCGATATGAAAAACACCATCGCCAAGGTGGCCATCTGCGTGGCACTTGCCCTTGTGGCAGCCTCGTTCCTGCCGTGGACCTACCTCAAGCCCTCCTATTATATCTTCCGCTACGTCATCATCGCCCTGATGGTCATCTCCACAGCCCTCACCTTCTCTTTCAAAAGAACCTTTTCGCGGCCTTTTATGAAGATTTTCATCGCTGTGATAGCGGTGGTGGCCGTGGAATTCCTTCTTTTCAAAATTTTCAAAAAGACATTCCATCTGGAAGACCTTACCCAGCTGATGATTGCGTTTCTATGTATCTGTCTGGGAATGAATATGAAAGATGATTTGAAGTTTTGGCGGAATGTCTCGTATTACTATACCGTGGCGTTGGTGACGATGGGTTTGATTAACTGCTATTTTTATGCCAAAGGATTCTATGTGCCTGAGTATTACCTTTTTAACAGAGGTAAAAATCAGGTGGGAATGCTGATGGCCACGGGTGCCGCCTCGCTCTTCTTCTTCGGCATGAAGGACAAGGAGTGGCGGGTGCATTTCTGGCTCGTGTTCTTCCTTGCCGTGCTGGTGCTGCTGCTCATCCGGGCGCGCACCGCCACCTTCTCACTGTTGGCCTGCGTGCTGATGGTCATCGTGAAAGACGGCAACTGGAAATGGAAATGGTCGCCCATGACGTTCCTCTCCATCGCGGCTGCCGTGTGGATTGGCTACATCCTCTACACCGGCTTCATCGGCGATGAACTGCACACCTTCTTCAGCGGGGGCAAAAATCTCAACCATGACCTTACCGACAACCTCAGCTCCAACCGCTTGGAGCGCGATTTGGAAGGGATGCGGGAGTTTTCGCGGAATCCTGTCTCTGGGGAGTTGTCACAGTCTTCGGGTATAAAACTGATTCATAATTATTTTATTCTCAGAGGATTGCGATATGGAATTTGGGCGATACCCTTCCTCCTGTTCTACCTCTATTTCGGCATCCGTGTGCTGTGGGGCTGTTTCCGTTCGTGGCGCACCGATGTTACGCAGGTGGGTTTCGTGGTGTGTACGCTGCCCTTCCTCGCCAGCTTCTTCGAGCCTTCGTTCCCGTACGGACCGGGCGAAGTGCAGCTGCTGGTATTCCTGCTGTTCGGCTTTTCCATGCGCACTTTAGCTGATCAGCACCGGGCACAACTGGAGTCCAAACCGCAGGAACCGCAAATCTGGTACCGCGAGTTGCATGACCTCTGGGTCAACCGCCGTCATTTTTTTCAAAAAATATCTTTTAAATAATTGTATATAAGATGAATCTGCGCTCCACCCCCAACCTCTGGTTCCGCTACCTGCTGACGTGGATTTCACCTCGGCTCAACATCCGTTTTTTCTTTAAAAGATGCCATGGGAAATATCCCGATTTAAAAAATCCTAAGACGTTGGACGAAAAAATCCAGTGGATGAAACTCCATTATTATAAGGATAATGCGCTGGTGTGCCAGTGCGCCGACAAGTACCGTGTGCGCGAATATGTGAAGGCGTGCGGACTGGAGCACATCCTCAACGAACTGTATGCCACCTACCATAGTGCGGCGGAGATTCCGTGGGAACAGCTGCCCGACCAGTTCGTGCTGAAATGGAACTTCGGTTGCGGCGGCAATGTGATTTGTACCGACAAGTCGCACCTTGACCGCGAGAAAGCCGTGCGCGAGCTGAATTACTTCCAGAAAATCAAGGCCCACCTGATTGCTGCCGAGCCGCAGTACAAGATGGAGAAGGTGCTGTTGTGCGAAAAGTTGATTGAAACTGCCGACGGCAGCGCCCCCGTGGACTACAAGTTCTACTGTTTCAACGGGGTGGCCAAGTACGTGCTGTGCTGCGTGGGTCGCGGCGAGCACGACAAGCCCGCCTTCTACTTCTTCGACCGCCAGTGGAAGCTGCAGCGACTCAACCGCAGCTCGCTCAACCTGCCCGAGGATTTCTCGGTGCCCAAGCCGGAAGGTATCGACCAGCTGTTCGACTATGCCGAGCGTCTCTCGCAACCCTTTCCGTTTGTGCGCGCGGACTTCTATTTAGAAAATGGAAAAGCCTACTTCGGCGAGCTTACCTTCACGCCCGGCGGTGGCTTCGACGCCGGCCGGTTGCCATCGAGTGACCTGCTCTTTGGAAGTATGGTGGATTTGAAAAATATTAATAATCAATAATATATAAAATGAAAGTTCTGCACCTCTCCAACGATTTTGCCGGCAGCACCGTTCATGCGGAGCTGTACCAGCGGCTGGCTGCGGCGGGTGCGGAGCAGGTGGTCTATTGTCCGGTGCGCGATGCAGCACTGGTAGGGCGCAACGCCTTCGAGAGCGAACGTACTGAAATTATCTATTCTCCCATCCTTAAAAAAATCCACCGTCTTTTCTTCCATTTGAAAATCAAGGATTTGGTAAAAGATGTGGAGCAAAGGGTGGATCTGTCGAAGATTGACGTGGTGCATGCCACCACGCTTTTCAGCGACGGGGCGGTGGCCTTGCAGTTGAAAAAGAGGTATGGTATTCCCTATATCGTGGCGGTGCGCAATAGCGACATCAACGTCTTCATGCGCTACATGCCGCACCTTTGGACGGTGCACCGCGAGGTGATCCGCCATGCCGAGAAGGTGGTCTTCATCTCGCCGAATCTCCAGCAGCGCGTCACCCGCCACTGGACCCTCGTGGGACTGTCGAAGGTGCTGGCGCAGAAGGGGGTGGTCATTGCCAACGGGCTGAACGACTACTGGTTGGCGCACCGTGGTGCGAGTCCGGCCGCGAAGAGCCATTCGGTGGCCTACGTGGGGAAGTTCGACAGCAACAAGAACGTGTTGCGGCTGATGCATGCCGTGCTGCAGCTGCGGCAGCGTATCCCCGACCTGCGGCTGAATCTGGTGGGCGGCGGCGGCGAACGCGAAAGACATGTGCTGCAGTTGGTTGCGTCGCATCCCGAGTGCTTCACCTACCACGGACTGATTTTCGACAAGCCGATTCTGCAAAGTATCTATCAGCATTGCAGTGTGATGGCCATGCCCTCCAAAAAAGAGACTTTCGGCTTGGTGTATCTGGAGGCCATGTCGCAGGGCTTGCGGGTGCTCTACACCCGCGGCGAGGGCATCGACGGATTGTTCAGCAAGCGGGTGGGGGAGAAGGTGGATCCCTATTCCGTACGCGGTATTGAGAAGGCATTGGAGCGTCTGCTGCTGACTCCGGAAGCGTATGACGCGCTGGACGCTGCTGACTTCGAGGCGTTTCGGTGGAGCTCCATCGCCGAACACTATTGTGAAATCTACAATAATATTATAAAGAGATGATCAGTGTTGTTGTTCCCATCTTCAATGAGGAAAATTTTATTGACAAATGCGTGCAATCCATTATCAATCAGGATTATCCGAAAGATGATATGGAGGTGGTGTTTGTAGATGGGATGAGCACTGACGGTACGCGGGCGAAGTTGGCGGAGTGGTCGGTGAAGTATCCGTGGCTGCGGGTGATTGACAACCCGCAACGCATCGTGCCGCCGGCCATGAACTTGGGTATCCGTGCCGCCAAGGGCGACATCATCATCCGGTTGGATGCACACGCCGTTTTCCCCACCAACTATTTCTCGGAGCTGGTGAAGTACCTCCACGAGTTGCAGGCCGACAATGTGGGAGGCGTGTGCCGTACGTTGCCCGCAGCCGACACACCGCTGTGCCGCAGCATCGCGGCGGTGCTCAGCAGTCCGTTTGGCATGGGCAACTCCTACTTCCGTATTGGCTCCGACGAAATCCGCAAGGTGGATACTGTGCCGTTCGGCTGTTTCCATCGCTCGCTGTTCGACCAAATCGGTTATTTCGATGAGGAACTGATTCGCAATCAAGATGATGAATTCAACGGACGGATTGTGAAGAGCGGTGGCTCCATCTATCTGCTGCCGCATCTGGTCATCGACTATTTCGCCCGCGACAGTGTGCGCAAGGTGTGGAGCATGTTCTATCAGTATGGATTGTTCAAGCCGTTGGTTAACAAAAAATTAGGGAGTCCGGCCACGGTGCGGCAGTTCTTCCCGATGCTGTTCGTGCTGGGACTGGCCATCGGCTTTTTGCTGACTCCTGTCAGCATTTGGATATTCTGGCTTTATTGGTTGATAGTCTTGTTATACTGGGTGTTGGCTTTTGCCATTGGCATCCGTACCGCCCGCCGCGAGCAGTGCCCGCCGATGGCGGTGATGATGCCCTATCTCTTCTTTGTGGTGCACTGCGCCTACGGCATCGGCTACCTGCACGGCTTGTACAAACTGCTGTTCCACAAGAGCTTTGTGGTGAAAAGCAGGAGGTAAAAATGTAGGGCTGCCATATTATGACAGCCCTACAAATGTATAAATTATTGTTTCCGGCGGAATCTTACCCTACAGCGACAATTTGTCCCGCAACGTGCCCCGCAGCTCGTCCACGCTGACGCGGTACTGCTGCATGGTGTCGCGCTCGCGCACCGTAACGGTGTTGTCCTCCAGCGTCTGGTTGTCCACCGTGATGCAGAAGGGCGTGCCGATGGCATCCTGCCGGCGGTAACGGCGGCCGATGGCGTCCTTCTCGTCGTACTGGCAGAGGAAGTCGCGTTTGAGCACATCCATGATCTCGCGGGCCTTCTCCGGCATGCCGTCTTTCTTCACCAACGGCAGCACCGCCGCCTTGATGGGGGCGAGCATGGCAGGCAGGCGCAGCACCACGCGCACAGAGCCATCCTCCATCTTCTCTTCGCAATAGGCGTTGCTGAACACCGCAAGGAACATACGGTCCACACCGATGGAGGTCTCCACCACGTAGGGCACGTAGCTCTCGTTGGTCTCGGGGTCGAAATAGCGCAGCTTCTTGCCCGAGAACTCCTCGTGGCGGCTCAGGTCATAGTTGGTGCGCGAGTGAATACCCTCCAACTCCTTGAAACCGAAGGGGAACTTGAACTCGATGTCGGTGGCCGCGTTGGCATAGTGCGCCAGCTTCTCGTGGTCGTGGAAACGGTAGTTCTCCGGCGCGATGCCCAGCGACTGGTGCCACTTGATGCGTTCGGCTTTCCAGTACTCGAACCATTTCAGCTCCTCGCCCGGACGCACAAAGAACTGCATCTCCATCTGCTCGAATTCGCGCATACGGAAGATGAACTGACGGGCCACAATCTCGTTGCGGAATGCCTTGCCGATCTGTGCGATGCCGAACGGCACCTTCATGCGGCCGGTCTTCTGCACATTCAGGAAGTTGACAAAGATGCCCTGCGCCGTCTCGGGACGCAGGTAGATGGTGTCGGCGCCCTCCGCCACAGAACCCATCTGCGTGGAGAACATCAGGTTGAACTGCCGCACGTCGGTCCAGTTGCGAGTGCCCGAAATGGGACAGGCAATCTCAAGGTCGATGATCAGCTGCTTCAGGCCGGCGAGGTCGTTGCGCTGCATCAAATCCGCATATTTGGCGGTGATGTCGTCAATCTTCTTCTGGTTCTCCACCACGCGGGGATTGGTCTGGCGGAACAGCGCCTCGTCGAAATTCTCAAAGCGTTTTTTCGCCTTCTCCACCTCTTTATTAATCTTATCCTCAATCTTTTGGATATGGTCTTCGATGAGCACGTCGGCGCGATAGCGCTTCTTTGAGTCCTTGTTGTCGATCAGCGGGTCGTTGAAAGCGTCCACGTGGCCCGATGCCTTCCAGATGGTCGGGTGCATGAAGATGGCACTGTCAATGCCCACGATGTTCTCGTGGTACTGCACCATCGCCTTCCACCAATACTGTTTGATGTTGTTTTTCAGCTCCACACCGTACTGGCCGTAGTCGTACACTGCGCTCAGTCCGTCGTAAATCTCGCTGGAGGGGAAGATATAGCCATACTCTTTGGCATGGGAAATAATGGATTTGAAAAGGTCTTCGTTGTTTGCCATGATATGTTTGTTTTTCTTTTCGATTTTGAGCGGCAAAGATACAAAAATCTTGTATTTTTGCAGCCCGAAAATTAATAAAAATAAAGCTATGGCTAAAAAGAAGTCTGCGCCATCGGGAAAGAAGAGAGGTCCGGTTTTCAAGTTCTTCAAAATCATGGGCATCACCCTGCTGGTACTCTTTGTGCTGAGCATCCTCACCACCCTGCTTTACCGCTGGGTGAATCCGCCCGTCACCCCGCTGATGCTGATTCGCAAGGTGCAATACGGCTACTCCATCGAGCAGGAGTGGCGGCCGCTCGACCAGATTTCGCCTTATATGGTGCAATGCGCTGTGGCATCGGAGGACAACCGTTTCCTCGGTCACCGCGGCTTCGACCGTGCCGCCATCGACCGAGCCATCGAAGAGCGCGAGAAGGGCATCCGCAAGCGCGGGGCCAGCACCATCTCGCAGCAAACCGCCAAGAATGTCTTTCTGTGGCCCAGGTCGTCGTGGGTGCGCAAGGGCTGCGAGGTCTATTTCACCTTCCTCATTGAACATCTTTGGAGTAAGGAGCGAATCATGGAAGTTTACTTAAATGTGATTGAGATGGGTCCTGGCGTTTATGGCGCGGAGGCCGCCGCACAGCACTATTTCCACACCAGCGCCAACAGGCTCACCCTGCGGCAGTCGGCCCTCATCACGGCCTGCTACCCGTCGCCGCTGCACCGCAACCCCGCCCGCCCCACGCCCTACCTCAACAAACGGGCCGGACAGATTATGGCACTCAGCAGTAAGTTCGGCCGCATCCGCTTCGACGACAGAACCATCGCTGCCGCCCGCGAACGCTACCTGAAGAGCGAGGAGAAACGGCTGGCACGGAAAAAACGCCAGCGCAAATAGTGCCGTTGTGACCTGCTTTTCTGATTTTGTGATACTATTTTCAGATAAAACAGTGGAAGGCAAACGGATTTTGTGTATATTTGCACCCTATTTTATACAATAGTAAAATGTTGGTAAATTATTTTATAAACTTTTAAAAATCAAATGAATATGAAAAAAGGTTTGCTTCTCGCGGCAATTGCAGTTGTCGCTCTGTGCTTCCCTTTGAGCGCACAGGACAAAGAAACAAAGGAAGATGAGGGCTACAAGTTCACCATCAAGAAGGAACTTCCCATTACTTCCGTAAAGGATCAGAACCGTGCGGGTACTTGCTGGTGCTACTCCGGCCTCGGTTTCATCGAAGCTGAGCTCCTTCGCATGGGCAAGGGCGAGTACGACTTCTCCGAAATGTACATCGTTTACAACACCTACATCGACCGTGCCAAGGCTGCAGTGCGCACCCACGGTGATGTCTCCTTCTCACAGGGCGGCTCTTTCTATGATGTGATTTATGGAATGAAGACCTTCGGTCTTGTGCCCGATGTTGAGATGCCCGCAGGCGCTGCCTACGGCGACACGCTCTCCGACCACACCGAGCTCTCCGCGGTGTCAGACGCAGTGGTGAAAGCCATCGCTACCGGCGACCACAAGAAACTGCAGAAGGGTGCCAACGGTCCGCTGTGGGAGCAGGCCATCCGCGCCATCCACACCGCCTACCTCGGCGAGTGCCCCACCGAGTTTACCTACAACGGCAAGAAATACACCCCGATGTCCTTCTACGAGTCTCTCGGCCTCAACCCCGACGACTATGTCTCTATCACCTCCTTCACCCATCATCCTTTCTACGAGAAATTCGTGCTCGAGATTCAGGACAACTGGCGTTGGAGCCAGTGCTACAACCTGCCGCTTGATGAGTTTATGCAGGTGTTCGACAACGCTATCGAAAACGGCTACACCATCGCTTGGGGTTCCGACGTCAGCGAGCAGGGCTTCCGTATCGGTTCCAGAAAAGGTTTCTGCGTGCTTCCCGAGACCAATGCTTCTGCTATGGTCGGCAGCGACATGGCCCACTGGACCGGCATGAGCGCCAAGGAAATTCAGGACGAGGCTGCCAAGCACCCCACCCCGCAGCGCTGGGTTACCCAAGAGGAACGCCAGGATGCTTTCGACGACTGGGAAACCACCGACGACCACGGTATGCTGATCTACGGTACTGCTGTTGATCAGGATGGCAATGAATATTATATGGTAAAGAACAGCTGGGGCGACTACAACCCGTACCATGGCATGTTCTATGCCAGCAAGGCTTTCGTTCGTTACAAAACCATGAACATCGTGGTTCACAAAGACGCTCTTCCGAAAGATATCAAGAAGAAACTCGGCATCAAATAATCGAGTTTTTGCTAAATAAAAACGGGCGGCCTGATGGTCGCCCGTTTTCTTTATCGGTGAAAAATCAAGGGGATAATAACCCTGTGTTATTTTTCATATTGTAAAAATTTCTATTTTTGCCCCGTAATTTTATCCTTATGAAAAAAATCATCTTTATTCTTTTCTGGTCACTGCTTTTTATGCCGATGACCTACGCTGCTTATTTTGAGAATGTTCCACAGACAAGGGTGCAGCCCAATGGCGACACGCTCCACTGCTTTGCCACTGGCGACGAATTTTTCCATCGCCTGCACGATGCTGATGGCTACACCATTGTGCTGGATCCGGCCACAGGCTATTACGTTTATGCCGACAAGGTGCACGATGAACTGGTTCCCACCACTTATGTCGCAGGGCGCACCAACCCTGCCGAGATGGGGCTGACTCCTGGCTTGAGCATCTCGGCCCAGCAGTGGTATGCCCGCCGCGCCCACTGGAACGAGCCTGCCCGTGCCCGCGCCACCACCCGTGATGGCGAGGTCAACCACGGCCATATCAACAACATCGTCGTTTTCATCCGCTTTGCCGATGATGATGAATTTACCAACTCGTTTCCTGATGTGGATCACATGTTCAACGACTCCACAGTGGGGTACTCCTCCATGAACAATTACTTCAAGGCGGCCACGTATAACCAGTTGACCATCACCTCCACCTTCTATCCTGCGCCGGAAGGAAATACCATCCTGTCGTATCAAGACAGCTATCCCCGCAGTTATTTTGAGCCCTACAGCAGCGCGAACCCTAACGGATATTCCGATGGTGAACAGGCCGACCGTGAACACCAGTTGTTGGCCCGTGCCGTGGATGCTGTGGCGGACCAGATTCCTGAAGATCTTGACATTGACTATGATAATGACGGTTATGTGGATAATGTCGTTTTTGTGGTGCGTGGTAATGTTGGAAACTGGAACGACCTCCTGTGGCCGCATCGCTGGAGCTTGTGGGCAGCGAGTGCTTATATCCACGAGAAAAGGGTATGGGATTTCAACCTGCAGTTGGCCGATGCATCCTCCTATTTCAACACATCCGTACTCTGCCATGAGATGAACCACTCTCTCGGGGCCCCCGACCTCTACCATTATTACGAAGGAACCGATTTGGCCGCGGTCTATACATGGGACTTGATGCATCAGAATACGAATCCTCCGCAGCATATGGGCGCCTACATGAAATACAGGTATGGTAACTGGATTGATAATATTCCTGAAATCACGGAGTGCGGAACCTATACCTTGCACTCGCTCGGCTCTTCCGCCACCAACAATTGCTATAAGATCGCCTCGCCCAATTCCAACGAGTTCTTCGTTTTGGAATATCGCAACCTCACCGATCCTTTCGAAGGCACACTGCCCAGTTCCGGCCTGTTGGTCTATCGTATCAATACTTCCTTTTACGGCAATGCCAGTTATAATGGGGTGGATGTGTTTGACGAGGTGTATGTCTTCCGCCCCGGCGGCACCACGACGGTGAACGGTAATGTTTACCAAGCCGCTTTGGGTGCCGATTTGGGCCGCACCGAGATGAATACGAGCACCAACCCCTGTCCGTTTCTGACAGATGGAACCATCGTTGGCGCGAACGTCTTCTCCATTCAGGACGTCACGGCCACTGGCGGCGAAACCATCACCTTCACCTTCTGCCCTTTGGCTGTATCGGTGATTTCCGATGAAGTATCTGATATCACCACCACATCGGCCACTTGCGGCGGTACTGTGGAGGTGGCCGACAGTATAGAGGTGCTGTCTCGCGGCGTTTGCTGGAGTACCTCTCCCAACCCGACCATCGCCGATAACTTCACCGTGGATGGTGCGGGAGCCGGCAGTTTCACCAGCACCCTCACGGCACTTGCCCCTGCCACCATCTATTATGTGCGGGCTTATGCCAACTACAATGGCGGTACAGCATACGGAATGGTAAAGCGATTCAATACAGAGTGTCCCTCAATAACGGTCACCGAAAACACCCCCTACCACGAAGGTTTCGAGAACTTTGGCATCTGCTGGGATGTGGAACAGCTGGCGGGTAGCGCAGGCTGGCAGCTGGACACCGTTGGGAATGCCGTCGAAGGGAATGCTTGTGCAAGAGCACCCTATACGCCAGGAGCTCAAAGTCGTCTTGTCTCCCCAGTGCTTGACCTGTCACAGATTTCAGCACCATACCTCACATTCGAGCACTGGCAGCCGGCGTGGAATGATTTTGTGGATGCATTGGCTATCTATTACCGCACGGCTGAAAACGCACCTTGGCAGCTGCTCGCCGAATATACAGAGGAGTATAGCTACTATACGCTGGAAACTATCCCACTGCCGGAGATTTCGTCCACCTTCCAGCTGGCTTTCCTCGCTACAGGCAACGATGGATGGTATGTCTTCTTGGATGACATCAATATCGTGAGCGGTTGCGATTTTTCCGGCGCGTCTATCAGCGGCGATACGGCGTTCTGCGAGGGCAGCCCCATCACGCTGACCGCCGAGGGCGGACAAAGTTACCTTTGGAACACGGGTTCCACCGAGTCTTCTATCCTTGTTGACGAGGCAGGCACTTATCAAGTCGTGGCTTACGATGAGCATGGATGCAGCCAAACAGTTGAAACAGAGGTGGTGATGTGGAATGCCGCTTCCAGTGAATTTACGATTGTCACGGAAGAACCGAGCTACGTGTGGAACGGGGAGACCTTTATCGCTTCTGGCGACTACTCGCAGACACTGCAAACCACACACGGTTGCGACTCCATCGTCACCCTCCACCTCACCATCACCGCCGGGGTACACGAATGGAACGGCATAACTTTTAACATCTATCCCAACCCCACCACCTCCATCCTCAATGTGGATTTTTCGATGGAGAATATGAATGCGAATGAAATTGAGATAAAGTTGATGGATGTGTATGGCAGATTGTTAGATGTCGTGCGGGCGAATAGCGGTAGCACTCAAATTGACCTTTCGGCATACGCTAACGGCGTTTATTTCATTCAACTGGTCGCCGACGGCCAGGTAGTGGGTGTGCGAAAGGTGGTTCGCCAATAAAGAATGTTTTAGAAGATATGAAAAAGGGACTTCCAGCGAAGTCCCTTTTGTTATTTTACTCAAATAATGATTCGATAAGCTCTGCGTGCTTTTCGGTGATGAAGCGGCGTTTCAACTTGAGGGTGGGGGTGAGCTCGCCGGTGCTGACGCCCCATTCGTAGTCCATGAGGGCGAATTTCATCACGCGCTCGGTCTCGCCGAGGGTGGCGTTCTTCTGGTCGGCCACCTTCTTGTACTTTTTCAGCACCAGAGGATGCTTGATCATCTCCTCGTTGGTGGTGTAAGGAATCTCTTTCTTGGCGCACCACGAACGCAGGTCGGCGAAGTTGGGCACGATGAGGGCAGCGGCGAATTTCTTGTTTTCGCCCACCACCATGATATTGTCAATCAGCGAGTCTTCGGCGAAGATGCTCTCTACATGGGTGGGCACGATGTATTTTCCGAAGGCGGTTTTGAACATCTCTTTTTTGCGGCCGGTGATGCGGAGCTGTCCTTCGGGTTCGAAGGCGCCCATGTCGCCGGTGTGGAACCAGCCCTCCTCGTCGATGGCGTCGCGTGTCTGCTCCTCGGCGTTGAGGTAGCCGCGGGTGAGGCATGCGCCGCGGGTGAGGATTTCACCGTCTTCGGCAATTTTTACCTCCACGCCGGGCAGCGGCTGTCCCACGGTGCCGAACTTCATGCCGTTTTTGAAGAAGCTGCTCACTGCGATGACCGGTGAGGTCTCGGTGAGGCCGTAGCCTTCGAGCACGGGCATTCCGGCAGCCCAGAAGATGCGGCAGAGTCGCGGCTGGATGGCCGCGCCACCCGACACGATGACGTCGATTTTACCGCCCATGGCATCCTTGAACTTGTTCAGCACCAGCATTCTGGCGGTCTGAAGCGATTGGTTGTACTTGCCGGTGCGGCCCTCCAACTCGTAGCGGCTGGCCACGTCGTCGGCCCAGAAGAAGAGCTTCTTCTGCCGTTTGGGCAGCTTGCGGCCCGTGGCGACGAAGCGGTCGTAGAACTTCTCCAGCAGTCGCGGCACGGTGGTGAAGATGGTCGGCTTCACGTCCTGCAGGTCGGAGGCGATGGTGCCGATGCTTTCGGCATAGTAGATGGGGATGCCGAGGTAGTGCCAGGCATAAATCATCATGCGCTCGTAGATGTGGCAGAGCGGCAGGTAGCTCAGCACGCGGGTCTGCGCGTGGGTGGGCACGATGGGCAGGATGGCCTTGAAGTTGCTGATGATGTTGCGGTGCGACAGCTGCACGCCCTTCATCGTTCCGGTGGTGCCGGAGGTGTAGATGATGGTGGCCACGTCGTCGGGGTCGATGCGGTCGCGTATCTCGGTGAGGTACTGCGGACTCGGGTTGGCAACGCCCAGCTCAATCACCTCGTTGAGGTGGCGGTAGCCGCGCAGGTTGCGGAAGGTATAAACATTGTCTTTCAGCTGCGGAATCTCGCTGAGAATGTTCTCAATTTTGCGGAGAATGTCCCAGCCCGACACGAACACCATCTTTACATCGGCATGATGGAGGATGTACTTGTAGTCGTTCTCGCTGATGGTGGGGTAGATGGGCACATGGATGGCTCCCAGCTGCAGGATGGCCATGTCGAGGAAGTTCCATTCAGGACGGCCTGCGCTGATGGAGGCGATCTTGTCGCCCTTCTTGATGCCCAACTGCATCAGTCCGTAGCTGATGTGGTTGACAATGTTGACGTATTGTTTGGTGCTGTAATGCTTCCATACTCCGTTCTCTTTGCCACATAAAGCATCTTCCCTTGGAAAATGCGCGGCATAGTGAGGGAGCAGGTCAAAAAGTCTGGTTACTTCCATAACAAATGGAAACTATTTGACAATCAATTTTTTGGTGGAAATGACTTGGCCGTTGGCCTCGATGGAATAGAAGTAGATGCCGGCGACGAGGTTGGAGATGTCGATGCTGGCTTTGCCGCTGTTGTTGCTGAGCGGCAGGGTATAAACTTTGTTTCCGACGAGACTGGTGATGACGATGCGGGCATCGGTGCTGGCAGCGCGGCCGGAAAGGTCATACTGGATGGTGACATTGGAGGTGGCGGGGTTCGGGTAGGCGTTGAAGACCTTGGCAGAGATGTTTTCATTGTGGATGCCCACTCCACCGGTGATGTAGTTCACCACAACAACAGTGGGAATCTCGTTGATTCTTTGGTCATAGAAACTGTATTTCACCGTGGTGGTGCCCTCCTGATTGGCGGGGAAATAGACCAGATGGAACTGGTCGTTGGTGGAGCTCTCACCGGCAGCGAGGTTGAGCGTGGTGGGAGATGTGGTGACGGAAGGATCGAAGCAGTTGCCCATACAGAAGGTATTGTATGAGTCGGGCAGTTCCGAAATCACCTCTTTGGCCACCGTGACATACAAAGAGTCACTGGTGTTGTTCTTCACACTAAGCCAGATGGTGCTTTCATCGTTCATGCGGTCAATGGATATATTTAGGGTGTCACCCACCGCATCGTTGTCGTAAAACAGCTGGATGCTTTGGGAGAAGGCCGTCATGGAAAACGCTGCCAGTATAAGGGATAGAGCTATTTTTTTCATAGTTGTAAGTTTTTACTATTTCACATTGCAAAATTACATGATTTTTTCCCATCTACATTCATCCAACAACACAATTTTTTCATTTTTTTTCAACTTTTTTATTCGCAAAAATCGTGTAAATTTGCAACCGCTTTTTATTGGATTATTAAAGTTTAAAAATGTTTAGAAAATGAAAAGAATATTGTTGATTCTCTTGACAGTTTCTTTGTGCGCTTGTGGCTGCAAGACCTCCAAAAACACCGCTGATGCGCCTGCAGGTGACACCACTGTAACCACCACTCCGAAAAAGGATTGCAAACTTACTGAGACCAAGTGGATGCTGACGCATATCAATACCACGGAAATCAAGGAAACCCCGGAAGCCCCCTATATCACTTTTGTGGGCGACCGTATCTCCGGCAACCTCGGCTGCAACACCTTCTTCGGCACTTTTTACGCTACCAAGAAAGGAAAAATCGACATTGAATACACGGGTTCCACCAAGAAACTCTGTAATGAGATGCAGGTGGAAAGAGATTTCATCTCCGCTCTTAAAGTGGATAAAAAATCATACGTCATCAGTGGCAATATATTGATTATCAGAGGAGAGAAAATGATGGAGGATGGCTCGAAAAGGGAAGTGGAGATACTGCGTTTTAGGGCAGAGGAATAATGAGTGAAAGACTAATGGGTTTTTATTCCAAATAACTATGAATCAAGAAGAAATTATCAGACAGAGCATTCTGGAGGATGTGGGCGACGGCGACCACTCCTCTCTGGCTTGTATCGACAAGAGCCGCATGGGACGCATGAAGCTGCTGGTGAAGCAGGACGGCATTCTCGCCGGTGTGGAGGTGGCCAAGCAGGTGCTTGCCATCGTGGATCCTGCCATCCAGATGGAACAGTTTATGCATGACGGCGACACCATCCGCAAGGGCGACGTGGTTTTTGAAATCCATGGTCCGGTACAGAGCATGCTCACCGCCGAGCGCACCCTGCTCAACTTCATGCAGCGCATGAGCGGCATCGCCACCACCTCGCGACACTATGCCGACATGGTGGCCGGCACCCACACCACCATCCTCGACACTCGCAAGACCACGCCCAACATGCGCATCTTCGAGAAGTATGCCGTGAAGGTGGGCGGCGCCTCCAACCACCGCTTCGGGCTTTTCGACATGGTGATGCTGAAAGACAACCATATCGACTTCGCCGGCGGCATCGAGCAGGCCATCGACAAAACCCACGAATACCTGAAAGCCCATAATTTGAATCTGAAAGTGGAGGTGGAAACCCGCTCATTGGACGATGTGCGGCGTGTGCTGGCGCACGGCGGCGCCGACCGTATCATGTTCGACAACTTCACGGTGGAGCAGTGCCGCGAAGCCGTGCAGCTGGTCAACGGCCGCTGCGAAACCGAGGCTTCCGGAGGCATCACCGACGAAACCCTCCGCGCCTACGCCGAAACCGGTGTGGACTTCATCTCTGTGGGCGCCCTCACCCATCATATCAAAAGCCTCGACCTGAGCCTGAAATTCTGTAAAAACGAATAGTTCCCCATTTTTGAATATGAATATCGAAAAAGAAGAAAACGCTACGGAAAACCAGTCTGTAGAAGAACCAAAAACCACCGAAAATATTTCTGAAACTCCGAAAAAAGAGGAGAAGCCCAAGCGCAAACCCCTGCGCAAGTCCGTCAAGGTGCTGATTATCATTGCGGGCATCCTTGTGGGACTGTTCCTGCTGCTGGCGGCCATCATCTCGCCGGTCGCCCACTGGTATATCGAAAAGCACAGCAAGGACCTCTGCAACCGCGTAGTGACGATGGACGACCTGCATATCAACCTCTTCACCGGCTCGGTGGAGATAGAGGGACTGGTGGCTTTGGAGCAGAACGACAAGGACACCTGTCTGGCCTTCGACCGCCTTTTTGTGGATATGTCGCTCTGGAAATTGTTGGGCAAGACAGTGCAAATCAATGAAATAACGCTCGAAAAACCGTTGGTGGTCATCGTGCAGTATCCAGGACGCTTCAATTTCACCGACATCTGTGAATTTTATAAAGATGATGACGACGATGATGATGAAGAGAGCACTTGGGTGGTGGATTTGCGCAACATCAGTCTGACAGGTGGCAATGCAGTTTACCGCGATGCCGCCGTGGGCAGCCGTTTCGACCTTAAACAGCTGGCCGTCAAGATTCCCCGCATCTATTTCAGTACCGAAAAATCCGACTTCGGCATCGACCTGAAGTTCGAAAACGGCGGCGGACTGAATGTGAAACTTCTCTATGGAATGAAGAGCAGCGAGTATGATCTTTCGCTCGTGCTGACCGATTTTGAACTGGATGCCGTCGCTCCCTATCTCCGCCAATACCTCAATATCAGCGATTTTGGTGGAAAACTTACGGCCAAGATGAACCTCGTTGGCGATATCGACCATATCTTGGAAGTGGTGGCCAAGGGCGATGTGACCCTCAAGGGACTCTATGCCACCGACAAGGAAGGCAAGAAACTCGCTTCCGTGCGCAGTATCACGTTAGAGGGGGTGAATGCCGATACCAAGAAAGCCGATTACTACATGAAACGCTTTGAGATGGCGGGCGTGAATTTCGACTATGAGATTTTTGCCGACCATCAAACATTCGACAATCTTGTCAAAGGCAGTTCGTCGGCTACCGATACGGTGCAGGAGCAGAAAGCTGATACGACGGGTGGCTCGAATCTGCATTTCTTGGTGGATGAGCTCGTCATTACCGAGTCGTCGATGAACTTTATTGACCATACGATGCACCACGAGGTGAATGTGCCGGTAACGAATATCGACATCCGCTGCAACCATTTCGATCCCGACGCGCCCCTCAGCCTCGGACTGAAGGCCCTTGTGGGCGAGAGCGGTGAGCTGATGGCCAACTGCGACGGCAGCCTTTCCGACTTCAGCAACATGAAGCTGAACGTCTTCCTCAAAAATTTCAAACTCACCTAC
>JBGURX010000044.1:0-21476 GCA_045132235.1 Bacteroidales bacterium
TTTGTGATGTTCGTTTTGTCGGCTGTCACCACCACCACATCGGGACGTTATTCGCGACCGCTGGTGTTTTGCCTGCCGATGGTTTAATTGTCGTAAGAGAGTTCAAACGACTGGTAGGCCGTGAATTCGTTCGGCACGGTCTCCAACACCAAGGAAATGTCGCGGGCGCTGCTGCTCCCGATGCAGGTGGGGTCGCTTTCAAACTTTGATGCAAGGGTCTGCGGGATAGGCAACACTAAAATCTTGTTGCACTTCGGACACATGCACTGTTTTTTGGTCCCAAGGTCGTTTTCTGTGACAGGTATCGCCAGCTTAGTGGCGCACTTTGGGCATGTCACCGATACTTTTATGGTCTTGCTCATTTTCCCCAACTAAAAAAAACTACATTCCACCTAAATCCATACCGCTGTCCACATCACCCACCTCAACGTCGGGGATGGTTTCTTCGTCCTCGTTCATCACAACACCCACGCCGGAAATTTCCTGCACGTCTTCAGCAAAAATATCTCCATTTTCATCTATGGTCGGGTTCACCAGCAGCGTGTCAAACTTGCCGTCTCCGGTGGTGTCCAGTACGAGGTCGGGATTCTCGTCGCCATCCACATCTATGATAGCGGTATCCACCACACCATCCTCATCAGCATCCATCACCGCATATACATTCTCCTCCGGTATCAGCAGTTCTTCCTCCACCAAGTCCTCATCCAATGAGGGTTCAAAGGCGATGGTCTCTTCCGCCGCACCTTCGGCAACTTGTTGCTCCTCAGCCACCTCCACCTTCAGTTCTCCGGGAGCCAACTCTTCGCCTGCCAGTTCTTCGTCTGTCGGATCCTCCGGAATCAGCAGCTCTTCCTCCACAAGGTCCTCATCCAGCGAGGGTTCAAAGGCGAGATCTTCGTCCATCGCCTCTTCGGCAAGCTGTTCTTCCTCCGCCAGTTCCTCTTCGGCGGCCGCTTCTTCCTTTACCGGCTTTTCCGCCTGCTGTTCTTCACGTCCAGCGGTCTCACCTTGGTCGGCGGCGGCATCCACAGCAGCCGTTGCGCTGACAGCCTCATCGTCGAAAATCTCGTCAACCAGATCTCCAATGATATCCGAGGCGCCGAGGGCCACGCCGCCCACGGCCGCAGCACCTGCCGCGCCTGCTGTACCCACCACGCCGGCGGTGATGCCGATGGCTATGCCGGCACCCTTTTTCTTCCTCCTTCTCGCATCTGCATTGGCCGGTGACTTCGCGGCGGCGGGAGGGTTGCCGGCAGCTTTCTGCCCAGCGGCTTTCTGCTCACCTCCACCATTTACAACAACGGAAGTTTTTTTTGCGCTATCTTTCTCAGAGGCGTTGTTTTGAGCCTCATTGTTGGTAACAATCGTTTCGTCCATAATTATTTTGTTTTTATGATTAATATCAAATGAAATCACTCATATCCATATTGTTGTCAATAGGGATGTTGGGATCTATGAAGTTGGAAGCGAGAGGATCTGTGCTGATATCCTCGGCCGAAGCATCCTCCGGTTCCATTTCCGCGTCACCCATCGTGTCGCAGGTCGGGTCGAAGAGTTCTTCCTCTACCTCACAGGCGGAGGCATCCTCCACAACGACTTCCTCTATCGGAATCTCCACCTCCGCAACCCCTTCTTCACTATCTTCCATATTTTCAGTCAATTCCCCATCCAAAATCACGACATCAAGTTCATCCCCTGTCTCGGCAGCAACTGCAGAATCCTCATACACCTTGTCATCCACATGGATGGCGGTCTCCGGGTCAGGTTTCTCCAAAGGCTCCTGCAAGACTTCCGGCTGGAAGGTTTCCTTGGGATGGCCGTATCCCAAATCCGAGACAACCTCCTCGGCAAATTCATGGAAAGGCTGGGAGGCGCCCACTGCATATCCAGCCACTCCGGCGGCAGCCACGGTGCCGGCAGCCACTCCCGCAGCGCCGAAGCCTATCGCCACTCCCGCGCCGGATTTCCTTTTGCCGGAAGGGGTTCCTTTCGTGTTGGCGGCTGCCTCCTCACGGGGAGAGCCGTTGCTGTTGTCGTTCTCCGCTTTGCTTTTCGGAGCATTTTCTGCTACTGTCTTCTTTTCACCCGTCATAACCCATTTGGTTTTGTAAAAATAAGCGTTTTAAGTTGCAAAAATACAATATTTTTTTGGAAAAAAATCCCTGCTCTCAATTAAAAATCGTATTTTTGCCCGCGTTTTCAGAGAAGCAACATGAACAAGCAACTCTTTCTATATCTGATAACTGCTGTTTGCCTGCTATTTTGCGGCTGCAAGGACAAAGGCAACGGAACGGAGGAAAAGACCGTTCCGGCCGCCGACCGCACCAGTCTGCACGAGAACCATCTGCTTGGCGCCGTGCAGTCGGTGACCGACACCAAGTACATGGTTGTACCCCTGTCCGACGGCCGCGACTCGCTGTTTTTCTTCTCCACCAAACACGACACTTACAACGAAAAAGGCTGGCTGAGCGGCAGCGTGCTGACCGATGCCGGCGGCGACACCATCTTCGTGATGAAGGTGACTTTTGACAACAAAGGGCACATGACCCGCAGCGAATTCTTCGACGGCGACGGCCAGCGGAGAGAGCACACCGAATATGAGTACGACGGCAAGGGCTACCGCGTAAAGGAGAGCCACTACCTCAACGACTCGCTCACCTACGAGCACGTCTGCAAAAACGACCCCGCCGGCAACGTGGAGCAGATTACCGTGAACCAAGGCGGCGACACCTACTATATGAACTACCTCAACAACGAACAAGGCGTGCCGGTGCGCATCGACTGGATCTCGCCGCGGATGGGACAGGAAGCCTACCAGCAGAACTCCATCGAGTACGACTCCAAAGGAAATGTCATCAACCGCACCGCCACCCTCAACGGCCGCAACGTGGAGTTCTACCACGCACAATACAGTGAAAAAGGTTATCTTCTCAAAGAGATCTACCAGCGCTCCGAACCCACCCGACTTGAAGAGATTGTGACCGAATATTCCAAACACGACAAAAACGGCAACTGGACCCATCAGGAGAACTCCAAGAACGGAGCCCGACACTATGTCATCGACCGAACCATCGAATACTATCATTAACCATAATAAAAGAAGAAAATGGACTTAAGCAAAATTTTATCAATCACCGGAAAAAGCGGACTTTTCAAACTCATCAGCAGAGGCAACAACAACTTCATCGTGGAGTCGCTGACCGACGGCAAGCGCTTCCCCGCCTTCTCGCACGACGGCGTCGCCAACCTCGAAAACATCTCCATCTTCACCGAAGACGAGGACGTATCACTGGAATCCGTGTTCGTTTCCATGTACAAGAAAGAAAACGGCCAGCACTGCAACGTGAGCCTCACCGACGGCAACGCCATGAAGGCCTATTTTGCCGAAGTGCTGCCCAACTACGACCGCGAGCGCGTATATGTCTCCAACATCAAGAAAGTGATTGCTTGGTACAACCAGCTCATTGATCACAATTTGATTGATTTGGAAGAGAAGAAAGAAGAAGGGACCGAAGCCCCGAAAAAAGACGCTGAATAAACCTGCCGGATGCGCCTCACCGACAACGCCATCCGATACACCATAAGCCACCTCCTCAGGGTGGCTTTTCCGCATTCCGCCCCCGACATCCAGACTGCCGAAGGAAAATTTTCTGCACAGGTCGAGGGCATGGAAATCCGTTTTTTCATCATGGAGGAAAAGACGGCCGACGCACTGGCCGCCGGCACGCTGGAGCTGGAGTCTGCCCCGCTGCCCAACGGCCTCCAAGTACCCTTGTACCGCCAGTCTGGCAGCGACGCGCTGTACCACACCGACGGCGACACGCTCACCCTGCACTGCGACCTCGTCACTTTGCCCTTCCTGCTGCTGTCGCGCTGGGAGGAGTACCAAGAGGGAAAGCCCCGCGACGTGCACGGCCGCTTCGCTTACGCCGGCAGTCTGAACGAGCGGTACGGTCTCATCGACCTGCCCGTGGCCGACCTCTACGCCCTGCTGCTGCGCCACTGGGTGTGCGAGCACTCCGGCATCACGGTGCAGCCGCGACAGTCCCGCTGCATCAGCACCCACGATGTGGACCTGATCCTGCGGTTCGGCAAATGGCCACAGAACGCCCGCACTTTGGGTGCCGACCTCATCAAACACCACTCCATCAAGTTGTTCCGCCAGTCATGCCGGCAGTGGCGCAGGTTCTTGAAAGACCACACCGCCGACCCGCTCATACAAGCCTGTCTGCGGCTGCAGCTGTACGACAAGGAGCGGCAGCATGAAAGCCTCTTCTTCATCAAGGCACAGCACACAGGCGAGCACGACTGCGGCTACGACATCCGCTGCCGCGAGGCGGCGTTCCTTATCGGGAAGCTGCGTGCCATGGGAGCCGGCATCGGGCTGCACGGCGGACTGCATGCCGCCTACGACCCGTACCTGCTGGACACCGAGAAACAGCGGCTGGAAGAGATTACGGGCAGTCCTGTCACCGCAAGCCGCCAGCACTACCTGCGTTTCCACCCGCTGCAGACCCAGCGGGCGTGGCTGCACTGCGGCCTCACCGACGACTACACCCTCGGTTTCGCCGACCGCGACGGATTCCGCTGCGGCACCTGCCACCCCTACCCGCTCTACGACCTCGTGAACGACCAGCCCACCACCGTCACCGAGCATCCGCTGATTGCGATGGACATGACCTTCATCAGCTACCGCAAGATGCAGCCGGAGGCGGCACTCGACCGCATCCAGCAGCTGCGGCGCACCTGCGAGCTGGCGGAGGGCGACTTCGTGCTGCTGTGGCACAACACCACCGTGGGTCGCGAACACGAAGAGTGGTTTCAACAAGTTTTCTGCAAAATCGAATAGCCATGGAAGACATCCGTCACATCCCCGCCGAACAGCTGAGCGAGTTTTTGCTTCAGCATGGAGAGAAGAAGTTCCGCACGTCACAGATACAGGAGTGGCTCTGGAAGCGCGGGGCGCAGACCTTCGCCGAGATGACCAACCTGTCGGTGGCGTTGCGCCAGCTGCTGGAGCAGAGTTTCACCTTCCTGCACACCGACATCGGCCGGCAGGTGCAAAGCGCCGACGGCACGGCGAAATACCTGTTCAAGCTGCACGACGGCCGGCAGGTGGAGGGCGTGCTGATTCCCTCCGGCAGCCGCGTCACGGCCTGCATCTCGTCGCAGGTGGGCTGCGCGCTGAAATGCGCCTTCTGCGCCACCGGCACCATGGGCTTCACCCGCAACCTCCACTTCTCGGAAATCTTCGACCAGTTCATGCTGATGAACCGCGAGGCAGAGCGGCTGTACGGGCATCCCATCAGCAACATCGTGTATATGGGCATGGGCGAGCCGCTGATGAACTACGAGAACGTGATGGAATCGGTGCGGCTCATCACGGACCCGGCCGGTCCGGGACTCTCGCCCAGCCGCATCACCCTCTCCACCGTCGGCATCGCCAGCGGCATCCGGCGCTTGGCCGACGACGGCTTCAAGCCCGAGGTGGCCCTCTCGCTGCACTGCGCCGACGAGCTGAAACGCTCGCTGCGGATGCCCATCACCCGCAGCAACAACTTCGCCATGCTGCAGGATGCACTGCGCTACCTGCACGAAAGGACCGGCAAGCGCGTCACCATCGAGTACCTGATGCTGAAAGAATGGAACGACAGCGTGGAAGACGCCCGCAAGCTGTTCCGCTTCTGCCTCCCCTTCCCCGTCAAAATCAACCTTATCGAATACAACGCCACCGAAAGCGGCTACGAGAAGAGTCCCGAAGAGAACGTGCAGCGTTTCGTCGCCTTCCTCGAGTCGAAGAACATGGTGGTGAACATCCGTCACAGCCGCGGGCAGGACATCGACGCCGCCTGCGGGCAGTTGGTGCGGAAGGGGTGATAAAAAGTTGTATCTTTGCAGCCGCGGATTGACGCTTTTTCATAAATAATGATGTCCAAACTTTCCGATAAAATACTGAATGCCAAAACCCTTTTCTGGATGTTGGTAGTGCTGGGGGCGGCATTGCGAATCGGCAGTCTGTTCGGTCCACTTTCCCATGACGAACTCAGTGCCATTGTCAGACTCAACTTCGACAGCTTTTCAGAATTGATTGACCAAGGGGTTCGCGGCGACGGACATCCTGCGGGCGTGCAGGTGATGATGTGGCTGTGGAGCAGGCTCTTCGGAACTTCAGCATTGTCGATAAGACTTCCGTTTCTGCTGATGGGCATAGCCTCCATCTTCCTCATCAATGCCGTTGCGCGCCAGTGGTTTGGCGAGTGGCCGGCCTTGCTGCCCACCGCCGTCCTGTCGGTCACACAATTCACTGTATATTACTCAGTTATCGCGAGACCATACGTTGCAGGACTCTTTTTGATGCTGTGCATGCTCTATTTCTGGAGCCGCATCTTGTTGAAAAAAGAGTACAAATTTCATCTGTTGGCGCTATTCGCACTGTTTGCAGCACTGTGTGCTTACACGCACTATTTCTGTCTGTTGGCGGCATTGTTGTTGGGAGCGTCAGGCCTGCTGTTTCTGGACCGCCGGCACTGGTGGCGCTATTGGGTTGCCTGTGCGGGAGCCGTACTGCTTTTCCTTCCCCACTGGGGAATCACCCATCACCAATTGTTTGCGCTGAAAGGCGTTGGAGGATGGCTCAGCAAGCCCACTCCCCAATTCCTTCCTGATCACTTGAGATATCTGCTGCATTATTCGTGGATGATGATGGCGTTGGCACTTGTGGGTTATGGGCTGGTTTTCAGTCTGAAGGATGCCCGTCAGCATTGGAAACTCATGGCAGTGTCGTTGGCGATATGGTTATTGTCTTTCGGCATCGGCTATCTGTACTCCGTCAAAGTGAGTCCTGTGTTGCAGTTCTCTTCTCTCATATTTGCATTCCCTTTCCTGCCGCTTGCGTTGGCGGGTGCGGTGGACAGCAGTGGGCGGCAGGTGCGGCAGGCGGTTGTGCTGCTTGTTTTCGTTGCGGCGATGGTGCTCACCCTGATTTTCAACCGAAAGCATTTCCAGATGGTGCAGCGGGATTATATCGAAATCACCGCCCGCGAAATGCAGACTGCCATTACACAGTATGGGGGTGATAACGTGACAGCTTTCTTTAACGGCGACATCGCCAAGTTGCACTACTATGATCCGTCACTCAAATGCATGCCCCATTCGGTGATGGAAGATTATTCCATTTTCGACAGCACGTTGGCAGCCACCTCCACGCCGTACCTGATATGCAGTGGTTTGGGGGACCCCAAGTTAGTTGACATTGTCAAGCACCATTATCCTTACTTGCTGCGTCATCGCGATTGCCTTGTCACGGAAGTGCTGTTGTTCAGCCGTAACCCTTCCCAGCAGGCCATAGATGTCGAAAAGACGGCACTCTTTAGCCAGCAGAAAAATCTTGCGCCTTTCAAAGGGGAGTTCTGCGATATTTTGGATGCTGAATTGAGCGACCTGTCGCACAGCCGGTTTGCATGTTTCGACAGCCATTTGTGGTTCCGCCAGTCCGACAGTGTGCCGGGTTCTTTGCGAATGGTGTCAGAAATTCTAGTTGACGACCGGTGTGTGGACTATCGTTCGGTCAGTGTCTCTGATTTCCGGTATTGTCATGGCGACACCTGCGAAATCAGTCTCCCTGTGCGTGTTGAGACATGGGTGAAGCACCGCAGCCAGCTGTTGCGCACGCGTGTCAAGGTCTATCTCTGGAATCCCGACGGCGACACCACTACCATTCCGATACATTGCCGCACAACCGTTTATCCCACCAATCCGTTCATCTACGCGGTGCTGGAGGAAATTTAACAGGGCTGCTGCATCAACGCCGCCTGCGGGCAGTTGGTGCGGAAGGGGTGATGATATTTCTGTTTCTTTAAAAGTGTTTAGCCGACTAAATAAATAGCTCGTGTGAAATTATTTCAGGCCGCTGCGTTCCAGCAGGGCGTCGATTTTGGGCTCACGGCCGCGGAAGCGCACGTAGAGGTCCATCGCCTTCTCGGAACCGCCTTTGGAAAGGATGTTCTTCCGGTACGACTCCGCCACCTCCTTGTTGTACACGCCCTTCTCCTTGAACAGCGAGAAAGCGTCGGCATCCAGCACCTCCGCCCACTTGTAGCCGTAGTACCCGGCGGCATAACCGCCCGAGAAGATGTGCGAGAAACAGGTGCTGATGCAGGTGCCCTCCACCACCGGCAGCAGCTCGGTGCGTTTGATGGCCTTGCGCTCGGCCGTCAGCACGTCGCCCACCTTGGTGGGATCGCAGGTGTGCCACATCATGTCCAACAGCCCGAAGGTGAGCTGGCGGCAGCAGGCATAACCCGACTGGAAGTTCTCGAAATCGTGAATCTTCTGCACCAGCGTGTCGGGAATCAGCTCGCCGGTCTGATAGTGGTAGGCGAAAGTAGAGAGATACTCCTTCTCGGTGGACCAGTTCTCGAGCAGCTGCGAGGGCAGCTCCACAAAGTCGCGGGGCACGCTCGTGCCGGAAAGTGCCGTGTAGTGCACCTCCGACAGCATGCCGTGCAACGAATGGCCGAACTCGTGCATGAAGGTACGCACCTCGTTAAAAGTGAGCAGCGAAGGCGCATCAGCGGTGGAGGGAGTGAAATTCATGACCAGCGATACCAACGGACGGATGTCGTTGCCATCTTTGTCCACCGACTGCTCGCGGAAGGCGGTCATCCACGCCCCGCCGCGCTTGCTCTCGCGCGGATGGAAATCCAGATACAGCACCGCCATGAACTTGCCCTCACGGTACACCTCATACACCTTCACATCCGGATGATAGACCTGAATCTGGTCGTTGGGCACGAACTTCAGTCCGAACAGGTCGGTGGCGAGACCGAACACGCCGTCAATCACCTTCTCCAGCTGGAAGTAGGGCTTCAGCATCTCGTCGTTCACATTGAAGAGCGAAGTTTTG
This sequence comes from Bacteroidales bacterium, assembly GCA_045132235.1. Lineage (GTDB taxonomy): Bacteria > Bacteroidota > Bacteroidia > Bacteroidales > WCHB1-69 > UBA1756. The sequence continues at coordinate 8,906 of JBGURX010000044.1, forward strand.
TATTTCTCTGAATAATAGGCAAAATCCCAGCGTTGCAGCTTGCCTTGGAACCCTTGTGCATTGGCGAACTGCTGCAGTTTTTTCATCTCCTCTTTCCCTTTGGGATAGGCATGTTTGAGCAGATTGTTCTCCAGCTCATACACCTTGTCGGCGTTTTCAGCCATACGGTCCTCCAGCACATAAGCAGCGTAGTTCTCGTACCCCAGCAGCTTGGCCAGCGAGTCGCGCAGCAGCACGATTTCCTTCACAATCTCCTGATTGTCAAACTCGCCCTTGTAGGCGCGGGTGTTGTACTGCATGTAGAACTCATGGCGAAGGTCGCGGTTGTCGGCGTAGGTGAGGATGGCGAGGCAGGAGGGCATGGAGAGGTCGAACAGCCAGCCCTTCTCCCCCTTGGCGGCGGCCTTGTCGCGGGCGATGGCCAGTGCGGAGGCGGGGATGCCGCTCAGCAGCTGCTCGTCGGTAATCACCTTGGTATAGGCGTTCACTGCCGACAGCACGTTCTGACCAAACTGCAGCGACAGGCTCGACAGCCGCATGCTGTAGTCGCGGAACTTCTCTTTGTCGGTGTCGCTCAGGTTGGCGCCCTGCCGCACGAAGGCCATGTAGGTCTTCTCCAGCAACATCTTCTGCTCGGGGCTAAGGTCGCCGGGGTTCTCATACACCGCCTTCACGCGGGCGAAAAGTGCCGGGTCGAGGTAGAGGTCGTTGTAGAAGGCTGTCAGCGCGGGACTAATCTCCTGCGCAATCTTCTGCATATTCTCTGAAGTATTGGCTTCCAACAAGTTAAAGAAGATTCCCGAGATGGCGTTCAGCAACCGTCCCGAGCGGTCGAGGGCCTCCACGGTATTGGCAAAGGTGGGTTTCATCTTCACCGCCTTGATGCGGTATAGCTCATCCTTCGCTTGGGCGAAAGCGTATTGGAAAGCGGGGAGATAGTGTTCCTCTTTGATCTCTTCAAACGGCGGCGTGTTGAACGGGGTGTTCCACGGCTCCACCAGCGGGTTGTTTTTCGGTTTTTCCATAGGTTGTGCGCTCATCATCAAAGAGCATAAAATCAATGATAATGATAAAAGAAAAGATTTTTTCATAAGATGTTGATTCAGTGTTTCTTGCCGACAATAGCTTCCAGTTCAGCCACCGTTTTGGGCACAGCCTGACCGAGTACGCGATGGCTCTTGGCAGTCACCACCACGTCGTCTTCGATACGGATGCCGCCGAAGTCGAGGTAGCTCTCCAGCTTGTCGTAGTTGATGAAGTCGGCGAGGTGTTTCTGTTTGCGCCACAGCTCGATGAGTTTGGGAATGAAGTAGATACCGGGCTCCACGGTCATCACCATGCCGGGCTCGAGGGTGCGGGCCATGCGGAGGTTGCGAGTACCGAAGATGTCGCTACGCTTAAATTCGTCGTTGTAGCCCACATAGTCTTCGCCGAGGCCTTCCATGTCGTGTACATCGAGGCCGAGCTGGTGGCCGAGGCCGTGGGGGAAGAACAGCGCGTGGGCGCCGAGGCGCACACCTTCCTGCACATCGCCCTTCATCAAGCCGAGGTCCTTGAGGCCGCGCATCACGATTTCGGCAGCAGCGAAATGCACGTCGCGGTAGGGCGTGCCGGGCTTCACCTTCTTGATGCCTTCCATATTGGCTTTCAGCACAATCTCATAAATATCTTTCTGTTTCTGGGTGAACTTGCCGCTGACGGGGAAAGTACGCGTCATGTCGGAGCAGTAGTTCATCAGTCCCTCCACGCCGGAGTCCACCAGCAGGAGTTTGCCTTTTTGCAGTTCCACGTTATGGTCAGTGTTGTGGAAGATTTCGCCATGCTGGGTAAGGATGATGGGGAACGAGAAGCCGTTGCCTTCGCCGTTGGCGATGCCGTCGGCGATGCCCACCAGCTGGTGTTCGGTGGCGCCGGGCTTGCAGTTGCGCATCACGGTGGTGTGCAGCTTCCATGCCATGTCGGCAGCCTTCTCCATCTCAGCAATTTCGCGGGCCTCCTTGATGGAACGCATGGCGATGATGGCCTTGTGCAGCTCGATGGAGGCGTAGCTGTTGATCACGTTCACGCTCTTCTGCAGCAGGTTGGCGAGGATAATCTGAAGGTCGTGGCGGTAGGCTTTGGTGAAATGGATGGTGCGCGAGGCGTTCTGGCGGAGATAGCCTTTCAGCTTCGACATCGGCATCGACTCGGTGATGCCCACCTGAGCGGCCAATGTGCTGATAGAGGGCTGGTCGCCCACCCAGATAATGTCGTCGATGGTGAAATCGTCGCCGAAGAGAATCGTGCGGTTCTCGTCGATATCGATGATGGCAGCCAGCGACGGAGCGGTGAGGCCGAAGTAGTAGATGAAGTTACTGTCCTGCCGGAAGTTGTAGGTGTTGGCGGGATAGTTCATGGGGGCATCGTTGTTGCCGAGGAAGAGCAGCAGGCCGGAGCCCATTTTGCGGGCGAGCTCCTTGCGGCGCGCCACATAGACGGATTTTTCAAACAAAGGATTCATATTGATATTTTTTATAATTAATAATTTTCCACTTACGCAATTTGCGGACGGCAAAAGTACTCATTTTTTAGCTTCTGACAAAAGATTTTCATTATCCCTTAAAAGATTTTCAAGTGAAAAAAATTGACTTTATTCCCTCATACAAAAAATATCCCCTCACAAAATTTTTCATAATATATTAATTATCAATATATTGTAAATATTCATATTAGAACACCATCATATTTTTAGCATGAAGGATTAAAAATCATAAAAAACATGTAACTTTGCCGCAAAATTCCACAAAATCAAAGAAATAAAAAATTTATAGAACGCCCTTAATTTATTTGACCAATGAAAAAACTTTTGTTTTCCATTATCATTCTTTTTCTAATGCCTGTGAGCATCCTAGCGCAAACTGTAACGCTCGTCTTCACAGGGTGGAATGAAAATGATGACAGTTATGTACAACTTAGCAGGGTTGACATTTGCAATTTAACAAAAATGTGGCAGGAAACCATTTACTGGCCTGACACTATTTTGACAATGCAATACGGCAGTGGGATCGACGAAGGAAGTATTGCTATTGTTCCGACGCTGCAATTATCGCAAAATAACCCCAACCCGTTCAACGGCACCACAGACGTGATGCTCACGGTGGCGGATGCAGGTGCAGTGACGGTGGAGATTACAGATTTGAACGGACGTGTTGTAGTGACTACAGGCGCCACAGCCCTACAATGCGGCATCCACCAATTCCATGTCAACCTTGCAGTTGGCGGGACCTATGTGATGACCGCCCGACAAAACGGGAAAAAGACCTCCATCAAAATGGTGAATCAGGGCAGTGGCAGCGAAAACAGGATTGAATATGTGGGAATTGCGGAGACACCCTATGATGCCCCCACAGCACCGGAAGCTGGCACCCGACTCGTTACCGACCAGCTGTTTGAATTCGGCAACTTGATGGAGTATGTCGGCACTGCCACCATTAACGGCATTGAATATGGAAGTCAGGTCATCATACAGCATCAGGGGCAGGATACGGTTATCAAACTGGTTTTTCTTATAGTAGAAGACCCCTGTCAGGGCACGGACACTCTCACTGATATTGATGGGAATGTGTATCATACGCTGGCGCTCGGCAATCAATGCTGGATGAAGGAAAACCTGAGGGTGACCCGTTTTGCCGACAGCACAGAAATCCCTGTTAGTGGCTTTTCCCCCAATTATGAATACAGCTCTATCGTTCCATACAGGTACGTACCACGCAACAACGATAGCCTTGTCCCCACCGAAGGCTATCTGTACAACTGGTCGGCGGCGACACGCAACGTGGTTTCCACAGCCAATCCGAGTGGTGTGCAAGGCGTCTGTCCAACAGGCTGGCATCTGCCCAGCGACGCGGAATGGACACAACTCACTGGCCACGTGTGGCGGCAGAGCCAATACCTATGCGATGGCAACAGTGAGAATGCCTATATTGCCAAAGCATTGGCAGACACATCCGGCTGGCGGGATACATGGGAAGAGTGTGCCGTTGGCAACGACCCGGGCAGCAACAACGCCACTCAATTTTCGGCTTTACCCGTAGGCAATTGTGGTGGAACCGAATTCGCTTATAGCCAGGATGCTGCCTTCTGGAGCACCTCCTCCACCAATGAATATCATGCTAAAATCTTCCACCTTAACTATTCTTGGGCATGGGTGACTTCCGAAAGCCTTAACAGGATTTATGGCTTTTCCGTCCGTTGCGTGAAAGACTGATTTTCTGCAAAAAAATTTATTTCTATCCCCATGAGCAATTTCAAAAACTGGTTCAAGAACCTGCTTGTCAACTTCACGCGAGTATTCAAGCGCTATCCGGTCACCTGCTTCTTTGCAGCCCTACTGACTTTAGTGGTATTCGAATTCATCATTACCGACAACAACGGGGAGCCGTGGCCGTCTGAACGCATCCTCATCTCCCTCGGATGGGGGTGCGGACTGGCGATGCTGCTGAACGCTGCCTTCGAGCTCTTCTGCAACATCCGGACGGTCAAGCTGTGGCAGCGGCTTACCGGCTATGGCGTCATCGTGGCCATCGCAGCGGCGTGCGCGTGCGGATGCATGTTCGACGACATCCTCTCCTTGGAGGTGCTGATTGCCATGGCCTTTGCAGCTTTCCTGTGCATACTGCTGCCCATCAGCTACAGCCGCGACCCGTACAAAGTGTGGAACTATCATGCCAGACTGGTGGTGGCCTATTTTATCAACGGTATCCTTTGCCAAATCGTTGCGATGAGCATCGGAGGCATCATTCTCTCCGTCGAACTGTTATTCGATCTCCAGCTGAACACACTGGTTGAGATGATGCTCACCTTTGTAGGCTTTTTCCTTACGCCCTGCTGCATACTGGCCCTGATGCCCACCGATATGGAGACACTCGCTCCACAGCCCAACCCGCACAAATTAATCCGTTTCTTGGCGCAATACATCCTTTTACCGCTTATCTGCGTGGAGGGCGTCATCCTTTATATCTATGGCATCACCATCCTCGTGCGCTGGGAGTTGCCCGTTGGCGGCGTGGTCTGGCTGGTGTTCTCATACGCCATCATCGGCCTGCTGATCTGGTACCTGCTCATGCCCTACTACCTCTCCGAAGAGAAACAGTGGGTGCGATTCTTCCACCGGGGGTTCTTCATCTCGCTGCTGCCGCTGTTGGCGCTGCTGTTTGTGGGACTTTTCCGCCGCATCGGCGACTACGGACTCACCACCAACCGTTACATCGTGTTTGTCATTAGCGCATGGCTGGCGGTCATCGCCATCATTTTCTCTATCAAGAAATTAAAAAATGTCACCCCGCTCATCCTCTCGCTGCTGGTAGTGACGCTGCTCACCCTGTTCGGCCCATGGAGCATGAGCAACCTGCCCGACCGGATGCAGACGGCACGTTTTGAGAAGTTGGCCACGGAGTACGGAGTGTTGAAAGACGGGCACATTGTGGCGGCCAAAGAGCCGCTGACCCGCGAGCAGAATATCGCACTGAGTCTCTGCATCGATTACTTCACCGACTACTCCTACCGCCATACGGAAGAATTCACACAGAAATACTTCAACCTGTCGAAAGAGGATTTAGAAAAACTGAAAAAAAAGGCAGAAGAGCAAGAGCACATATACAAGAACCATGCTATGATACTGATGGAGCAGATGAACGGGAAATACATTGGCAGTTGGGAACGCAGTCCAGAAGTGGAAGCAGTGATAGAAACCGATGAATCTTCTTTCACATTCAGCAAAAGTTATACGCAAGAGCATCAGTTGCTTTCCACGAAGGGCTATGACTATACTTTTGTTTTCAGCGAATATGATAACGACAAGCATAGCGAAACCTTCCATGGCGACAACCTTCAAATTGTCATCACCACTGAGTTTGAAAAAGACACTTGTATCACTTTCAAAATCAACGGGGAAAAATTCCGTATCAACGTATGCGACTCACTACAGATTGCCGAACTGTTGCCTGAAGTCAGAGAATACACCTTAGAATTTCCCACCACTACCATCCACCACGAAGATGAGCGGGTGTCGCTACTGTTAGATGTTTCAAGTTTGGGTATTCGTCAGAAAGCCGATGGAGCCATCTTCATGGAGAATGTCAGATTCACCGGATTTGTGAGAAAGAAAGAGTAGTATTCGCAGGCGATTCACCATTTCCGACTTTTTTCAAAAAAATTGCGACTTCTTGTAAATCGCATACTATATTATTGTATATTTGCCGATTCTTTTTAGGAATTCATCATTATAAAAAAATCTCAATATGAAGAAAACTTTTACCCTTTTCATGGTCGCTATGCTGACCGTATTGTTCAGTTTTTTGTCGAAGACTGCGATGGCGCAGTGCAATCCGATTGATGTGACCGTCGCCGCTCCCTACAATGAGGGCTTCACTGGTTACACCGCCGTTTCCGACGTGGCCACGGCGGGTGTCCTCCCCGCCTGCTGGGATTACATCTACAACGGCGAAACCGAAAACTACGAGCCGAAGGTGTACAACGGCACCTACACGCCCATCGCCAGCAACAACGCCATCGAGATCACCTCGGGCGGCACCTCGTTCATGGGTTTCATCACGCTGAGTGATGCCGGCACCAACAACTATGTCATCCTGCCCGAGTTCGCCAACGGCCTCGACGAGCTTCAGGTCGTGTTCAGCACCGCCATGTCGAGCGACACGGCCGGCGCACTCACCCTCGGCTTCATGACCGACCCCGCTGACGCCAGCACCTTCACGGCCATCACTGCCGTACCGAGCAACAACTACATCGCTGAACGCTGCGTGACTCACAGTTTCACCCTCGGCACCTTCCCGCAGTGCGCCAATGTTCACGCGCGCCTCGCCTTCTGCTGGACCGATGCCAGCCGGGAGGCCACCTCCACCGTGTGCATCGACAACATCGCCGTGCGCATCAAGCTGAACTGCGAAGACCCGAGCAACCTCTACGTCTATGGCATCTCCCCTAACAGCGCCATCATTGACTGGCTGCCGGGAGCCGACCAGCAGGAGTGGGAGCTGGACTGCAACGGCGAACGCCAGCTCATCACCACCCGTCCCTTCACCCTCACGGATCTCACCCCCGCCACCGAATACACGGTGACCCTGCGCGGTGCCTGCGATGCCAACGACAGCTCGTACTGGTGCGTGCCCGTCACCTTCAAGAGCGCATGTCCCATCAACACCGTCGATGACGACAACGCCTTCACCGAGACCTTCGCCACCAGTGACCTCGACTGCTGGCTGACCGACATCGTGTCGGGCAGCGACAACTGGGAGGTCACCAACAGTGCCCATACCGGCACCTACGGCGTCACCTACTCCAACTCCCTGTTCGGCGACCTGATGGGCACCGATGAACCCGACATCATGGACATGCTGAGCATGTTCACCGGCATGACGGACTTCGGCACCGGCTCGTCGTACCTCATCTCCCCCATCCTCGACCTCACCGCCCTCACCATGCCGGCGCGGCTCACCTTCTACCGCCGCCAGACATCGTCGATGGTGCCCCTCACCCTGCAGGTCTATTTCCGCACCTCGCCCACCGGCAACTGGGGCTGGCTCGCCCAATTCACCAACGCCACCACCTCATGGAATCTGGAAAGCATCAGCCTGCCCAACCCCTCCGCAGAGTACCAGATCGCCTTCGTGAGCCTTGTGGATATGACTAACATGGGCGACGTGATGGACATGACCAGCATGATGGATCCCAACGCCACCTTCGACCTCGCCAGTGTCATCGACCTTGACGACATCCGCGTGGGCGCCACCACCGAATGCGACGTGCCCGCCAGCATCATCGTGAGCAACATCGGCAACCACCAGGCCACCATCAGCTGGGTGCCCGGCAACGCCTCCTCATGGGAGATTGAGTACGGCCCGGCAGGCTTCGCCCACGGCAGCGGCACCATAGTGAACACTACCTCGCACAACTACACCCTCACCGGCCTCGATGCACAGACCAACTACGACGTGTATGTGCGCGGCAACTGCGGCAACGACATGCTCAGCGACTGGAGCGCCGTACAGCAGTTCACCACCACCCACACCGGCATCAACGGCTACAGCCTCAACGCCCGCGTGGTGCCGAACCCCGCCACCGACCACTGCACTGTGGAGTGCACCGCCACCTCCGGCATCATCACCCTCTATGACGTCTGCGGCCAGCAGGTGCTTTCCACCCCGATTGCCGGCGAAAGCACCGTGCTCAACCTCAGCAGCCTCTCCGAAGGCATCTACATGCTGCATATCACCGCCGACGACCACAGCACATCCACCATTAAAATCATCAAAAAATAATGAAAACAAAAGCAATATTCACCATTCTGCTCTCCCTCATCCTCTCTACAGGATGGGGACAGCAGCTTACCCAGACCTTCAGCTGGAACGGATTAAAAATGAATTATCCGTCCAACTACATCATCACCGACAAAGAGTATGATCCAGATGACGGCGGTTACTCGTTCAGCTGCGAGATTGACGATGAGGAAGTATTATCCATGGTTTACGTAGCTTTCTCTAATCTGGAAGGATTATTGGATGACAAAACAACAGCCGAAAAACAGGAGGCTTGCGAGGATGGTTTGAAGGAAGGACTATCCGGCATGAAAGAAACCATCAGCAATCTCAAGTCCACTCCTATCAAGAAAAACTCCTCCTTATCCTACCCTAATGCATATAGCGACTTCTCATACACCATGTATGGAGTCCCCGTACAAGGCAAATGTGTAACATACCTAAAAGGGAATTACATGGTTATATACTTCATGCAAGCCGAAGACTCCACTCATTTCAAAGAATTGGAAGCCATTGTCAAAACCATCAGTGTCAATTAGGCATCCCATACTCTAAAAATGGCCACATGGCGCATACTATATGCGCCATGTTTCCGTTATGGATAAATCATGAAAAAGACCTTACTCCTTTTTACCATCCTATTGGTTGTTGCAGGCACGCGTGGTTTCGCACAGCAGGATAGCACCAAGCAGCATTTCCCCATAATGAAGGCTGAGCTGCGCCTCAACGATTCGCTGCCCGCCCTTCTTTTACAAAACCAGAAGCCAACGTTGTGGGAAAACCGCTACGACTGGATTTCGTACCAGATGAAGGTATCGGTGAAGACCGAAGATGAAGACCTTGCCTTCCAGTGCTTTTTCGTGAACCGCACCGACAGTCTGATTTACCTCAACCTGCACAAGTCGGGCATCGAGCTGGCGCGTGTGGTGCTCACCCCCGACTCCGTCACCATCGTCAACAAGTTGCAGAAAGAGTATTACAGAGGCGGCTATGAGGTGTTTGTCAAGATGTTAGGGTTCCCTCTGACATTCCAGATGGTGCAGTCGTTGATGAACGGACGCGACTTTATAGACTGCGAGGGACCGTTCTCGACGGTGGCGGAAGGCCAGCAGATCAAATACATCTGGCCGCACCGGCAGTGCGGGAATTTGATGCTGATGCAGGAAATTTTATCGGACAACAACGGCGTGCTGTTAAGGAACGAGCTCACCGAGCTCACCGGCGGGCGCAATGCCGCCATCACCTACGACAACCCGCGCCTCGAGACCATGAATTTCAATCCTGACGGGGACGAGCCACGCATGGACAGTGTGATGGTATTCGATGGCATCACCGTTCATAGCGACAGTCAGGGGCTTTCGCTCAAGGCCACCCTCTCGAAGTTGCGGGTGAACGTGCCCGGGCCGACGAGTGTGAAGATTCCGGATTCGTTTACGCCCATCATATTTCTTAAAGTAGAATAGTGAAAGCGATGAAACAGCAGAACATAGTGGCCATTCTGGCTGGTGGCAGCGGTCAGCGTGTGGGCGGAGAACTGCCGAAGCAGCTGGTGGACATGGCGGGAAAGACGCTGCTGGAGCGCACCGTGGAGGTGTTTGAGCGGCATCCGCGCATCGACCGCATCCTTGTGGTGTCGCATCCCGACTACATCGGGCAGGTGGAGGCCATCCGGGCGAAACACCCCGGCGGCAAGTGGCAGCTGACGGTGGCGGGCGGCGCCGAGCGGCAGTGGTCCACCGTGGCGGCGGTAGAAGCATGTCCGCAGGAGGGCAACCTGCTGATCCATGACGCCGCCCGCCCGTTCGTGCCGGCAGCGCTCATCGACCGACTGCTGGATGCGCTGGAGACGCACGCCGCCGCCGCGCCGGCAGTACCCGTCAGCGACACCCTGATAGAGACGGACAATGACACCGTAAAATGCGTGCCTGACCGCCGAAATTTCCGATTCGTGCAGACTCCGCAGGCTTTTCACCTCAACCTTTTCCATCAGGCCATCGCACAACTAAAAAGCCGCAAAGACCTTTGTTTTACTGATGATTGCGGACTTTTCCTCCACTTTTTCCCAGAAGAAAATATTGCCGTTGTGGAGGGGGATATAGGTAATAAAAAATTAACTTATTCATCTGATATAGAATATTTTAGAAAAATATTTCAACAAAATGATAAAAATAAGTTGCAGGAATAAAAAATAGTTGTATTTTTGCAACCCAATTTTGAAGGAAATAAACACACAAAAATAGAGAGAGATGTCAAGAGTTTGCCAAATCACTGGAAAGAAAGCAATGGTCGGGAATTACGTTTCCCATTCCAATATTAAAACCAAAAGAACTTTCAAGCCCAATCTTCACACCAAGAAGTTCTTCGTTCCCGAATTGAACGACTGGGTAGTTCTGAAGGTTTCCGCCAAGGCCATGCGCACCATGAACAAGAACGGCGTGTGGAACAGCATTATTGAAGCAGACAAAAAAGGGGTTTTATAAAATTTTTGTTTGGGATTTTATGAAAGGACAGCTGCCTTCGGGCGGCTGTTCTTTTTTTATGCCGTAGATATGCGGGGCGAAACGGCAAAAAAATCCCCGTGCAACCGCCCCGCCATGCAATAAAAACGCGGGAAAATAGTTATAGTTTTTTGTGATTGAAAATACGAGAAATTTCCTGCGTTTCCGGTCGGCCATCATCCTGATGCTGCTGCTTTGCTGCGGCATGATGACCGCATGGGCACAATATACCACCCAACTGAAAGGACGCGTGGTGGACACCTACGGCAATCCCGTTGAGAATGTGCTGATTACGTGCGCTCACAACAGCACCACTATCTTCAGCCAGGCAGAGGGCAACTTCACCATCACCATACCCGTGAACCGCGAAATCGGCATTCATTTCCAACACATTTCATATTTCGACACCACCCTGTACGTGAAGGTGCCCCGCGGCACCGACACCAGCATCGTGATGGTGCTGACCGCCAACGGCGAAATGCTGGACGGGCTGACGGTAACCGACAAATATGCCGACTCGTACACCCGCATCGACCCGAAGGCATCTTTCACCATGCCGACCCCAAGCGGCGGCGTGGAGGCGCTCATCAAGTCGATGCCGGGCGCATCATCCACCAACGAGCTAAGCAACCAGTACAACGTGCGCGGCGGCAACTACGACGAGAACCTCGTGTTTGTGAACGACATACAGATCTATCGTCCCTTCCTCGTGCGCAGCGCCCAACAAGAGGGAATGGGCTTCGTGAACCTCGACCTCGCCAAGAACGTGCGCTTCTCGGCCGGCGGCTTCGAAGCGAAATACGGTGACAAAATGTCGTCGGTGCTGGATGTGGAGTACAAAAAGCCGGTGAACTACGGCGGCGGCTTTACCCTCAGCTTCCTCGGCGCCACCGCCTACGCAGAAGGCAACGTCAACAACAAGTTCACCTTTCTCGTGGGCGCCCGCTACAAGACCAACAGCTACCTCTTCCGGTCGTTGGAGACCAAAGGCACCTACAAGCCCAACTTCTTCGACCTGCAGATGCTGTTGACCTGGAAACTGTCGGACAAATGGAGCCTCGACCTTTTGGGCAACTTCTCGCGCAACTCCTACAAATACATCCCCGAAGACCGCGAGACCAACTTCGGCACCTTTGCACAGTCGAGACGAATCACCATCTACTACGATGGTCAGGAGGTGGACAACTACGAGAACTATTTAGGCGGCCTCACGCTGACCTACCAGCCCAACCAACGCGACCAGTACCGTCTTATTCTCTCTTCCTATTATGCCAAAGAGACAGAGACTTACGACCTGCAAAGCCAGTACTGGCTGAGCGACATCGAGGCAGACCTCGGCAGCGAGAGCGACGAGATCGCGCAGGTGACCGACGTGCGCGGCTACGGCACTTTCCTTGAACACGCCCGCAACCGGCTCACCGCCGTGGTGGCCACCGCCGACCTGCGCGGACAGCACACCTTCCCCAGCAACAAGATTGAATGGGGCATGAAGGTGCAGAACGAAATCATCCACGACCATATCAAAGAGTGGACCATGTTTGACTCCAGTGGTTACACCCTCCCCTGCCCTGCCACCACACCCGGCGTGGAGGTACCATGGAACGACCCATCGCGCATCTTGGACTTCGGCACTTTCTTCACCGCCGACAACGCTCTCAACACGGTCAGACTCATCGGGTTCATTCAATCCACATGGACGATTGACAAAGACCAGAAGTGGGTACTCTACAGCGGGTTGCGCACACACTACTGGACCTTCAA
>JBGURX010000045.1:0-19056 GCA_045132235.1 Bacteroidales bacterium
CTTTTCTGGTTTATCAAAAAATGACATTATAGAAATGCCTCACAATGGGAAATTGTGCAGCAAAGACATGGAAGATATAGACGACAAAATACCGAACTTCCTTCTTTTTTATAAAGGGAAATTAGTGTACTACGGTGCAATAGACTTGAACAACATTCATGACCATTTTCATTTACACTTTATTTTGCATCCGAGTCAATCTGACGCAACTGTTGTATTGGAAATCACATATCAAAATAGGGATTCTTCGCATTTGAATTACCATAAATATGCGGTATTGAATTTGGAAGAAGGCTGTGAGTCACCAGCGAAGGGTTCTGTAGCAGAGGCCGCATGGGAGCACATCAAAGAAAACATGAACTGATTAATCATCCCGCCCATTATGGGAATCTTCTTTTTTTGAATTCTTTTGAATTTTTTTTGGAAAAATAGTGTAAATTTGCAGCCACTAATTTCGCATACTATATGTCAGAGAATCAAGAGAATATTATAGAGAATAATCAGGAAAACAATAAAGAAACTAAGGAGAAGAAGAAGTTTCAGGAGGTAGAGACCGACCACTCGCAGGTGGAAAATCTTGACGAATACCTCAATATGGATATACGTGCAGGGGTGAGCAAAGAGGCGGAGAAAATTTCATCCAACCCTTATCTTTCAAGAGGATTGAGCAATTTTCCGAACCCTGAAAAGGTGAACTGCAACGACTACCACCAGCAGGCCTGCAAGCTGAGCTCCTACGACTGGATGAGCGACCTTGACATCACGACCGACTATCTGGAGTGCCCCATTGCCGAAGTGCGTTTCAAGAACAGCCACAAGGATTTCTTCCTGCTGCCCAAGGAGGGTGCCTTCCATGTGGGCGATATCGTGGCGGTGGAGGCTTCCCCCGGTCACGACATCGGCATCATCTCCATGCTCGGCAAGAATGTCTATCGGCAGATGAAGCACAAGCGCGTCAATCCCGACGATGTGAAGAAAAAGCTCTATCGCACCGCCCGTTACAATGACATTGAGAAGTGGATTTCCACCGTCAACCAAGAGCACACCACCATGCTCTCTTCCCGCTATATTGCTTGGGATCTGGGTCTGAAGATGAAGGTGAATGATGTTGAATATCAGGGTGATGGAACGAAAGCCATCTTTTATTACTCCGCTGAAGACCGTGTGGATTTCCGCGAGCTGATCAAGATATTGGCCGAACAGTTCCGCATCCGCATCGAGATGCGCCAGATTGGTGTGCGGCAGGAGGCCGGCCGTCTGGGCGGCATCGGCACGTGCGGCCGCGAGCTCTGCTGCTCGTCGTGGCTCACCAACTTCCAGTCGGTATCCACCACCGCGGCGCGTACCCAGCAGCTGTCGCTCAACCCGCAGAAGCTGGCGGGGCAGTGCGGCAAGCTGAAGTGCTGCCTTAACTTCGAACAGGCCACCTACGCCGAGGAGATCAAGAAGTTCCCCGACCCGAAACTCCGCCTGCTCTCCAAGAAAGGCAAGGCCATCTACAACAAAATCGACATCTTCAAGAAGATTGTATGGTACACCTACGCGGGCGACAACTCCAACATGTTCGCCATCCCGCTGGAAAAGGTGAACGAGATTATCGACATGAACAAGAAAAACCAACTCCCCGATGACTTCGAGTCCTTCGCGGTGGTCAACCAGAAGAAGGAGGAAGAGGTGAACTACAGTCTGGATGAGTTGAAAAACATTGAGGACAAATAAAATGAAACGTATAGCCTCGCTTTTCATGCTCCTTGCGACGCTGCTGCTGGCGGCCTGCGACCATGATGTGGTCAGCGAGCAGATTGCCGAGCTGAAAGGGGAGCGTTGGGGCAAAACCGAGGTGGTGAAGTGTGAGTGTGAAATCACGGATGCCGATGCGTACTACACCATGGAGCTGGAGGTGCGCAACACGGTGGATTATCCCTACCGCAACCTGTACCTCTTTGTGGACATCGAGACGCCCGACACGATGTGGTACCGAGACACGGTGCAGCTGTTTCTCGCCGACAATGCCGGCCGCTGGTACGGCAAGGGCAGCCGCCTGAAGGACCGCAGCTACTACTGGGGCGCGGATCCCAAGTTCTGCACCACCACCCGCGAAATCAAGGGCTATGTGCCCTATTCGGTGGCCACCTTCCACGGCAATGGCGGGCATCCGTTCCGCTTCGAGCCGCTGATTGTGCCTTTCGAGATGGAGTATCAGGGACAGGCGGTGTCGGTTACCGAATGCTACCCTGTCAAGGTGCGCTTCCCGAAGGCCGGCACCTACAAGTTCACCTTCCATCAGGCCATGCGCGACGACGCGCTGGAGGGTATCGCCAGTTTCGGTCTGAAGGTGAGTCAGTATAATGAAGAAAAACTCATAAAGTCTATCAAAAAAGAGAACAAAGCCCGTTTGAAACGTAATCAATCATCTGAAAATTAATCAATTAACCAATAATTTTATTCATTTAAAATCCAAAACTTATGGAAGTAGCAAAAATCACATCAAGCCAACAGGCTATGGAAATGGAAGCCCGCTATGGCGCACACAACTACCATCCGCTGGGAGTAGTTATCTCCAAGGCTAAAGGTCCCTACATGTGGGATGTGGAAGGCAAGAAGTATTTCGACTTTCTTTCCGCTTATTCAGCAGTGAACCAAGGCCATTGCCATCCGAAAATCATCCAGGCCATGATTGACCAGTGCCAGAAGGTGACCCTCACCTCCCGCGCATTCTACAACGACTGCCTCGGACCGTACGAGAAATATGTCACCGAGACCTTCGGTTACGACAAGGTTCTCCCGATGAACTCGGGTGCCGAAGCCGACGAGACCGCTCTGAAGCTCTGCCGCAAATGGGCTTACCTGAAGAAAGGTCTTCCGGAAAACCAGGCCAAGATCATCGTTTGCGACGGCAACTTCCATGGTCGTACCATCACCATCATCTCCATGTCCACCGATCCTGAGGCGTATGCCGGCTACGGTCCCTACACTCCGGGCTTCGTGAAGGTGGCTTACAACGACATCCCCGCTTTGGAGAAGGCGTTGGAGGATCCGAATGTGGCAGGTTTCATCCTCGAGCCTATCCAGGGTGAGGCTGGTGTGTATGTTCCGGAAGATGGCTATCTGAAGAAAGCTTACGACCTCTGCAAGGCCAAGAACGTGCTGTTCATCGCCGATGAGGTGCAGACGGGTATTGCCCGTACGGGTAAGATGCTGGCTTGCGACCACGAAGGTGTTCGTCCCGACATCCTGATTCTCGGCAAGGCGCTCTCTGGCGGTACCATGCCGGTGTCTGCCGTCCTCGCCGACGACGACATCATGCTGACCATCAAGCCCGGTGAGCACGGTTCCACTTTCGGTGGCAACCCCATCGCTTGCAAGGTGGCCATCGCTGCCCTCGAGGTGGTGAAGGAAGAGAAATTGGCTGAGCGTGCCGCTTACCTCGGAAAGATCTTCCGCGATGAGATGAGCAGCGTGAAGAGCGACATGATCCAGCAGGTGCGTGGTAAAGGTTTGCTCAACGCCATCATCATCCGTCCGAAGAACGGCAAAGAGGCATGGGATGTGTGCGAGAAGATGAAAGAGCTCGGCGTGTTGGCCAAACCGACCCACCAGCACATCATCCGCTTCGCTCCTCCGTTGGTCATCAGCGAAGAGGAACTCCGCGAGGCTATCGAACTGATCAAGAAGGCTATCCTCTCTTTCGAGTAATAGGATTTTTTGATTCCGTAAATATTGTAGGGCTGTCATATTATGGCAGCCCTACTTTTATGTGGCAGCCCTACTTTTATGTGGCAGCCCTACTTTCTTTTTGCATTCTGTTGCCGTATGTGAAAAAAGTTGTATCTTTGCCGCCTAAAATCATAATTTGCAATTTATTATAAAGAATATTATTATGAAAAAAATTCTCTCTGTTTTGGCCATTCTGGCGTTGATGATGCCTTTCGCGCTGCATGCGCAGGAAACCACCGGTTACAATGGAACGGCCTTCACCGGCGGTATTAAAGTGGGTGTTAATTTCAGCAATTACATCAAGAAAAGCAACATGCTGCCGGGCGGCGAAGCAGGCCTCTTTATCCGCGCAGGCCGCAAGTTCTACTTTGAACCCGCTGTCATGTATTCATTCCGCAGCACCAACTTCAAAGACCTCAAGAATGAAATCAAGGAGAGCTTCGAGGTGGGACAGCATTTCATCGATGTGCCGCTGCTTCTCGGTTACAAGTTCGTCAACAACCGCAACTTCAACTTCCGCATTTTCTTCGGTCCCCGTGTGGGTTTCCGTGTCGGCAGCGACTACGACAATATCAACGACCTCGTGGGCTATGCACAGTGGGGTGTCGGAGCTGGAATTGGTATCGATTTCTGGATCTTTACCTTCGATGTCAAGTACGATTTCTCCATCTGCAAGTTCAAGGAGTATGACGAAAAGACCTTCTGGGAGCATAATTTGATGAACGCGGTTTTGGGCATCAAGTTCAAGCGCTAATCGATTCGTCGGTTGAAGAACTTTAGCAATACATATATATTTATCTATATCACCGTTTTGGTGGTGGTGGTCGTGGTGCTGCTTTCCGGACTGACGCTCGGGCTGAAGTCGCGGCAGGAGATGAACCTTGCCGCCGACAGGGCATCGCAGATTCTGCGTGCCGCTGGTTACGAGGAACTGCAGGGCAGGGAAGCGGTGGCCTGCTTCGACAAGGTGGCCGTCCGCATGGATGGCGAGCCGGAGCGGTACTCCATCCGCTGTGCCGACGGTACGGATGGCATGGTGGTGCGTGTGGACGGCAAGGGACTGTGGGGCCCGATATGGGGCTACGTGGTGCTGGCCGCCGACAGCGCAACCGTCAAGGGTGTGGCATTCGCGCACAAGTCGGAAACGCCCGGTTTGGGCGCTAACATCACGGAGGAGAAGTTTCGCTCGCAGTTTGTCGGGAAGAAGTTGTACGACACGGAGGGAAATTTCACCTCCGTCAGGGTGTTGAAGCCCGGCAGGGAGCCGCAGGTAGCTGCTGCCAACCGGGTGGATGCCATCACGGGCGCGACGCTTACCTCCAACGGTGTGGATGCCATGCTGCAGCAGCTACCTGCGGTGAAAAACAACGCTAAATCTCAATCTGCCACGCGATGAAAAAGTACCTCGGACCCTTATCGAAAGAGAATCCCATCCTCGTGCAGGTGCTCGGCGTGTGCTCCGCCTTGGCGGTCACGGCACAGCTCAAGCCCGCCGTGGTGATGGCCCTCTCGGTGACGGTGGTCTGCGCCTTTTCCAACCTGATTATCTCCCTGTTGCGCAATACAATACCGCCACGTGTTAGAATTATTGTTCAATTGCTGGTGGTCTCCTCGTTGGTGATTGCCGTGGACCAGTTCCTGCAGGCCTACGTCTTCGAAATCAGCCGGATGCTGTCGGTCTTTGTGGGACTGATCATCACCAACTGCATCATTATGGGACGGCTGGAGGCTTTCGCCCTGTCGCACCCACCGGTGCCGTCGTTCATCGACGGACTGATGAACGGACTGGGATACGGGCTGGTGCTGGTGGTGGTCGGCACGATTCGCGAGCTGCTCGGTTCCGGCACGCTGTGGGGCTGCCAAGTGGTGCCGCAAGCCTTCTACGAGGCTGGTTATATGAATAACGGATTGATGATTCTGCCGCCGATGGCCCTGATCATTGTCGGCACCATTATCTGGATACAAAATACGAAACGAAACAAGGCGAAATGAGCGGTTTGATGGACATCTTCGTGCGGTCGGCGCTGATCGACAACATGGTTTTCGCCTACTTTTTGGGCATGTGCTCCTATTTGGCCGTGTCGAAGAATGTGAGAACCGCGTTGGGACTGGGCATCGCCGTTTGTTTCGTGCTGGCGGTGACCGTGCCGGTCAACTATCTTTTGGACAAGTACTTTTTACAGGCCGGTGCGTTGGCATGGATTAGCCCTGAGCTGGGCGGCCTCAACCTTTCGTTCCTTTCGCTTATTCTGTTCATCGCCGTCATCGCGGGCATTGTGCAGCTGTTGGAGATGGTGATTGAGAAATTCACGCCCGCGCTCTATCAGGCATTGGGCATCTTTCTGCCACTTATTGCGGTCAACTGCGCCATTCTGGGCGGTTCTCTCTTCATGCAGGAGCGGCATTTCCCGACGGTGGCGCACAGCTTTTCATACGCTTTGGGTTCCGGTATCGGCTGGCTGCTGGCCATCGTGGCGTTTGCGGCCATTCGCGAGCGGCTGCGCTACTCCGACATTCCCAAAGGGCTGCAGGGCAACGGCATCGCCTATATCATCACGGGACTGCTGGGGTTGGGCTTTATGGCATTTTTAGGGTTTTAATGGGGAGAAGATGAAGGGAATGACGATAGTTTTGGCTTTGGCGGTTGCGCTGGTGGTGATTTGGATACTGGTGGCGGTTTTGCTTTTCGCCCGCAGGAAGTTAGTGCCGGGCGGCAAGGTGAGGATCCGCATCAACGGGGAGAAGGAGATTGAGCACGAGCGCGGTTGTTCGCTGTTGCAGGCTTTGTCTGATGAGAAGGTCTATGTGCCGTCGGCCTGCGGCGGGGGCGGCAGCTGCGGCACCTGCAAAGGCAAGGTGCTGTCGGGCGGCGGGAGCATCCTGCCCACCGAGCTGGCCCACATCTCCCGCAAGATGGCCGCCGACCATTACCGCCTCTTCTGTCAGGTGAAGGTGCGCGAGGATATGGAGATTGAAATCCCGAAGGAGTTTTTTGGTATCAAAAAGTGGAAATGCACGGTCGTTTCCAACCGTAATGTGGCCACCTTCATCAAGGAGCTGGTGCTGCAACTGCCTGAAGGCGAGCAGCTGGATTTCCGCTCCGGCGGCTACATCCAGATCGACATCCCCGCATGCACGGTTTCTTTCTCCACGATTGAGGTGGACGGGCAGTACCGCGCCGACTGGCAGCGGATGGGACTTTTCAACCTGACCATGAAGAACAGCACCGAGGCGGTGCGCGCCTATTCCATGGCCAATTATCCTGCTGAAAATCAGATTGTCATGCTGAATGTGCGCATTGCCACACCGCCCTTCAACCGCAAGAAAAACGCTTTCGAGAAGGTGAATCCGGGCGTGGCTTCCTCCTATATCCACAGCCTCAAGCCGGGCGACGAGGTGATGGTGTCGGGTCCTTACGGCGAGTTCTTTGTGGAAGAGGGCAGGGGAGAGATGATGTTCATCGGCGGCGGCGCCGGCATGGCCCCGATGCGTTCGCACATCTTCCATCAATTCAAGACTTTACACACCCAAAGAAAAACCACCTTCTGGTACGGCGGCCGCTCGTTGCAGGAACTTTTCTATCAGAGTGATTTTGAGGAGATTGAAAGGGAAAATCCCAATTTCTCCTTCCATATCGCCCTCTCCGACCCGCAGCCTGAAGACCACTGGAAGGGTGCCACCGGCTTCATCCATCAGGTCATCTACGACCAGTACCTGAAAGACCATCCCGCACCGGAAGATATACAGTATTATATCTGCGGTCCTCCGCTGATGCTGCAGGCGGTCCTGAAAATGCTCGACTCCCTCGGCGTTTCTCCAGAAAATATCCATTACGACGATTTTGGCAGCTGATTTCCTGACAGTTTAATCATCGACAACACCATTCCGTTGCTCACGCAGTGAGCAACGGAACCTCCTTCAAACTTTTGAACTTTCACCTTCTAATTCTCAATTTTCAATTCTCAACTCTCAATTTTCAATTTTCAATTTCCATGTCCATCTCAACCCTCCTTTCCCAATACAAAGAAAACCTCCAATATCTTCAAAATTATATTGAATTGATGGAAGATATGGATGACCCCTCCTACGTGGCTCGTGGCAACGGGTTCTGCGACAGTAAGTTCAGTGAGGACTTCCTCAACGGACAAATAGAAAAATATCGCGGTGTGCTGAATGGTTTGGAGAAGGAGATGCGTGCCCAGGTGTCCACCAAGAACGAGCTGCGCAGTATGATGCGGTTGCTGAAAAAGAGCCGCACCGCCGCCGAACTCCGCGAAATGTCGGAGCAGGTGATGGGCAAGTTAGAACGCCATCCTGCTTTCAGGAAAGCCCAAAAGATTCTTCTGTATGCCTCCCTTCCCGACGAGGTGCGTACCTTGGAGTTTATCGAAAAATGGCGCAGTCGCAAGCAGATTGTGCTGCCGACCGTGCGTGGCGACGATATTATTCCCGTGGCCCTCGATCCTGACACGCCCTTTGTAGTAGGCGATTTCAACATCCTTGAACCCGACAGTGCTCCCTATACAGGCGATTTTGACCTGATTGTGGTGCCGGGCATGGCCTTTGATGCTCAGGGTAACCGGTTGGGCCGCGGCAAGGGCTATTACGATCGTTTCCTCGCCCAGCATGCTCACGTGCCTGCCATCGGAGTCTGTTTTGACTTCCAAAAGGTACCTCATGTGCCTACCGAAAAGACTGATTTTCGCATGTCTGAAATAGTGTATTAACATTTATTAAGAAAATTATTTTATTGATTATTAAATAGATAATCAAAATTTTTGAATTTTCTGTATTTCGTATTAGAAAAAAGGTGTAATTTTGCCGCCGCAAAACAGAAAACCTAATGTTGTTCTAAAAAGATTGATTATGAAAAAATTATTTTTGACGATTGCGTTGGTAATGCTGATGATTCCTGTCGCTATGAAGGCGCAGGTTTACCAATTGCCCAATGGCGGTTTTGAGCAGTGGGATGGAACGAGTTCTTCGTCAGAGCCCACCAGCTGGAACAGTTTCGGCACGTCTGAATGTACCCTCCTCATCGGTTGTTCTTCGGCGCAGCAGACGCATCATGAGAACTCTTCCGACGTTCGTCCCGGCAGCACGGGTAGCCGCAGCTGCCGTATCTATGCCACCTCCATCATGGGGGTTGTGGCCAATGGTAATATGACCACGGGCCGTATTCATGCAGGCTCTATGACGGCCAACAACAGCAATAACTACAATGTCACCTATCCGTCGCAGGCTGGTTTCAACCAGCCGTTTAATGGTCGTCCCGACTATATGCGTTTTTGGGCGAAAGCACGTATCTCCAGCTCTTCCGATCAGGCGCGTGCGAATGCGGTGGTGCATAACAATAGTGAGGTGAGAGACCCCATCCGTACCTCCGACCACCAGAACATCACGGGTGTGGCCACCCTCAATTTCAATGGCGACAACACCTGGCACGAGTACACGGTGCCGTTCAGCTATACGTATGGCAATGCCACACCCGAATACATCCTGTTGACCTTCACCACCAACAAAACTCCTGGCGGTGGTACCAGCGGCGACGAGGTCTTTATCGACGATATTGAATTCATCTATATCTCCACTTTGAGCGACCTGAAGAGCAACGGACAGACGGTGGCAGGTTTTGATGCCAACACTTTGACTTACAATGTTGAAATTCCTTATGGTTCAGCCATGCCCACCGTGACGGCTACTGCCACTTCGGTGAATGGTGTGGTGAGCATTACGCAGCCTACCACGACCAATCCTACGGCCACCATCGTGGTGACGCAGGGCCCCAGCACCACTACTTATACCATCAACTACACTTTTGCAGCGCCTGAAAGTGCTGATTTAATTGATATTTTGTTGGATGATGCCTCCATCAGCACCTACAATGTAACGCCGGCCTTTGCTCCCAGCATCATGCAGTACGATGTGCTGCTGCCGTTCGGCGCTGAACTGCCGGTGGTGAGCGCCGTGTTGGACGTCGCCACTGCCCAGTTGAACATCACCCAGCCTACTACTACCAACCCGGTGGCAACGCTGGCCGTGACCTGCGGCTCGCTGGCCAAGACCTATACGGTGCATTTCACCATTGCGGCAGCCCTCTCTGCCGACCTCGCCGACTTGCAGCTGGATGGTGTCACCATCGCCGGCTTCGACCCGCAGGTGACCAGCTATTCGCAGCTGCTGCCCTACGGCTCCGCCTTCCCGGTGGTAACCGCCACGGCAGAGAATGCCGCTGCGCAGGTGGTGGTCACACAGCCCACTACAACCAACCCGACAGCCACTGTTGCCGTGACCTGCGAAACGCTCTCCAAGACCTACACCGTTGATTTCACCTTTGCGGCGGCCATGGATGCCCATCTCGCTGAAATCACCGTCAATGGCGAGCTGATTCCCGATTTCCAGTCGCTGGTATATGACTACACTTACACGCTGCCCTTTGGCACCAGTTTTGCCGACGTGCAGGTGGCTGCGGTGCCGGTGGCCGTGCAGGCGGTTGTCGCCCCCATCGTTATCGACACGGTGACCGTGATTTCGGTAACCTGCGGCGACTCTTCCGCAGTTTATACCCTCCATTTTGAGTTTGCTCCCGAGATAACGGCCGATTTGGCTGATTTGCAGGTGGATGGCGAGACCGTGACGGGCTTCGACCCGGCCATCACGACCTATCAGGTGGTGATTCTGGGCACAGAGATGCCTGTGGTGACCGCCACCCCGCGTTCCGCTATCGGTGAGGCCACTATCACCCAACCCACGGTGGAGAATCCCACCGCTACGATTGTGGTGACCTGCAGCGGTCTGAGCAAAACCTACACCGTCAACATCACGCTGGTGGAACCCAATGCCGACCTTGCTGACCTGCAGGTGGACGGAACTACCATCGAAGGATTCTCTCCGGATGTTACGGACTACAGCATCGAAATGGGATTCACCATCCCGGTGGTGTCGGCCGTGGCCGCTTCAGAGTATGCCACTGTTTCCATCACACAGGCCACTGAAGAGAACTTGCAGAGTGAGGTGGTGGTGACTTGCGGAAACCTCACCAAGACCTACACCGTGAGTTTCCATGTCGGCGTGCTCGAATACAGTCTGCGTCCCGTGTCGGTCTATCCGAACCCTGTGGCCGACGAGCTGATGGTGGAAGTGCCGGCAGGCGCTACCGAGGTCTGTATTTACAATCCCGCCGGTCAGCTGGTGCTGCGCCAGCCGGTGCAGGAAGGCAGCCAGCCGCTGAATGTGAGCAAGCTGCACACCGGTCTCTACCTGCTTCATTTGCAGGGCAATGGCGTGCTGATGGGCACTTCTAAAGTAATGAAATACTAAGATTTTTTTTCATAGTTAGGATTTTGGTTCTGTGGGGCTGTCATAATATGGCAGCCCTACAGTCATAATATGGCAGCCCTAATCCTTGTTATTTTGCATCAAATCGCGCCTGTTCCGTCCGATGTAAAGGAAATAGAGAAAGAGGTCGAACGATACCAATGTGGCGTTGAACACATACAGCCAGATGACGATGTCGTTGCTGTGCAGCGACTTGTGGATGATGCCGAAGATATAGCCCAGAATGATTAATGACATGAACAGCGGGCTTTTGCCCATCACCACTTTGGTTCTCAATGACTTGGCGATGGAAACGGGCCAGCTGACCGCGAAACAGAGGAGGAAGAGCACTTCCCAGATGCTGAAATCTGACATGGTATGATGAATTGGGCGGCAAAGATACAACAAAAAGTTTTTGGCACTATATCATTCTTGTGTTTTTCCCTTTTGAAAATTCAACAGAAAATTGTATTTTTGCACGCTTAAATTTCGAATATGAGATTGCATAAAGAGGGAATCATTCCAATATCGGTCGCCGCTGTTGTGGAGGCGATTTGCATATTCCTGTTCTTCTATTTCACCGATTTGGCGGTGTGGGCGAATGTGCTGGTGGTGTTCCTCCTGCTGCTGCCGTTCTATACGGTGGTGCGCTTTTTCCGCGTGCCGCGTCGCCATGTCAACGTGGTGGAGAATGGTGTCCTGTCGCCCGCCGACGGCACGGTGATTGCCATTGAGGAAGCTACCGAACACGAGTATTTCAAGGATTCTCGCATCAAGATTTCCGTCTTTATGTCGGTGTATAATGTGCATGTGAATTTCTATCCCGTTTCGGGAACCATCGAATATGTGGCCTACCACCCGGGCAAGTATTTCGTGGCCCATCTGCCGAAATCGTCGCTCGACAACGAGCACAATACGGTGGTGGTGCGCCGCAACGAGACCGACGTGGTGCTGTTCCGCCAGATTGCCGGTTTTGTGGCCCGACGCATCGTCTCCTACCCGCAGCCCGGCGACACGGTGAGGCAGGGCGAGGAGATGGGCATGATCCGCTTCGGCTCCCGCGTCGATGTCTTCCTCCCGCTGAATGCCGAAGTCAATGTGAAGGTGGGCGACAAGGTGCGCACCCAGAAGACCGTGCTGGCCTATTTCTAATCTTTCTTTATGAAGCTGAGTATCATCATCGTCAATTACAACGTGGAGCACTTCCTCGAACAGGCATTGCTCTCTGTGTATAAGGCGTTGAAAAATATTGAGGCTGAGGTGTTTGTGGTGGATAACAACTCGGTGGACCGCTCTTTGGCGATGCTGGCCGAGAAGTTCCCTCAGGTGAAGGTGATGGCCAACAAGGAGAATGTGGGCTTCGCCCGCGCCAACAACCAGGCCATCCGCGAGTCCACCGGCGAGTACGTGCTGCTGCTGAACCCCGACACGGTCGTGGAGGAGGACACCTTCGAGAAGTGCTTGGCTTTCATGGATGCCACCCCCGACGCGGGCGGCCTCGGCGTGAAGATGGTCAATGGACAGGGCGAGTTCCTTCCGGAGTCGAAGCGCGGCATCCCGTTCCCGTCGGTCGCCTTCTACAAGCTGTTCGGTCTCTCCAAGCTCTTCCCGCGCTCCCGCAAGTTCGGCTCCTACCATCTTACCTATCTCGACAACGACGAGATACACTCCGTGGAGGTGCTTTCCGGCGCTTTCATGCTCATGCGCAGGAGCGTGCTCGACAAGGTGGGACTTCTCGACGAGGACTATTTTATGTACGGCGAAGACATCGACTTGTCGTACAGGATTTTAAAGGGCGGGTATAAAAACTACTATTTCCCCAAGACTCGCATCATCCATTATAAAGGAGAAAGTACGAAAAAGGGAAGTCTGAACTATGTGCACGTCTTTTACAAGGCGATGCAGATTTTTGCTTCCAAGCATTTCTCCAAAAATAATGCGAAATTATTTAACTTTTTGATTAACTGTGCGATATGGTTCCGTGCGGCGTTGGCGGCATTGCGGCGAATCCTGAGTCGTATGCTGCTGCCCATGGCTGACGCGCTGATAGCGTATGCCGGACTTTTCTGCTTGGCACAATACTGGAACCATGCGGTGCTGTCGGGGCGTGAAAGCGCATTCCCGCACTACTATTTCTATGCCGTGCTGCCCCTCTATATTCTGGTATGGCTGCTGTCAGTGTGGCTGTGCAAGGGCTACAAGCGTCCGCTGGGCAATGCCCGCGCCAACCAAGGGGTGGTGCTCGGCACGGTGGCTATTCTGCTGATTTACGCTTTGTTGCCTGAATCGCTGCGCTTTTCGCGTGCCGTGCTGCTGCTGGGTACGATGTGGATGCTCATCGCCGTCAACCTGCTGCGCTCTGTGGCGCGGCGGCTGCCCCATGGAAAGGGTGGGCGAGAGACTGCCGGGGTGCGCCGCGTGGCGGTAGTGGGTCATGTGGATGAGGCCTCTCGTGTGCTGAACATCGTCAGGATGATGGACGCCAAATGCAATTTCTGGGGCATTGTCACCACCGAACCGACGACCAGCCACGACAACCGCGTCATCGGTGACCTTTCCCAAATCGAGGACCTGCTCACCCTGTACCGCATCAACGATGTCATCTTCTGCTCGCGCGACCTCTCTTCCGAACAGATTATCGACCTCATGTGCCGGCTCCAGACCCCGCAGCGTGAGTTCAAAATCGCGCCGGAGGGCAGTATGTCCGTCATCGGCAGCAATTCCATCTTTTCCCCTGAATCCTCTTTTACGATTCACATACACTCCATCACCCAGACCCGCAACCGTCGCCAAAAAAGAGCCTTCGATGTGGTGGTCTCGCTGTTCCTTCTCCTTTTCCTTGCTGTTGACATTTGGTTTGTGAAGCAAAAGGCGGGCTTTGTGCGGAATATTTTTGGAGTTCTTTCTGGAAAGATAAGCTGGGTGGGCTTTTCACGCCACTATGCGGAAGGTCCGCTGGCACAGTTGAAGCCCGGCGTGCTGCATCCCACCGATGCGTTTCCTGACTATCGCTTTTCCGACGAGATGCTGGCCACTTCCGACCAGCTCTATGCCCGCGACTATACCCCCAAAACCGATTTGATGACGCTGCTGCGGGGCTTCTCCAAACTCGGAACGGAGGTCTAATATTCATTATTGAAATCTGTAACTATGTCATCCTCAGTATCTTCGCAGAAGATTGAAATTATGTCGCCGGTGGGCTCCTATGAAGCCTTGACGGCGGCCATACAGGCTGGTGCAGGCTCTGTGTATTTCGGGGTGGGGAAGATGAACATGCGCTCCCGCTCCGCCGCCAACTTCACCCTTGACGATTTGCAGAACATCACCGACATCTGTCGCCAGCATCAGGTAAAATCCTATCTGACAGTCAATACGATTGTTTATAACGATGAGTTGGAAGAGGTGCGGCAGTTGCTCGACTGTGCCAAAAAATGCGCAGTTTCCGCCATCATCGCCTCCGACTTGGCCGTTATCCTCTACGCCCGCCAGATCGGGCTGGAGGTGCACATGTCCACGCAGTGCAACATCACCAATGTGGAGGCTGTGCGTTTCTATGCGCAGTTCGCCGATGTGGTGGTGCTGGGCCGTGAGGTGAAGCTCTCGCAGGCCGCCGACATCATCCGGCAGATACACGACGACGGCATCTGCGGTCCGAGTGGTGAACTCGTGCGGGTGGAGATGTTCGTGCACGGCGCGCTCTGCATGGCCGTTTCCGGCAAGTGCTATCTCAGTCTCGACAACTACAATTTCCCCGCCAACCGTGGTGCGTGCCTGCAGCCCTGTCGCAGGGGATATATCGTCAAGGATAAGGAGACCGACCTCGAACTGGAGGTGGACAACCAGTACATCATGTCGCCTAAGGATTTGTGTACCATTGGTTTTCTGGATAAGATGCTGAAAGCCGGCGTCTCCATTCTGAAAATTGAAGGTCGCGGCCGCGCTGCCGACTATGTGAAGGTGACCACCGAGTGCTACCACGAGGCGGTGCAGGCGGTGCTGGATGGCTCTTTTTCTGTGGAGAAGATTGAAGGGTGGATGGAACGGCTGCGCACGGTCTTCAATCGCGGTTTTTGGGATGGTTATTATTTGGGAAGAACGATGGGCGAATGGTCGGAGCGGTACGGCTCGCACGCCACTACGGTGCGCACCCATATCGGCAAGATTACCAATTTCTTCGGGAAGCTGAGTGTGGCCGAAATCACTTTGGAGGGTGGCGGCTTCGCTGTGGGCGACACGCTGGTCATCGAGGGACCGACCACCGGCGTTTACGAGACTACGGTGGAGGAGGTGCGGTTGCATTTGGAACCTGTGCCGGAGGTGAAGAAAGGGGAGGTGTGCTCCATCCCGACAAGCATTGTGGTACGCCGTGGAGACAAGGTGTACATCAAGCGCTCTGTGGAAGATAATTTTTAGTAAAATATTTTGATTATAAATATTTTATAATGATTTATTAAAGTAAATTCTAAAATAAAATGATAGCTCTGTTTCGCCGTATTTCTGCTGTTTTGGCCATGATGGTTGTCATGGTTCCCACGCTGTTCGGACAGGCCACCACGTATGATTTTGTGCAACGCGACACCTGTACGCTGAAGCTGGATGTGTATCGTCCCACGGTGGAGAACAACCGCTGCTGTGTGCTGTTTGTCTTCGGCGGCGGTTTCGTCTTCGGCCAGCGCGACCACAAGGATTATGTGAAATTCGCCCAGAAGTTGAATGAGCGGGGCTATACGTTTGTGAGCATCGACTATCGGTTGGGGTTGAAAGGCGCGAACATGAAGGGTGTACACGTCATCCATTCCCTGGAATATGCCATTCGGATTGCGGTGGAAGATCTGTTCTCCGCCACCGAATACCTGTTGCAACATGCTGATGAGCTGGGATTTGACCGCGACAAGATTGTGCTTTGCGGCAGCAGCGCAGGGGCCATCACGGTGCTGCAGGCCGACTATGAGCTGTGCAACCGCCGCGAGATTGCCGCCGCACTGCCCTCCGACTTCCACTATGCCGGTGTCATGGCGTTCTCGGGCGCGATTTTCTCGCGCAACGGAGCGGTGAAATATGCCGAGCCGCCCGCCCCCACGCTCTTTTTCCATGGCATCGAAGACCGTCTGGTGACGTATAAGTCCATCCGGTTCGCCAACTACGGATTTTTCGGTACGAAGCCGTTGGTGAAGCGTTTCGCCAAGTTCCATTATCCCTATATCGTACGGCGTTACAAGGGTTTGGGACACGAGGTGGCTGGTACGATGAACCACGAGGTGCGTACCTGCGACGAGTTCATGCGCCGTTGCGTGTTGAAGAAGGAGTGGCTGCAAATGGATGCCACCATCGACGATCCAGCCATCAAGCCGGCCGTTTGGGGCAAGGTGCGTCCCGGGGATGTCTATTAAAAGGCTATTCCGTCACCAAGTCGAAATCCATCTGTCTTCTTTGCAGATCCACATGCACGATGCGCACCTTCAGCTCGTCGCCGAAACGGTACGACCTGCCGGTATGCAGTCCCACTAACGTATAGTTCTCTTCATCAATGTAATAGAAGTCGTCGTTGAACTTGCGCATGGCGATGAGCCCTTCGCATTTCGACTCCTTCAGCTCGGCGAAGATCCCCCATTTGCACACGCCGCTGACGGTGGCGTCGAACACCTGCCCGAGTTTGTCGGAGAGGAATTCGGCCTGCTTGTACTTGATGCTGGTGCGCTCGGCCTCGGTGGCGCGCTGTTCGGTCTGCGAACAGTGCTGGCAGTACTCCTCAAACTGGTGGACGTCAACAGATTCGCCCTTGGCGAGGTAGCGGTCGAGCAGACGGTGAACCATCAGGTCGGGGTAGCGGCGGATGGGGGAGGTGAAGTGGGTGTAGAAGGGGAAGGCGAGACCGTAGTGTCCGATGTTGTTGGTGGAATAGGCGGCGCGGGCCATCGTGCGGATGGAGAGCTTGCACAGCATGTCGAACTCCTTGCTGCCTTCCGCCTGCTGGAACATGCTGTTGAACGAGTGGGCCACCACCTTGGGTGAGCCTACCTTGAAATCGTAGCCGATTTTCTTGACAAAGTTCTTGAATGTCAATAACTTTTCATCCAAAGGTTTGTCATGGATACGATAGACGAAGGTCTTGGGCTCCTTGTTGTATGCCGTGCGCTTGCCGATTTTCTCGGCCACCTTCTTGTTGGCCAGCAGCATGAACTCTTCAATCAGGAAGTTGGCTTCGGTGGACACTTTCACATATACGCCGATGGGTTTGGCGTTCTCGTCAAGTTCGAATTTTACCTCCTCGGTGGCGAAGTTGATGGCGTTGTTTTCGAAGCGCCGTTTGCGCAATATTCTGGCTAATCCGTTGATGGCCAGTATCTCATCGGCCAGTCGTCCCTTGCCGTTGTCGATAATCTCCTGCACCTCGCCGTAGTTGAACCGCTCGTCGGAGTTGATGACGGTGTGTCCGAACCACTCTTTCACCACTTTGGCGTTGTCGTCGAGGTCGAACACGGCGCTGAAGCAGAGCTTGTCCTCGTGGGGGCGCAGCGAGCAGAGGTTGTTGGAGAGGGCTTCGGGCAGCATGGGGATGGTGCGGTCCACGAGATAGACGGAGGTGCCGCGCTCGTAGGCCTCTTGGTCGATGAGGGTGCCGGGGCGCACGTAGTGCGACACGTCGGCGATATGCACGCCCACGCGGTGCAGTCCGTTGGGCAGCCGCTCGTAGGAGAGGGCGTCGTCGAAGTCCTTGGCGTCGGCGGGGTCGATGGTGAAGGTGGTGATGTTGCGGAAGTCTTTGCGTTTCTTGAGGTCGGCGGGGGAGATATGCGTGGGGATGGCGGCGGCCTCGTTCTCCACCTCCGTGGGGAATTTCAGCGGGAAGTCGTTCTCGGCGAGGATGGACTGCATCTCCACCTCGTTGCTGCCCGGTTTGCCGAGCACGTTCACAACCTCGCCGATGGGGTTCTTGCTGCCGGGCGTCCAGTCGATGATCTTCACGACCACTTTGTAGCCGTTCATGGCCTTGCGCAGCAGCCGTCCCGGGATGAGGATGTCGCGGCGGTAGCTGGCACTGTCGGGTACAAAGAAGGCCAGTCCCTTCTCCACGTGGATGATGCCCACCAGCTGCTTGCGGCTCCGTTCGAGCACCTCCACAATCTGGCCTTCCGGCCTCCGGTCCTCACGGGGCGGGAACACCAATACTTTCACGAGGTCTCCGTGCAGCGCGTTGCTCAGGTTGCGCTCCCCGATGAAGATGTCCTCGTCGTCGCCCTCCTGCAGCACCCACGCCGAGCCGGTGTATTTCACCTCCAACCGCCCGGTGACATAGTTGCGGCCGGTGGTCTCCTTGTTCATGTACTTGCTGTTCAGCCGGTATTTGCCCCTGCCGATCTTGAGCAGGATCTTGGTCTTGACGAATTTGTCGATGATGCGCTTTACCTCTTCACGTCCCTCTTTGTCGTAAATATGGATTTTGGCAGCTATCTGCTTGTAATTCAGTTTTTCATGACCTGTTGATAGCGCTTGTATAATCTGATTTTCAATATTTTGCATTATGAAATGGGATATTTGTGTTTTGAGTGCAAAGGTATGATTTTTTGATGGATTCAGATAGCCCGTATGAAAGGTTAGTGAAATCTCTGTGTATTGTAAGGTAAAAAGGGATGATCCTGTTGTTTAATGGTTGGCCAGCAAGTCGGCCACGATGAAGGTGCTGCCGCCCACGTAGATGGCATCATTGGGCTGCACAGCTTCTTTCAATGCCTTGTAGGTGGCGTACACAGACTGCTTGCTCGCCTCGGCCTGCAAACCGTAGGCCACCATCTTCGCCACGATGCGCTCCGGCTCTTCGGCACGCGCCACGCTGGCCTTGCACACGGTGTAACGGGCCTTGCGGGGCAGCAGGTGGATGATGCTGTCGATGTCCTTGTCGTTCACAAAGCCGATGATGCAGTGCAGCTGCCGGCAGGGGAGGGCGGCTAACTGCTGCGACAGGAAGGTGAAGCCCCCGCTGTTGTGCCCGGTGTCGCAAATGGTGAGGGGCGACTCGCAAAG
>JBGURX010000046.1:0-90790 GCA_045132235.1 Bacteroidales bacterium
CGTTAATCTACCCTCTGCTCACTCAAAATGAAAAACATCCGCAACTTCTGCATCATTGCTCATATTGACCACGGGAAAAGCACTTTACCAGACCGAATCCTCCAGTACACCGGCACGGTGAACGACCGCGACTTCCAAGACCAGGTGTTGGACGACATGGCACTGGAGCGCGAGCGCGGCATCACTATCAAGAGCCACGCCATTCAGATGGACTATATATATAAAGGTGAGAAATATGTGCTCAACCTGATCGACACCCCCGGCCATGTGGACTTCTCCTACGAAGTGTCACGCTCGATAGCGGCATGCGAAGGAGCCCTACTGCTGGTGGATGCCACACAGGGTGTTCAGGCACAAACGATTTCCAATCTATATTTAGCCATTGACAATAATCTGGAGATCATCCCCGTACTCAACAAGATGGACATGCCCGCTGCCATGCCCGCCGAGGTGAAAGACCAGATCATCGACCTGATCGGTTGCGACGAGTCGGAAATCATTGAGACAAGCGGCAAGACCGGCATGGGGGTGGAAGAGCTGTTGGCAGCCATCATCGAGCGCATCCCCGCCCCGAAAGGCGATCCCGACGCTCCCCTGCAAGCCCTCATTTTCGACTCGGTGTTCAACTCCTACAGAGGTATTATCTCCTATTTCCGCATCTTCAACGGCACATTGCGCACAGGCGACAAGCTCAAGTTCATGTCCACCGGAAAGGAGTACGATGCCGACGAGATTGGCGTGCTGCGCATGACGCAGGAGCCCCGCCAAGAGATCAAGGCCGGCGATGTGGGTTATATCATTTCCGGTATCAAGACCTCGAAGGAGGTGCGCGTGGGCGACACCATCACCCATGTGGAGCGCCCCTGCACAGAGATAGTTTCCGGCTTCCAAGAGGTGAAGCCGATGCTGTTCGCCGGTGTATATCCCACCGATGCCGACCAGTACGAGGAGCTGCGCGCCTCGTTGGAGAAACTCCAGCTCAACGACGCCTCCCTCACCTTTGTGCCCGAATCATCGGCGGCCCTTGGCTTCGGATTCCGCTGCGGTTTCCTCGGACTTCTGCACATGGAAATCGTACAGGAACGCCTCGACCGCGAGTTCAACATGGACGTGATTGCCACCGTGCCCAACGTCTCCTACAACCTGTACACCACCAAAGGCGAACTCATTGAGGTTCACAACCCATCGGGAATGCCCGCCCCCACCATGATCGACCATGTGGAGGAACCCTATATCCGTGCACAGATCATCAGCAAAGACGACTTCATCGGTCCTATCATCAAGCTCTGTCTCGACAAGCGCGGCACGTTGCTCAACCAAGTCTATATCGCCTCCAACCGTGTAGAGCTGACTTTTGATTTGCCGTTGGGAGAAATTGTTTTCGATTTTTATGACAAATTGAAAAGCATTTCAAAGGGTTACGCCTCCTTCGACTATCACATCTCCAGCTACAAGCCAGCACATTTGGTAAAACTGGATATCCTGCTCAACGGCGACTCGGTGGATGCCCTCTCCTCGCTGACGCACGTCGATAACGCCTATCCGTTTGGACGAAAGATTTGCGAAAAGCTGAAAGAGTTGATTCCACGGCAGCAGTTCGACATCGCCATCCAAGCGGCTATCGGCTCCAAGATCATTGCCCGCGAAACTGTGAAGCAGGTGCGCAAGGATGTGACCGCCAAGTGCTACGGCGGCGACATCACCCGTAAGCGCAAGCTGTTGGAGAAGCAGAAGCAGGGCAAGAAGCGCATGCGGCAGATTGGCAACGTAGAGGTGCCTCAGTCGGCCTTCCTCGCCGTGCTGAAATTAGATTAACGGACAGATATTATTAGTAGAGACGCGATTCATCGCGTCTCTACATCAACAGCAATTATTACCGTCCGCACACGGAACGGTAGTCGCACCATTCGCAATGGGCGATATCCTCTGCCTGTTCGAATTTCGTATTGCGATCCATGATACGCTTGAACAGCTTACACAATTCCGCCTCGTACTCTTCCAGCAGCTCGGTGGTAATGGGCAACGGCAGTTTCCCTCTCTTTTCAGGATTTTGCATCTGTGGCACCTTCATCATATCCCCACCCGACATCAGCGACTGGAAACTCACTAATGCACAGGTAATTTCCTCCGGCTTCGTGCCGTAAATCTTCCAATACAGATAGGCGTATGTCAACAACTGCAGCAGCTGATGATACTCAGGGTTGGAGAACAACACCTCCATTCCCGGATAGTTCAGCTCATAAATGCGCCCTGTCTTGTAGTCAAGAATGGCCATCTTATCCTCCCTTTTCTCCACCAAATCTGCGAATCCCTTCATCTTGAATTTCCATTCATCAACAGGAAAATCATATTCAAGGCGCAACTCCGGCGCCACCACCTTGACAGGCTTCACCGGATCGGACAGCTCTTTCAGCCACACCTCCAGAAACTTCTTCAACTGGCGTTTCACCACCTCCACGGCAATGAACAGCTTGCCGCGCGAAAGGTCCTGACCATCCACTGCTTCATTCTTCCAGAAATATTCCTGCAGAAAAGCTGGCTTGTCATGAATGAGCGATTGGTAGTTTTGGATGATGGACTTGCATTGGGAGGGGTCAGCTATGATATCCTTCGCCACCTGTTCCAGCACTTTATGGATGACATTGCCCACCACAT
The DNA here is from genome assembly GCA_045132235.1 of Bacteroidales bacterium. GTDB lineage: Bacteria > Bacteroidota > Bacteroidia > Bacteroidales > WCHB1-69 > UBA1756. The sequence goes on from JBGURX010000046.1 coordinate 2,656, forward strand.
TCTGCTCAATATTTTCATCAATGGCCATCGGCACCTCCACATTGGCCAACTTCGTCAAATAGAACTGGAGCGGACAGTTGATGAAAATGGAGAGGGTGCTGACAGAAAATTCCATTCCCAACAGTTTGTCAATGTCGGACTGGGTTTTGCTGATGGCGATATGGTGGCTGTCCAAACTGAGCTTGGGCTGTACGGAAACCCGTTGATGATCAATGGAAATGTTATCAGTAAGATGCTGATGTTTAACCTCATACTCCAGTTGACGCACAAACCGGCTCTCCTCGTTGGCAGAAGCAGAGGTGTCGGTATTATATATTAAATGTATAGAGGAAGCGCGTTGCAGGAGCCGGAAGAAGTGGTAGGCATAGGCGGTGTCCTGATGCTCGTAAGTGGGGAGTCCGAAATGCTTCTTGACGACAAAAAGCAGCATGGAATCGGTGGATTTGCCCGCAGGTACAGTACCCTCGTTTACGGCAAGCATGATAATGTTGTCGAAGTCCAACATTCTGGTTTCCAGAATGCCCATCACCTGAAGACCTTTGTTGGGGTTGCTGAAGAAAGGGAGTCCCAGCGTGCCTACCTGCTCGGTGATGAAGGTGGTGAGGGTGCGGAAATCGAGGGGAAAATCCTGAAATTCCTCTGCCAGTTCATCCACCTTTTGCAGTTCCTGCACCAACAGTTTCAGCACCTCCCTGTCAATGCTTTCCTCTTCATTATCAAAAATTTGTATAATTTTTTGAAGAAAAGTAACGACCGCCGACAGGAAGCCGCGTCCCTCCATGGAGAGGTCGGGGAAATCGAAGGGAAGCACCTGTCCGAGTTCGTCCGATGTAAGAAAGACCTTGTTGAGCTTCACGACGCCGTCGATGGCCGCTTGGGCGGGGTGCTCGGCAGCAAGGAGCGTGCGAGCCAGCACCGGGTTGCCGAGCAGGGCGAGAATGTCCTTGTGGTAGTAACCGGAACCCGACTGTGGATGGCCGTTTTCATCCAAATGGTTGAGACGGCGGTAGTTCTGCGCGGCGGTCATCAGGTCGTGGAAGAGGTGGTAGGCGTGGGTGTGGCGGGCAGGATAGCGCATGGTGATGTTGCAGTTCTCCTGTCCGTAAGCATGGATGAACGGCATCAACAGCGACTCGTCGGCCAGCACCACAGCGGTATGTTCGAGCTGCTCAGGCGTCATCAGGTTGAGCACCTGCACGGCAGCGTACACCTGCCCCATGGCCTGTGAAGCGCCCGTGACGATCACCTTTTTAGGAACCTCACGATAGTTATCTCCAACTTGCTCTATTTTAGCAATCTGCGTGGCAGAAGCCACCTCCTGTACCAAGCTGTGGATACCGAGTTTTTCATTTTCGTAATAGAATTTGTCGAGGTCGAAAAAGAAATCCACCTGCGTGTGCTGACGAAACGCCCGTACCAGCTGCTGCTCGGTAGGAGCGAGAGCCAGCAGTCCGGCAAAAATCACCCGTTCGTAGGCAAAATCCTTCAGATAGCTTTCCGCATTTTCCGCTACATCCCTGTAAATCATTCCATTATAACCCAACTGTTGTTCTAAAAGATGACAACGGAAACGCAAGTACAAATCGTTGAGGTGTTGGTAAAAATCCAAATATTTTCGCTGGTTTTCAGACAGTTGAGTCTGACCAAAGAAATCCAGTTCCTTGAGGTCGGAGAGGTTGGAGAAAATGAGGCGGGCATCGCCGCTGTACTGGTCGATTTCGTCAATGTCCTTCAGAAACGTGCGCGCCCAGTTCATGAAAGAGAAAAACGAGTCGTCGTTGCGGAAGTCACATTCCCGATACACGCGGAAAAGCTCGATGAGCTGGCGGGAGGTGTCGGCGAGGGTGAGGGGTGAAAGGCTCTGCACCAGCTCGTCCATCGTGACGATGGTCGGGGCGAAGACCGGACACTCAATCAGCGCCGACATCTCCAGCAGCAGGTGCTGCCGTGCCCGCTGGCTGGGCAAAATAACCATAATTTTCTGATTATCAGAAATATTATCAATAATTTTCTTAGCTAAAAATTCAATAAAACTCATTCCTTTTGGGCTTTACATGATCCTCTGATTTTGCAATATCCCGTTTTTACACTCCGAAATACAACGCTACAAAAGTACACATAATTTCCGAATTAAAATATTACTGAATGAAATTCACGAGCTTGAGAATATTTTAAAATTTTGTAATTTTGCACTCCCATTTCCTGTAATAAAAATTCTATCGTAAGATATTTACAATCAATAATTTGCACAATAAATAATGAACACAATTTTAGAAGCTGAAAACGAAATCATCGAAGAATTCGAGTTGTTCGACGACTGGATGGACAAATACAACTATATCATAGAACTGGGGAAAAGTCTGCCCCTTATCGACCCGCAATACAAAGACGACGCGCACCTGATTCCCGGCTGCCAGTCGCAGGTATGGCTCCATGCGGAGATGTGCGACGGGAAGCTGATCTTCCGCGCCGACAGCGACGCCATCATCACCAAGGGCATCATCAACCTGCTCATCCGCGTGCTGTCGGGGCACACCCCGAAGGAGATTCTGGACTGCGACCTCGCCTACATCGACAAAATCGGCATCAAGGAGCACCTCTCCCCCACCCGCTCCAACGGCCTCGTGTCGATGATACAGCAGATCAAAGGGTATGCGCAAAATAATTTGTAGAATACGAGAATACGAGAATGCGAGGATACGCATCACCGTATAATCGTATAACCGCATAAACGAACTATCAAACAATGATTTCCATTAATAAACTGTCGGTGAATTTTACGGGCGACTACCTGTTCAAGGATGTGTCGTTTGTGGTGGGCGACCACGACCGTATCGGGCTGGTGGGAAAGAACGGAGCGGGGAAATCCACCCTGCTGAAGATCCTGCACCGCATACAGGCTCCCGAGTCGGGCGAAATCACTGTGACGGCCGGCCACCGCACCGGCTACCTCCCGCAGGAGATGCACGGCCATTACGAGACCACCATCTGGGACGAGACCATGACCGCCTTTGTGGAACAGCGCAACCTTGAGAGCCGTATCCACCGCATCACTCAAGAGCTGACCGACAGAACCGACTATGAATCCGATGGTTACACCCACCTCGCCCAACAGCTTTCCGACCTCAACGACCGCTTTCACCAGATTGGCGGTGCCACCATGGAGGGCGATGCCGAGAAGGTGCTTATCGGATTGGGGTTCCGCAAGACGGACTTTGCCCGCCCGATGAAAGAGTTCAGCAACGGCTGGCAGATGCGCGTGTCATTAGCCAAAATCCTGTTGCAGCAGCCCGAAATCATCCTGCTCGACGAGCCCACCAACCACCTCGACATCGAGTCCATACAGTGGTTGGAGGACTACCTCGCCAACTACAGCGGCGCGCTGCTGCTCGTGTCGCACGACCGTGCCTTCCTCGACCGCGTCACCAACCGCACCATCGAAATCACCTTCGGCAACATACAGGATTACAAATGCAGCTACTCGGAATACGTGCAGCAGCGTTTGGAACGAATTGAGGCACAACAAAATGCCTACGAAAACCAGCAGAAGGAGATTGCCCAGATTGAGAAATTCATCGAGCGATTCCGCTACAAAGCCACCAAAGCCAAGCAGGTGCAGAGCCGCATCAAACTTTTAGACAAGATGGATAAGATTGAGGTGGAGGACATCGACAACTCGCACATCTCGTTCCGTTTCCCGCCCGCCCCGCACTCCGGCCGCGTGACCGTGGAAACCGAACACCTCACCCTCGGCTATGGCGACTTGGAGGTACTGAAAGACATTGACTTTCATCTGGAAAGAGGAGAAAAAATCGCCTTTGTAGGTCGCAACGGCGAGGGCAAATCCACCATGGTGAAGGCCATCGTGGGCGAGCTGGCCCCGCAAAAAGGAACTGTCAAGCTGGGACATCAGGTGGTAATTGGCTACTACGCCCAGAACCAAGCGCTGATGCTGAACCCCAACAAGACCGTCTTCGAGACCATCGATGAGGTGGCGGTGGGCGACATCCGTCCCAAAATCCGCACCATTCTCGGCAGCTTCCTCTTCAGCACCGAGGACACCGAAAAGCGCGTGTCGGTGCTGTCGGGTGGCGAAAAGTCGCGACTGGCATTGGCCAAGCTGCTCCTCTCCCCTTTCAACCTGCTGATTCTCGACGAGCCCACCAACCACTTGGACATGCAGTCGAAGGATGTGCTCAAGAACGCTTTGCTGCAGTACGAGGGCAGCATGATCCTCGTCTCCCACGACCGTGACTTCCTGCAAGGCCTCAGCACCAAGGTGGTGGAGTTCCGCGACCACGGCATCAAGACCTATCTCGGCGATGTGTATGATTTCTTGGAGAAAAAGAAAATCGACTCGTTGAAGGCGTTGGAAAACGCGGGGAATGTGCAAGAGGGCGGCGACAAGGCGAAGGCCAGCAGCAACAAGGTGCAGTATGAGCAGAAAAAGGCGCAGGATGCCGCCGAGCGCAAGCGCAACAATCAAGTGAAAAAGTTGGAGGCGGAGCTGGAAGAACTTAATAAAAAGAAAGCTGAACTGGAGACGCAGCTGGCGCAACCGGAACTTTACGCCGAGCAGATTGCGTCGGGCGAGCTGTACCAACAATATCAGGAGATACAGAAGCAGATTGAGGACACCGAGTGGAAGTGGTTGGAGGTGGCGGACAATTGAAAATTGAAAATTGAAAATTGAAAACTGAAAGGTGATAGGTGGGAAAAATTGGGGAATGGAAGGAGGGACGAAGGATTTAATTTTTTCACGCCAAATTTTTATTTACAAATTTTTTATTCCCAAAAAGATAGTATCTTTGCAGCCGCTAAAAACAAAGAATTTTTAACCGTTAAACTATAAAATAAATTGCTATGAGTAAGATTATTGGAGTTTTCGCTCGTCAGATTTTAGATTCCAGAGGGAATCCCACTGTAGAAGTAGATGTTTACACCGCAGCAGGTGTCATGGGCCGTGCCGCTGTGCCGTCAGGTGCATCCACCGGCGTTCACGAAGCCGTGGAGCTTCGCGATGGCGATAAAGATGTATATCTTGGAAAAGGTGTTTTGAAAGCCGTCAACAATGTCAACAAGCGCATTGCCGAGGCCATCAACGGCATGGAGGTGACCGAGCAGGAAGCCATTGACGCTGCGATGATTGCACTCGATGCCACCCCCAACAAGGGTGAGCTGGGTGCCAACGCCATTCTTGGCGTGTCGTTAGCCTGCGCCAAGGCTGCAGCACAGGAGACCGGACAGCCTCTTTACCGCTACATCGGCGGCTGCCACGCCCACATCCTGCCCGTTCCGATGATGAACATCCTCAACGGCGGCTCACATGCCGACAACAACATCGACTTCCAGGAGTTCATGATCATGCCTGTGAGCGCTCCTACCTTTGCAGAGACGCTCCGCATGGGCGCTGAGGTATTCCACAACCTGAAGAAAGTGCTGAAAGAGAAAAACTACTCCACCAACGTAGGCGACGAAGGCGGTTTCGCTCCGAACCTTGGTTCCAACGAGGAGGCCATCGAGGTGGTGCTGGAAGCCATCCGCAGAGCCGGTTACGAACCCGGCAAGGATGTGTTTATCGCCCTCGACGCCGCTGCATCCGAATATTACGACAAAGAACGCAAAGTCTATAAGCTGAAATGGTCCACCGGCAAGGAGTACACTCCCGCCGAGATGGCCGACTACTGGGCTGAATGGTGCCAGAAGTACCCGATCCTCTCCATCGAAGACGGTATGGACGAAGACGACTGGGAAGGCTGGAAACTGCTCACCGACAAGATCGGTGACCGCGTGCAGCTCGTCGGCGACGACCTGTTTGTGACCAACGTAGAGCGTTTGAACATGGGTCTCGAGAAGAAAGTGGCCAACTCCATCCTCGTGAAGGTGAACCAGATCGGTTCGCTCACGGAGACCATCGCCGCTGTGAACCTCGCCCATCGCAACCACTACACCGCCATCATCTCCCACCGTTCGGGCGAGACCGAAGACACTACCATCGCCGACCTCGTTGTGGCATTGGGCACCGGCATGATCAAGACCGGCTCGGCCAGCCGTACCGACCGTATCTGCAAATACAACCAGTTGCTCCGCATTGAAGAGGAGCTGGGCGACATGGCTATCTTTGCAGGTCCGGAAGTTTTGAAACGCTGGGGCAGATAATACGAATATGAACAAAAACATCTCCGTACTTCTGATACTGACGGGCGGCACCATCAGCATGGGCGAGGATCCCAAGACGGGTTCCCTTGCCCCGTTAGGCAAGGAGCAGATGCTCAGCTACCTGCCCGAGCTGGACCAGCTTCCCGTCAGGATTTCCACCACCTCGTTCGACCCGATGATCGACTCGTCGGATGTGGACCCCGCCTTCTGGGTGAAAATCGTGGAGACCATCCGCGACCGCTACGATGAATACGACGGCTTTGTGGTGCTGCACGGCACCGACACGATGGCCTATTCAGCCTCGGCGGTGAGTTTCATGCTGAACAACCTGTCGAAGCCCGTCATCTTCACGGGCTCGCAGCTGCCGTTGGGCATGCTCCGCAGCGATGCCAAGGAGAATGTGATGAGCGCCATCGAGATTGCCGCTGCCCACGATGAAAACGGGCACGCATTGGTGCCGGAAGTGGCTATCTTCTTCGAGACCTTCCTGATGCGCGGCAACCGCACCACCAAGAAGAGCACCGACAACTTCAACGCCTTCCGCTCCTACAACTACCCCATTCTCGCCAAAGCCGACGTGCACATCAAGTACCGTCCGGAGTACACTTTTCAAATAGATGACACGAAATCGCTGGAAATCAACACCAAATTCGACAACAACATCGCGGTGCTCACTATCTTCCCCGGACTGCGCGAAGAGGTGATGCGGGCGACATTGGAGGTACCCGGACTGCGCGCGGTGGTGCTGAAGAGCTACGGCTCAGGCAACGCGCCCCGCACCGAGTGGTTCTACCGTCTGCTGCAAGATGCCACCAACCGCGGCATCGTCATCGTCAACATCTCGCAGTGCCTGACCGGTTCGGTGGAGATGGGACGGTACGAAACCAGTCTCAACCTGCAAAAAGCCGGCGTGGTGAGCGGGCACGACATGACCCTCGAGGCCGCCGTCACCAAGCTGATGCACCTGTTGGGCAATTTCAACAACCGCGCCGACGTCGTGCGACATCTGCAAGATTCTCTACGCGGAGAAATGACCGTCTAAACCCATAACAAAGGCCTTCATTCCAATGAATGAAGGCCTTCTTTTTTTTACATAACTTTCTTTCTACCATCTGTTCACCGAAACCTTGCGGCTTTCGATGGCTTCTGTGGTGACCACCCGCACGACATATACGCCAGTTGCAACGGGCAACGGAAGCTGCAGCGCCGTACCGGCAGCGCCATGACGCACAACGCAACGTCCGGCAAGGTCAAAAACTTCCACTGACAGAATCTGGCCATGGCCGGTGCTCTCCACCTGAAGTTCCCCATTCAACACACGGATGTCCATCGGCGAAGTCTCCACTTCATCAATGCCCGTGGTCTCGAAATAGGCCACAATGCTATGGTCAGCATCCACAAAGGTGAAGGTATAGTTATCCGCATCGCCCACATCTTCGCCATCCACCTCCACACGCACAATGCGATAGTTGGGGAACGGAGTGATATAATAGGTGACGCTTTCGCCATAGTTGTAGTATTGTGTGCCGTATGGCGTGATCTGTCCTGCATTGATGGGCTCCACTGAAGAGGTAATCGCATACTGGTTAAGGGCAAATATCACTTCAATAGTATGATTTTCAGAGATATATTGAAAAGTGTAACTATTGTCATCAGGCTCACCCAGACTCTCTCCATCCACAATAATTTCCTCAACATGCCAGCCTGTTTCAGGGACAAATATCACTGTGACATCCTCAGTGCAGGCGCCCCACACCGTGTCGGCAGGAGCGACCGTACCACTGCCCTGTACAGAAGCAGCAACATAGAACTGGTCGGCATAGAGATAGGCTTCCACCTCATAATCCGTCCGCATCTCATCAATGATATACATATCCACAGGCTGAATCCATTCACCATTCACCCGCAAAGAATCAATATGATAGCAGTCAAAAAGCGGAATTTCCACCTCTGCCATCTCACCACAAGGCATACTGCTTGTATCCGTCAAAACCACCTCGCCTTCGAGATAGACAGCGAACGAGAGCGTGTATTCAACAGGCAGGAAGGTCGCTGCTATAGCATGGTTTTCCGTCACATTGTCAAAAGTGTAGCTGGTGATGGCACCGGCATACGAACCGTCGATGAAGACGGAGTCAATATGGTAGCAATCGTCAGCTGTGATGTTCACTGTCAGACTCTCACCATACTCCACATTGGTTGTGTCAGCAGGGCTGACACTGCCGCCCTCACCGGCCGTCGTGGTGATGGTGTAACTGTAGTGGCCGAAAGTGACCGCGATGGTGTGGTCGCCACGCACGTCGCTGAAGGTCCAGCTGTCTTGCACTGCCACTGCCTCACCATCCACCGTGAGCGCTGCAATATAGTAACCCTCCTCGGGTGTGATGGTATAGCTCTGGTCGTCGCCGCACAGCACCTCAGTGGCGCCGACAGGCGTGATGCCACCACCCTCGCCTGCTGTGGCGGTGATGGTGTAGCTGTCGCGTGCAAAGGTCACCGACAAGCTATGGTCAGCGGTGATGTTGCTGAAGGTGTAGCTGGTGATGGCACCAGCATACGAACCGTCGATGAAGACGGAGTCGATGTGGTAGCAACCGTCAGCTGTAATGTTCACCGTCAAGCTCTCACCATACTCCACGCTGCTCGAGCCGGCAGGGCTCACACTGCCGCCCTCGCCGGCCGTCGTGGTGATGGTGTAGCTGTAGTGGCCGAAGGTGACGGCGATGGCGTGGTCGCCGCGCACGTCGCTGAAGGTCCAGCTGTCTTGTACTGCCACTGCCTCACCATCCACCGTGAGTGTTGCGATATAGTAGCCCTCATCGGGTGTGATGGTGTAGTTCTGGCTGTCGCCGCAAAGTACCTCAGTTTCACCAGCAGGCGTGATGCTGCCGCCCTCACCAGCCGTAGCAGTGATGGTGTAGCTGTCGCGTGCAAAGGTAGCTGATATGGTATGATTTTCGTTAATATCACTGAAGGTGTAGCTGCTGATGGCACCCGAATACACACCGTCGATGAAGACGGAGTCAATGTGGTAGCAGTCATCGGGTGTAAAGGTGTAGTTCTGGCTGCCGCTGCAAAGCACTTCGGTGGCACCTGCGGGTGTAATGCCACCGCCCTCACCCGCCGTGGCGGTGATGGTGTAGCTGTCGCGTGCAAAGGTGGCCGACAGCGTATGGTTGCCCGTCACATTGCTGAAAGTGTAATCTTCAATGGCGCCCGAGTACACACCATCAATGAAAACCGAGTCAATATGGTAGCAATCGTCCGACGTGATGGTCACCGCAAGGTCATCTCCATGCAGTACTGTGGAAATACCGGCGGGAGCAACACTGCCGCCTTCGCCAGCAGCTGTGGTGACACTGTAGCTGTAACGAGAGAAAGTGACCTCAATGGTGTGGTCGCCGCGAACATCGCTGAAGGTCCAGCTGCCCTGCACTGTCACAGGTGCGTGATCCACTGTAAGGGAAGCGATATAGCAACCCTCTTCCGGCGTGATGATATAACTCTGGCTGCCGCCGCACAACACCTCGGTGGTGCCATTCGGACTGATGCTGCCGCCCTCGCCAGCACTGGCAGTGATGCTGTAGCTATTGCGTGCAAAGGCAGCCGACAGCGTATGGTTGCCCGTCACATTGCTGAAAGAATAGCTGCTGTCAGCACCTGAATAGACGCTATCAACGAACACGGAATCGATGTAATAGCAACCGTCCGGCGTAATCGTCACGACAAGGTCATCTCCATGCAGTACTGTGGAAATACCGGCGGGAGTAACACTCCCGCCTTCGCCAGCAGCTGTGGTGACGCTGTAGCTATAGCGAGAGAAAGTGACGGCAATGGTGTGGTTGCTGCGAACATCGCTGAAGGTCCAGCTGTCCTGAACTGTCACTGGAGCATTGTCCACTGCAAGTGTGGCGATATAATAGCCCTCTTCCGGCGTGATGGTGTAGCTCTGGCTGCCACCGCACAACACCTCGGTCGTATCAGCCGGCGTGATGCTGCCGCCCTCGCCTGCCGTAGCCACGATGCTATAGCTATTGCGCTCGAAAGTGGCCGAAAGGGCATGGTCTGTCAATATCTGATGGAAGAAATATACAGCAGCTGTATCATCCTGATAGTCTAACGAAACTGGATTTCCATCCACCTCCAAATCCGTAATCGAATAGCATTCGTATGCCAACAGCAACGAAGTGTCGGAACCACAACGCACATTCATCACATCCTGCGCCATCAACTCGGCGCCTTCATAATAGTTGACCACAATCTGCTTATCAGCAACTGACTGATAATTAATCACCAAATCCTGATTGTCCTGTACATTGGTGATGACATACACAGCCGTGTCGGTCAGCCAGCTGACCACATTCTGACGGTAGTCCAGAGCAGCTGTAATATCCTCGCCATTCAGCAGCACTTGTTCGATACGTTCACATGCAGACGGCAGAATCGAGAAAGTCAAATCGCCATCGCAATCCACACCTCCTTGTGAAAGCATCACTTCGCCATCGCCATTATTGGAAACATTCAATTGATAGTGCAACCCTCTGAATTTCACATAAATATTAATATCCTCACGAATATCTGTCAATTCAAATGTAGCGATATCGCCATCAAATGTCAAATTGGAGCTGGGCAGATAGACGCCGTTCACAAATACGGAATCCACCGCATAACAATTCACCGGTTCGACAGTGAAGGTCATGGAGGAACCGCAAACCGGGAAAGCGCCCATCGGGCTGATGGTTCCACCGCCATCGGTACGGGCGATCAGCAGATAATCCAGTTGGTTGAAATTCACAGAAACCAGATGGTTTTCTACCACATCATTCAAAACCAACACTTTACTATCGCCTATAGTCTGCAGCGAGCTGCTGCTTTGAATCACGCCATCCACCCTTACACTCCCCACACGGTAGCAATCGTCAGGGGTGAAGGCAACCGAGAAATCAGAGCCGCATTCCAGCACATTCTCACCCGGAGAACTAACCGTTCCGTGGGCATTATTTGCCGTCACAGTTATGGTATCCATATCCATTGTGAAAGTGGCGGTCAGGCTGCTGTCGCCACGGATATTGCTGAAGGTATAGACATCGCCGGCAGGATTGAAATCCGTCCATTCTTCCCCATTGACCAGAATCGACTGGATGATATGGCATGGTGCCGGGGTTATCGTCACCGCCAAGTCATCGCCGCAGTTCACTGCAGTGTCGCCATCGGGCAGGAGGCTTCCTCCATCGCCCACAATGTTGAGACCGACCTGTTTGACCAGAGTGCCAAACACAGCTTCTATCGTCTGGTTTTCCTCCACATTCTCAAAAGTATAGGTGTCGTTAGCGCCTACCGAAACTCCATTCACCAGAATATCAGAAAGATAGTGACATTCATCCGGCTGAATGGTGAAGGCCTGGTTGTCGCCGCAAAGGAGTTGTACCGCTCCCGATGGTGCAATCGATCCGCCCTCGCCTGCCGATGCCGTAATCGTTTCCATGTTACGGGCAAACGTAGCGGAAATTTCGTGCGGAGCCGTCACATGAGTGAACGTATATTCACTGATATTTCCATAATAAACATCATCTACAAACACAGAATCAATATGATAGCAATTATCTGGCAGAATGTCAAAATGCTGTTGTTCGCCCCATGACACCCACACCTCTGATGAAGGCTGTATGGTGCCGCCTGAGCCAGCTGTCACAACAAAATCATATTTATACACCTCAAACATCACCTCAATCGTATGATCAGATGTCACATTCACAAAAGTATAGCTATTGGCAGGAGCCTGCGGCACGCCATCAATCGTCAAACCTGAAACAAAATGTCCGGCATCGGGTGTGATCACATACGTGATATTGTCTCCACACCCCACCCACGATGTGTCCACAGGTGTCATGGTGCCACCTTCGTTCTGCACAGCCACCACTTTAAATAAGTCGCGGGCGAACACCGCATGGAGCGTACTATCGCCTGTAACATAGTTAAAATGATACTGAGCAGGATTCCCGACATACACGCCGTTCACAAATACAGAATCAATATGATAGCACTCTTCCGGCTTGATATCCATCAGTACATCCCCAGAACAGCTGCACTGCACAAAGGGCGGGTACACTGTACCACCTTCGCCGAATGTGGCCTCAACAGGATAGGTGATGTTCTCAAATGCAACCTTTACAATATGGTCGGCCATAACACCACTTAACGAAAACACTCCCTCAGCGCCCGCCATGACGACATCCTGTAAATGCTCAACACCATCCAGTGATACAGAAGAGATGCGAGAGCACACATCAGGGATAATCGTAAAAGAAAAATCCTGCCCGCAAGCCATCGCATTATTGGTGTCGCATGACACATGTCCCTGACCATTGCACAACACCTGTACATAGTTCGTATCGGTTGCAAATTTCACATCCACATTTGTATTCTGAAAAATAACGAGAGAATACGTTCTGTCACTTCCCACATATTCACCATTCACCCATACAGAATCAACATGTTGACATTCAGATGGCAACAACTCCACCTCCACTGTTTTCCCATACCATATAACCGTATCAGCGGGCATCACTTCGCCTTCCCCTCCAATCACATGGCACTGTAGCGTATAACTAATCATTCCCACAACAGCCGACAGGGAGTGGTTGGCATGGATGGACTCAAACTCATAATGGTCATCCGCTGCAAGCGTGTCGCCATCCACTATGATGCCTGCCACATAATACCCTTCATCTGTCGTAATCAAAAAGTTGACATTTTCACCGCAAGAGAATCTATTATTTTCACTTCCTGCATTGATCTGACAATATTCAACATCCTGAACATCAATTTGATATATATCTCTTGCAATTTCCAGCTGCAAGAAAACAAAATGATGGATGTTCTCAAAAGAATAAGTATCCAGCACAGTGGTATCCACACCATTGCACATCACTCGCCGTACGCTATAGCAGTCATCAGACCACATTGCCGAAAGCGTTGTGTCGCTGCCACATTCCACCTCGCTGACCACATCCTCCAAGATGTTGCCATTCTCACGCACCTGCCGGCGCACAGTGTATCTGTCCAATCCGTATGCCAACTCCAGCACCAGATCCGAATGAACTGACGGCATTGTATAAACACACTGGTTGTCAACTATGGTCAGATTTCCAAAAGAAGATTCTCCATTAACAAGAAAATCAGCAAGATAATAACAATCATCCACCTCAAAACGCAATACATACATACTATCGCATTCCACCATACCGACTACGGGGCTTTGCAATACAACATGCTCTGTGTTTCTCACCTCCACATGGTAAAAGATGGGCACAAATCGAGCCTCCACAGTGAAATCCGCCCTCACATTTTCCACTCGCAACATAATATTCTGGCCTATTGTATCCAGCTGGTCATTCACACACTGTCCATCCAACCATACTGAATCCAGCTGACCGCAAGCACTGGGGTGGAAAGCGTACTCATAATTGCCCCCACATATCAAATTCTCTGTTTGCCCCTCTATGTTGCCATTTTCGCTGCTGACTATAACGGCGGCATACTTTCTTTTATCAAATTGGAATTCCCAATTATAATTTGAATGCACAGCACTGACAATCAACAAGGTATCATTATCCATTTCCCATTCCACACCATAATTCAAAACACGTATCAGCTCAAAGCAATCATCTGGATGGATGGCGATGGCAATACTATCGCCACAGTTCACCAGTTGTTCAGAAGGCCACTCCACACTGCCATGTCCCACACTGTTGACCGACAACTGATACTGGTGAGGTGAGTAAAAGACTGAGAATTCACAATCTTCTGTCAAAAATGGAATTGTAAAAAACAATGTATCTCCATTTCTTGTGACACTGCCCACCATGTTGAAGACACTCTCTGTCATGGCAACTCCATTCATGCGTACAGAATCGAACTCTTGGCAGTCCGGGATTACTGAATAGCACGTCATTGTCTGACCGCATGCCAACATCGTGTCAGAAACCGATATCGGAGAGTTCCCTGACGTGACAAAATGAACAGAATCGGCTGAAAAATGGGCAGTGACATGTGCATAGTCATGCATATTCAGAATGTCAAAACAGGGAGTTTCATCCTCGTACGAAAGCTGTGAAGGAAGGTACCATACTCCATTCACATACGCAGAATCAAGATGATAGCAGTCGTCGGCGACGAAAGTGACACGAACGTCTGAACCGCATTCAATGGCACCTGTAGGATACCACAGCATACCATGTTGCGGAACATCCATCACCACTAAATAGTTGCGGCGTTCAAACCTTGCCATCAAAGACACCGATGAAGTCAACGAGGCAATATAAACCGTCGCCACTCCATTTTCATCTATCTGATAATCACTGAAATCCAATCCATTGTAAACAATTTGTTCAACCCGATAACATTCATCCGGTGTAATGGTGAACGTGAGCGCATCGCCACAGTTGGCCGTTCCCGACAATACAGTGCCTGAAATCTGACCACCATCCTCCGCCATCGTTGTGACGGAATAGGTGATGGGGGTAAAATGCGTGAAAATCGTATGATTGTCATTAATATTGGAGAAGGTATAGAACAGCGTATCTCCAATCTGGGGATTGGCATTCACTCGATGCTGCATCAAGTCAGTGCTCACCACTCCATCAATCCAAACGGTATCGGCATAGTAACACTCATCCGGCACAATGGTCATCTGCAGTTCATCACCGCAAGCCACCACACTATCGCCAGAAGGAAGCATCCTGCCATGCTCTCCATTCTGCAAAGATATCGTGAAGTCCATCCCCTCGAATTCTGCGAGAAGAGAATGTTCAGCACGCACATCAGTAAAAGTAAAGAAAGCCACCCCATTCACATAATCAAGTTGTCCGGTGACTTCCACTCCATCCACCCAGACTCCCCGGATCTGGCTGCAAGCAGAAGGATGTATTTCAACAGACTGGTTTTCTGAACATTGAACACTGCTCAAACCCAATGGGGAAACCATTCCTTCGCCTGCCACCTGCGTAGTAAGATCATACGAAAGAGTGGAGAAAACAACCTGAACCGTATGGGCGTCAACGATATTGTCAAGTGTGAAAAGAAGCGTGTCGCCGAATCCAGCCTGTAAGCAAGGATGGTGCTCTACCGACTCTGTAACATCCACTTCATCAATCAACAGCAGTGAGACATAGGAACACTCATCAGGAACGGCGGTGAAAGAAAGCTGTGAACCGCAAGGCACTTGCTGGCTGCCGAGGTGCGAGATGGTTCCCGCACCGGTGGACGTCACCTCTACCGCATAAGACTGCTGTATGAAAGTAGCCGAAGCCGTGTGTTCAGCCATACAGTTGGGCACAATGGCGATCAAACTGTCGGATGTCACCCCCTGCAGATATTCGTCGTGCTGCACACCATCCAGATAAAAATGGTCTATCCCATAACAAGGATCGGCCTTGAGGGTAAAGACGGCATTGCCGCTGCAAGCCACCTGCTGCGGGGCTGTCAGGGTTCCATGCTCGGCAGGTTCGGCCGTCATGGTGTAATACACCTCACCGAAATAAACATCCAACTGGTGATTTCCCACGAGATGTGTCAACACACACGGATTTTCTGTTGCGATACGACCGCCATCCAGCAACAGAGAATCCAGCTGACTGCAAGACGAAGGCGAAAAGATAAATGACGAAGCAGAAAAATAGCCCGAGTCCACCACCGACATGGGTGTTACCGTACCGGAACCATGTTGGACGACTGTAACGGAATAGGTCTGTTCTGCGAAAGCGGCATATAATGTGCTGTTTTGCAACACATGCGTCAGCTGATAGGGATTCTGCACCTCCACAGAAATGCCATTAACCTGCAAGTCAGACAACTGATACCCTTCATCAGGCAAAAACGAAAATTCCAGCACATCCGCATAGTACACGCGACGGGTATATTCGTTGATGGAATCGCCACCCGTAACAGCAATCGTGCCACCTGCCGAATGCGCGAAAGTGACTTCATACTGCTGGGGGGCAAAAACAGCGGAAATCGTGTGCGGTGCCGACACCTCGTAGAAAGTGTACGACCAGCCAGAGGGATTGAAACCCATAACAGGCTCATTATCAACATACACAGTGTCAATCAAATATCCAGCATCCGGTGTAATAGTGAATGACTGGTTGGTCATACCCGTGACTCCAACTTCCCCCGACGGAGAGATGGAACCGCCCACACCAGCCGAAGCCGTGATGACATAGTCATTCAGGGTAAAGGACACACTGATGGTATGATTGGCCGTCACGTTAAAAAACGTGTATGAGGAAATGGCACCTCCATGCCAGTAATTATCCACAACAACATCCTCCACATGATAGCCCTCATCACCTATAAAGTAAAAGGTAGTATCATGTCCCCACGGAACAATCACCTGCGACATCACACCCCCATCAGGGATAACGCGGCCATGCTCCCCTACACTGACATGAATGGAGTACTCTCTCTCAGCGAAAGTCACCACAAAAGTATGATCCGACACCACACCCGTGAGCAAGTAACTGAAGGAGGTCTGGTAGGCAGCCTGTGAAAGTGCCTGTCCATCCAGCAAAACCGAAGCGATATAGTGTCCTTGCTCGGCCGTCACCGTCAGAATGTAATCATCGCCATCGGCCACAGATACGCTGGGAGAGACTGTGCCGCCGGCGTTGGCACTCACATATATCGTATGCTCCCCGGCAGGAGAGTCGGGACGGATAAGGATATTATCAATACATATTCCTTCTGCTGCAGTGTCAGGACAGTAATGGATGATCATATACTGGGCATCAGCAGGCAAATTCACCATAAAAGTCTGCCACTCTTCAGAATGAGCTTCTACAATTCCTGTACGCCATGTAAAATCCTCAGTGGAAGTATAGCTGTCGGCTGTTGTGTAACCCACACGGAACTTTTCATCCAGAACGGTCTCATCAGCCACACGATACTTGAAGCGCACCTGCACCGAATCCGCAGTGGCATTGACAAAACGAGGCGAAATCAGATACTGATTATAGCCGCCTTCCCATTGCATGATGGTGGAAAAGACCCAAGCGTTGGGAGCACTGTAAACAAACGCACCCTGATTGCTACTCCTAACACCTGTCACCTGAGCTGTGAGGAAGCTGGGGTTCTCAAATTCCGACTGCCATCCTTCCGTCAACGTATTGGAAGCATCGAAATCGTAAGCATAGGGCAACGAAACCTGCGCGAAGACAAATCCGTTCAACATCATCAAAACAAACAGAAAGTATATTTTTCTCATATCAAATTGATTTACAATATTATAAAAAAGGGCATACTATGTCCGAAACTATAATACGCAAATCGAATGAAAAAGTTACTTTTTTATTTGAGGGTCACACCTTTAGGCAGAAAGCGCAAACAGTCGCCTCCATGCCGGAAGACATCGCGCACCACCGACGAAGAGATGCAGGAGTATTCAGGACGTGTGGGCACGAAAATCGTCTGCAAATCAGGCCACAGCAGGCGGTTCGCCTCCGCCATGTCCTTTTCATACTGGAAATCAATGCCATTACGCAAACCCCGAATCAGATACGGAGCCTCCAGCTGACGACACAAATCCACAGTAAGTCCTTTATAATCAATAATTTCAATATTTTGAAATGAAGACAAAGCCAGTCGCAGCCATTCCTTGCGTTTTTCCAAGGGGAAGCAGCCCGACTTGTCGGCATTCACGCCGATGGCCACGTAGAGCTTGTCGAACAACGGAGCAACCGCTTCAACGACAGAAAGATGTCCCAACGTGACGGGATCGAAAGAGCCGGGAAAAACTGCAGATTTCATACTAACGATTGACAACGAGTTCGTAGATGCGTTTCAGACGGGCGGCCACATCCTCCCATTTCAGGTTGTTGGCCTCCTCGCAGCCTTTCTCCGAGAAGAGCTTGGCCAAAGAGGGATAGTGCAGGATGCCATAGATGGCATCGGCAGTGGCATCAATATCCCAGAAATCCACCTTGATAGCGTACTGCAGCACTTCGGAAACGCCTGATTGCTTGGATATTACAACCGGCACACCCGATTGCATGGCCTCCAACGGCGAGATGCCGAAAGGCTCGGAGATGGAGGGCATGACATACACATCGCTCATGCCGAACATCTTGTCGATGTCCTTGCCACGGAGGAAGCCCGTGAAATGGAATTTGTCGGAAATGCCCAATTCGGCCACACGGCGGATGACACGGGGCATCATGTCGCCGTCGCCGGCCAGCACGAAGCGCACGTTGTCGTCCTTCTCCAGCACCCTTTTGGCAGTCTCCACAAAATACTCGGGACCCTTCTGGAAGGTGACGCGGCCCAAGAAGGTAACAATTTTCTCCTTCAGCGGACGCTGTCCATCCACCTGTCGCAGAGCCGGTTCCACGGCGTTATGCAGGGTAAAGACCTTTTCGGCAGGGATACCGTACTTATCGATAACGATTTGGCGGGTGAGGTTGCTGACCGCACACACGGCGTCAGCCGCCATCATGCCCTCTTTTTCAAGGCCATAGACAATCTCATTGCGGTTGTTTTCGCCGGAACGGTCGTACTCGGTGGCATGGATGTGCACCACGAGCGGTTTGCCGCTGACCCGCTTGGCGGCGATGCCGGCACGGTAGGTGAGCCAGTCGTGGGCGTGAATCACATCGTACTGCTGCGAGCGGGCGATCTCCTCTGCCACGAGGGCGTACTTCTCCACCTCCTGCATCAGGTTGGCACCATAGCCACCCTGGAATTGGTAGCGCCGCTTCCCTCCCCCATCTTCACTCACCTCAAAAACACCGCTTTCTATCTGATTCACAACATTATAATAATCATCAATGCCAATATATGGCACCAATTGTGAATTCACCTCAAGGTATGATATTTCGTGTTGGAAAGTGTTGTAGCGGATCTGTCGCGGGTCGAAGGCGAAATCGCTGGCATTGACGATGCGCGCGCTGGTCTGGTCTTCATCGCCGTACGCCTTCGGCACCACGAGGGCCACCTCCACGCCGTTGTGCGCCAAACCACGGGTCAGCCCGTAACAGGCTGTTCCCAAACCACCGGAAATGTGAGGGGGGAATTCCCACCCGAACATAAGCACTTTCATAGTTTTAATTTTCTGAATTCAAAATTTCAGCAATCGGCGCCACTTTGAATTTCACATCACTGCGGTTGGCGATGTACGCATCGATATACTGGAGACAATGCAAGTCGGTAGAGGTGACAAACTCCACATCGTAGGTCATGATGCGCTCCACAATCTGTTTCAGCATCAACTCGGTAAGTTCGCCGTTATGGAAGGCAAAGTCGCCGTTGCCGCAACAGCACAGCTTCATTTCCGGATCCGTGAACAGTTCAAGTCCTTTCGTATTTTTCAGCAGAGTCAGCGCATCATCGCTGGGATAGACATTCCGTGCGGAACAGGAACGGAAATAAAACACCTTATGGGGGAAAGTGTTGTTGAGGCACTCCGTATGCTTTTTATTGACAATATAATCGCACAGCTCGTACGACTCCTGCACCACATGCGCCACAGCGGCAGGAACACCAGAATGCTGGCACAGCTGTTTGGCGTACTTTTTCAGATAGCCGACACAGTCGCTGGAGGGGCAGACAATCGGATGGGGGTTGTCGAAATAGCGCACCAGCCGGAAGGCAAGTTCCTGCGCTGTGTCAATCTCGCCGCGCATCAGGAACTGGCGTCCGCAACAGGTAAGCTCACTGTTGTAGTAAGGCACGTCGCCCATCTTTTGGAGCAGCGACAGCACCGGCTGCACGCCATACGGCAAAAACAGATCCATGTGGCACGGAACAAACAGATTGACAGTATATTTGGGGCCTGAAAAATCAAACATAAGCGAAAATTTTACTATTCTTCGGGAGAGAACATCGGATCCCATGCGGGGAGCATAATCGGCTTGTTGTCGAACATCTTGAGATATTTCTCGGGGATGTACTTGCTTTCGATCACCACACGGAACATATATTCGTTGAACCATTCATTCGTCATAATCAGGAAGCCCTTGTAGCCGTAGTTGCTGCCCCAGCTGTTCTCCACCATCCATTTCTTGGGCTGGTCGTTTTCATCGAGATCCACGGCGCAGAGGGTCATGGCGTGGGAAGAGCCGCTGGCGAAAGTGCTCACTCTCTGTTTTTTATCCATCTTGAAATCAATGCCGAAGAGGGAGGCATAGTCGTAGTTGTTGACATCCATGAAGCCCTTGTCGCGGTTAAGGAACTTGCCCACGTCGCAGGAGAAATACATCATGGTGCTGTCTTTGATAGAGGCGATGGCCAGTGGGGCAATTTCCTCCATCGGGAGGTTGAGGTACTTCCAGTTGTCGCCGTCATAGACGTGGCGGTCGTACTCAATTTCATATACTTTGTAGTACTCGCGGGTGGGGTCGTTCATAATCATGTAGAAGGTGGAGAAATCCACATTGGCGAATTTCTCGCGGAAAGAGGCGGGCGTGTAGGTGGCGGTCTCCACGGGCTTGCCGCTCTTGTCGCGCTGGGTCCAAGAGAACTGGGCGGGCGGTTCGCCGAAGTTGAGGGCGAGAATCTTGTACACCACCTTCAGCATCTCCTGCTTGCGCTGCAGCAGCTGTGCCTCGGTGACGCCTTTCTTGGCGCCCATCTCGCGCAGTTCGAGGCCGTACTCGCGCAACTTGAGGCTCAATACCGACGACATGGTGGAGGTCTTGTTGCTGCTGTTGGTCTCGCGCATGGCTTCGGCCGGCACCACGCCGTACTTGTCGATCAGGTTGGCCACGCCGGTGAACTGTCCGCCGTCGCCGATGGGGTTCTTGAAGAGCCACTCCACGGTTTTGTCATCCATGGGAGCCTTGCGGGTGTCGATGATAGCTTGGAGGAAAAGGTTTGACTTCTCGAGCTGGTCCCAGAAAAAGAGATATACTTGCGAGAACTGGAAGTCGGCGGGCAGGTCGTATTGTGCGATGGCTTTGGAACGCAACACGTTGAGGCCGGTGAACAGCCAGCAGCGGCCGGAAGACTTCTGGTCGGTGACGGCCTGCGAGGGCACGCGATGGGAGAAATAGGTATCAAACTGGGCCTCATTTTCAAAGTTGAGGGCGATTTTGTTGATGTCGTTGCCGGCGATGGCATTTTGCAGGGCCTTGTTCTCCGGGGAGCTTTTATAGGAATCCTGAATGTTTTTCAACATATCGGGAGTAATGCCCGTGTTTTGGGAAAAGCCGAAAAGCGGAGCGATCACACTGATTATCAGTACAATTGCAAATTTGATACACTTCATAGAATTTACTTTAAAAACAGCCGCAAATATAAAAAAAATTCTGAAACGGTGTGCTCGTTTCAGACCATTTTTTGTCGTATCTTTGCACGCACTTTTTAAGGCTGAAATAAAAGTAAGAATATGCACAATTTTGCACTCATCGGCGCGGCGGGCTATATTGCCCCGCGACACATGCAGGCCATCAAGGACACCGGCAACCAGATTGTAGCCCTTTTGGACAAATCCGACAGCGTGGGCATCATCGACCGCTACTTCCCCGAAGCCGCCCTCTTCACCGAAAGCGAACGCTTCGACCGCCACCTGTACCGGCTGCTGAAACGCGGTGATAGACAGCAGGTTGACTATGTCTCCATCTGCTCGCCCAACTACCTGCACGACGCCCACATCCGCCTCGCCCTGCGCAACGGCGCCGACGCCATCTGCGAAAAACCGCTCGTGCTCAACCCGTGGAATCTCGACGGCCTCCGCGAAATTGAAAAAGACACTGGACAGCACATCTACCACATCCTCCAGCTCCGTCTCCACCCCTCCGTGCAACAGCTCCGCCAGCGCATTCTGAACGGCCCGCAGGACAAAATCCACGACATCGACCTGACCTATATCACCGGCCGCGGTAAATGGTACCAATACTCATGGAAAGCCGACATGGAGAAGTCGGGCGGCATCACCACCAACATCGGCGTGCATTTCTTCGACATGCTGACCTACATCTTCGGTCCCGTGCGCGACCTGACAGTGCACCACCACTCCGGCACCACCGCCGCCGGCTTCCTGCAGCTGGAGCGCGCCCGCGTGCGCTGGTTCCTCAGCATCGATGCCAACAATGTGCCCGCCAACCTCCGCAACGAGGGAAAACGTACCTACCGCTCCATCCTCATCGACGGCGAGACTTTCGACTTCACCGACGGTTTCACCGAGCTGCACACCGAAGCCTACAAACAGATTCTGAGCGGCAACGGCTTCACCATCAACGATGCCGAAAGCTACGTCAACCTCTGCCACCAAGTGCGCAACAGCACGCCCGTCGGCAAAACCGGCGAGTACCATCCCATGCTTTTACAAGTAAACGAATAACTTTAGAATTCACCTTTGCCGTGGTGGAAACTGATGACCCGCGGCAACATGATTTCACGCACGCACTCCAGCGCGAAACGGTCGGTCATGCCCGACAGGTAGTCCGTCACCACCTGCTGGTCCATCTGCTCCTCCGTCCATCCCATCTTTTCCGCTTCGACACGATAGCAAGAACTCATATTTTCCAAATAATCAGCAAAATATGCATCAAGTACTCTCGTCTTTTTCCCCTCATACTGTCCCTCGCTCCAGTCGAATTCCGCACACAATCCCAACAGATACTCGAAGATGGTGGTCACAATGCGGTCGCACGACGACTCCACCTCCAACTGCAAAGGATGCTTGTAGATGTTCTGATAATTGAACTGAATGAGCGAAAGCATCAGCTGGTGTGCCTCTTCCGACACAGCAATGGCCTCTTCGGTAGAGTGGGTCACCAAGTCATTGACCAAGTAGTTGATAATGTCGCTGTTGCTGTTCCCCACCCTTGTGCGGATCTGGGTCGGGATGTCATCTTTTTTGATAAAACCCGCCACGATGGCATCCTCGATGTCGCGGCCCAGATAGGCAATCTTGTCGGAAAAACGCACGATGGCACCCTCATAGGTGGAGGGCAGGAAGCGACGCGAATGGATGCTGTCGAGATCCTTGACCGTGAAATCGGGCGTGATGGTGCGCTCGAACTGTTCGCCATTATGACAGATAATGCCGTCCTTGACGGCGTACGTAAGGTTAAGACCCTGTCCGCCGGAAATCAACTTTTCCACAACACGGTAACTGTTCACCTCGTGGATGAATTTGTCTTTTCCACCTAAAATACGGGCCAAAGCAGCCTCGCCGGCATGTCCGAACGGGGTGTGACCGAGGTCGTGGCCGAGAGCGATGGCGTAGGCCATATCTTCGTTGAGCTGCCACTCTTCCTCCTTTTTCCCATTCAAACCCCTGCAGATGGTGGCACTGATGGTGGCCACATGCAGCACATGCTCAATGCGGGTACAGATGTGGTCGTCGTTGGGATTGAAGAAGACTTGCGTCTTGTATTTCAGCCTACGGAAAGGCTTGGAGTGGAAAATGGCGGTCTGGTCGCGGTAATAGCAGCCCCGTATGTCCTCCTCACGCGGCGTGGTTCGGCGTTCCAGTTCAGAGGCAGGGATTTTATTGCAAATCATGGTTGGAATGATTGATTATTGAGTCAGCATCAGACGCACCTTGATACCCGCATCAATGTTCATGTTGTTGTATTGCTGTGAGATATAAGGTTTGTTGATGACGTGGTCGTAATAGAGGGTGAGGCCCACCAGCTTGCTGAGCTGATAGTCGGCGGAGAAGTTGATGGTCATGGAGAGCGAACCGGCAGACACCTGATTGATTTCCTCGGCAATCTTGCGCAACACGGTACGGTTGTCCTTCATGGCGAAGGATATCGAAAGGTTGAGGTCGCTGGTCACCTGCCGTTTCATGCCGGAGAAGATGAAGCCGATAGTGATGTCCTTGATGCGGTAACCGGCGGAGACAGCCAGCTCATTGGAGGTCATCTCGGTAATCTGGTTGTTGGCGAAGCTGAGGGAGGTGTTGCGCGAGCGTTTGTATTCCACCTTGATCATCAAGCTGTTCTTCAAGGTCATGTCGAAACCAATCAACGGGTTGAGTTGCTCGGAAATGGTAATCTGTCCGATTTCGTAGTTGCTGATGAAGTTGTTGAGCTGGTCGAAGCCATTGGCATAACCTTCTGCATCAGCGGTATAGAGCAGATTGCTGGTGTAGTTGCCCACATTGTAGGTGCAGGTATAGGCGTGGGTAATGGAAAGGCTTTGGAAGACTTTCTGTACCGCCTTGATCTTGGTGAAGCCCGTGTAGTTGAGTCGCCAGTTGGGCATGGGGAATTTCGGGAAGGGAGAAGTTACATCCACCTTGCCGGTATTCTTGCCTGCGTATGTGCATAGGAACGCAGAGGTGAGCACCTCCTGCGAGAGTTTGCCGTAGCCAACCGGATAGCCCGTGGTGTCGTTGATAACGCCGCCCGAGTTGGGATTCAACTCAGAGAGACGCATGGCCAGCTCGTACCGCATCGATTTGAAATCCTCGAACAGCTTGTCGCCATCGGTGAAGAACTTGCCGAGTCCGAACTGCGTGATGTTGTAATTACCAGTGGTCTTGGGAGTATAGGAGTGGAAGACCCCCTCTGCATCCGCCCTATAGTATTCGGAGTAGCTGGACGACTGGTTGCGCGAGGCGGTCACATCGATTCGGAAGTCTCGGAACGGCTCCACCGTCGCCCTGAAATTAATCACCTTGTTATGGTTCTCCTGATAGGCGTAATTCATCAACGTGTCGGTGGAAAGCCAGCCGCGCTCCGAGCCGATGTGGCGGATATCGGTCTGGCCGCCAAAGACATACAGGAAGCCTGGGGCGCCGTTGGTCCAGTTCAAACCCATGATGTTCGGGGCATACATGAAGCCCGGCATAGAGATGCCATTGCCAGCAGTGTAGCTGAGGGAGGCGTTGCGCAGCATCATCAGGAAACGCACGGTTCCATCAAGGAAAATCTTGCCATAGTTGGGCTTCTCCTTCAACGAATCCTTGCCTTTGTCCTTATCTTTATCCTTGCCTTTCCCCTTTCCTTTATTCTTATCCTCTTCATCTTTCTTCGCCTTCTCCTCTTCATCAGGAGCCATCTTGCCTTTCTGAGCCGAGGTTTTTCCCTTGCCCATATTATTCTTGTTGGTGCCCTGATTCACCTTCTTGAAATAAGGAACTTTATTATACAAATTCACGAAATTGACATTGCCATTCAGCTGCAAAGTCTGTGAGTTGGCAATGGTACTACCGAGATAGCTGAGCGACATGGCGGCGGCAGTGAAGTTGTAGGTGGAGCTGTAGCGGGCGGAGGCGGTGATCCAGCTGAAAAGCGGGATCTTGTTGATCGGCACCTGCCACGATGCGTCGAAACGCTGCTGGAAGGTGTTGATGCGGCCGGCATGACCGAAGCAGCGCCAGATGGAATCCCTCTCGGCGCGGGTGTCGATGATTCCCTGCGGTTCGTCGATGCGGGCGGAAGCATTGGCTGTGTATTCAAACTTGATGCCCTGCGAGATGTCCCAACGCAACGCATAGTCGCGGGTCCAGTTGAAGGTCTTCACAAAGCTGGTGTCCATGATGACGTTACCCTTGCTCTTCGGACGGTACTTGAATTCGTTGAACTCGCGCAGCACGGTCGTACGGAAGGTGAACATCTTGGGAAGCGGATAGAAGTTGAAGTCGCGAATCAGCTGCAACCATTTCGATTTCAACCACTTCTGACCAGACAGCGGACGGATGTTTTTCGGATTATTGTTATATGAATATCCCAATTCGCCTTGATGCGAGAATTCGTTGTCAAATTCCACATCCACGTTGCGGGTCTTGATTTCAGAATAGGCGTATGAGAAGTCCCAGTTCTCGATGTCCCACGGACGCATCTTGATGGGCTTGTCGAAGTTGCGTTCCTTGCGCACGTTCATCAAGTTGACGTTTTGGCGACGCACGAAGTTGGTGGTCATGTGGCGGATGGAGTCGCGTTCGGCAGCCGTGGCATAGGTCTTGAGGTCCTCTTTCAGCTTGACATCGGGGTTGAGCGGATTGTACTCGGGGATGGAAACGTTCTGCGAAAGGTCGTAGTGGACGGGGATGCGGATGTTCCACTTCTCGGGGAACAAGGTCTTGCCCGCCTCGAGGTTGGCGGCGAAATCGACCGTATAGAGCGTCTCGGTCTGCCGCTCGGTAACCGACTGGTCGAGGGTACCGAAGCCGGGGGTGGAGTAGGTACCCGACAGGGTGATGTCGCCCACATCGGCAAGGTTGAGTCGCATACGGGCGAGGGCGGCGAAGCCCTGCTTGTCGTCGAAGTCGCAGAGGCGCAGCTCGTTCACCCACACCTCCACCGATTTCGGCAGCATGTCGTCGCCATCGTTCATGCTGCGTTTCTTGGGGTTACGCACACCGATCATGATGGTGGCCACGTCAGCGAGGTTGGGGGCACCCACCACGGTAATCCGGTAGCCGTCAACACCGATGTCACCCACCGAATACGGCACGGTAATACTTGTATGAGAGCCGTTGCGCACCTCCATGTTACGGGCCTGCTTCACCGATACCAGAGAATCAAGAACAATCTCCAAACGGTTGCCCTCCGGCCAGATGATGGTGGAATCCTTGCCGCAATACCACGGAGTAAGCGTCAGCGGGATTTCATATTCATAGTAGTTGTCGGTAAAGTCGGAACCCAAACGGATGAACGCGGTGACCTGTCCTTTGGCAATGGCATCGTTCTGATTCACCTTCTCCGCATGGAGGAACATTCTGAGTCGGCGGAACTTGCGCAGGTCGTAGCGGGTGGTCTTGTAGATGGCACGGGCATCGCCATCAACCAAGTTCTGCACCTTCATGGTCAGCGACTGCTCGTTGATTTTGTACGTGGTGGTGCTACCATAGCCCTGTTCGCGTTCAATGCCGGGAGGCAGCACATAGGGCACCGGATCGCGGTTTCCATTCTCTTCAATACTTAAAGAAGAAATGTTGAACACAGTCTCCTCCCCGCCCATGGCCGGCAGATACTCGCCATCCTCCATCAAATCCAGCGAATAGGTACGCCAGTCGGTCTTCACCAGTTCGAAGGTGGCCAGACGGCAGATGATTGGCTCGGAGAAGTCGCGCATGAACACACGCATGAAACGGATGGAGTTGAAGCCCGAGATGTTGCCCACCACCTTGTCGGGATTCTTGATGGGAATTTTGAACTGGTACCAGCGCGTCAGCGGACGGGTGCCATTCGGCAGCGGCTCCGGCGAGGCTTCGTAGATGTCGTTGATGTAATTTTCACCCACATTCATCCGGTCGGGACGCAAGTCAATGACATACTGATAGTATTTCTCATCTTCGCTCAGTGTATTATCATTGTTCACATCCTCCATGTTGGGGATGCTGCTGCCCTGTGTCGGGTAGTTCTCAGGGCTCATGTTCTGCGCAGGCGAGTTGCCCTCGGAGTTGTTATACTTTTTGTAGCGGTCCAGAATTTTCACGTCGTTGGCATCGTAGTCGGAGCCACGGAAGTAGTGGTAATCGTCGGAGGAGGGGTCTTCCACGATTCGTGCGTAGGCGTTGCCATCGAGATGGCCTTCCAGCAGCGCGAGGAAGTTGTCGGTGAAGTATTCCTGCTCGCGTGCGGAGGGCAGACCGTCGTAACCCACATCCTGATGCAGACGGGCATCGTCGGTGGTGTTGTCGAAAGCGGTGACTATCATCTGGATGGTCGGCACACGGCCCCACACGGTGAACTCCACATTCTCGTCACTTCCATCGCTGGGGAGACCGTTCTCGAAGAACTTCTTGCCATCCTTCAAAATATCCTCAGAAATATCACCGAGGTTGAAATAGAGCTTACCGCCGGCGTGGTTGGGATTCTCGATGAAGGGATCCATCATCCAGAACTCGATATACTCGTAGTTGGCCGACTCGAAGTCGGTGTTGTCCATGGCGCGCATGATGCCGCCCCAGCGGGAGGCGGGGTCGTTGAGGGAACCGTCGGTGGCCACACCGGCAGAAAGTCCCTCCTGACCGAGAGCATCATAGTTGTAAGGACCTCTTTCAGCCGGATAGAAGGCGAGGTTGAGCACGGAAAGGTTGGTGGGCACGTCGGTACCGTTCTCCTTGTTCGGGAAGAGCTCGGTTTCGTACACCTCACGGGCGTAGGGCGCCGACTGGTCGTCCACCGTCAGGTTGGACGGAGTGGCGTTGTTGTTGCGGTAGAACACCGGGTCGATGATGTACCAGCAGAAGCGGGCGCGGTTGTAGCCGTAGGCCAGCTGCCGGCGCACCGGATCCGACTCGGAGACATTCGCCTCGGGGAACATCTGCAGCTGCCCTTGCGGCGTGGAAGCCAGATGCCACTTGTAGATGGAACGCAGGTCGGTGGTGGATTTCGTCGCCTCGAAGTCGTCAATATAGGTGGTTCCCTCCTTGCCCTTGCCGATGGCTCGCGAATGGCCCGGGATGAAATGGGCGAACTCGCCTTCCAACTGCAAATTCGATTCGGTAGTGGTGCTGTGAAAACTCAACAGGTCAACGGCCTTCGTCACCCACGGCATCTTGGTCTTGTAGTTGAAATTCATGCCCCAGATGGTGTTGTTGATCGGCTCGTCACCGTAGTTCACCTTCTGCGTCAGCGGACGCTCGAAGAGGTTCAGCACCGTGGCACCCACATTGAAATTCTCAGAAAAAGCATAGTCGAGGTTGAGGCCGAACATGCGCTGGTCGGTCATCGCGATAGCGGAACGGTTCTCCAAAGTGATGGTGATGGGCGTTCCCGAATTGAGCACGCCCGAGTTGATGATGGAGACCGTACCCATGCTGTAGTTGACGGTATAGTCCACATTCTCGGTCAGCGTGATGCCGCCCGCCGTCACCTTCACAGAGCCTTCCGGCACGTTCATGGCATTGAGCGAAATCTCGGAACCGTAGCTCGACTTGTAACTTCCTTCCAAATAATATTTGTCCTTGGCGGTATATTGCTTGGCCAAAGTCTTGGTGGTGCGGTAAAGGGTGTCAAACGCATAACGGTCAGCGATTTCCGGCTCGGTGAGCACCGCCCGCAAGTCCTTGCCGAACGGCTCGATGGTGGGGAAATAAATCTTACCGTTCTGTGCGTTGATGGTACCGCCGCGGGTGGCCGCATTGTCGATGAAGTCGAAGATACCATCGGAGATGGTGTCCTGCTGCTTGTTCAAACGGTCCACACCCAACAGGCGAATCAACGGGATGTTCTTCTGACTTCCCAGATTGAAGAAACCATTGGCCACACCCTCGTCATCACCCGTATAAAGCACATTCAAAATAAAATCTTCAGAAGAAACCTGATAAGCATTCAGACTATATACATTCTTCATCATCAAGTCCCACAACGGCGACTTGGTGTCCAGAGTAGTACTCTTCAGCAATTTCACCCGGATACAGTCCGGCGCGCTCACCTGATTGGAGAACTCACCGACCTGATATACGTGGTCGTCGCCAATAATAGTATATTGGTACGCGACAGCCAGCACCTGATCGGAGGTGAGCGAAGTGTTGAGGGAGATGAAACCCAGCTGCGGGTTGAAAGTGTATTCAGACGTGGAAAGGAGTCTTGCACTCTCCACCTTTTCGTAATCCACGCCGGAGGTAAGACCACGGGCGTGCATATTGTTGTTCACGGAAGCAAGGTCGCGGTAGAGCGAGGTGTCGATGATGAGCGGGAGGTTGTTGGCGGAATCGCAGGGATAGGACATGCCCGGCGTGCCTGTAAAACCGGCAAACTGCGGATTGCTTTCTCCCAAATCGGTGAATGCCACAATATTACGGTTATCCACCGTAGCCGAACCGATGGTGGTGCGCCATACCTCAATCTTCGTGATGACAATGGGCGAACTTACCAAAGGAAGCGTGGACAGATACTGGTTGTAATGGTCTCTGAAAAACTGGTTCAAGAAATAATGGCGGTTCTCGTCGTACTCGTCGGCCTTGATGTAAAAGTCGTTGGTCTGCGCGCCGCCAGTCACTGTAATCGACTGTGATTCAGATTTTTTCTCCGATGCCACTGCAGTCACCATCAGCTTTCCGAACTTGAGCTGTGTCTTGATACCGAAAAGGCTCTGGCTGCCGGAAATCAACGTGCTGTTGAGCGGCAACGACACATTACCGAACTCTATCAACTGCAGAATGTCATCCTCTTTTCCCTCAAACTTGAGCTTCATCTCATTCTCAAATTCGAACATCGCCTCGGTGTTATAGTTGAGGTTGAACTCGATTTTGTCACCGATTTTGGCGAGGGCATTCAGCTGGATATTCTCGTCGAAGTTGAACTGTGTGACCTTGCGCTGCTTGATGGGGAGCGAATAGTTGTCGGTACGGTTGTGCAGCACGCCGAAAATCAGCTCCACGTTGCCGGAGGGGCGGATGTCGATGGTGTTGCTGCCGAAGATGGTCTCGAAAATGTCGCCGCCCACATGCAGCTGCGGGATGAGTCCGCCGCCGCGACGGTTGCCGTGGGAGGTGTAGGAGGCACCACGTTCGCGCCAGTAGTTGTTGATGGACTGTCGCAGGTCGTAGTCAATATACTCGTCTATCGACATGTCGGCGGCCGGACCGAAGGGCGTGTTGCCGATCATGTTCTGGAAGCGATAGGTATTGGTAGTGGAGTCGAAGACGATTTCTGTATGGTAGGAGGAGGGGGTAGAAAGATGGAAAGGGCTATAGAACTGGTTCTCATCCAGCGGGTTGTTGTCGTAGGAAGGGATGGGGGCGCGGAGGCCTGTGTCGGGCGGGGGTGCGACGGGACTGGCGGCGGGAAGCACCTCCAGCGGTTCCTCCACCACGAAAGCCTCTTGGAAATCGCCTACCGGTTGCGAAGACCGATGATGGTAGCCGCCTTCGGGCACAGTGATGGCCCAAAGGAGTGAGCAGCAGGCAGTAGCGACGAGAAACGCAAGTATATATGGGAATTTTCGGTTTCGGTAGGTCACTTTTTCAATGGATAATTAGACAAAATTACAACAATTTCAATGCTTTCTTAATCAACTCTTCAACGGTCAACTCTGAACCCTCGCTCTTCACAATTCCATCCAGCACTTTTTCCGCCAAATTCTTGGCAAAGCCCAAAGCGACCAAAGCAGATAACGCTTCCATTTTGTTATTATTGTAAGATGATGAAAAATTATCTTGCACCGCAAAAGAACCCTTGGCGACCTTGTCCTTCAACTCCATCACCACACGCTGGGCGGTTTTGGCACCTATTCCCTTGACAGACTGAATGGTACGCAAGTCTTGCGAGGCGATGGCATTCACCACATCCTGCACCGTAAGGGCGGAAAGAATGAGGCATGCCGTGTTGGGACCGATGCCGTTGACACCGATGAGCAGCCTGAACAGCGACCTTTCGGCCTCTTCATGAAAGCCATACAGCAGCTGGGCGTCCTCCTTGACGACATAGTGGGTGAGCAACGTCACCTGTTTTTCGTCCTTCAGCTGGGAGAAAGTGTTGAGGGAAATATGGATGTAATAGCCTACGCCTCCGGCAGTTTCGAGGATGACGTATGCAGGATTTTTCTCAATGACAGTGCCTTTGATGTGGTGGATCATAGGGGAATGGGAAATTGAAAGTTGAAAGTTGAAAATTGAAAATGAGAATGGGGGAAAGGTGAGATTAGGTCATTTTAGACAGAGTTTTCACAAGCAGATATTAAGGCTGCAAAAGTACGAATAATTTCAGAATTTTTTGTAAGTTTGCAGCCGCAAATTTTGAACTATAGAATGGCGCCTGAAGAAATCAGAGGAATCAAGAGGAAACATGGCATCGTGGGCTTTTCGCCGCTGCTGGACAAGGCCATTGAGACGGCCTTGCGCGTAGCACCGACCGACGAGTCGGTGTTGATTGTCGGAGAGAACGGTGTGGGCAAGGAGAACATTGC
The DNA here is from genome assembly GCA_045132235.1 of Bacteroidales bacterium. Taxonomy (GTDB): domain Bacteria; phylum Bacteroidota; class Bacteroidia; order Bacteroidales; family WCHB1-69; genus UBA1756. The sequence goes on from JBGURX010000046.1 coordinate 34,624, forward strand.
GCGCATCATTCAGGAGGACAGCACACGCAAGCACAAGCCGTTCATCACCATCAACTGCGGCTCCATTCCGGAGGGCACCATCGACTCGGAGCTGTTCGGGCACGAAAAGGGTTCCTTCACCGGCGCGGCCGACGAGCGACAAGGCTATTTCGAGACCACCGACGGCGGCACCCTCTTCCTTGATGAAATCGGCGAGATGCCGCTCGGCACGCAGGCCCGCCTGCTGCGCGTGCTGGAGACAGGCCAGTACCTGCGCGTCGGTTCCTCCAAAGTGCGCACCACCAACGTACGCATCATCGCCGCCACCAATGCCGACCTGCGGGAGCAGGTGTCCCGCGGCAAGTTCCGCATCGACCTCTATTTCCGCATCAGCACCATCCCCATCCACCTCCCCGCCCTCCGCGACCGCAAGGAAGACATCCTTCCCCTCTTCACCCACTTCGCCGTCAACGCCTCCGAGGAGTTCCATGTGCCGCAAATCTCCCTCACCCCCGACGCGGAAGAGTACCTTGAGAACTATCCGTGGCCCGGCAACATACGGCAGCTCAAACACTTGGTGGAACGACTCTCCATCGTGGAATCCACCCGCGACATCACCCGCGGCATCCTCGAAAACTCGCTGGCCGACACCCCCGCTGCGAAATTCAACGTGGCCGTCGTGCCCGCCTCCCGCGAGCGCGACTACGACTACGACCATGACGCCATCCTTCAGGAGTTGCGCCAGCTCCGCGGCGAGGTCGATTTCCTCAAACAGCTGTTCCAGGAAATCATCATCCGCCAAAGCGGCAGCCGCCCCACGCAGCCCGAAGCCGCTCCCACCAACCTTCTGACAAACAAAAAAATAGAGAATACCGTTCCCACCACCCCTTACATCCCCTCCGAAGAGGAATCCATTGAAGAACCTGAAGAGGTGACCCCCACCATCGTTGGCGAAAGCAGCACCATTGAGGATGTCAAAAAAGACAAAATCATCGCAACGCTGAAGAAGCACAACGGCAAGCGCCGCGCCGCCGCACAGGAGCTCGGCATCTCGGAACGCACCCTCTACCGTCAAATCATAAAATATGGACTGTAAACCTGTTCGCCACATCCTCGCCCTGCTGCTGATTGCTGCCGGCTGCCTGATCAACGCCGGCTGCCGCATGTCGGTGTCGCTCACCGGCAGCAGCATCGACGCGCGCGCCAAGACCGTTTACATCCAAACCTTCCGCAACAACTCCACCCTCGTCAACCCCACCCTGAGCCAGCAGTTCACCAACGCGCTGAAAGACCGCATACAGGGGCAAACCCCGCTGACCATCGTGGACAGCAAGAGCAACGGCGACTACAGCCTCGAGGGTTCCATCACCGGCTATACCATCCGGCCCGTCGCCATCCAAGGCGATGAAACCGCCGCCATGAACCGCCTCACCATCACCGTGAGCGTCACCTTCACCAACAAGTTCGACGAAACACAGAACTTCGAACAGTCGTTCTCGCGCTACGCCGACTACTCCAGCACCCAGAACTTCACCTCCATCGAAAGCTCCTTGGTCGAGCAGATCAACGAAGCCCTCACCGAGGACATCTTCAACAAAGCCTTTGTCAATTGGTAATCCAATATTTATGAACACGAACCCCTATCCCGTCAGCGAAGAGAGCCTGGCCCTGTTGAAACAGCAGTGCGAGGAGTACCCCGCTTCATCGCTCTCCGCGATGCTGTACCTGAAGATGCTGTCGGCACTCCGTCCGGGAGCAGCCACCAGCGAGCGGTCACGCCTGCTGCTGTATGTCGCCGACCGCGCACGCTTCGCCGAGACCTCCCTCAAGGAGCCGCAGCCCCAGCAGGCCTCCCCCACCCCGCAAACCCACGCACGTCCCGCCGACGTGGACCAGGACTCGCTTATCACGCAGCTGATTGCAGAATTTTCGGAAGAAACCCCGAAAATTCAGTTCGACCCCGAAAAGCACGACGGCAACATCAACTACAGCAAACCCAGTCTTGTGGAGAATCCGGAAATCGTAAGTGAAACATTAGCAAAGCTTTACCTCGCACAAGGCTATCCTGGAAAGGCGATAAAAATTTATAAAAAATTATGCTTGCATTTTCCAGAAAAAAGTTGTTATTTTGCAGCCCAAATTCAGGAAATTAAAAATAGAAAAAATTAACACCAAAATAACCATACAATGACCTCATTTTTAATCGTTTTAGCAGTCTTTATCATTATCATCAGCATAGCATTGGGATTTTTCGTCCTCATCCAGGAATCCAAGGGTGGCGGTCTGGCCTCCAACTTTGCAGGTTCCAACCAGATTATGGGTGTGAGAAAGACCACCAACATCGTTGAAATCATCACTTGGTCGCTGGCCGGCGTGATTTTCGTGCTCTGCCTCGCCTCCGCATTCATCTGCAAGAGCGAGTACAACGCCAACCACCAGCAGGCCCAGCCGACTGAGCAGACCGACGAAGAATAGTTTACCATATTATATTATATGGAAAGAGAGGACCTGCATCCTCTCTTTTTCATTTGAGGGTCACCCATGAAAAAGCGCGCAACCCTGTACTACACTCTCATCCTTGTTGCCGTAGGCTTCTGGGGCGTGTCGTTTGTCTTCACCAAAGCGCTGCTCGCCCATCTCGCCCCCATCGTCATCCTGTTTCTCCGACTGCTCATCGCCACCGCGCTGCAGGCCGTGGTGTGCCGGCTGTTCTTTCACCAGCCGCTGCGCAAAATCCCCGGCAAAGACTGGCTTTACCTGCTGATGCTCAGTCTTTTCGAGCCTTTCCTCTACTTTATCTTCGAAACCTATAGCATCCAATACACCGACCCCACCATCGTGTCGGTCATCATCGCCACCATCCCCATCTTCACGGTTCTGCTCTCCTTCTTCTACTTCAAGGAGAACCTCTCGTGGCTCAACATGGCGGGCGTGGCGGTGTCGGTGGCGGGCATCGTGGTGATGCTGGTGCCCGAATTCGGCGACGTGACCTTCAACCCGCTCGGCATTGTCTTGGCCTTCGGCGCGGTGGGCACCGCCGTGGGCTACAGCTTCTTCCTGAAAAAAATCTCCGACCGCTACAACCCCATCTTCATCGTCACATGGCAGAACACCTTCGGACTGCTGTTCATCCTGCCGGTGATGCTGTTCGTACACGGCACCGGCGACCTGCACCGGCAATTCGCCATGCTCGCCGACCTCACCGTGCTGCGCGATGTCATCCTGCTGGCGGTCTTCTGCTCGGCACTCGCCTACACCTTCTATATCACGGCATTGCAACGCATCGGACTGGCGCGCGCCAACACCTTCACCAACCTGATTCCCGTGGTGACGGGTCTGTTCGCCTTCTTCGTCTTGGGCGAGCCGTTCCCGCCGCTGAAAATCATCGGTGCAGTGATGGCTGTGGCAGGCGTTTGGTGCGTGCAGGCACAATTCAAAAAAAGCAAAGCCATCTCTTTTCATCAAAAATAAATTTTATTTATGAAAAACAGATTAGGAAAAGAAATCATGATATTCGACGGTGCTTTCGGCACTGAGTTGGAGAAGCGCGGCATCATGTCGAAATGTCCTGAAATGCTGAATATTACAGCACCCGACCAGATTGCGGCCATCCACAAAAGCTACATCGACGCCGGCTGTGATTTCATCACCACCAACACCTTCGGTGCCAACCGCATCAAGATGCCCGACAAAGACCGCCGGATGATGATCGAGGCGGCCATCGCGCAGGCCAAACGCTTCCGCACCACGCAGTTCGTGATGATGGACATCGGACCGCTCGGCAAGATGCTGCAGCCCATGGGCGAGCTGAGCTTCGACGATGCCTACGAGGCCTTCAAAGAGATGGTGATCATCGCCCGCGACCACGTGGACGGCTTCATCCTCGAGACCTTTTCCGACCTGTATGAACTGAAATGCGCACTGTTGGCGGTGAAAGAAAACACCGACAAGCCCGTGTTCACCACCATGACCTTCGATGCGACGGGGCACACCCTCACCGGCACGTCGCCGCGCATCATGGCCGAGTTGATGGGCAACATGGGAGCCGACGCCATCGGCGTGAACTGCTCGCTGGGTCCCGACGACCTGCGCCCGATAGTGGCCGAGCTGCTGAAATACAGCGACAAGCCCGTGCTGGTGCAGCCCAACCGCGGACTGCCCATCCTGAAAGACGGCCATGCCACCTACAGCCTCACCTGCGAGGAGTTCGCCTCCGTGATGGACGACTTCAGCCGTCAGGGAGTGGCTGTGCTGGGCGGCTGCTGCGGCACCAATCCGGAGTTCATCCACGCCATCGCCGCCCACAAGGGCGAGCCCGTGGCAGCACATGAGACCGTCAAGGAGACCGTCATCACCTCCGCCACGCAGCTGGTAGTGATTGACCGCGTGAAGGTTTGCGGGGAACGCATCAACCCGACCGGCAAAAAGAAACTGAAAGAGGCCATCATCAGCGGCGACTTCGACTACATCTTCAAGGAGGCCATCAAGCAAGAGGAGGCCGGTGCCGACTTGTTGGACGTGAACGTGGGCGTGCCGAAGACCGACGACGTGGCCAACATGCGGCAGGTGGTCGTCAAGCTGAACGAAATCACAAGTCTGCCCCTGCAGATCGACTCCTCCAACCCCGAAGCCATCGAGGCGGGCTGCCGATACTACAACGGCGTGCCGCTCATCAACTCGGTGAACGGCAATGCCGACACCATGGCGGCAGTGTTTCCCATCGCGAGCAAGTACGGCGCGGTGCTGCTGGGACTCACCATGGACGACACCGGCATACCGCAGACCGCCGAGGAGCGTGCCCTGATCGGGGAGCGCATCCTGAAGGGGGCTGACGAGTATGGCATCCCGCGCCACCGCATGATGCTCGACACCCTCACGCTGACCTGCAGCGCACAGCAGCCACTGGTGAAGGAAACACTGCGTGCTCTCCGCATAGTGACAGAGCGATTCGGCGTAAAGACAGCACTTGGAGTTTCCAACGTCAGTTTCGGCATGCCCAACCGCGAGCTCATCAACAGCACCTTCCTGGCCATGGCCTTAGAGAGCGGTCTGACGATGCCCATCATCAATCCGTGCAATGCCACCATGATGAACACCGTACTGGCATTCAATGCTTTGCGCGGAGTGAAGGAGGACATTGATGTCTTTGTGGAGAAAGCCGTGGCGGCGGAGGCAGCCCCTGTGGCGACACCCAGTACGCTGACCCTCGGGGAGGCCGTGCGGAGGGGGCTCAAAGAAGACAGCATCGCCCTCACCAAGGAAGCCCTGCTCACCCAGGCACCCATGAGCATCATCAACGACGTGCTCATCCCGACGCTCAACATTGTGGGCAGCGACTTCGAGAAACAGAAAATCTTCCTCCCGCAGCTCATCTCGGCTTCGGAGGCCTGCAAAGAGGCCTTCGCCATCATCAAAGAACAGTTCTCGCAGGGCAGCAGTCCCAAGGGCACCGTGGTGCTGGCCACCGTGAAAGGCGACGTGCACGACATCGGCAAGAACATCGTGAAAGTGCTGTTCGAGTCGTACGGCTACCACGTGGTGGACCTCGGCCGCGACACCGCCAAGGAGACCATCCTCGAGGCCGCCCGCAAGTACAACCCGATGGTCATCGGCCTCAGCGCCCTGATGACCACCACCGTCATCTCCATGGAAGAGACTATCCAGTACCTGAAAGACAACGGCGTGGAGATTCCCATCTACGTCGGTGGTGCTGTTCTCAACCAACTATTAGCCAATGAGATACATGCAGATGGATACACCAAAGACGCACTGGAATTTGTGGAGGATATCGAAAAATTCTAATATTCAAAAAATAATCATACTTTTGCAGCGTTAAAATAAATCAAATAAAACAAATTATTATGGAAGAAAATCTCAACAACGCAGAGGATATGCAAAACACCCCTCAAACTCCGGAAGTAACACCGTGTCCTCCGGTACAAGAACCTCAGCAGCCGGCATACGAGCCATACCAACAACCTTACCAGCAGCCCTACCCTGTCCAGCCGAAAGAGCCCAGACTCAGAAGAAATTTCATTGGAGGAACGGGATTTGTGCTGGGTGTCGTCGGCATCGTGCTGTTCTGGGTCCCCTTTGTACGTTTCATCCTTGGAGTCCTCGGACTCACATTGTCCTTGGTGGGCATTTTCCGCAAAAACTGCCGCAGGGCTTTCCCCATCGCCGGTCTGATTTTGTCCTCTCTCGTGCTGCTCATCATCGCCATCATCTGGTTCCACTTCGGCTACGATCTCTCTGACATTTTCAATGACGATTTCCTCGATTTTCTCAACTTCCTCGATAAATAAACCTGTCAAGAAGATTTCCAACATCATTTTTCATAGCAACCCATCCCTCATACGGATGGGTTTTCTTTTTGGGAAAAATCAGAATATTTTCAAAAACATGTCAGAAATTTTTATAAATTTGCACGATTTTTTTCAAAATGATAATTTGGCGTAGTTTTTTATCGAAATAAAAAAAAGAGATTATGAAAAAAGCATTATTACTCTCTGTCATTCTTATACTTACATTAACCCTTCCATTTCCTTGCAAAGCACAGACTCCCCTCACCGAGGGCGGCGGAGCTGTGGTCCCGAAATGTTCGGCGGCGCTCTCCACCCAAACGCTGATACGCAACAGCGACAAAAGTGCGCTTTTTTACCTTGAGACCTACAGTCCGAATGTCAAGCTGCAGTATCAGGGGCTGGTGACCTACAACAAAACCACGGGCACGGCCTTCGAGGAGGATATCCAGCTGCCGGAAGGCTACCACCACCTCTACACCCGCGTCATCGGCACGGAGCTGTACGGCTACTATTACCGCTACAATGCCGAAAAAAAGTCGTTTGACTATTCCGTAGCACATTATCCACAAAAGAAAAGCGTTGACGGAGTGCGTGTTGTAACTCCAGAAAACCGTCTGTCGTTAGACTTGGAAGGACGCGGCGAAATCCTGAAATATGTGGCCGTGTCGCCCGACGACTCCAAGTACGCCATGATTTTCATCGCCCCCAACGACCGCAACCAAGCCCCCTACTTCTACTGCTACATCTACGACAACACCGGCAAGGAGATCTGGTACGACAAGTTTTTGCCCACCATCGCCGGCAACAAATTTTCCATTCAGGATATTGAGTTGAGCGACAAGGGCGAGCTGCTGCTGCTGGTATATGCCACCAAGGGCAAGAACGCCACCATCCAGAACCCCACCCTGCAGCTTTTCAGCTGCACCCGCGGCAACCTCAACTCCATCACAGAAGCCCTCGACTTCGGCTTCGTGAACTCGATGAAGATGCTCCGGCTGGCCAACAAAGACCTCTTTATTGGTGGATATTATGATGAAACCCAGCAGAGCAACACCACGGGCTACTTCACGTATGTGGTGAAAGACGAGCCGCTGCGCATCACCGAGAAGTCGCACGCCCCCTTCGACCGCACAAAAGGCAACGAGTACTACAACCTCAACGACGGCGACTACTACGTCAAGTGCGACTATCTGTTCGAGATGCCCGACCACATCGTGGCGATGCTCGGCGAGCAGTATGCCAGCATACAGCTTAGCGACAAGGGTGCAATGCCCTACCGCCACCATACCAACGACATCTACTGCAACCGCTTCACCCTCAACGGCACCGACCTCGGCTGTATCAAGGTGAACAAACACACCAGCGCCCAGGCTGCCGACATTGTGACCACCCACGACGACGGCGAGCGCATCGCCGCCTTCCGCATGGAAGAGAAGACCGCCCGCCCGAAAGCGCCCACCTTCTACAACCTCGGCATCGGCTATGTGCCCGTGGTGAAAGGCAGCGAGATTTTCGTGCTCTACACCGACCTGCTCTCCAACTACGAGGAGGACAACAACGACTGGAACGCCGCCGAGATAGAGAGTCCCGACAAGAACTGTCTGGTAGTGGCGCGCATGGACTACAGCACCGACAAAAAGGTCATCATGCTGCCCAACAAGGCCGGACAGACCTTCCACAATGTGTGGCTGGTGGACGGCGACGATATCTACTTCGGGATGAGCGGAAAGAAAAGCTACACCATTGAGAAGTTCAAGCTGGACAAGAAGTGGACGTGGGACAAGTAAGGTGAAATTTGAAAATTGAAAATTGAAAGGTTAAAATATAGGAGGGACTGAGGAAGTACATGCAAGTTACGATTGACGGACATTCGGGTTTCTGTTCCGGGGTCATCAACGCCATACAGACGGCGGAGGAGTGGCTGCGGAAGGAGGGAACACTCTACTGTCTCGGCGACATCGTGCACAACAGCGAGGAGCTGCAGCGGCTGGTGCAGATGGGGTTGAAGGTCATCTCCTACGACGAGTTCCGCAGCCTGCGGGGGGGGCGGGTGCTGATACGCGCCCACGGCGAACCGCCGGAGACCTACCGCATCGCCCAAGAAAACGGCATCGAGATCATCGATGCCACCTGCAAGGTGGTGCTGAACCTGCAGCAGACCATCAAACGGGAGTTTGAGACGGCGGGAGCCGACACCCAGATTCTCATCTTCGGCAAGCAAGGCCATGCCGAAGTCATCGGGCTGCTGGGGCAGACCGACGGCAAAGGACTGGTCATCAGTGCATTGGAAGACATCCAGCGCATCGACCTGTCGCGGCCGGCATGTCTTTTTTCGCAAACCACCCAGAACTCTGAGACGTACCAGAAAATCATCGAGGCCATCACCGAGGCCTACACACGGCAGGGGCATCCCGAGCTGTTCACCCATCACGACACCATCTGTCACAGCGTGACCAACCGCGCCCGCCAGATCGAGGAGTTCGCCCGTCAGTACGACCGCATCGTCTTCGTGTCGGGGGCCAAGAGCTCCAACGGTCTTTATCTATACGAAATCTGTAAAAAAAGCAATTCCAACACCCACTTCGTCACCGCTTTGGAGACAATTTCCGACATTCCTGCAGGGGCCGACGAGCGTATCGGCATCTGCGGGGCCACCTCCACCCCGATGTGGCTGATGGAAAAGGCCGCCGACCTCATCCGGCAGAACCAACCGAATATTCATTATCAAAATCATTAAAAAATCTATTACATGTCCAACTTCACTTTTATCTTCATGCTTGTGGCCTTCCTCGTCGGTTACACTGTAATCGCGCTGGAACATCCGCTGAAAATCAACAAGACCGCCACTGCCCTGCTGCTGGGCGTGCTGCTGTGGGTATGCGCCGTCATCGGCGGCGAGAGCATTCTCGTCAATACCGAACCGCTGCGCGACTACATCACCCGCAACCCCGGCAGCGGCTTCACCGAATGGCTCGTCCATTCCGAACTGCTGCACTCGCTGGGCGACATCGCTGAGATCCTCTTCTTCCTGATGGGTGCCATGACCATTGTGGAGGTAGTGGACACCAACGGCGGCTTCAAGATCATCACCGACCATATCAAGACCAAGAAAAAAACACGCCTGCTGTGGATCATCTGCATCCTGACCTTTTTCATGTCGGCAGTGTTGGACAACCTGACCACCTCCATCGTGATGATTGCCCTGCTGCGCAAGATGATGCAGCGCAAAGACCGTCTCATCTTCGCCAGCATGGTGATTCTGGCCGCCAACGCGGGCGGTGCGTGGTCGCCCATCGGCGACGTGACCACCATCATGCTGTGGATTGCCGGCGACGTCACCAGCGCCAACATCATCGTGGCCACCCTCTTTGCCAGCATCATCTCCATTGTTGTACCGCTCATTATCCTCACCTTCATGATGAGAGGAGAGAATGAAGTGACTCCGCCGGAAGAGGCCACCGACCATGTGGAAGGCAGCTACACCAACAGCAAGGGCATGAGCACACTCTTCCTCTGCGTGGGCGTGGGCGCTCTGGTGTGCGTGCCCGTCTTCAAGACCATCACCCACCTGCCTCCCTACCTCGGAATGTTAGGCGGCCTGGGCATTTTGTGGGTACTCTCTGAGATTGTGCACCGCAAGCAGGAAGCACACAGCAAGAAATATTCCATCCTGTCCATCATCTCCCGCATCGACCTGCCCAGCATCCTCTTCTTCCTCGGCATTTTGCTGGCAGTGAACGCCCTGCGCGTTGTTGGCCACTTGGCACTGCTCTCCAACGGTTTGGACAGCATCCCGATGGCAGACCCGGGCAAATACTACGTCATCAACATCATCATCGGCGTGCTCTCCTCCATCGTGGACAATGTGCCGCTGGTGGCGGGAGCCATGGGCATGTACCACTTCCCCACCGACCACTACTTCTGGGAGATGCTGGCCTACTGTGCCGGTACGGGTGGCAGTATCCTCATCATCGGTTCCGCTGCCGGTGTGGCCGTGATGGGTTTGGAGAAGATCGACTTCATCTGGTACCTCAAGCACATTTCATGGCTCGCACTGGTCGGATACCTCGCCGGTGCGCTCTGCTTCATCGGGCAGAAGGCCATCACCAACCATTTCGCCAACAATGAGAACAAGGCAGCTGTGGAGATGACGCAAGACGGGGTGAAGGAGTATCTGATGGGCAACACCTACTACATCACCTCCGACATGCCCAGCCAGAAAAACGGAGAAATGATCATGCTGCACGACAGCACCACCATCAACTTCATCCAGTACTGCGAGGCCAACGACAGTCTCATCGGCATGCGCATGTCACGGGTGATTTACAGCCACAAAGACGGCAGTTACGAATACATCAGCCAATCAAGCGACCTCTACCCGGGCAAGATTTCCGTGGACATCAAGGACACACTCGGCCACATCGACTACGGCGGCTACGAGCTGACCGTCAGCCAGTCGGGACGGGTGTTTAGCGTGCAGCAGAATCCCTACGGAGAGGCCAACATTGTTGAATTACGAAAAAAATAGCGGTTATGAATCCCACATTACTAGTATTGGCTGCCGGCATGGGCAGCCGCTACGGCGGTCTGAAACAGCTGGACCAGCTCGGTCCCAACGGCGAGACCATCATGGACTATTCGGTACGCTACGCCATCGAAGCCGGCTACGGCAAGATTGTGTATGTCATCCGGCGCAGCATGGAGGCTGACTTTTGCGAGCACATCCTCCCGAAATATGCCGACCGCATTCCGGTGGAATATGTATTTCAGGAACTTGACGTACTGCCGGACGGTTTTTCCGTGAATCCTGAACGGGTGAAGCCTTACGGCACAGCCCACGCCATCCTTGTGGCAAAAGAAGCGGTCAAAGAGCCCTTTACAGTCATCAATGCTGATGACTTTTATGGGAAAGATGCCTTCCGCGTGATGGCCGACTTCCTGCGCCAGCCGCAGGCACCCGCCGCGCCGCAGTTCGCCATGGTGGGCTACCGCCTCGAGAACACCCTGTCGGAGAACGGCACCGTGTCGAGAGGAGTATGCACCGCCGACGAACACGGCCATCTGGTGAGCATCACCGAGATGACCAAGATCGGGCGGCACGACGGCCTCATCCGCAATGCCGAAGCCGACGGCACCTTCACTCCGCTGGACGGCAAAACCCCTGTCTCCATGAACTTCTGGGGCTTCACTCCCCTCTTCTTCGACAAGCTCGATGGGATGTTCCGCGACTTCCTCACCGCCCACAACGACGACCCCAAGTCGGAGTTCCAGATTCCGACCGTCATCAACTACTTCCTGACCAGCGGCGCTGCCACCATCAACATTCTGGACAGCGACGCGCAGTGGTTCGGGGTCACCTACCAGGCCGACCGGCCGTATGTGGTGGAGCGGTTGGCACAATTGAAATAAAATCCATCAAACAAAACCTATAGGAAATGGAATTCTGGGATATTTTGAAAATATTGGGGTGCTTGGCACTGCTCATGTTCGGTATGAAGACCATGAGCGAGGCTTTGCAGAAGCTCACGGGCGGTAACCTGCGCAAAGTGCTGGGCGCCATGACCGCCAACCGCTTCACGGGCATCTGCACAGGTGCTTTTGTCACCGCCTCGGTGCAGTCGTCAACAGCCACCACCGTGCTCACCGTCAGCTTCGTGAACGCGGGACTGCTCACCCTCGCACAGGCCATCTCGGTGATCATGGGTGCCAACATCGGCACCACGGCCACCGCATGGATCATGGCGGTGTTCGGCTTCCAGTTCGACATGAAGCTGGTGGTGTTCCCGCTCTTCGCCATCGGCATCGCCATGTCGTATTTCAAGAAGAACGGCGCCCGCTCGTTCGGGGAGTTCCTGTTCGGCTTCGCCTTCCTATTCCTCGCACTGGTCACCCTGCGTGAAACCGCCAACGGAATGCATCTGGAAGAAAACCAGTCCATTATGGGCTTCTTCAAAAGCTGCAGCGACTACGGCTGGATCACCTACATCTTGTTCCTCGTCATCGGCGGACTGCTCACCTTCTGCGTGCAGTCGTCGGCGGCCATCATGGCCATCACCATGATTCTGTGCTCCACCGGTGTAGCCGATATTTATCAAGGTATTGCCTTGGTATTGGGTGAAAACATCGGCACCACCATCACCTCCAACTTGGTGGCCATGAAAGCCAGCACACAGGCGCGGCGGGCAGCCATGGCGCACCTGCTGTTCAACCTGTTCGGCGTATGCTGGGTGCTCATCATCTTCAGACCTTTCATCAACCTCGTGTGCCACATTGTGGGCTTCAACCCGGGCCTGCCGATTGCCGACGTGCCGAACGCCGAAATCCGCATCACCTACGCATTGGCAGGTTTCCATACCGCCTTCAACCTCTGCAACACCCTCATTCTTGTATGGTTTGTGCCTTTGCTGGAAAAACTGGTGAGTCAGATTATCAAGGTGAAGGGCGAAGACGAGGAGACCCGGCTTCGCTTCATCGGCGGCGGTCTTCTCTCCACTGCCGAGCTCTCGCTCATGGCCGCCCGACAAGAGGTGAACCATTTCGCCATGCGCGTGCACCGCATGTTCGGATTCATCCCCGACCTGCTGAAGATCAGCAAGCCCGACGATTTTGCCAAGCTGTTCTCCCGCATCGAAAAATACGAGACCATCAGCGACAACATGGAGATTGAGATTGCAAAATACCTCAACAAAGTTTCGGAAGGCCGACTCAGTCTTGAAAGTAAGGAGCAGATCCGCATCATGCTGCGTGAAATCGCTGAATTAGAGAGTATTGCCGACAGCTGTTACAACATGAGTCGCGTCATCAACCGAAAATTCCAAGCCAAAGAGAAGTTCACCCATGAACAGCTCGAACACATTGCCCACATGTTTGAACTGTGCGACAAGTCCATCACCCAGATGGAGACCATTCTGAACGACCCCAACCACACTGTTGATCCCAAGGAATCGCTTTATATTGAAATGGAAATCAACAACTACCGCACCCAGCTGAAAGAGAACAACGTCATCGACATCAACGAGCAGAAGTACGACTACCAGACGGGTGTGAACTACATGGACATCATCGGCGACAGCGAAAAAATCGGCGACTATGCCATCAACATTGTAGAAGCCCACCGGCAGGTGAAGTTGACCACATAGTAAGATTAAACTAATCTCCGTTTTCTTTTTGCATTTCTTCTTTTCTTTGTAAAAACTGACAAATCATCATCAATATTTATTTTAATTTTGCCAGCTAAAATAAGTAATATGAAAAAAATTCTATTGATACTGCTCCTCTTTCCCGCTCTCGTACTAAGAGGACAGACCTTGCATCTGGACTTGCAGCAGTGCCTCCAATATGCGGAGGAACACAACCAAGACCTACAAAGCGGCAAGTTGGATGTGCAGACCTCAGACATCCAGCTCAAACAAGCCAAGTTGCGGCAATACCCCACCGTGTCGGCCGGCATCGGACAGAATTTCGGCTACTCGCATGGCAGCGAGTCGTTCGGCATCAACGGCAACTATAACCTTAACGCTGGAATCGACATTTTCAAAGGCCTCACGATCCGCAACACCATCAAACAGAGCCAGGTACAAGCCGACCAAACCGAGATGCAGGTGGAGCAGGTACGAAACGGCATCCGCATTGAGATTATCCGCAGCTATCTCACCATCCTGATGAACCAGGAGCTGATTGACTACCGTCGTACTGTGCTGAATACCAGCCGTGAACAGGTGGAGCAGGGACGGCAGCGCTACGAGGCGGGGCGCATCCTCGAAAGCGACTACAAACTGCTGCTGGCACAGTATCTTTCTGACTCGATGTCCATTGAAAACACCCAAATTGCCATCGACAACGAGTACATCACTCTGCGCAACCTCATCACCATACCCGACGACCAGCATCAATTCATCATCGTCACCCCTGACAGCAGCCGTTTAGCCCAGTCGATGCAAGTACCTGACATGCAAAACGTAGTACAGCAGGCGCTCAACTACCTCCCCGAGCTCAAAGTCAAAGAGAAAGCTGTGGAGATTGCTGAGTATGATGTAAAAATCGCCAAGGGAGGCTACTACCCCTCCATCTCCGCCAGCGCGAGCATCGGAACCGGCTACAACGCCTCCTACGGCAACGACAACAACGGCCTTACCAGCGGCCTCTACAAGGGACTGAACGAAAGCGTGGGGTTGAACATCAACATCCCCATCTATCAGCAAGGAAGTGTTCGCAATACAGTGAAAATCAGAGAAATTCAACTTGAAAAAGCGAAATTAGCCCTCGAAATTGCGGAAGGAGATGTGATTGAGCAGGTACAAGAGTACTATTTGAACGTGAAGAAAGCCTACAACGACTACACGCTTTCAGAACTTCAGCAGGAAGCGTACTATCTTAACTATCAAACCTATAACCAAAAATTCCAGCTCGGTGCAATTACCGCAGTGGATTTGCTTCAGCAGCAGACCAACTATCTGAACATCCTTAATAACTATATGCAGAACAAATACAACTTCCTGTTGCAGAAGAAAGTGTTAGACGTTTACACGGGTCAGGAGGTCACCCTTTAATCTAATCTTTAAAGAAAAACATTTTTAATATGACACCGAAAAAGAAAAGAAGAATCATCATTTGGAGCATTGTCGCGGCCGTATTGCTGGCGATTGTGCTTTTCTTCGTCCTGAAGGGCGGCAAGAAAGCGGGCTATATCGTCGAGACCGAACCCGCCCGCATCGACAGCGTAGCGACCATCATCACCGCCACCGGGGAGATACAGCCTGTGACGAAGGTAGAAGTGGGTACGCAAGTATCCGGCAAAGTGGAAAAGCTGTATGTCGATTACAACTCGCACGTCACCAAGGGTCAGCTCTTGGCTGAACTCGACCGCTCCACCCTGCTGGAACGCATCAACCAGTGCCAAGCTAACCTCGCCAGCGCACAGAGCTCACTCACCCAAGCCAAGCTGAGCTACGAACGTGTGAAAGCACTGTATGATAAGGGAGCGGAGACCAAAGAAAACCTCGAAAATGCTGAAAACCAATACAACCAGGCCAAGAGTCAGGTGGATTTGTCGAAGACCAGTCTCCGCAGTGCGGAGGTGGACCTCTCGTACGCCACCATCACCTCCCCCATTGACGGTATCGTGATGAGCAAGTCGGTGGAAGAGGGACAGACCGTTGCCTCCTCGTTCAGCACGCCGACCATCTTCACCATCGCGCAGGACCTTACACGCATGCAGGTGGAGGCCAACGTGGATGAAGCGGACATCGGACAGGTGAAAGAGGGGCAGACGGTGACCTTCACCGTGGATGCCTATCCCGACGACGTGTTCACCGGCACCGTCAAGCAGAAACGCTTGGACCCGACCGTCACCAACAACGTGGTGACGTATGTGGTCATCATTGACGCGCCCAACCCCGACGAGAAGCTGATGCCCGGCATGACCGCCAGTGTCAGCATCATCGTGAACCAGCAGAGCGGTGTCGTCGTCCCGATGGAGTGCCTGTACTTCAAGATTGACCCGACGGTACAGAAGATTTTGGAGAAACAAGGCACCTCTTTCAAAGGACTGTACAAGACCACCGAAGAGGAGCTTCATGCGTTGAAAGATATCACCACCAAAACAGTATGGGTGAAGAACGGCAATAGCTACGAGCAGCGTAAGGTGACCACCGGACTGAACGACGGTGCGAAGTGCATCATCACCGAGGGCTTGAAAGTCGGCGACAAGGTGGTAACCAACACCAAAGAGGGATTCGGCCCGATGGGAGACGACAAAGAGGGCAACAAGATGATGTTCGGTCCGCCGGAACGCAAAAACCGTTAGGATATGGAAAACGAGATCATCATTGACATCCGCGACCTGCACCGCGACTTCAAGGTGGGCAGCGAGACCGTGCACGCGCTCAACGGCGTCACTTTCTCCATCCGCGAAGGCGAGTTTGTGAGCATCATGGGCACCAGCGGCTCCGGTAAGTCCACCCTGCTGAACATTCTCGGCTGCTTGGACACCCCGACCAGCGGCGACTACATCATCAACGGCACATCGGTGAACACGCTGAACAAGAACCAGCTTTCGACGCTGCGCAACCGCAAGATAGGGTTTGTGTTCCAGAACTACAACCTGCTGGCGCGCACCACCGCGCTCGACAACGTGCAGCTGCCGCTGATGTACAACTCCACCGTCTCCTCCAAGGAACGCAAGGAGCGCGCCATCGCCGCACTGGAAGCCGTGAAGCTGAGCGACCGCATGGACCACATGCCCAACCAGCTGTCGGGTGGCCAGCAGCAGCGCGTGGCCATCGCCCGCGCCCTCGTCAACGACCCCGTCATCATCCTCGCCGACGAGGCCACCGGCAACCTCGACACCCGCACCTCCTACGAAATCATGACCCTCTTCCAAGAGCTGCACAGCAAGGGCAAGACCATCGCCTTCGTGACCCACGAACCCGACATCGCCACCTTCACCACCCGCACCATCAAGCTGCGCGACGGTGAAATCGTGCTGGATGCACCCATCGAACAGCAGTCGGCGGCACAGGCACTCGCCGACTACGAAAAAAACGTGAAACACACTGATTTATGAAAAAAATCGCCCTGCTTCTCATCATCCTGACAGCCGCTGCCTCGTGCACTCATCACGAGGTGCCGGAAGAGGAACAGAGCGGCCAGTGGTGGGGATTTTCCATCCACACCATACAGGCGAAGCAGGACACTCTCAACGGGAACATTGGCCTCTGCGTCACCAACGACGCCCTCCGATACACCCCCGACAGTTTGACCATACAATTTCTTGAAAAACAACACTATAACATCTGCAACAACCGCTTCGACGGCGACGCGGTATGGGTCATGCGCGGCCACACTTTCACCCGCATGCCCGTGACCTGCGGCGAAAGCGACAGCACACGCACCCTCATCACCCGCGGACTGAAGGAGGGCGAGGCGGTCGTCACTGACATCAACGTCAGCCAGAAAAAATAACCGACATCTATTATGGACATCATCAACCTCATCAAAATATCGCTCACCGCCCTCTCGCGCAACAAGGGGCGCTCGTTCCTCACCATGTTAGGCATCATCATCGGCATCGCCTCCGTGATTGTGATGGTGAGTCTGGGCAAAAGCGCCACGGGCGGCGTACGCTCCGAGTTCTCCACCATGGGTTCCAACATGATCATGATTATGCCGACGCGCAGCATGAGAGGCGGCGTGGACATGGGCACCGGACAGTCGCTCACCAAGCGCGACTTGGAATCCTTGGAAAAGAACACCAAGTATGTGCAGTACGTCTCCCCGTCGGTCAGCGCGGCGGCACAGCTCGTGTATGGCGGCAACAACCACTCGGGCAGTCTGCAGGGCGTGTCGGCCGACTACTTGGAAATCCGCAAATACTCGCTCGAGTCAGGCATCATGTTCACGGATGAGCACACCAAGACCAACGCAAAAGTGTGCGTCATCGGCAAGACCGTGGTGGACGAACTGTTCACCAACGGCGAGAACCCCATCGGACAGACCATCCGCTGCGGACGGGTGCCCATGAAGGTCATCGGCGTGCTGGCTTCGAAAGGGCAGAACGGCATGGGGCAGGATCAGGACGACATCGTGCTGGCGCCCTACACCACCATCATGACGCGCTTCTCGGGCAACAACAACCGCAACAACTTCCAGATGATCTTCGCCTCGGCCACCAGCGAGGAGGAGTCGGAGATGGCGGCCACCGAAATCACCTACATTCTGCGCAGCAACCACAACATCAAACTCAACGCCGACAACGAGTACGAGGACGACTTTGAAATCCGCACGCAGGAGGAGATCCTGTCGGCCATGAGCAACGTGATGAGAGTGCTGACACTCTTGCTAACCTCCATCGCCGCCATCTCGCTCATCGTGGGCGGTATCGGCATCATGAACATTATGTATGTCACTGTAACAGAACGTACTAAAGAAATCGGTTTGCGCATGGCCATCGGAGCCAAACGGCGTGATGTGATGCTGCAGTTCCTGTCGGAAAGCATCATTCTGAGCCTGTTAGGTGGTGTCATCGGCATCGTCATCGGCTCGATTCTCGCCACTGTCATCACCACCGTGCTGAAATGGACGCTGGTCATCAGCATGGGGGCCATCGGCATCTCGTTCCTTGTGTGCGTGGCCACCGGCGTTTTCTTCGGTTGGTACCCTGCCCGCAAGGCTGCCAACATGGATCCCATCACGGCTCTCCGCTACGAGTAACCCTTCCATCCATCCTCTTAATTCATTTCTAATTATCTCATATTCATAATTTTGAAAAATAATGAGAGAAAATGAATATTTTTTATCAAAAAATTGCAATAAATATGTTAAAGATGCGTTACAACGTAGTGCAGTTTGTTAATAATATTGCAGAAAAAAGGTATAAAAATAACTGAAAAACAGTACAAAATAACGAATTAACATGAGCGTTTCAGCAAGAGAATCCAAAGGCAGAATCATGCTGGTGGAAGACAACCAGAATCTGCGCAAAGTATTGAAAGAATATTTAGAAACCCTGAAATTCAACGTGAGCGACTTCAGCGACGGCAATGCCGCGGCCGAGTCCTTCGAGCGTCACCGCTACGACATCTGCGTCTTCGACATCGTGATGCAGGGCAAGAGCGGCTTCGAGCTGCTGGCCGAGATCCGCAAGGTGGACGAGCAGGTGCCCGTGGTGTTCCTGACGGCCCGCACCGACAAAGAAGACAAAATCAAGGCGTTCAAGATGGGCTGCGACGACTACATCACCAAACCCTTCGTGACCGAAGAGCTGATTCTGCGCATCGAGGCGATTTTGCGCCGCACGCGCCAGCACGCCAAGGTGAAACCCGTTTACAAAGTCACCAACGAGGTGTATCATTTCGGAAAATTCACCTTCGACCATGCCAACCTTGAACTTTCGCATCCGTTGAAAACCCGCACGCTCACCCGCAAGGAGGCCGAGCTGATGCGCCTGCTGTGCGAGAATATGAACCGCCTCGTTCAGCGCGAGGAGATCCTCCGCAAAGTGTGGGGCAACGACGACTACGCCTCCGGCCGCAGTATGGACGTATTTCTCACCAAACTGCGTTCCTACCTCGCCATCGAACCCATTGATCCCAAGTATCTTAACACCGACAAGTCGAAACGCAGCAAGTACGTGGAAGGCTATGAGCCCGACATCGAAATCAAGAATGTGCACGGCACCGGTTTCATGCTGAAATCCAAATTCAATCCCGTCCCGGCTCCGAAAGAGTAACTATCTGATTTTTATCAATTTACATTACACAACATTCCGTTGTGCCCCATCCCGAAAGAAATTCAACCTCTTTCGGGATTTTTATTTAGAAAAATTGGGATTTTCTGCGAAATTTTTTCATAACTTTGCGCATCTATTTTAAAGTGCGAAATGGACGAGGATTTAGACTATAACGAAGAAGAAATCAACGAGTTAGTAAACAATTTCAAAGCGCAGGCGGATGCCGGCGAGGTGGGATATTACGACTCGGATGACCTTGAGGTGATAGCGGAAGAGCTCATCTTCAACTATGACCTTGCATACGCCACGGAAGCCCTTGAGCTGGGCATCCGCCTCTATCCCCGTTCCTTTGCCTTCAGGATTCTGAAAGTGAAGAAGCTCCTCATGGAGTTCGAGTTCGAGACGGCGGGGAGAGAGCTGGACAGCATTGAGATGGAATTTCCACCGGAAGCAGAGTTTTACGTGGAAAAGGCCTTTTTTGTCAAGGTGGCGGGCGACGACAACGACGCGCTGCCGCTGCTGAAGAAGGCTTACAAGCTCGATCCCGAACATCCGGAAGTGAACTACATGCTGGGCGAAGAGTACCTGCAACATGGTGATTATCAACGCGCTCTCGACCACATTTGCTTCGCCATCGACGAAGATGAGAGTTTCGAGGAGCAGCTGACCACTCTTTCGTATGCCTTTGAGGATGAGTCGAAACACCAAGATGCCATCCGTTTCTTCTCGCAGTTGACGGAACGCTATCCGCTGAGCCGTTGCGCATGGTTCGGGTTGGGATTGGCCTATAGCTGGGCGAAGGAGTATGAGAGCGCCATCGATGCCTACCAGAATGTCATCAGTTTAGACGAGGAGGCGGAAACAGCCTACTTCAACATCGGGAATGTCTATTTCGAGATGAAACGCTATGAAGATGCCATCCGCTACTACCAACAGGCTTACGAGCTGGACGACAGAGACTTTCATGCAGTTTCCGGCATCGGCGACTCGCTGTTGGAGCTGGGGCGCAACGAAGAGGCGTTGGAAAAGTACCATGAAGCTTTGCGCATCGAGCCCAACACCCTCGATGCCATCATGGGCATCATCACCATCCTGAAGGAGACCGGCCGAGAGGACGAAGCCGAAATTTTCATCCGTAAATCATTATCCCTCAACTCACAGAGCTTTGAACTGCTTTTCAACCTTCTCCCCTATTATGAAGGCGAAGACCAGATCATGAAGATTAAAGAGCTTTTCCAATACACCCTCAGCCAAGCGGAAGATCAGGAGGAGTTCCTCAAATTCTTCACCATGTACTGCACCGCCAACAAGGAGCTGCGCGACATGGGAATAGAACTGTTGGAAGCACAGTTTGACAACGAAAAAGTGACGCTGTCGCTGCCCTACTTTCTGGCCGCCCTGCACTTCCTCAACGGACAGTTCACCGAGGCCGACCACTACTTCAAGACCGCCCTCATCATCAACTACCCCGGGCACGAGATGTTCCTCACACTCTCCCCTGCACTTGCCGTTGACCCGATGTTCCAAAATCTGATTGAAAATTATAAACCATTGCAATAGAAACAATTATTAATAAAAATTTATCCTATGAAAAAAATCGTCATTCTGATTGCCTTGTTCATGGCCGGACTGTTCACCCTGCAGGCGCAACAGCACCGTATCACCAGCATCAACGACAACGGTATCACCTTTACCGTCACCAGCAGCGACCTCCAAGTCAGCGAGATCTCAACAGACGCCGGTGTCTTCACCCGTCTTGAACTGGAAGGCTGCGCCCCCACCGTTGACAACGTGGGAGACCCCGAGCTGCCGTTCATTCTGAAAACGATTGAGATTCCCGTTTGCGGCGACGTGCATGTGACCGCCACCGCAGGCCGCACCCGCACCCTGACGGCGGAAGAGGCCGGCATCAGCCACGACTTCTATCCGACACAGCCGCTGTACCACAAGTCGTACATGGGCGACCGCACCTTCGTGAAGAACGAGGCCACCTACAGAACCAATGACGCTTACGGCATGCCGCTGGCCACCATCGCCAAGGCCGGCATCGCCCGTGATGTCTGCATGGCCGACATCCGCATCTACCCCGTGCAGGTGAATCCCGTAACGAAAGAAGTGACGATTTTTGACGATATCACCGTTACCGTGACTTACGACGACGTGAACATGGCCGCCACCCGCGAGCTGAAACTGAAATACGGAAGTTCCGAGTTCGGCCGTCCCGCCCAGCTCATCAACACCATTGAGAGCGCGCAGCTCCGCGACGCCCTCTCCACCCGTCCCGTGAAGATGCTCATCATCGCCAATGATATGTTCAACGGACAGTTGGACGCTTTCGCCAACTGGAAACGCCGCAAGGGCTTCCTCGTGGAGATTGCCTATACCGGCACGATTGGCACGACGACAACTGCCATCAAGAACTACATCACCACCCTGTTCAACAACGCCACCGACGACAACCCGGCACCGACCTACGTGCTGTTGGTGGGCGACCAAGCGCAGATTCCGACCTACAGCGGACAGAGCATAAACAGCCACGTCACCGACTTGTACTATTTCACCATCTTGGGCAACGACAATGTGCCCGACTGCTACTGGGGACGTTTCTCCGCACAGACGGTGGCACAGCTCACCCCGCAGGTGGACAAAACCATGAAATACGAGCAGCTCTCCATGGGCAACGACCTGTCCTATCTCGACCGCTGCTTATTAGTGGCAGGCGCCGACAACGGCACCAGTGGCGACTACGGTTACAGCCACGCCAATCCTCCCATGCACTATTTCGAGGACACCTACTCCTCCACCTTCTTCACCACCACCGATGCCTACTACAACCCTCATGCCAGCAGTGATGATGCCAACGTCCGCACCAAATTGTCAAACGGCACTGGCTATGCCAACTACTCCGCACACTGCAGCTCCACCGGCTGGTACAGTCCCTCCTTCCAGACCTCCAACGTCTCTTCAATGACTAATACCGGGAAATACGGCTTTATGGTCGGCAACTGCTGCCAGTCGAACAAATTCGAGGAGAGCGAGTGCTTCGGCGAAGCCATCATGCGCGCCACCAACAAGGGTGCGGTCGGATACATCGGCGGTACCGACTACACCTACTGGGACCACGACTACTACTGGGCTGTCGGTATGCGCAGCGGCAACCTGAGCACCAACTGCACCAACTGCAACCCCGTTTCTTACGATGCCAATAACCTCGGTGCTTACGACAAGATGTGCCACACCCATGGCGAAGCCTTCAGCAACTGGAATGTGACACAGGGCTCCATTAACTACGCCGGCAACATGGCCGTACAGTCGAAATATGGTGCCAGCGACTCCTACGTGAAATACTACTGGGAGATCTACGAACTTATGGGCGACCCGTCGGTGATGCCGTGGCTCGGACAGCCCGCCGACATGACCATCCGCGTGGACAACACCGCCCCTGTCAGCAACACCATCGAGGTGATTGACGGCACCACCACCCTTGCCGTATCCACCGGTGCTCCCTACAGCTATGTGGCTCTGACCCAGAATCTGAACCTCATCACTGCCGTGCTGACGGATGCCAACGGCAACTGCACGCTCACCTTCCCGGCCATGAGCGCCAACGAGACATACGAGTTGGCTGCCTCCGCACAGAACTACAAGACCACCTTCACCACCATCAACGTGATGGCTGGCAGCGGTGCCCGCGTGAACATCACCGACGTAGCCATCACCAACAATGCACAGGCTGTGGCCGGCGCACACCTCACGCTGGATGTCACCATCCAGAACAACTTCCCCGATGCGGCCACCAACACCGTCATCAATGCCACCACCACTTCCAGCCAAATCACGCTGACCGACATGTCTGAAAACGTCGGCACGGTGAATAGCGGCGCCGAGCTTACCCTGACGGCCTCTTTCGCCCTCAACGTGAGCAACGCCATCACTGATGGCGACGTCGCCCCCATCAATTTCACCGTCAGCTACCTGAGTGAAGGAAACGCAGAAACCACCACCTATACATACGACCTGACCCTCGTGGATGCCTACCTCGCCTACGTCAGCGACAGCTACACCATTTCGGTAGGCAACAACGACAACATCATCGACCCGGGTGAAACCGTCGTACTGACCATCGTTGACGAGAACAGCGGCCACGCCACAGCACAGAACGTGGTTTCAGAACTTGCCACCTACTACACGCCGGCGGCCATCGCCAACAACAGCATCAACATCGGCACGCTGAACCCGCAGGCACAATGCACCTCCACTTTCACCATCACCATCGCCAACAGTGTTCCGGTTGGCACCATGATCCCGTTCTACCACCACATCTACAGCACCAGCAACGCCGCCCTGACACGCGTGGATACCGTTTGGCTCACCGTGGGCAGTGTGGATGCTATAGAAGATTGGGAAAGCGGTGACTTCACCCAGTTCCCGTGGCAGACCGCTGGCACCTACCCGTGGACCATCGTCAACGATCCCAATGAAGCACACGGTGGCAGCTACTACGCAAAGTCCGGCAACTACCATGCTGCCAACAGCACATCAGACCTTGAACTGAATATCACTTCAACAGACGGTGAAATCAGTTTCTATGCCAAAGTGGCATCAGAACCCAGCTACGACTTCTTCAAATTCTATATCGACGGTAACCAACAGCTCTCCTACTCGGGCGGTGTGGTGTCGGCCGGTAACAATACCTATACCGACACTTGCACATGGCTGCGTTACTCCTACCCCATCACGGCAGGCACGCATACCATCAAGTTCTCCTTCACGAAAGATGCTTACGTGGACGGCGGTTCTGACTGCGCCAAAGTGGACGACATCACCTGGCCTACCGATGAAGGACAAATTGCTCCCGAGCCGGAAGTGCTGAACGACATCAGCCACAACGTGCTCATCACCACGGGTAACGGCGATGCCGACATCAACCCCGGTGAGACCATCGACCTTACCATCACCACGGAAAACCTCAGCACCGATCCGGTTATCAACGTGTCATCCGTGCTGAGCACCACCTCTCCGTATGCCACCATCACCAATGCCGACGAAAACATCCCCTATATCGCTCCCAACTCCACCGCCAATACCATTTACCACATCAACATTGACCCCAACACGCCCGACAGCACACAGATTGTCTTCACGCACGTGGCCTCCGACGGTGTCAACACCGCCCCCACCTACATGGTGACCATCAACGTGTACGAAGTGGCCAGACCTGTTTTGGCATACGTGAGCGACAGCTACACCATCAGCGGCGGCAACAACGATAACACCATCGACCCGGGCGAGACGGTTGTGCTGACCATCGTGGATGAAAACACCGGCCGTGCCGATGCCCCCGATGTGGTCTCCCAGCTTTCCACCTACTACACGCCGGCCAATGTGGTCAACGGTACCATCAACGTCGGCACCATCGCGGCAGGCGACCAGTACGCTTCCGAATTCACCATCAATATCGGTAGCGACGTGCCCGTGGGTACCATCATTCCTTACGTTCATCACATCTTCAGCACCACCGATCCGAATGCCGACCGCACCGACACCATCTATCTGACCGTCGGCAGCTCAGAGGCCACCGAAGATTGGGAAACCGGTGACTTCACACAGTTTGAATGGACGAACAACAGCCAGTATCCGTGGACCATCGTGAACGATCCCAATGAGGCTATCGGCGGCAACTACTATGCCAAGTCAGGCAATGCCGGACACAAAAACACACAATCCGAACTCGAACTCACCATTGAAAGTATCGATGGCGAAATCAGCTTCTTCTCGAAAGTAGCGGCAAGAGCCAACTATGGTTTCTTCCGTTTCTACATTGACGGCGTACAGCAGTACGAGGTCAGCAACGGCGTGCAAAGTTCAGGCGGCTGGAATGCCACCTACACTGACACTTGCACTTGGCAGTATCATGCCTTCCCCATCACCGCAGGTACCCACACCATCAAGTTCGCCTACGTCAGAAACAACAGCGGACAGAACACTGCATACGGCTCCGACTGCGCCAAGTTGGACAACATCACCTGGCCTACGGCTGCCGGCGGCGGCATCGCTCCGATGCCTGAGGGCATTGTCATCACCGCGGCAGGTTTGAACAACAACAGCAATGGTAACGAAGGCGAGACCGCAACGTTCGATGTCTCCCTTGAAAACAACAGCGGCGCAGCCATTGACGATATAACCCTCACCCTCACCACCATCTCCAATGCGCTCACCCTCACCGACGCCACCGAAACGGTTGCCACCATCGCGGGTGGCCAGACTCTTGACCTCGCCAGCATCTTCGCCGGTCTGATCGGTGAGATTGCCGACGGCACGCTCATCAACTGCACCGTGACCGCCGACTATCTGCTGGAGAGCGTTCAGATGCAGCAGACTTACACCTTCAGCTTCACGGCTCATGCGGGCTGGGTGGACGACATCAACCACAATGTCGCCATCACCGTCGGCAACGGCGACAACGAAATCAACCCAGGTGAAACCATCGTGGTAACCATGACCACCGAGAATCCCGGCGTGACGGCCGTTTCCAACGTCACCTCCACACTCACCACCACCTCTCCCTACATCACCATCACCAATGCAAGCCAGACCTTGAACAGCATTGCTGCCAACGGCACCACGCTCACCAATTTCACCATTGAAATCGCCGACAATACTCCCGACAACACCACGATCACCTTCCTGCACACTGCGGATGCCGGCGTACACGGCTCCGACAGCTATTCCTTCCAAATCACCGTGCTGGAAACAGCAGTGGTGAATCTGAACGATGTGAACCAGACCTATGCTATCGTGACAGGCAACGGCGACGAGGATGTCAATCCTGACGAGACCGTTCAGTTCAGCATCTACACCCGCAACGACGGCCGCGCCACGGCTCACAATGCAGTTTCAACGCTCACCTGCGACTCTGAATACGCCACCATCGGCAACGCCACGCAACAGATCGGCACCATCGCCGGCTATGCGGTGGCCAACACCCAGTTCTCCGTCGTGATTGCCTCCGACGTGCCGGACGGCACCGTCATCAACTTCACCCACACCATGACCAGCGATGAAGACACCTGCTCGATGGAGTTCAGCATCATCGTGGTGGAATTCGCCGGCGAAGTCATCCTCACCGAAACCAGCCACAGTGTGAGCATCCTGACGGGCAACGGGGATAACGACATCAACCAAGGTGAAACCATCAAGGTGACGGTTTACAGCCGCAACGACGGCAACATGCTGGCCGAGAATGTGGTTTCCACCCTGATGACCACTTCCGCATACGCCACCATCGCCGACCCCGTGGTCAACTTCGCCACTGCCATCCCGGGTGCCACCCTCACCTCACAGTACAACGTGGACATCGACAACCTCACTCCCGACCTGACCACCATCCCGTTCACCCATCTCATCACCGATGGCAACGCCACCGCCTCCTACGAGTTTGAAATCCTTGTGATTGTTGACCATACCGGCATCAACGAAAACGGCGAAGGACTCATCACCATCTACCCCAACCCGACCGAAGGCACCACCCACATTCTCTGCACCTATCCGGAGGCCAAGAGCTTGAAGGTTTATGATGTATTCGGCAAAGAGGTGAAGAGCCAGACCATCACAGAAGAGACCACCGAGCTCAACCTTTCACAATGTGCCAACGGACTCTACTTCGTGCGCATCTTCAGCGGCGAAGAAGTGCTGGGCACCGCTAAAATCATTAAAAAATAATTTCAACAGATGATAAGGCAAGGCTGATTCATGCCTTGCCTTTTTTATACCAAAACAACCTGATGAAGAGAATCATCATCCTAATCGCGCTACTGACCTCTTTCTCCCAGATGAACATTCAGGGACAAGTGGTCACCATCGACGAGTGCCAGCAGTGGGCTGTGGCACAATCTTCCTCCAACCTACAGAAAGAGCTGAACGAACAGCTGCTCCAAGTGAAGCTGAACGACGTCTCCTCGCACTACTACCCCACCCTGCAGATTGACGGCGCCATTGGCTACATGTCGCCCATCACCCAACTTCCCGAAGAGATAGCCGCCGACTATGGAATCTCCGCCCCACGGCACGACCTCTACAACGTATCACTGAACCTGCAGCAGGTGGTTTTCGACGGGCTCCAAGCCAACTATGGACGGAAGCGGGAAAAACTTCTCAACAACAACGAAATCAGCAAGTTGGATTTATCCATCGCCCAACTCAAAGAGCAGGTCATCAACATGTACCTCAATCTTCTCATTATTGACAAACAGATTGAAATTTTGTCGAATGTGGAGAAGATTTTCCAAGAGCAGTCCGACCAGCTGAAAGCCTTGCTGAAGGCGGGTGTGGTGTATGCCAACTCCATTGCCCAGTTGGATGTGGAAGGTCTGAAAATCCAGCAGCAGAAGGATGAGATGCTGGCCAACCGAGAGTCGCTCATCTCTTCGCTCTCCATCCTTACGGGCAAAGACCTCTCGAATGCAGAGTTTGTACAGCCTGAACTTCCCAGCGTGAGCTACGATCTCGGGTCGTCACGCCTTGAGTTTTCCATTTTTGAAAACACCATCAACTCATTGGAATACCAGCGCAAGTTGCACATTTCCAAAAGTCTGCCCAAATTGGTTTTCATGGCCATCGGCGGATATGGCCGTCCCAACTACGACCTGCTGAACAACAAAGCGGACTGGTTTTATGTGGTGGGATTGAAATTCAACATTCCGTTAATTGACTGGGCCAAAACCAAGGGTGTCAGTGACATTATCGTGCTGCAAAAATCCATTTTGGAGAGCCAGCAGGCCGATTTCACCAAAGGCAACCAGATTGCCATTCAGGAGAAAATCAATGAAATCAAACGTATTGAGCACCTGCTGATTCTGGATGAGCAGATTACCCAGAAGTATCAGGAGATACGTGAGACTGCCAACACGCAGCTGCTCAACGGCACCATCACGGCCATGGACTACATCAAGTTGCAGAACGATGAAACCCTTTCCATCACCGCCCGCGAGGTACACGCCATCCAACTGCTGAAAGCCAAATTCGAGCTGATGGCGTTAAAGGGGCAGCTGTAACATTGCACTAAACCGTTTTATCAAACGTTATTATCTCTATCAACTACCGACCATGAAACGACTGATCCTTTTGATGGCAATTCTGGCAGGCTGCCTCGGCAGCATGAAGGGACAGTCGTACCCCGTCACCATCAAAGGCACCGCCGCTTTTGCACCCAACGAGGAGATCCGGTTGGTTACTTTTGAAGACCTCGCCACCTACAAGAGCGTAGTGGCCGCCACCGATGAAATCGATGCAAAAGGCCGATTCTTATTGAAATACAACATCATACGTCCGACATTGGTGCAGCTGGTCATCCGCACCTCCCGGGCGGAGTTTTACATCGAGCCGGGCAGAACCTACGACTTCACCATCGATATGGATCCCGAACTTTTTAACCAGCTGGATCCGATGTACTACGGCGGATTCCTGCAAATTCGCAACAACGATACAACTTTAACAGAAGATATTAACTTGAAAATCAATTGGTTTGAGAGAAATTTTGAAAACGCTGTCGATTACTATTCCCCCAACATCATCAGCGACCTCTCCCCTGCCGAATACGACAGCATCTACAACGCCATCAGCCGCAGATTTCCCCTGCAATACAGCCCCAACAATTTCTACAAATCGTACATCTACTACACCATGGCCTCGCTGGAACGTGTGGTGCTGATGAAAAATCCCGACTCGCTCTACCGCAAGTACTTGGACAACGAATACCTACTCTACTTCAATCCTGCCTACATGAACTTTTTCAACGAATTTTATGACCATTATCTCACCACTTCCCCCAAAATCGACCAGAAAGAGCTGCTGAACTGCATCAACCAAGAGGGCACCTACCGTCCGCTGTTCAACTTGGTGGGAAAAGATCCCTGCTTGGTAAATGAGCGAATTCGAGAGTTGGTCATCATCGAAAATCTGGAAGAAATCTACAACAATAAAAAATTCAACCAGAAGAATATTGAGCAGATTCTGCACGAGATTGCCATCACTTCACATTTCCCTGAACATCAAACCATTGCCAAAAACACGCTTTCATCTCTGAAACCCTTCCAAGGCGAAGAAACGCCCCGATTCGACGGAATGAAGACCGCCAGCGGCGCCTCCTTCAACTTGAGCGACCACCAAGGCAAGTGGGTCTATATCCAGATTTTCAACACCACCTGCGAAGACTGCATTCGCGAAATGATGATTATCAAAGAATTACAAAAGAAATACCAAGACAGCATCGACTTCATCAGCCTCTCCATCGACTTCAACTTCGGTCACTTCATCCAGTTCAAAGAGCATTTCCCGCAGTTCAACTGGACCTTTGTGCATTTCGACCAGCATTACGAATGGATTGACGGCATGCAGATTACCACGCTGCCCGACAACCTGCTGTTCGATCCCAGCGGACGGTTGGTGAAGCGCAACGCGCCCGACATCACCACACAACTGTCGCTCTATCTGGCGCGACTATTCCACCAGAGGGAAGAAGAGGATGTCATCCCCCTTAACCAGCCTAAAAAACAGTAATCCAACATGAACCATTGGGCCACCATAGGAAATATTCGCATGGGCGAAGGTCAACCGATTGTGGTGCAGTCGATGACCAACACCGACACCAACGACATAGAAGCCACTGTACAGCAAACACTTCGCTTGGCACAAGCGGGCTGCCAGATGGTACGCATCACGGTGCCGTCCATGCAGGAGGTGGAGGCATTGAAGCACATCAAAGCGGCGGTGCGCGCGGCAGGCTACGACGTACCGTTGGTGGCAGACGTGCATTTCAAACCGCAGGTGGCCGAAGCATGTGCCGCCATCGTGGAGAAGGTGCGGGTGAATCCCGGCAATTTCACTGACAAGCGCAATTTCAACCAGTTGGATCTCACCGATGCAGAGTATGCGACCTCGGTGCAGGCAATGGCGGAACGGGCAAAACCGCTGTTTGAGATTTGCCGACAGTATGGCACAGCCCTGCGCATCGGCGTGAATCACGGCTCGCTGTGCGACCGCATCGTCAGCCGCTACGGCAACACTCCGCTCGCCATGGCCATGTCGGCGATTGAGTGGATCGACATTTGTCAACAATTTGCCTACCACAATATTGTGCTTTCCATGAAGTCAAGCAACGTGCTTACTATGATGGAAGCCACGCGCATCCTGCACGACAAGATGGTGGAAAAAGGCACCGTCTATCCGCTGCACCTCGGTGTCACCGAGGCGGGTGCGGGCGACGAAGGCCGCGTGAAGTCCGCCGCCGGCATCGGCGCACTGCTGCTCGAAGGCATCGGCAACACCATCCGCGTGTCACTCACCGAAGCACCGGAAGCCGAAATCCCACCCGCCCTGATTTTGGCGCACCTGACCGAAGAGAACGACAAAGTGCAGTGCATTTTGCACGATAATCTACTGAAAATCAGCTATAACCAACTCAATAGAGAAAAGTGGATGATGGTATGTGCCGCCCATGCAGGTCACACACTACTTCACCATCCTTTCAAAGAAATCGAAATCGACAACTCCTTCTTCCCAGAAGAAGAACGCCAATATTTAGCAGAGCTCATCCTGCAGGCCTGCCGCATCAAAATGAGCCGCACGGAAATCATCTCCTGCCCGTCGTGCGGCCGCACGCAGTACGACATACAAGGCACCTTGGCGAAGGTGAAGGAGCAGTTCAGTCACTACCCCAACCTGAAAATCGGAGTGATGGGCTGCGTGGTGAATGGTCCCGGCGAGATGGCCGACGCCGACTATGGCATTGTAGGGGCTACCCACGGCAAAGTACTGGTTTATAAGGGGAAAGAACGCCTTACTACTCCGCTTGAGGTGGACGATGCGCTGAGACGTCTCGCACAGCTCATCCATTCAGAGCAAAAGCACTCCTAAAAGGGTTTCTCTTGAAATTATTTTCTGAAAATAAAATAAACGGCTAAAATCAGAAAGCCGAACCCGATGAGGTGATTGTACGTAAAGTGCTCATTCTTAAAGAAAATCACCGTAAATAGGGTAAACACAATCAATGTGATGGCCTCCTGAATGACCTTCAGCTGCCACAAGTTGAACGGTCCGCCATGCTCCACGTAGCCGATACGGTTGGCCGGCACTTGGAAACAGTATTCAATCAGCGCAATGCCCCAGCTAATCAGGATGATGAGCGGAAGTCCCAGCTTGCCCGTGCCGAATTTCAAATGCCCGTACCATGCCACGGTCATGAAGATGTTGGCGATGACTAATAATAATATAGTAAGGAAATAGTTCATGATGAATGTTTGGAGTGATGTTGTTTTTCGTTAAAAGATGCCTTCTTTAATAATGTCGTGAATATGAATCACGCCCTTATATTCTTCATTTTCAACCACAAAGATATTGGTAATCTGTTTTTTGCGCATCATGTCGAGGGCTTCCACAGCCAGCACCTGCGGCGCGATGCTCTTGGGATTATGGGTCATTACATCGGAGGCTTTGAGGCCCTGTATATCTACATTTTTCTGCAACATACGGCGCAGGTCGCCATCGGTGATGGCGCCCACCACCTTCCCGTTCTCCACCACCGCCGTCACGCCGAGGCACTTGCCCGAAATCTCCAGAATCACCTTCTGGATGGAATCATCGGGAGCAACCTGCGGTTTTTCGTTGAACTTGTAGAGGTCTTCCACCTTCACATAGAGCCTCTTGCCCAGCACCCCGCCCGGATGATACTTGGCGAAATCCTTGGAGGTGAAGCCTCTGAGCGCAATCAGACAACTGGCCAGTGCATCGCCCATCGCCAGCTGAGCGGTGGAGCTGCACGTGGGCGCAAGGTTGTTGGGGCAAGCCTCCTGACTCACCGTGCAGTTCAGCACATGGTCGGCCTCCTTGGCCAAGAACGATTCGGTGTTGCCCACCAAGGCAATCAGCGTGTTGCCGTTCATCTTGAGGAAAGGTATCAGCACCGAAATCTCCGGCGTGTTGCCGCTCTTCGAGATGCAGAGCACCACATCGTCGGGCTGGATGATGCCGAGGTCGCCATGGATGGCGTCGGCAGCATGCATGAACACCGACGGCGTGCCCGTGGAGTTCATCGTGGCCACAATCTTCTGGGCGATGATGGCACTTTTGCCAATGCCCGTCACCACCAGTCTGCCCTTCATGGCGTAAATCGCCTGCACACTGTCCTCAAACGACTGATCCACAAAATTTTGCAGTTTGCTGACCGCTTCTGCCTCCAACCGGAGGGTTTCAATAGCTAAGGAGCGAATATTCATTGTTTCAACAATTTACAATTAACAATTGACAATTTACAATTGATTAAAAAAAAAATCAAAGTTTCAGTTTATTTTTCAGCACTTTCCCCGTATAGGATTGCTCGCATTGCGCCACCTGCTCGGGCGTTCCCTCGCACACCACCTGCCCGCCTTGGTCGCCGCCTTCCGGACCAAGGTCCACAATCCAGTCGGCACACTTGATCAATTCGGGATTATGTTCGATGACAATGATGGAATTCCCCTTTTCAATTAATTGATTAAAAGCACGATAGAGTTTGTTGATGTCGTGGAAATGCAAACCCGTAGTAGGCTCATCGAAGATGAAAAGCACGTTGTTCTTGCGGTCGCCTTGCGACAAGTAAAGAGCCAGCTTCACACGCTGCGACTCGCCGCCCGAAAGCGTCTGCGACGGCTGACCCATCTTCAAATATCCCAACCCTACATCCTGCAAGTAGCGCAACTT
This sequence comes from Bacteroidales bacterium, assembly GCA_045132235.1. Lineage (GTDB taxonomy): Bacteria > Bacteroidota > Bacteroidia > Bacteroidales > WCHB1-69 > UBA1756. The sequence goes on from JBGURX010000046.1 coordinate 67,870, forward strand.
GGAGATGATGCCGTTCACCGAACGGTGCGTTTCATGGATTGACTCAAAGAATTCAACCGCTTGGTTGATAGTCATTTCCAGAATATCATTAATATCCTTTCCATTGATTTTCACCTCCAAAATCTCATCTTTGAAATGCTTACCATGGCATTCAGAGCATACAATATCCACGTCGGCCATGAACTGCATGCCGACATGGATGACACCTTCTCCCTCGCACTCCTCGCAGCGTCCGCCGGGCGTATTGAAAGAGAAGAAGCCCGCCTTGTAGTTGCGCTGCTTCGACAGCGGCTGCGAGGCGTACAACTCGCGGATTTCGTCGTAGGCCTTGATATAGACGGCAGGATTGGAACGCGACGACTTGCCGATAGGATTCTGGTCCACAATCACCACTTCATTAATATGGTTCATGTCGGCATTGATGGACTTGTGCTTTCCAACCCGTATATTACTATCTTCCACCATCTTGCAGATTCCCGGATAGAGAATGTCCTTGATGAGGGTGCTTTTGCCCGAACCGCTCACACCGGTAATCATCGTGAGCACTTCGAGGGGAATTTTCACATCCACATTCTGCAGATTGTGCTCCCGTGCCCCAGTGATTTCCACAATGTTACGCCATTTGCGGCGGTGGTCAGGAAGGGGTATCTCAAGTGTGTCGGTCGCGTCGGGCTGCTCCATGCCACGGATATAGGCGGCCGTCAGGTTGCCCGACTTGGACATCAGCTCATCAAACGTGCCGGAGAACACAATCTCTCCGCCCAACCGTCCCGCCTTCGGTCCCATGTCGATAATATAGTCGGCAGCCCGGATGATCTCCTCGTCGTGCTCCACCACCACCACGGTATTGCCGATGTCGCGCAAGTGCTTCAGCACCCCAATCAACTGCTGAGTGTCACGAGGATGCAACCCAATGCTCGGCTCATCAAGGATGTAGAGCGAGCCCACCAAGCTGCTGCCCAACGAGGCCGCCAAGTTGATGCGCTGCGACTCGCCACCCGACAGACTCCGTGCCGACCGGTTCAAAGTGAGGTATCCCAGTCCGACGTCCATCAAGAAGGTGAGCCGTTTCACCAACTCACTCAAAATGTGCTTGGCGATTTTCTCCTCGTTGCGATTGGCAAAGGTAAAATCCTGAAAGAAAGCATACAACTCGCTGATGGGCATCTCCGCCAAATCCATGATCGACTTGCCGTTCACCAGCACGAAGCCGGCCTCCTTGCGCAGACGGCGGCCACGGCACTCCGGACAGCACGTGCGACCCGTATAGCGGCTGGCCAATACACGATACTGTATCTTATATTTCTGAGTATCGACATATTCAAAGAACTGCTTCACGCCATGCACATTACGGTCGGGATCGCCGTTCCACAGCAGTTCATACTCCTCGGGCGTCAAGTCCTCCACGGCACGATGCGGCGGAAAGCCCAACTTCACCGCCGACTTGACGAACCAGTTTTTCCACTCGCTCAGCTTCTCGCCATGCCAGCAGGCCACCGCTCCCTCGAAAACCGAAAGCGACGTGTTGGGAATCACCAGCCCGGGGTCGATGCCCTCCACCTGACCAGTGCCTCCGCAGGCAGGACAAGCCCCAAACGGATTGTTGAAGCTGAACAGGTTGAGCGAAGGCTCCTCAAATTTCATCCCGTCCATCTCCATCAAGTCGCTGAAACTCTTTTGCTTTACCGTTTCACCTTGCTCCACCTGCACTACGCAACTCCCCTTCCCCTCCTTGAAGGCAGTCTCCACCGAAGCCGCCAATCGGCTCTGCATATCATGGATATCCGCCATCTTGAAACGGTCAATCAGAATGAACAATCCGACAGGTTTGGAGTGTTTTCTTCCTTTTATAAATTCTTCAATATCAATAATTTGCTTATTATAAACCAAGCGACTGTAGCCCTCTTGCTGGAGGATGGCCAACTGTTCGGCGAGGGTGCGGTCGGCGATCACCACCACGGGAGCCAGCACATACAGGCGGGCATCATCGGGCAGGGTGCTGACAAACTTCAGCACGTCGGCGGCGGTCTCGCGCTTCACCTCCTTGTGGCTGACAGGCGAAAAGGTGCGCCCCACACGGGCATACAGCAACTTGATATACTCGTAAATCTCGGTCGCTGTGCCGACGGTGGAACGCGGGTTGCGCGAGATGACACGCTGCTCGATGGCGATGGCCGGCGGGATGTTGAGGATGCTCTCCACATCGGGTTTGGAAATCTTGCCCATGAACTGACGGGCGTAGGAACTCAGGCTCTCCACATAGCGCCGCTGCCCTTCCGCATACAGCGTGTCGAAGGCAAGGGACGACTTCCCCGAGCCCGACAAACCAGTGACCACCACCAGCTTGCCCTGCGGGATTTCTGCATCTATATTCTTGAGGTTGTTGACCTTAGCGCCTTTGATGATGATGTTTCGCTCTGCCATCTGATTTTTTTGCAAAAAGAAAGGCAACACGGAAGTTTCCTCCCGCGTTGCTCTTTTCGATGTTTTCTGAAAACTATTTCATGTTGCCGACTGCCTGTCCCAGAACCGCCTTGCCATTGAAGCCGAGCAGTTTCTGGATTGCATCGCGGTGGATGCTGCCGAGCACAACGGTTGCCAAATTCTCGGAAGCGCAATAGAGATAAACATTCTGGCTGACATAACCCGCGTCGGTGGCGCCATAAAACTCCTTGGCATCCTTATCCATTCCGGTCATTTTGTCGTAGTTGGCCACGAAGATGAGCAGGATGGGGGCTTTAGCAACGAAGGGCTGCATAGCCGAGGCTCCACGATGGTCGCCGGTGGCCACGAGACGCAGCGCATGTTTCTCAGGCACATACAGATAGACACCGTTTTCCATCATCACATACACGTCAATCTCCTGACAGTTGCGGGCGGAGGGGGCGGTACGCTTGCCGTTCTCGCGGTTCACACCGTTGGCAGCCCACAGCAAGTCGGAAAGCTGCTGATCTTGCAGCGGGGTGTTGGCAAACTCGCGCGAAGTGACACGGTTGTTCAACGCATCCATCAGTGCCATTCCTCCTGTACGCTGAGGTTCAACCAATTGTACCAATTCATCTTTTTTACTTTGCGCAAAAACCGTCGTCATGGTCATCATGATTATCAATAGGGTTAAATTCAAAAATCTTTTCATTATTCTTTAATTGTTATCGTTATTTTTCTTGGAGGATGACTGTTGTGGGGTGACCGTCTTGCCGATAGAGCCGCGCATCTGGGTGTCGGCCTTGATGTTTTCCAGCTTGTAGTAGTCCATCACGCCGAGGTTGCCACTGCGGAAAGCTTCGGCAAGGGCGAGCGGCACTTCTGCTTCGGCGAGAATCACCTTCGCACGGGCTTCCTGCGCCTTCGCCTTCATCTCCTGCTCCTGTGCGATAGCCATCACACGGCGTTCCTCAGCCTTGGCCTGCGCGATGTTCTTGTCGGCATTGGCCTGGTCCATCTGCAACATAGCACCGATGTTCTTTCCGACATCAATGTCAGCGATGTCGATGGAAAGGATTTCGAAAGCAGTACCGGAGTCAAGACCTTTGGTAAGCACCACCTTGGAGATGGAATCCGGGTTTTCGAGCACTGATTTGTAAGAAGCTGCGGAACCGATAGCCGTGACAATACCCTCACCTACACGGGCAATGACGGTCTCCTCACCAGCGCCACCCACGAGCTGACGGATGTTGGTACGCACGGTTACACGGGCTTTGGCCACCAGCTGGATGCCGTCCTTGGCGACTGCGGCCACGGGGGGAGTGTTGATAACTTTCGGATTGACAGAGGTCTGGATGGCCTCCAGCACATTACGGCCTGCCAAGTCGATGGCAGCGGCGGCCTTGAAATCCAGCGGGATGTTGGCCTTGCCTGCCGACACCAGCGCGAACACCACAGGCTGCACGTGACCGTGTGCCAGATAGTGTGCCTCCAGCTCGTCGCGGTTCAGCGGGATGCCCGCCTTCGCACCCGTGATCATGGCATTCACGATGATTCCCGGGGGCACTTTTCTCCAGCGCATCAGAATCAGCTGGATGAGCGACACATGGACGCCGGAAACCAACGCGGTGAACCAGAGTCCGACCGGCACCATCCACAGGAAAATGATCAGGGCAATCACACAGGCGATGGCAATAATGGCCGTCTCCATGGATGCCATCAACAAAAAGGGTTGAAAATTGATGAGATTCATAATGTATTATTTTAATTTGACAAATATTTTATTTCCTTCCACCTTGACGACCACCACCTCGCGGTTTTCGTCAATAAGGCCATGCTCGGAGGCCACCTCCACCGTCTCGCCGTTGAAGACCGCCTTGCCGGACGGGGCGAGCCGCGAAATCGTCATCCCCTCCGCACCCACATGAACATTTTGCTCGTTGAAATCGTTGGCCTTGCTCTCAATAGAGGTGTCCAACGCACATTTTTTCCATGTCTTGCTGTTGAGTATCAATACGATGACAATTGCCGAAACCACCAGCGTGATGACCAGCGTTAGCGTGCCGGCTTTGGTGCCATAGCCTCCGTAGGCCAGACTCACACCCGCGATTTCCATCAGCGCGCCGATGATCGCCACCACACCGCCCGGGATGAACAAAAAGTCAAGCACTACGGCCAAAAGTCCGAAGACAATCAGTGAAATAATTAGTATCCAACTCATGATGATAAAGTTTAAAGTTAAAAGTTGAGAGTTAAAGTTTAATAGTTAATGAGTTAAGAAGTTAAGGGGGTTAAGATATTGATTAAAAGTAATTTTCAGTTTTCAATTTTCAATTTTCAGTTTTCACTTTAACCGCTTCTCCGATGGCAATGCCCAAGGCGTACAGGCGGTCAATGTCCTCCTCGCGGATGGGCGCGCCCTTCACCTCCACCGGGTCAGCCACGAGATTCCACTGCGCATCGGCAGCAATCTTGCTGAGGGTGGACACTCCGCCGCCGCTCCAACCCATGCCCCCGAAGAGGCCGAACAGTTTGTTCTGCGGTTTGAAATGCTCAATCTCGTGCACCAGCAGCGACATGTTGGGGAACATGCTGCCATAGTGGGCACAAGCGCCCAATACCACGCCTTTATATTTCCATATATCACTGATAATGAAGGAGGTTTCGGTACGAGAAACATCATACACGCGCACATCGCGCACGCCGGCATCCACCACACCACGGGCGATGATGTCGGCCATGGCAGCGGTATTGCCGTACATGGAGCCGTAGGCAATCACTACACCTGCTTCTCCCTGATGTCCGCTCCAGCGCAGGTAGCGGCTGATAACCCACTGCAAATCGCTGCGCCATACCAGACCGTGGGAGGGCGCTATCATCTTGATACCGAGAGTGGAAAGACGGTTGATAGCTTTCGATGCCGGCATAGAAACCTTCCCCACAATGTTGGCATAATAGCGACGCATGTCATCCTCGTAGAAGGAGAGGTCCACCTGATCGTCGAAGATGCCACCGTTGAGGGCGCCGAAGCCGCCGAAAGCGTCGTTGGAGAACAGAATGCCCGTAGTCGTCTCGAAGGTTACCATTGATTCGGGCCAGTGCACCATGGGAGCAGTGAAAAACTGCAACGTGTGCTTGCCGAGGCTAAGCATCTCGCTGTCAGCTACTACCTTCTTGTTCTGGAGCGGTCCATAAAACGCCTCCAACGGAGCGAACGTCTTGGCGTTGCCCACAATCTGCATGTTGGGAAACTCCTTCTGAAGCATGGCCACCGAACCGCTATGGTCGGGTTCGGCATGGTTCACAATCAGATAGTCCACCTGACGGCCGTTCAGCACGGCACGCACATTGGCGAGATATTGTCCAATAAAGCCGATTTCCACCGGGTCGATCAGTGCGACCTGCTCGTCCACGATCAGGTAAGAGTTGTAGGAGACCCCGTTGGGCAGTTGCATGTGGTTTTCAAAAAAATCCGTGTGACGGTCGTTCACCCCCACATAATAAATATTCTCAGCAAGTTCTATTCTCTTCATTATCAACATTTTATTATAAAAAGCATTCTTTAGGAATTACGATACAAAAATACATTTTTCTAAAGGAAAAACAAATCAGAATTCAAGAATAAAATAAAAAAAATAATGCAAGAAAATTATCAGGAAACGGCAATAAAACCGAAGGTTTATCGTTAATAAGTGTTTGCATAAAACTATACTATGAAGAAAATAGCATTGGCAATCGCCATTTTAATGACTGTATTTCAGGGATTTGCACAAAAATCAGAGTTGGGCTTCATGGTGGGCACCTCCTTCTATCTGGGGGATTTGAATCCTGCCAAGGTGTTCGGCATGGCCAAGCCTGCCGGCGGCATCATCTACCGCTACAACTTCACCCCCCGCTGGGCCATACGGGCGAACATCCTTTTCGCGCAAGTGGCTGGTGATGACAACATTACCAACAAGCATTACGAGCGCAACCTGAGCTTCAAGTCGCCCATCACCGAAATCGGAGTCATGGCGGAGCTGAACTTCTTCAAACTGTACAACGAGCGCGGAAAGAACTTTTTCAGTCCGTACCTGTTCGGCGGCATCGCGGTGTTTTCTTTCAACCCGCAGGCGCAGGCAGCCGACGGCACCTGGTACGCGCTGCAACATCTTGGTACAGAGGGACAAGGCTTTGAAGGCCAGAAGGATTATTACTCCCTGTGCAACGTGGCCATTCCCTTCGGACTCGGCATTCGCTTCAACTTCGCCAAATACTGCAGCATCGGCGCCGAGTGGGGCATGCGCTTCACCTTCACCGACTACTTGGACGATGTGAGCGGCAACTACTACGACAACCAGACGCTGCGTGAGATGCGCGGCGGCGTGGTGGCCTACTTGGCCGACAAGTCGGATGTGAAGCACGAGGCGGGCACCGGCCGCGGCAACTCCACCACCAAGGATTTCTACTCCTTCGCAGGCGTGGTGTTCACCTTCAAGTTCGGCCAGATGGACCGCAGCTGCGACATCCGCACCAACGTGAAACGCAAAGCCGTGACAAGTCACAATTAATCCATGGAAAATATTGTTTTACAACCTGATAAGATGCCGCGTCACATCGCCATCATCATGGACGGCAACGGGCGGTGGGCGCAGCAGCGCGGCATGGACCGCGTGATGGGGCATCGCGAAGGGGTGGAAACGGTGCGTCGCATCGTGGAGGAGTGCGGAAAACTGCGCATCCCTTACCTCACCCTGTACGCTTTTTCCACCGAAAACTGGAACCGTCCGCAGTACGAGGTGGAGGCGCTCATGCGTCTGATGTCGGCCGCCATCCGCAGCGAGGTGCCCAAGCTGATGGAAAACCACGTGCGGCTCAACGCCATCGGGCATCTGGAAGACCTGCCGCAGGTATGCCAGGACGAGCTGGCGGAAGCCTGCCGCCTCACCGCTCCCAACGACGGCATCACCCTCACCCTGTCGCTCAGCTACAGCGGCCGCAGCGAATTGAAATACTGCATGAGAAAACTGGCACAGCAGGCGGCAGAGGGCATCATCAACCCTCAAGATATTGAAGAACAAACCATTACAGAAAATCTCTACACGGCAGGCATGCCCGACCCCGACATCCTGATCCGTACCGGCGGCGAACAGCGCATCAGCAACTTCCTGCTCTGGCAAATCGCCTACGCAGAGCTTTTCTTCACCCCGGTGATGTGGCCCGACTTCAACGGACAGCACCTCCGCGAGATCATCTCGCAGTACCAAAACCGCGAACGCCGCTTCGGAAAAACCGGCGAGCAGGTACGAAATGAAGCTCAAAAATAATGATGGAAGTGTTTCAATATTTTTTGTAAATTTGCACCCTTATATTAAAGACCTCTACATTGACCAAAATACGCTGGATTTTAGCACTTCTTGTCTTGACAATTGTTTGTACAACAATGGGTTATTCCCAAGTAATTGTGACAGACAATGACAGCGTGTCCAATGTAAGCATTGACTATTCCAACCCCCAGACTTACGAAATCGGCGGTATCACCACCTCCGGCACTGGCGGACTCGACCGGCGGTTGCTGCCCTTCCAAGTGGGCGAACAGATTGAAATTCCGGGCGAAAAAATCTCCAAGACCCTCAAGAAACTGTGGGAAACCGGTCTCTATGAAGACATCCGCATCTCGGTGACGAAAATCATCGGGAACACCGCTTTTCTTGACATTTATTTGGAAGACCGCGCCCGCTTGGCCGCCTTTGCCTTCGTAGGGGCGAAAAAGAGCGAAGAGACTGAGCTGCGCGAAAAAATCAAGATTTCGCAGGGCAATGTCGTCAACGACAACATGAAAAACAACTGCGTCAACCTCATCAAGAACTACTATATCGACAAGGGATACCACGCCTGCATGGTCACAGTGGAAGAGAAAAATGACGAGAAGATCAACCGCGCCGTCAACCTCTATTTCAACATCAACAAAGGCAAAAAAATCAAGATTGAGCGTATCGCCTTCTTCGGCAACGATAATGTATCCGACGGCACCCTGCTCAAATCGATGAAGGAGACCAAGGAACGCTTCCATTTCATGCCCTTCTACAAAGCCGATACGGTCATCGCCTACATGTTCAGACATCCCGACTACTACCGTTCCAAGGACATCATCGACCACCTCAGCGACTACTTCGCCAACCGCGTCAACTTCCGTATTTTCAAAGGTTCCAAGTTCATCAAGGCCAACTACGAAAGCGACAAGGTGAAGCTGATTGAGAAATACAACGAGCTCGGTTTCCGCGATGCCTACATCGTGAAAGACTCCTTCTACATGAAGGACAACCTTGCCTACATCGACATCACCGTGGACGAGGGACCGCGCTACTATTTCCGCAACATCGACTTTGTGGGCAACACCAAATACCCGACAGAACTGCTCCGCCAGATTCTCAACATAGAGAAGGGCGATGTCTATAACCAGAAACGCCTGATGGAGAACATCAGCATGAATCAGGACGGCAACGACATCAGCTCGCTGTACATGAACGACGGTTACCTCTTCTTCTATGCCAATCCCACCGAGGTGCTGGTGGAGAACGACTCCATCGACATCGAGATCCGTATCCGCGAAGGGCAGCAGGCCACCTACAACCGCATCTCCGTGAGCGGCAACACCAAGACCAACGACAATGTGATTCTGCGCGAGGTGACCACCCTGCCTGGACAGCTGTTCAACCGTGCCGACATCATCCGCTCGCAGCAGGTGCTGCTTTCGCTCGGCTACTTCAATCAGGAAAAAATGGACGTTCGCCCGACTCCTAACGAGGCCGACGGAACCGTGGACATTGAATATGTGGTGGAAGAAACCTCCTCCGACCAGCTCGAACTCTCGGCAGGCTACGGCGCGGCCGGTTTTGTGCTGAGTGCCGGTGTGTCGTTCAACAACTTCTCTTTCAGGAAGTTTTTCAAGAAAGATGCATGGAGACCCATCCCTTCCGGCGACGGTCAGAAGCTGGCGCTGAAAATTTCTGTCAGCACGAAATGGTACCAGTCGTACAGTCTCACCTTTGTGGAGCCATGGTTGGGAGGAAAGAAGCCCAACACCCTTTCCGCCAACGTGTATTACCAGCGGCAGACCAACGGCTACACCAAGTCGAACGATGCTTACGCCGCCATCGACATCATCGGTGCGAACCTCACCTTCGCCCGCAAGCTGAAATGGCCTGACGATTACTTCCAGCTGTCGCACAGCCTCATCTACCAGTACTACCGCGTGTACAACTACGGCAGTGTGTTCATCTTCAGCAACGGCTACGCCAACAACATCAGCTACAAGTTCTCCATCTCGCGCAACTCGGTCAATGCACCGATTTACCCGCGTGAGGGTTCCGAAATTTCGTTCTCGGTGCAGCTCACCCCGCCCTACTCGCTGTTCAACAAGAAAGACTACTCGACGCTCACCGATCAGGAGAAATACAAGTTCTTGGAGTTCCACAAGTGGAAGCTGAACCTCTCGTGGTACACGAAGATTGTGGACAACCTTGTGCTGAACGTGCGCATGAAGGCCGGTTTCATCGGCTGGTACAACAAAAGCATCGGAGCACCGCCGTTTGAACGTTTCTACTTGGGCGGCGACGGTCTTTCCGGCTGGGCGCTCGACGGGCGCGAAGTCATTGGCATGCGCGGATATGACGATGAAGCGTTGACGGTGCGCGAGAACGGCAACTACGTGGGCGGCACCATCTTCAACAAGTTCACCGCCGAGCTGCGCTACCCCATCACGCTGAACCCGAGCGCCACCATCTACGTGCTCGCCTTCGTGGAAGCGGGTAACACATGGACCGACAAACGACAGTACTCACCTTTCAACCTTTATAAATCGGCCGGTCTCGGCGTGCGCATCTACCTCCCGATGTTCGGACTCCTCGGTTTCGACTGGGGCTACGGCTTCGACGAGGTGCCCGGATTGAAAGACGCCGCCGGCAGCCGCTTCCACATCTCCATCAACCAATCCATCGACTAATTTAAACCTATCTCCATCAACACCATCTTAACACATTGTTTTCAGAATAAAAAATTAATCAAATAAAATTTACCATCATGAAAAAGAGCATCATCACCGCAGTCGTAGTCGCCTTCATGTCGCTTCCTCTGTTCGGACAGAAGTACGCCTACATCGATTCAGAGTACATTTTAAGCAACATGCCCGACTACGTGGAGGCCCAGGCCGAACTGGACCGCGTGGCTGTTGAATGGCAGAACGAAATCGAGAAAGAGTTCGCCAAGATCGACTCCATGTACAAAAAGTACCAGACCGAGGCCATCACCCTCCCCGAGAACATGAAACAGAAGCGCGAGGAGGCCATCATCAATGCTGAAAAAGCCGCCAAGGATTTGCAGAAGAAACGCTTCGGCAAGGACGGCGACCTCACCAAGAAGAGAGAAGAGCTGGTAACCCCCATCCAAGACCGTGTTTTCACCGCCATTGACGAGTATGCCAAGGAGAAAGGTTATGCCTTTGTGTTCGACGTGGCCGGCTCCATGACCATCATCTATGCTGACCCGAAGTGGGACATCAACGACCAGATCATGCAAAAGCTGGGCGTTACCCCGAAGGAAAGCAGCGAAGACGACGACTAATCCGCAAAAATCACAACTAATCTTATAAACTTTTCAAAATGAAGAAATCCTTTTTTATCCTGATGGCCGTTCTTCTTTTCGGCACATCTGCCACTTTCGCCCAGAAATACGGACATGTGGATGCCAACGCCATTTTCCTTGCGATGCCCGGCGCTGACACGCTTCAGACCGCACTCGAGAACTACCAGAAAGAGCTCGAAGCCGAGTACACCACCATGGCCACGGAATTCCAGACCAAATACGAGAAATTCAACAGAGAGGCCGGCACCATGTCGTCGGCTGTACGCCAGCTGCGCGAAAAAGAGCTCTCCGACCTGCAGCAGCGCATCAGTGCCTTTGAAGAGAGCCTTCAGGATATCATGCAGGAGCGCCAGATTGAGCTGATGACTCCCTTCCAGGACAAAATCCTCCAGGCCATCCAAGACGTGGCCAAGGAAAACGGCTATGCCTACATCTTCGACAGCAAAAACCTTCTCTACTCGGAAGGCGGCGATGACGTAAGTGCATTAGTGAAAAAGAAACTCGGTATCAAATAGTCGGACTCGTATTCTTACATTATTATATTGATTATGAAAAGAAACATCATACTTGTCGCACTGATGGCACTACTGTTGACTGCAGGAAGCCATCTGATGGCCCAGCAGGCGAAGTTCGGTCATGTGGACTATACCGGCGTTGCGCAGGCCACCCCGGAATGGGCAGCGGCTGAGGCCGAAGTCAAGAAACTGGGTGAGGAACTGACTGCTGAAGGAGAGGCTTTGCAAGCCGAATTGCAGAAGAAATACGAGGAGTACCAGTCGAAGCAGGCCACCTACAGCGAGGCCGTTGCCAAACTGAAACAGCAGGAGATTCAGGATATGTACCAGCGGCTTCAAAAATTTTCCGAAGACGCACAGTCGCAGGTGGCCGCCAAGCAGAACGAACTGCTGGAGCCCATCAGAACCAAGGTGCTCGCCGCCATCAAGGAAGTGGCGAAAGAGAACAAATACACCTACGTTTTCGATGTGAGCACCCAGCTGTTCAACAGCGAAAGCGACGACCTCACCGACAAAGTGAAAGCCAAACTGGGAGTCCAATAGTCATGCGCTTCATCGACTCGCACGGGCACATCTATCGGGAGTATTACGAAGAGGACTTCGACCCGGTAGTGCGCCGCGCCATAGAGGCGCAAGTCACCAAAATCATGCTGCCCTGCGTAACATCGCAGAGCCTCAACGACATCTTTGATGCTGTGGGAAAATACCCGCAGCATCTTTTTGCCATGATAGGGCTGCATCCCACCGACATTCCGGAGGATGCCGACGCGGAGCTGGCGCTGTTGAAGCCGTACCTTACCCATCCCAATGTGGTGGGTGTGGGCGAAATCGGCATGGACCTTTACCACGACACCTCCACCATAGAGATACAGAAAAAAGTTTTCAGCCAACAGTTGGAGTGGGCGGTGGAGTATCAGCTTCCTGTTTCCCTGCACATCCGCAGTGCGTATGCCGAGGCGATGGAGATTCTGCGCCGCTTCGAAGGCACCGGACTGACGGGCATCCTGCACTGCTTTTCCGGAGGCATACAGGAGGCCGAGTGGGCGGTGCGCCATGGTTTCCTGTTGGGCATCGGCGGAGTGGTCACCTTCAAAAACAGCAAGTTGCAGGAGATTGTGAAAGCGGTGGGGGTGGAGCATCTGGCACTGGAAACCGACAGTCCCTTCCTCGCCCCTGTGCCGCACCGCGGGGAACGCAACGAAAGCGCCTACATTCCCCTTATTGCGCAAAAAGTGGCTGACCTGTGCGAGTGCAGCGTGGCAAAGGTAGCGGACATCACCACGGCGAATGTGGAGCGGATGTTCCGAATGGAAAACTGAAAATTGAAAATTGAAAGTGGAGAGGTAGAGAGTGAGGATTGACGAGTGGGAGTGAAGTGGAAAATTAAAATTTGGAGTTTGGTATCTTGACAAAATCAAAAACATTTTGTAATTTTGCACTCGCTTTCAGCAAAAGTCAAAATAAATTCTAACCATTTAAAAATAAAAAAATTATGCAGAAAAAAGGTAACAAATACGGCACCCACCGTGTCATTGAGCCGAAGGGCGTTCTTCCGCAGCCGGCCAACAAGTTGGACAACAACATGGACGAGATTTACGATAACGAAATCCTCATCGACGTCCAGACCCTGAATATCGACTCCGCATCTTTCACCGACATCCACAACTATGCCAAACAGCAGGCTGGAGAAGGTGCAAGCGAAGCCCAGATCATGGAAGAGGTGAAGAAAGAGATGTTCCTCAACGTGGAGTTGCAGGGCAAGCACCGCAACCGTCGTACCGGTTCCGGCGGTATGCTTCTCGGCAAGGTGGAGAAAATCGGTGACGCTCTGAAGGGCAAAATCGATCTGAAGGAAGGCGACCGTATCGCTACCCTCGTTTCCCTCTCCCTCACCCCGCTCCGCATCGACGAAATCATTGAAATCCGTCCCGATGTTGACCAGGTTGATATCAAGGGCAAGGCTATCCTGTTCGAGAGCGGCATCTATGCCAAGATCCCGACCGACATGCCCGAAAAGCTCGCTCTGAGCGCACTCGACGTGGCCGGTGCTCCCGCACAGACCGCCAAGTTGTGCCAGTATGGACAGACCGTGCTCATCCTCGGTGCCGGTGGCAAGAGCGGTATGCTCTGCTGCTACGAAGCCAAAAAGCGCGTCGGTGTGACCGGTAAGGTCATCGGTATCGCCAACAGTCCGAAGAGCACCCAGCGCATCAAGGACCTCGGTTTCTGCGACGTGGTGGAAAGCGCAGCAGGCATGACTCCCGTTCAGGTTTATGAAATGGTGGAGAGACTGACCGACGGCAAGATGGCCGATGTGACCATCAACTGCGTGAACGTGCCGGATCAGGAGATGACCGCAGTGCTCTGCACCAAGGACGACGGTATCGTTTACTTCTTCAGCATGGCTACCAGCTTCACCAAGGCTTCCCTCGGTGCTGAAGGTATCGGCAGCGACGTGAACATGATCATGGGTAACGGCTACACCAAAGGTCACGCCGAATTCACCCTGCAGGAGCTCCGCGAAAGCCCCGAACTCCGCAAGATCTTCGAAGAGCTTTACGCATAATCACTGAATACAAAACCCACGAGGCGGTTGCCGCAAGCAGCCGCCTCTTTTTTTATTACAAAAAAAATAGCCCATGACCCTTTTGGATTTCAAGGAACAGGAGTGGCAGGTTATCGCCAATGCAAATGCGATGAACGCCAAGCAGAATGTGCTGGAGGAGAAAGTCTTGAGCAAGTTATGCTCCAGCGGCATCACCTACCGAATCCATCTTGGCGACGGGGCGGGCAGCGGTGTCGAACTGGCGGAGCGGCTGTGCCGCAAGGGGCATCGCCACCTGATGGTGGCGGGCGGCGACGGCACCGTGAACGAGGCGGTGAACGGCATCTACGCCTCGGGGGTGGATGCTGCCGAGGTGTATATGGCGGTCATCCCGTTGGGCACCGGCAACGACTTCTGCCGCACCACCGGCTGTCCGAAGCTGGAAGAGAGCGCGGAGTTTGTGCTCAGCACGAAATTCCGTCCGATGGATGTGGGTCTTGTGGAGACAGTGCATGACGGGGAGGTGGTCGCCCGCCGGCACTTCATCAACATTGCAGGCTTCGCCTTCGACGCGGCGGTTATCCAAGAAACCACCAAGGGCAAGCCAAAGTTCTTTCCTTCAGCAGTTTATCTAATAAAATTAGTCAAAGTACTTTTCACCTACCGAGCCATTCCGACAAAAATCCACACCGACAACGGGGATTTGGAGGACGAGTTGTTCACCATTGCGGTGGGCAATGCGCAGTACAACGGCAACGGGATGCGGCAGGTGCCGATGGCCAATCCGCACGACGGGTGGCTCGACATCACGGTCATCCGCAAGATACGTCCATTGAAGGTGGTGGCCAACGTAAAGAAGCTCTATTCCGGGCGGCATCTGGAGCTGCCGGAGGCACGGGTGCTGCAGGCGAAACAGGTGGAAATCAGCTCACAGCAAAGGCTGTTGGGCGAAGTGGAGGGCGAGATGCTGGAGGCGGGGAATTACCGAATCAGCATTGCGGGCAGACGGCTGAACGTGATGAGCAATTTTGTTGAAAAAAAATCATAAAAATCATCCTTTTGTATTGAAAATAGCATTACCTTTGCACGATTTTACAAAACCGATAATCAGCAAAGGAAGATGAGTCAATGTATTCTGGCACACGGACATAACGGGGGCTACCGGCATCTGCACGCGGCAGGTGTTCCGCCCACGCAGGACCCGACGCCGGACGTCAGCGCGCATGCTGACGGCAAGGTCGGCGCGACCGGCTATTGCGTGGAGCTCACCGACGAAGGGGCGTGGGTGTCCATCCTGCAGGTGCGGCGCGACCCGTCGGAAGACGGCGGCATGGGCTACATCGCCTTTTCGATATTTGTCAACAGCGGCTGCCTCATCCCGCACATCAAAGAGGCGCTGGACCGTGTGCTGGCCACCTACGACTACCGCACCGGCTGCACCGGGCAGGTGGAGATTCCCGGCGACTGGCGGTTTGTGGACCAGCTGAACGAGGCGCTGACGGAGCAGGAGGTGACGCACACCCGCTCGTGGATTCCTTCCGAACGGAGCGAATGCGCCAAGATGTATGTGCCCGCCGCCCGCATCGAACCCTATCTGCAGCAGCTCTCGCTGCCCCGCTACACGCTGTACGAGCGCATCTTCATTGTTCCTGAAGAGGTGGCCGAAAAGCCGTTGGATCCTTTGTTCTCGATTCTCGGCGAACAGATGGACACCACGCCCGACATCTCGCAGGAGATGGAGTTCGAACTGGGTGAGCTGGAGCGCATGCACCAGCCCAAGCATGCAGAACCCGAATCCGACACCGCCACCATCCACGTGACGTTCACCTTCGGGAAGAGCAAGTTCGTGAGTCCGGGACGCACCGAGTTCTCCTGCACCCATCCGGCCGTGCAGTACAACGAGGTTACACAGGTCATCTCCTACCCCAAAGGCACCGACATCAACGGGACGCGATTCACCTTCACTTTCGCCGACACCTACTCTCCCTACAGCGGGACACTCGGGAAAGAGTCCGAACTCGACATCCCTTTGCATTACAGCAAGCGCGGGCGTTTCACCTACTACAAGCCCCTGTTCATCGGGCTGCTCATCATCTTGGCCTGTATCCTGATTTTTGTCATCATCAAAAGCATACATATCCCCATGCCCCAGCAGCCAAAGCCCACGCAGTCGCGGCCTGAGGCTGTCATCCACGACGATCCCGACCATCCCGTGCATGCGGACGATTTTCCGGGACCGAACGACACGGTGGGGTGGGCCGTCAAATATACACAGGACTATCTGGGCACCGACGACTGGTCGGAGGACTCCTTGCAGAAATATGACCAGCTGCTCGGCTACTACGACAAACAGTCGCTGCTCGATGCCAACCAGCAGCGGGTAAAGGAGCAGGTGCATGCCAACCTGCTGTTCCGCAAGGCCATCAACCGCAACTTCCTCACCAAAGGCGAGAACTGTCTGCAGGACCTGACCGACACCACGCGCTTTCCTCAGATGGAACAGGCATTGGGAGAGGAACGTTATGATTTTCTGAAAAAAATCGTTGCATCACCCGATATGCGCAACCGCATCAGCAAACGACGCGGCGACATCATCAAAGCTGACTATCCCCACCTGTATGAAATCATCATCGGGGAGAAATAGCCGGCAAGATAGCGGCAGGAGCTATCCTTTTTTCCTGCAACCCTCTTTCATTTAACCCATTAACCCATCCAACATGGCACAATTCTCTCACCTCCACGTTCACACCCAGTACTCACTTTTGGACGGTCTTTCCGACATACCGTCGCTCATCAAGAAAGCCTACGCCGACGGCCAGCGCTCGATGGCCGTGACCGACCATGGCAACATGTACGGCATCTATACTTTTGTGAAGGAGGTGGAGAAATTCAACAAAGAGCATAAGGATGATCCCTTCAAAGCCATCATCGGCTGCGAGGTGTATGTGGCCCGCAACTGCAGCCGTTTTTCCAAACGAAAGGATGTGAAGTCGGACCGCAGCGGCCACCATCTTGTCCTTTTGGCCAAAAACATGGTGGGCTACCGTAATCTGAGCCACCTTGTGTCGCTGGGCTGGATAGAGGGCGAGTACTACACGCCGCGTGTGGACAAAGAGATCATGCGCCAATTTTCGGAGGGCATCATTGCCTGCTCCGCCTGCCTGGGTGGCGAGCTGCCGCAAGTCATCATGGCCGACAACCCGTCGCTGCACGACGGCAACATCCCCGTACAGTTCAATTTGGAGCGCGCTGACAAGGTCGTGGAGG
This sequence comes from Bacteroidales bacterium, assembly GCA_045132235.1. Taxonomy (GTDB): domain Bacteria; phylum Bacteroidota; class Bacteroidia; order Bacteroidales; family WCHB1-69; genus UBA1756. The sequence goes on from JBGURX010000046.1 coordinate 85,243, forward strand.
AGTTCAAAGACATTTATGGCGACGACTATTATATTGAGCTTCAGCGCAATGGTCACAAAGAGCAGACGATGGTGAACGCAGCGCTGCTGCAGCTGGCCGAAAAGCATCATGTGCGCTGCATCGCCACCAACGATGTGCATTTTGTAAACCGCGAGGATTTCGAGGCGCACAAGATGTTAATTTGCATCAATACCAGAAAAGAATATACGGCGACAGGCACGGTGGGACAGGATGAGGACAAGGGAATGGCCTATTCGGGAGAGGAGTTTTTCCGCACGACGGCCGAGATGGAGGAGCTGTTTGCCGACCATCCGGAGGTGCTGGACAACACCCAGCATGTGTCAGACAAAGTGCAGGTGATTTCGCTGCAGCACCCGCCCACACTGCCCCGCTTCGTGGTGCCGGAAGAGTTCCGCAAGAACGACGACTATCCGCTTTACTTCGAGGATTTTGCCAAACCGCTGAAAGAGGTGCAGAACCTGCAGTTCACCGACGAGTTCGACTACTTGGGCTACCTTACGTGGGTGGGCGCGCACAAACGGTGGGGCGACTACGGGGAGGAAATCAAGAACCGGCTGCTGTTTGAGTTGGAGACGGTGGGAAAGATGGGCTATCCCGGCTACTTCCTCATCGTGCTGGACTTCATCGAGGCGGGCAAGAAAAACGGCATCCGCTTCGGTCCGGGACGTGGCTCGGCGGCAGGTTCGGCCATCGCCTACTGTCTGCACATCACCAACATCGACCCCATCAAATACGACCTGCTGTTTGAGCGATTCCTGAATCCCGACCGTATCTCACTGCCGGATATGGATATCGACATGGACGGCAGCGGCCGCGAGAAGACCATCCAGTATGTAAGCGAAAAATACGGCAAGGAGAAGGTGGCCGTAATTGTGACGTTGATGGAGATGAAGGGCAAGACGGCCATCAAGGACTGTGCCCGCGCGTTGATGCTGCCGCTGTCGGAGAGCGACCGCCTGTCGAAGATGGTGCCCGACGACGCCAAGACGCTGGAGAAAGCCATCGAAGCAACACCTGAGTTAAAGAACGAGCTGGAGAACGGCAGTCCGCTGGTAAAGAAGACGTTGGAATTCGCGCTGAAGTTAGACGGCACGCTGCGCGGCACGGGCGTACACGCCTGCGGCGTCATCATCGGGCGCGACAGCCTGTTCGACTGCATCCCGCTGGCCACCTCCAAGAACTCAGAGACCATGGTGGTGCAGTACGAAGGCTCGCTGGTGGAAGAGGCCGGTCTGCTGAAGATGGACTTCCTCGGCTTAAAGACGCTGGACATCATCACCCAAAGTCTTAACAATATCAAAAAGAGCAAGGGGTTGGATATTGAGATTGACGACATCCCGTTGGACGATCCGGCCACCTACAAGCTGTTCCAGAAGGGCGACACCACCGCCATCTTCCAGTTTGAAAGTGCCGGAATGCGCAAATACCTGCGCGAGCTGAAACCCGACTGTTTCGAGGATATCATCGCCATGGTGTCGCTGTACCGTCCCGGCCCGATGGACAACATCCCGTCGTTCATCGCCCGCAAGCACGGCCGCGAGGAGATCACCTATCCTATCCCAGAGATGGGACAGATTCTCGACGAAACCTACGGCATCACCGTGTATCAGGAACAGGTGATGCTGCTGTCGCGACTGCTGGCCGGATTTACGAGAGGTCAGGCCGATACATTGCGTAAAGCAATGGGTAAAAAGAAGATAGACCTGATGAACGACCTCCAGAGCAAGTTCTATTATGGAGGCACGCAAAATGACTATAACAAGAGCGACCTTGAAAAGATTTGGAAAGAGTGGGAGAAATTCGCCTCCTATGCCTTCAACAAGTCGCACGCCACCTGCTACGCTTTCGTGTCGTACCAGACGGCATGGCTGAAGGCCAACCACATGGCTGAGTTCCTCGCGGCGAACATGACGCTGGAAATCACAGACTTGAAGAAGGTGACCGAGCTGATTGACGAAGCCGAGAAGCAGGGCATTCCCGTGCTGCCACCCGACATCAACGAGTCGGAGGTGGAGTTCACCGTCAACAAGGACGGGGCTATCCGTTTTGCGTTGGCGGCGCTGAAGGGCGTGGGCACCAATGCGGTGGCCGACATCATCGCCGAGCGTAATGCACATGGTCCCTTCAAGGACATTTTCGACTTCATCAGCCGCATCAACCTGCGCTCATGCAACCGCCGCATCATCGAGAACATGGCGGCGGTGGGCTGCTTCGACAGCTTCGGCAACATCCACCGCGCACAGTTCTTCCATGAAGGCAAGGACAAGAAGACCTTTGTAGAAAAGCTGATGGCTTACGGGGCGAAGCAGCAGGACCCGGCGCAGCAGGCGCAGGCATCACTTTTCGACATGGTAACGAACGAAGAAGACAGCGGGGCGCTGCCGCCCATCCCCGAATGCGAGCCGTGGAGCTCCTTCGAGCAGTTGCGCCACGAGCGCGAGATTGCCGGCTTCTACATTTCCGGACATCCCCTCGACCATTTCAAACCCATCATCGAATCGTGCTGCAACACAGATCTTTCCACATTCTCCAAAGACAAAGAATCGTGGTATCGCCTGTCGGGCCGCCGGCTCGTGTTCGCAGCCATCGTCACCGCCGCGCAGCACCGAATCGGCAAAAATGGGAATCCCTACGGCATCATCACGCTGGAAGACTATCAGGACAGCTACGAGTGGATGCTCTTTGGTGAGGATTATGCCCGCTACAAGCATCTCTTCGAGGCAGGGCAGTTCCTCCTTTTCACCGCCGTCATCAAGGAGAGAGGGTTTGAAAAAGATGTCTCCAAAAAGAACTTCATGCTTTCGCCCACCTCCGTCATCTACCTTCGCGATGCCTACAGCAAAATCGTCAATGCGGTGAAAATCAGGATGAACATCTACGATGCCACCGCCAACACCGCGGAACTCATCCGCGACTGGGTGGAGCGGGCGAATGAAAAGTGCAAAAAGGAAGGCCGTGATGCGGGCAGCAAGAAGCTCATCATCTCCATTACCGATGGCAACCATGAGTTCTCATCCGACCTGTCGAGCACCAACCTGAAAGTGGACCCCGAGGCATTTATCGCCACCCAGCCTTCAGCTATCCTTTGCGACATTCAATTGCTCAACGACTACAAAAAATAATCCATACATCATCTCCAAAAAAGACTAACATGAGCCAGAATACAAGCGAAATTCTTTCACAACTCAATGATTCACAGCGCGAAGCCGTCTGCGCCATCGAAGGTCCGGTGATGGTTATTGCCGGTGCAGGCTCGGGCAAGACCCGCGTGCTGACCTACCGCATCGCCTACATGCTGGAGCAGGGCATCGCCCCATGGCGCATCCTCGCCCTCACCTTCACCAACAAGGCCGCCCGCGAGATGACCGACCGAATTCTCAAGCTCATCGGCGACAAACGCGCCAAGGCCGTGCAGATGGGCACCTTCCACTCTGTGTTTCTCAGAATTCTGCGCACCGAAGCCGACAAAATCGGCTTCTCCAACGCCCTCACCGTCTATGACACCGACGACTCCAAGGCCCTGCTGCGCAACATCGTCAAAGAGATGAACCTCGACCCGAAAGTGTATGTCGTCAACTTCATCCTCAACCGCATCTCCGCTGCCAAGTCGAGCCTGATGTCGGCAGAAGACTACGCCCAGAACGCCGATGCGAAAATGTACGACAAAGAGTGCGGCAAGCCGTTGATTTCAGAGATTTTCACCCGCTACAACACTCGCCTGCACAGCTCCAACGCCATGGATTTCGACGACATTCTCTACTACATGAACGTGCTGTTGCGCGACTTCCCCGACATGCTCTTCAAGTACCAGAACCGCTTCCAGTATGTGCTGGTGGACGAGTATCAGGACACGAACTTCGCCCAGTACATGATCATCAAGAAGATTGCCGCAGCGCACCACAACATCTGCGTGGTGGGCGACGACGCACAGAGCATCTACGGCTTCCGCGGCGCCGACATCAACAACATCCTCAACTTCAAACGCGACTACAAAGAGGCCCGCATCGTGAAGCTGGAGCAGAACTACCGTTCCACCCAGAACATTGTGAATGCCGCCAACGCCGTCATTAAAAACAACAACAAGCAGATTCCCAAGACGGTATGGACCGAAAATGAGGAGGGCGCGCCCATCAACGTGCTGTCGGCCTCCAACGAGAACGACGAGGCCATGCTGGTGTGCGACTCCATCTTCGAGGTGGAGCGAACCTACCATGTGGATTACAACGACATCGCCATCCTGTACCGCACCAACATGCAGTCGCGTGCGCTGGAGGAGTGCCTCATCCGCAAGCACATCCCCTACCGCATCTATGGCGGGACCTCTTTCTATGCCAGAAAAGAGATCAAGGACGTTCTTGCCTACTGCAGGTTGGCCGTCAACCATTATGATGAAGAAGCGTTGCGGCGGGTCATCAACTACCCGCTGCGCGGCATCGGCGAAACGAGTGTGGAGCGCGCGCTGGTGTGCGCCAACGAGCAGGGCGTGCGCATGTGGGATGTCATTGAAAACCCTCATTTTTACGAAGTGCAGGTCAACAACTCCACCAGAGAGAAATTCATGGAGTTCGTGGCGAAAATCAAGAGCTTCACGGCCATGCTGCAGACGAAAGACGCCTACGAAGTGGGCAAGCACATTGCTTTTGCCTCGGGCATTGTAGCTGCACTGAAAGCCGACCCGTCGGAGAAAGACCGTTCCGACAACGTAGAAGAGTTGCTGGATGCTATGAAGGATTTCTCGGAGAATGCTGAAGAGACCACCTTCAACGAAGAGACTGGCGAGATGATTACCGACTTCAAGCCCACCCTCGACCGTTTTTTGGAGAGTGTGGCACTGCTGACCGATGCCGACCAGAAAGAGGAGGACGACTCCCACAAGATCAAGCTGATGACCATCCACGCGGCCAAGGGTTTGGAGTTTGACTATGTGTATGTTACAGGTTTGGAGGAGAATCTGTTCCCCTCCTCCCTCTCCATCGGTTCGCGCAAAGAGATAGAGGAAGAGCGGCGCCTGTTCTATGTGGCCATCACGAGAGCCAAGAAATCGCTGACCGTAACGTATGCCAACACACGGTATCGTTTCGGCAGCCTGCAGTTCTGCGAGCCGAGCCGTTTCTTGGACGAGCTGCCGCGGGCGTGCATGAAAACCATTGAGAAGGCCTCCGTGGGACGGGGCACGTTTGCCAAGAAAGAGAAAAGCACTACCAGCAGCTGGTCGGGGCGGACCTTCGTGAAAAAAGAGGCACCTGCCAAGGCCAAAACCGACTTCGATGTTTCGGCGTTCGGCAGACTGGCCAAGGCATCGGAGCTGAAACCGGGGCAGCGCATCTACCATCTCAAATTCGGTTATGGCACGATAGCCCGCATCGAGGGTCCGGCTGCCGACCAGAAGGCCATCGTGGCATTCGACACGCTGGGAGAAAAAGTTTTGCTGCTGAAATTCGCCAAGCTGATCATTCCGAAGTCGTAGGGGAAGGTGAGAATTGAAAGGTGAAAATTGAGAACTGAAAACTGAAAATGACAATTAAGC